>PFET01000004.1 GCA_002793855.1 Candidatus Uhrbacteria bacterium CG10_big_fil_rev_8_21_14_0_10_48_11
ATTCCTTGCGAGCCGCGCCGTTCGGCGCGGCGAGCAAACTATCGCTTTGGCTTCCAGAAAATCACGAAGTCCAATTTGGTGCGCGGGAGAGGACTCGAACCTCCACGAACTTGCGTTCACTAGCCCCTCAAGCTAGCGCGTATACCAATTCCGCCACCCGCGCACAAATTTTCCGTGTCAAACAGTGTACCGTTCCTACACTCTTGAGGGCAAGTACTAGTTAGCTGCCGTTACCACTGGCGTGTTCTTGATTTCCTTAAGACGCTTCTTTGTCGTTCGGAGGTACCCAAGCTTTGCGCGACGAGTACGGAACACCTTCTTCACTTCAATTTTAACAATCGTCGGCATATGGAGTGGGAAAATTTTCTCAACACCGATGCCGTTAGAAATTTTTCGAACGGTAATGGTTGCTCCAGATTCCGAACCGTGTCTACGGGCAATGACCGTTCCTTCAAAAATCTGGATGCGCTCTTTCTCTTCTCCCTTTGGGGTTATTTCTCGAATTTTCTGGTGCACCCTAATCAGGGTACCCGGTTGAACCTCTGGATAAACCGACGCTTTAGTTGCCACAAAACTTGGCATAGCTTCTTCTTTTGCAGCAACAGATGGCTCATCTTCATTTGTAGCTTCTGCCTCTGCTGCCTCACTAGCTGCCGACTCTTCGATTGCCTGTGGTTCCGTAGCTGCTTCTGCTTCCTTTACAGGTTCAGATTCAGGTGCAGCCTCAACCGCCGGCTCGCTCGCCGCTTGCTTCTCTTCTTCAACGGGCGCCGCCGCGGGCTGGATCGCTGGTTCTTTGATTATTTCGTCTAGTGTATCCATAGCTAACTACTAACAATTTCAATAAAGAAAAGATATCGAGGTCGATATTCAGTCCAATTATCCTAGGAGATTATCGCCCCGCCGTCAAGTCTTCCGCTTTATTGTCCCAGAAGTTGCCTGAATAATGCCCGCCACCTCATCAACCGCCTGGCGCAGCTTACCTTTGGCGTTCACCACCCGATAGTCAAATTCGGTCTGTCGCTTAAGCTCGGCAACCGTTTCCTTCCATCGAATACGCCGCTCGGTTGGGGTAAACCCTTTACTGTTAAGCCGTTGGCGCAGCACTTCGACCGAACCCGGCAAAATAAAAATGCTGATAGTGTGTACCCCCTTGATGCGACGAAGCGCTGCCGCCCCGCGCACATCAACCTGCTGCAGTACATTCTGCCCCTGCCTCAACCACGTCATCAGTGGTTCTTTTGGTGTACCGAAGCGATAGTTTCTCACTGGTGCCCACTCTAAAAGACCATCACTCTTTGCCGTCTTTAAGAAGGTGGCATCGTCAACATAGTAGTACGTCTTGCCGTCAATCTCACGCGGGCGTCGTGGACGAGTCGTCATCGTTACTAATTTTTTTAGTCGCAACGAACGACGGCGCAAAATCGCTTTCAGAATAGTATCTTTGCCAACCCGAGAAGGACCGACCAAAAGAAAAAGGACGCCTGATTTTTTTGCAGACTGCTTCATGCCAATTTCGTTAAAAAAGCTTCGAGCACCGGGTTAAGAGGAACTTGATACTCATGCCATTCGCCTAGTGGGTCAGAAAACCCAAGAGTCGTTGCTTCCAAAAACAATCGGGGCAATTCTGGTTCACTGGGGCTACTCGGACGAGCGCCGTAGAGTGTATCACCAACAATAGGATGCCCGAGCGCGGTAAAGTGCGCGCGAATTTGGTGCGAGCGACCCGTATGCAACCTCACTTCTAGGAGTGTGTAGTTGACGAAACGCTGGCGCACGATAAAGCTCGTCTTTGCTGCCTTACCTTCACTGTACGCTGGGCGGGCAGCCATACGACCGCGGTTGGTCTTGGAGCGAGCAATGACAAAAGTAATGTCCCCTTCGTCGCGCGCTATGGCACCAGGAACGAGCGCTGTGTAAACCTTCTTTACCTGACGCTCGCGAAATTGTTGGGTCAGCCAATCGTACATCGATTGTGTTTTTGCGACAACCAGCGCCCCTGAAACGTCACGATCAAGCCGGTGCACAATACCGGGTCGTCCGGGCTGTCCCACCTTTGCCAATTTTGGGTAACGCTTTGTAAGCGCCTCCGTCAAAACAGGCGCATGCGAACCAGTCGCCGGATGCACAATGACACCCACCGGTTTGTTTAGTACAAGATACTCTTCCTCCTCGGCAATAACCTCCAGCTTCGGCACTGCCGGCGGAACACTCGCCGGTCGCTCAACCACCATTACCTGTTCGCCGGGTTCCAACCAGTGATGCACGGTCAGCGATTCCTCGCCCACGATAGTAACGAACCCATCCTTGATGAGCTTCTGCACCTTGCTTCTTGTCATTTCCAGTTTGGCAACCAGAAAATGATCGAGCCTGGTTTTGCCGATATCCGCCGGAATCTTAAAGGTTTGTTTTGCCATGAAGGTTCTTCAAAAATCGTTTTGCTGCTGCTTTGGTCTTTACGCTACCTAACAATTGTTCTTCGCGCAATTTCCGCTTCAGAAACCCAACCTTTGGTCCACTCCCAATCTTGAGATACGCCATAATCTCTTCACCACCAAGTAGGGGCGAGGGTAACTTGTGCGAACGCGTAGAACAAAGCTTTTTTAAGACTGCTTCAAGCTCAACCAAGTGCTTGGTATACGATCGACCGTCAGCCGGAATGATACCGAGCGTATCAGCAAGGAGCAACGCTTTTAATTTATGCGCCAACGGATGGCTAACGAAGTAGCGCTCAATGGTCGTCAGTTTCATTTCGCTCGGTCGAGCGTGCAGCAAGATAAGGTGGTGACCAATCAGCCACTCAAGGTTTGCTGGGTCAACATGAAGTCCGCTCGCCACTGCTGGTGAGGCAAGTTTTAATCGCTCGGCAATTGCCCGCGCCATTTTCCCGCCAACCACATCGTGCCCATCAAAGCGGACGCGATCAACTTTATTTGTGCTTGGCGTTCTGAGCATCGTCGGTTTTGCTAGGTCGTGCAACAGAACAGTCACTACTAATTCGGCATCTGGCTCTTCGGTAATCCAACGCCGGTAAGCGCGAGAACGAAGCGCCGAGAGTGCTAAAATAGTATGCTTCCAAACCGACCCCTCGGTATGAAACCGCCGCGGCTGCGGACATCGTTTTGTTGCCTCAATCTCGGGGATAAGCACCGACAAGGCGCCGCTCTTGTCGTACATAGTCAGCGCCGCCACGGGGTCAACTAAAAATGTTTTTAAAAGCTCTCGGGCAATGACTTCACGCGGAACCACAAACTCGTCATCAACTTTTGCATTCAATTTTTTGGTTAGCGATTTGAGAGACGTCCAGGTCTGCGGTGCAAAGCCAAAACCGAGCACCACAGAAAACCGTAAACCGCGAAGCAGCCGAGAGTAATCCTCTTGAAACCGCTGCGCCGATTCACCAACGGTGCGCAACAATTTTTTCTTGAGATCGCTAATACCATTTGCTGGGTCAATCAACTTTTTTTCAGTCAAGCTCCAAGCGATAGCATTTACCGTGTAATCACGCCGAACGAGATCATCCAAAATTGAAAGTGTCGCCCGACGCACAATGGTAACATCGCGGTACGCCCCTGTTCCTTTACCGGGTTTATCAAGACGCGGCAGGGCAATATCAATCGCCTCGTCTTCGCGTATAGACGGCGGCGTAAATTTAATAACCCCAAACATTTTACCAACCAAATTGACCCGCCCGTATTTTTTTAGAAAAGTGATAAGTGCTTTTTCACCAACCTTCGTTATTACAAAATCAAAATCTTTCGTTTCTCGACCCAGTAATAAATCACGCACCATCCCACCAACCAGATAGACACCGGCTTTGGGGTAGCGATTAATAAGTGGCTGGTAGAACGCCAACGCTTTAGTTTTAAGCGCCTGGTGCTGCCAGTCATGAAGTATTTTTTCTGCCTTGTCCATAGGTGCATAGTACCATAAAGCTTCGTTAAGGCCGACAGCGGAATCAGCGCACCTATACCCTACCCTGCACAGTCTAACCCCCCCCAGATTACAGATAGCTACTCGTTGTACATTTGTACAACGAGTAGCTAACAGCAAACACAAAAAGGAATAATTCATATAACCATCCTCCCGCCAAAAAATGCTTAACACCAAAAGAGAGCCCGTGGGCTCTCTTTTTGGCTACAGCGACTGACGGTTGTTAGTCTGATGTTTATCTCTGCTAATTAACGTCGACGACTATTTTTCTTGTGTTTATCTGTTTTTGAAGTAGCAACATAGCCTTTTTCCACTTTTCCTTCTGTCTTTAATACCCCTTGAAACCATGCCGGGAAAGCGGTCGCACGGCCACCTTTTACTGGGGAAGACTGTCCACGCTTAAGACCTAGATCGTCACCCCGAAGATCAACAATGTAAAGCGTTTGCTCGCCTGAACGATTGGGTTTTTCTTCTACAAGAATCACCCCAAGTTGGTCTTTACCGTCAACTTCTCGACTCACCATAAAACCACCTTTAGCCAACAACTCTTGAGACTCGCCACCGAGTTTCTTTCGTGCAGCCCGTGCCGCTCCAGCGGCGGCCTCTATGTCTGCCTTCCTTTTTTCTTCAAGTAATCTCTTCACCCACTTATAATCAGGTTTACCTTTTTCTGATACAGGAACAACTAACCTATTGGATCGCTGCTTCTACGGCTAGTACCTCTTTTATCGCAGCTTCAGCAGCTTGAGCGTCGGCGTTACCACTCTTTGCTAATTCGCTAACGCCTGCCCTAAGGACACTATTTCTCAAAACACCCATATCGTCACCGTAAGACCGGCCGTTATGATACAGCGCTCGCGGAACGAGCTGACTTACCGCCGTGACGGTACCATTACTCACAGCTGTTTCAATATCTTCCCGAGTGGTTGCAAACTCGGCATCGCGCTTACCCGCTTCTTCTGGATTGTCGTCAATACCCTCTACTTCACTAACTGCCCTTAATCGGTCAAGTGTATTTTTTATTTTAGTCACCTCATCTAGCGTCGTTGAAATTTTTTCGAAATGTTATTTTAGTGCATCCAAAGCAGTATCTGTTTGCTCCAGTGCCTGCTGCCATGCTTCTTTTGCCGCTTCCTTCTTACGCCGTTGATCCCGTTCTGTCGCTTGAAGCTCTTCAATTGTTTTAGCCACGCGGGGATTTTCTCGTTCAATCTTTTCTAGTCCCTGTTCTAAAAAGGCAATTCGATCTCTGTAATACTTTACTATCTCCTCCTCGACCCGTCGCTGTTCCTCCTGCTGCCTAGATCGTCTCGCTTCAGGTGCTGCTGTAATAATGTCCTTTTGCCCGCTCACAAAAGATTCTAGTTTACTTCTCAGTGCTTCTGTTTCCTTGGTAGGTTTCTCTACCTCGTCATTAAGTTTCGCAAGCGCCGCTTCAGCACGCGGCATTGCTACCGAAACCTCTTTGGAAATAATTCCATCCTTGACAAGAGATGGGTAATCCTCGGGCTGAAAAGTATCTGGCTCAAAGTTCTGTGCCGCACCCATTAACGCCTCGCGCTCTTGTTCGTATTCAGCAATGCCTTTTTCTATGAACGCCTTGATCCAAATTTGTTCGCCAACTTCTGCATCGCTCATGTTTGCATCTCGAATCACACTATCCACTCCTTTAAGAAGTTCAGCAATGTCCCCAATATCAGATTCCGTTTCCTTCGACCGTCCCTCTCCCTCTGGCCCATCCTCCTCCTCTTCTTCAGGATTAAATCCACGAATCTCACTTGCTATTGCCATATATAAACTTGATGATAAAAGTAAATTTTTGCTTTATTTTTTACAAAACTACACTTAGTATACTCTTTTTTCGCCTATTTTTCAAGTGTTTTCATAATTTTTTTCGCTAGACAAAATAATACAATTGATACTGTTTCGTTTATTGTCTGACTCGTCGCAAAATAATGTTCTGCGTTTGTGCAGTTACTATCCAAATGATACGCGAACAGAAACACAAACCTACACCACAAAAAATGAAAATCACCCTGTTCAATTCTCGTTGTACAAATGTACAACGAGTGTACAAAGCATGCTGTCATGTGAATAAAAGTGAAAACGGGGCGTGATGCAAAAAGCGCACGCCCCGTTTCATGTTTAGTCCTCCTTGTCCCCACCTGACGGGATAGGCATTCGAACGATGCCGAATACCCAAATGCGACGCTCGGTGCAGCGCATACATCCCGAGAGATGTTCGCGCACCGCTTCGCTGAGCTGCGGTGCCCGCAGCTCGTCATCCGTAGGGCAGTCCGGCATCGGCGGTTCGTTCGCCTGACGCATATGCTCCCGCTGGCTCTCGGGTTGCCCATCGGCAACGTAAAGCGCAACGAGACCTTCCGCCATCTGCTCGAAGAGAAGATGCTGTTTTTCCTCGAGATCCTTCAGGCGCCGACGTTTCTTCGGCCAGTGCCCATACTTTTCTTTTATTACTTTTCGCATCTCCGTAATATCTCCTACTGCATGGATGCGGCCATTTCGATGACAAGCGGCCCGTCGTCTTCGTCGCTTGCCACCCGCACCATGACGTTACTCGTGACGATCGCGTCTTCCACTTCGCCAATGGCGCGGAGAAAATCTTTCCTGTCGCCTTTACGGCAAGAGAAGACTTGCTCCGCAAAAACGACCGACCGACCGAACAGCAATGCACGGGCAATGCGGGCCATAAGATCAGCCCGTACCCACGCGAACAATTCCTCCTGGCTGGTGGCGGTGTCCCAGTGGCACCGCCAGTTTTCGTTGTTCCTCGCCAACTCATCCAGCAAGTCGCTGGGGTTAACGCTCGACGGAATCTCTCTGCTGTGACCGGCATACCGACCGGTCAAAACGGTTACCCTCATCGACTTCCTCCTTGTCGGTTGAAACGGACTTCACTAAACATGCTCCTCAATAAGGAGTCGCTCCGGACTTTGGGAACGGGGTAACGATGAGAGCGTTAATTTGGTTCTGAAAATCCGGAGCGATCCCCTATCGAGGACCTCCACTGAACCCATGAGTATTTCACTCACAAGCTCGGTGGAGGGGCGAAGCAGTGATAGTACGTGTTTTCTAATCAATAACTTGTAACCACCTCCATGGGCGTCCGCATGTTGAGCCCCATGTGTGGTCGTTCGGTGTTGTAGTAGCGAAG
>PFET01000006.1:0-26304 GCA_002793855.1 Candidatus Uhrbacteria bacterium CG10_big_fil_rev_8_21_14_0_10_48_11
CGCTCCGCGCGTGCGATTAGCCATCGTTACGAATTTTTGATAAAATAGGTTCGAGTGAAGTCGTAAAGACACTCCAGAATCCGAGTTTCAGACAAAAGACCAACTTTTTGATGAGACGCGCGAAGCGCGTCCAACGCTCTTGGGTCTTCTGTATCTTTTTCTACAAAACTGGAGCCGCCTCCCGGACTCGAACCGGGGACCTTCACTTTACAAAAGTGTTGCTCTACCAGCTGAGCTAAGGCGGCGTGTCTGGCAAATAGCCAATCGCAAATAGCAAACCAAAAAACTAGACTGACTGATTAGAACTTGAAATTAATTCTAACTTTTTCTCTCTCTTCCAACCCTTTATTTGAGCTTCACGCTTGGCTGCTGATTGGCGCGTGTTGTGTTGCTCGGTATAAAGTACGCGAACTGCCTTCCGTGCTCTTGTATATTTTGCACCGCTACCATTCTTGTGACGTCGTAAACGATCTTCTACATTTACCGTGATCCCAGTATATATAGAATCGTCGTCACATAGAAGAAGGTATACAAAGTACATAATAAAAGATTTACTCGCACTTCGACTAATCCGATAAATTCGTCACAGACAGGAGAAACCAAAAAATCACTTGCCCTTCGACTCCTTTACAGTCGCTCAGAACATTCTCCTCGCTGACATATACATTATGGCTGGCTTGCCATGAGCGAGCGTAGCGAGTCGAATGGTGGGTGGTGAAGGATTTGCACCTTCGAAGGCAGAAGCCACCTGATTTACAGTCAGGCCCGTTTGACTACTTCGGTAACCACCCTTGTTGGCTTATGGCAAATACCCAATCGCAAATTGCAAGAGGCTGGCGAACCATAAAAAACTTAAACTACCGGCTCGTCTACTGTAGCCTTAGCGAAGGTTGGAGCCCACGCGCAGATTCGAACTGCGGACCTTCTCCTTACCATGGAGATGCTCTACCAACTGAGCTACGTGGGCGTAAAAAACGTAAAAACTGCTTGGCGCAGCTTATTCAGCTATTGTATCAGAACGTCGGCTTCGTTTTCTAGGCATTGAGCTAATACGCTCCGCAAACTCGGCTAATTTCTGATTCTCGGGGTTTACCCCTTTTAGTTGACGTAAACTGCTGGTGGCCAGCCGTTTATTGCCTCCAAGTATACAAACCTCTACGAGACGGTCAAGGCATCGGGGGTTATTTGGCTCGATAGCGACTGCTTCCTCGAAAATCGAGGCCGCGCTTTTTGTCTCGCCTAGCTCTATCAATAAGTCGCCAAGTTCGATGCGATAAGGAACCGACTCCGGCGCCATCACTATCGCTTGCTCTAGGGCACGACGCGCATCTTCTGGTTTTCCCTCTTTTGTCGCAATTTCCGCGAGCTCAGCATACAGGGTAGCATCAGAAGGACTAAGCTTAAGTGCATACTCGATTGACTGCCTAGCTTCGGTATAGTTTTCGTTGCCAATATAGACATTTGCCAGTCCTCGATATGCGGCAATGTTGTGATGCTCTAGTTGAATGACCTCTAGATAGTCACGTTCTGCTTCGACATTTTTCCCTTCGGCTGCTGCTGTTTCTGCGGCAATAAGAAGCGCCTTAATTTCTGAGGGCTGTACCTGATTAACTGCTTCGCCTATCTCTGAAGAAACCGCAGCGTGACGATAGTGAGCCTCAAGCGCCATTAGTCGACGGTATATGGCGGCAAACTGTTCGGTAGTACGCTCTTTTAGTGGTATTAGCCGCTGAAGCTGCGGGCTGAGTACTGCACGAAGACGTTCTTCTAGGCGACGCGTAAGTAGCGCTCGCTTGCCTGCTGCCGATACTGCCTCTGGTATCTCGTTAAGATCAAGCGCGGAAATTTCAGGCAGCCGTCTACCAACAATGACGACCACAATCGCCACAGACAAAAAAATAATAATGACCGGAAGAACGTTAAATAGCATAGGTGCGTCGCGCTGTAGCAACAATGCCAAGAAAACTTTCCACCGTCAAACTTGCACCACCAATAAGCGCTCCTGCAAAGGCATCTGGTGTCACAAACTCTTGCACATTATCTGGTAACACACTGCCACCATAAAGTACTGGCGTTGCTGATCGCTTCTCGAGCAAGGTAGTAATTTGTTTTAGTATCGGGGTAACTTCTGCTTTCGTTGCCGGATGTGGCGCACCATGACTAATAGCCCAAAGCGGTTCATAGGCAACAATGCAAGGCGCCTCTGGCGGCACCGAAGCAAGGGCAGTGGTCAATTGACGAGTTACTACGGTTTCGCTCTCCCCTTTCTTTCGTTCATCTGCTGTTTCACCGACACACAAAATAGGGATTAACCCTTGAGCAACTGCGGCGGCAACTTTTGCCGCAACAACTTCGTCCGTTTCTCCAAACAATTGTCTTCGCTCTGAATGTCCGACAATAACATACGTGCAACCAAGTTCTGCCACTACTGCTGGCGACGTCGCGCCAGTAAACGTTCCTTTTGTTTGGTTGTGACAATCTTGCGCCCCAAGGAGGATATCTTCGCGACCACTCACCGCAAGTGACACTGCCGGCATAGCCGCAACGGTCGGGCAAAGAATAACCGTACCGTTACCGCGTGGCAGTTCATTCGCAATTTTTTTTGCAAGCGCCGCACTCTCGGCTATGTCGAGCTGCATTTTCCAATTGGCTGCCAGAATAGGTGCTTGCATATAGTTAGTATAGCAGACGATTACCAATTGTTTCACCCTTGGGCATTGTTTTCACAATACCAAGCGCCCAATCAAATAATTGAGAGGCGTCTTCGGCCCTAGAAAGAACATTTGCACTGCCCAAAACAACGGCCAGCACTTCTCCGTTTTCTCCATCATTTGCCAGAACAACAACATTATAGCCCGATTCCTCAATAAAACCGGTTTTTCCGGTAACGTAATGCCAACTATGTGGAGGCAGCGCATCGCCCTTCAGCTCTTGATCGGTGCTGTACACTCTGCGCGTTTTACCGCTTACGACGATAGCTGCCTCTGCTTGTTTTAACGGGTCAGCAATGAGCGGTTCGGCGAACGCTCTGCGAGCAATGACGGCATACTCTCTTGCTGTGGATATATTACCCGGTGCCAAACCAGTCGGTTCAATAAATGTAGTGTCGGTAAGATGCATTGCATTTGCTAGCTCGTTCATTTTTGCGACAAAATCGGCTTCGGGAATATCCAACCCGCGAATGAAGGCAATGACGGCATCGTTGTCCGAACCGACCAAAAGGAGGGTCCATAGGTCACGCATGGTAACGACCTCGCCGGCGTAGACGTGCTGCTGCGCGCCAACCCGTCGGTCTGACGCCAAAATAGTAACGGACTTTTCCCAGTCAGGATGCAAAGAGAGTGCTACCAATGCCGAAGTCAATTTGGTAAGACTAGCGAGCGGTACCTGCTCGTCTGCGTGATAACGCAGTAAGGGAAACTGCACCGGCGACTCAACGCTAACGTACACCTGCCGAGTGCTTAATTGTGAGAGAAAATCCGGCGCTGCCGGTGGTCGATAGAGATCGCGCTGCGCTGGAAGCGTTACCGATTGAGTTCCTTCGATTGCGGCCACCGAACGAACACCCGGAAAGTCAGCAGCAAACGAAACAACGTTTAGTAAAATAGCAACAACGCCAACCGTAACGGCAGTAATAGCTACTCTCCTATTCGTTTGCATGCTCTGCTGGTGCGCTTACCTCGTCCTGCTCGGCCGCCTCTTCTAATAATCGCTCAACGACCTCTGGGCTGTGTAGTGATGCGTAATCTGGCAGCTCTTGCAATGTCGTAAGACCAAGGTGGCGCACAAAATAACTGGCAATAGTGTAATACGTAAGTAACCTACGCTTGTCTTCTTCGGCAATGACCAGTCCACGCATCATTAAGTTTCGTAAAATAAGGCTGCAGTTTACCCCTCTAATTTTTTCTAAATCAGATTTTGTAATTGGTCCGCGGTAAGCAACGATGGAAAGCGTCTCTATTGCCGGCTTGGTAAGCTCGCCACTCGTTTCCGCTTTGAGAAATTTTTGTACCACCTCACCGCACTCGCTGGCAGTTACCATCTGTAGCTCTGCGCCGTTTCTGAGTAGCTGCACTCCCCCCTGCCTCTCCGTATATTCTGCGCCAAGCTCGTTGACTGCTGCGCTGACATCGGGTACTTCGGCCTCAAGCATACCGGCAAGCTGTTTTTCAGTAAGCGGACGAGAGGCGACAAATAAAATGGCTTCGATGTTATGCTTGAGTGACATTGGTGGCCTCATAGCTGGTAATTAAAATGGTATCGGTATCTTGCGTCACTAATACGTGTCGCTGTTTGACAAGCTCTAGCAATGCCAAAAAACTGACGATAACATCGGTTTTAGTCTTAGCGTCTGCCAAAATTTCCCTGAAATCGAGGTTATGAGCAGAGGCAATAAGAGTTCTGAGCACGCGAATACGTTCTTGTAAACTAATCGTGCGACTGATGAGTTCTGGTGCCGGACGGACAAATGTTTCCAGCGAAGCAACCACGGCGGCGAAAACACGTTGTAGCTCATCGGTCGTAAGTTCTTGAGGTGGACTAAAAGTTGCGACGCTTGCCCTCGGTGGACGCTCTCTTGCAAAACACGTTTGCGAACTGCGGTAACGATGGTACATTTTGGCGCCAGCCGTTACGTATAGTCGATAAAGGGCAAGCTGCGAAGTTAAATCGCCAGCGGCTTCTTCTTCCTCGTCGTCCACAAAAAACTGCGGTAGCAAAACGCGAGATTTCAACAACAACAACCGAGCGGCAATGACCAAAAAATCGGCTAACTCTTCTGGTCGTAAATCGGTTGTCTTGTCAATATATTGAAGGTACTGTTCGGTAACGGACGCCAACGAAACGTCTGTTATGGCCAGCTCCTCGCGCTCTATCAGTTTGAGAAGAAGGTCTAGCGGTCCTTCAAATCGTTCGAGAGTTATGGCGTACACAGATAACTAGTTACGTTACTACTAGTGGCGCTTTGCCTTTTTTGTCATCGCCCCAACAACCGCTTCGGACGCGGCAATGACGTCTTTGGCGCGCACAAAAAGCGAATCAGTAAAACTACCTGAACGTACCAAAATCTTCTTCATCTTTGCCAAATTGCTATCGACAATGACCGGAATATTTTTATGCATTGCACCAAACGGTACCATGGCGCCCGGCTTTACCTTAAACAGTTTCGACATAACCACCTCTTTGGCAAAAGAAACTTTTTTAACCTTAAGCAATCGCTTAATTTTATCAATGACCAAATCGTGCGAGGCCGGCACCACTGCCAGTACGTACTTTGCTTTTTCTTCCCCATACCCCGGCTGGACCGAAAGTAAAACGGTTTTGGCAATTTGCTCCAGCTTAAGCCCTGTTGTCTGCGCGAGGTCATAGGCCGTATAGACCGTACGATGCGAAACTGCCTCGGCGGCTATTTCTTGTTTCTGTAAATACGCTTGCAGACGTTTTGGTATCATACGATTAACGTTTCGATCAGCTACTTAGTGAATTTAATACCGAGCTCTTTCAACTGTGCAGGGTCAACCTCGCTGGGGCTGTCCATCATAACATCGCGTCCTTGCCCATCTTTTGGAAAAGCGTAAATATCACGAATAGAATTCCAGTCGTTAATAACCATGAGCAGTCGGTCGATACCGGGAGCATTTCCGCCGTGCGGTGGCGCCCCATACTCGAACGCTCGAATCATAGCGCCAAATTTCTCATCTACCTCTTCTTTAGAATATCCGGCAATGGCGAAGGTCTTATACATAATTTCTGGACTATGGTTTCGAATCGCCCCACTGGTTAGCTCGTACCCGTTGCAAACAAAATCATACTGCTGCGCCAAAATATCGAGCGGATTTTTTGTTTCGAGTGCTTCTAGCCCGCCTTGCGGCATAGAGAAAGGGTTGTGAGCAAAATCAATTTTACCTTCTTCGATTTCTGAATAATCGTACATTGGAAAATCGGTTACCCATAACCACGCTGCCTTTTTGGAATCTTTCAAGCCAAGTCGTTTGCCGCACTCGTCTCGGACAGCGCCAAGCACTTTACATACGGTTCGCCAGTCGTCAGCACCAAAGAAAATTAAATCGCCGTTTTTTCCGTCTACCGTTTCTATTATTTTCTTTGACAAATCATCTCCCAGAAACTTGACTATTGGCGATGAAAGCTCGCCGTTCCCTTTTATTGAAATGTACGCTAACCCTTTCGCTCCCTTGTTTTTTGAGAGCGCAGTTAGTTCGTCAATATCTTTTCTTGAAAACTTTGCACCACCCTCAATTTTTAGCGCGTGTACTGCCCCTTCCTTTTTTACGGCATCGCTAAACACACTAAAATCGCAATCCTTTACTAAGTCACTAATAGGCATAATTTCAAAACCAAATCGTAAATCTGGTTTATCGGAGCCATATTTTGTCATAGCCTCTTTCCATGGTACGCGAGGAAACGGCGTCTGCATCACTTTCTTTTCGCTATATTTTTCCGTAAGGTCAACCATCAACGGCTCCATAATGTTAAAAATGTCTTCCTGCTCAACAAAGCTCATTTCCATATCAAGCTGATAAAATTCACCATAATGCCTGTCCATCCGTGGGTCCTCGTCTCGAAAACAGGGTGCTATTTGAAAATATCTGTCCACCCCGGCAACCATGAGAAGTTGTTTGAATTGCTGTGGAGCCTGTGGAAGAGCATAGAATTTACCTGGATAGAGGCGAGAAGGCACCAACCAATCGCGCGCGCCTTCGGGGGAAGAGTTGGCGAGGATAGGTGTCTGTACCTCACGAAAACCACGCTCGTGAAAATAGGCACGGATATCTCGAATCATCTCGTCGCGCACCCGAAGCATTTCTTGCAGCTTTGGTCGCCGAAGATCAATAAAGCGATACTTCAAACGGATGGCTTCATTGGCTTCTTCTGCTTTCTCTTCGTTGAGTGAAAAAGGTGGCGTCTTTGATTTACTTAAAACGTTGAGTTCGGTGACCTCTATTTCTATCTCACCGGTAGCCATATTTTTGTTAGCCATTTCTTGCGGGCGCTCCACCACTTTGCCCTTGGCTTGCAAGACCCATTCGCTACGCAACGCTTCTGCTGCACTATGCGCTTCTTTGTTTATTTCAGGATCAAACTTGATTTGCGTCATGCCGTACCGGTCACGCAAATCAATAAAAATTAACCCGCCGTGGTCCCGTCGAATATGGACCCATCCAGCAAGTTGTACTTCTTTGCCAACGTCTTCTTTGGTTAACTCCCCGCAGGTGTTTGATCGCAACATAGTAGCATTTACTATACTAAAAAAATGGGTCTAGGTAAAGGAAAAGGGCTGCCCGAACATTGCCGGACAACCCTTCTTGGATAACCCCTGTGCCCCCTCCTACGAAGCCATCAGCGGTTCCGTTTGACGAAGCGCAGAGAGTTCGTCGCCAGAAAGCCAACCATAAATAGCGTCATAGGTCAACGGGGATGAGGGTATACCCGGGTGCCATGGTCGTTGACTCACAACGAAGTCCTGCTTACCCTTGCGCTTCCGGGGCAACAACGAGTGCAACAGTTACCGGTAAATAAACACTGCCTACTTCCATTGTATTCCTCACTGACTTTTTTTGTTTACCACAAACAAAAACGAGCCTTCGTCACTAGGCTCGTTGGTACCGTTCAAAAAATGAACACCACTAACTAGCCGGCGAAGATTGATTGCGATGATGCTTTTTTACCACTCGACGATAGCCGCCGGAACCTTCTCGCAAAAAACTTGCCACCCGTGTAACGGTTGTCGTACTGGCGCCTGTTTTTTGGGTAACTTCACGATACGTGCGCCCCTCGGCAATTAAAGACGCAACTTCTAACCGCTCGCTAAGCGCCTGCAGCTCTGCAAGCGTTGCTACGTCACGCCACAAATCTGCTAGCTGCGCTTCGGTTTTGCATGACAAAAAAGCCCTGCATAACTGACGAAACCAAGGGTTTTGGCGGTAATTTTTTTCTAAAAATCGTTGTTTTGCCATAGCGCTTCCCCACTATAACGCACCACAGAGCATACTGTCAACGTTTTATCGCGTTCATACAGAGCAAAATGATAAGTTTGACGAAGGAAAAAGTTTAGTGATTTGTGAACGGCAAACTGTGCAGACACGAACAGTAGCGCTTACGCTTTATACGCTCAAATACCACAGCCGCTTTTGTGCGCCAGTCACGTTGGCCTCTCGTTACAGTGCTGTTCGCCAAAAATGGTTCCCGCGCGAAATGTCAAAGCGCTCCTCCATCAACTGCTCGATAGCAGATCGAATATTTAAAAATACGCTATTCGCCGCGCGTAATCGAATAACATCGGTAAGCGGCGCATCAATCATGTAGGCTAACCCCTTCAGTGCTGCGGTCTGCAGTAGAACGACAGCATCGTTTGTGTTTTGCTGACGACATCCCCGATGAAGCACACCTCCCTGACGAGGTACCAGCACCACCGTACCGTGAACGATTGGTTTATTACACGAGAGACACTGCGTGAGCTGAGGATGGTAGCCAGATACCATGAGCAACTTCCAAGCAAAAAAATACGGCGTCACGCTAACGAGTTCCGTCGGGCACTTTTTTGAATCTAGAATAAAGAGCGCGCTTTCAACCAAACGAAACGCCACTTCGTCGGTATTTTCGTAAGGTGCCATCTTGTCTGCTAGGCGCACCACTAGTCCGGCGGCAAATAGTCGTTGTAGGTCAGCCCTAATAACAGGAAAGCGATTTTCTACAATGCTGCCGCCAACCAAACGGCGGCGGCGACCCTCAATGAAAAAAAGTTCTACTTTTGTTATCGGGTCAAGATGAGCCGCCAACTTGCTGGTTGCTTTTTGCAAACCTTTGGCGATTGCCTCTATCTTCCCATGAGAGCTCGTAAAAAAAGACAGGCGCGCATCGCTCCCGTTTAAGGGATCATTGCGTAGCACAATGGCTTCAGTGTTGGTTGTCCTGCTCATACAAACGTTTATCAAGATAGGTATCGACAATGAGCATAGCAGCAAGCGCGTGCTCGTCAGCAGGTGGATAATCGCGACGAAGAATCGCGGCGGCGCGGCTCGTAAATCGCTCATCTACTTGAACAACGGGTAAACCAACACGTTCTTCCAACACTGCGCAAAACGCTTCTACGTCAGCTCGAAAACCCTCCCCTGTTTCCTGTTCTGGACGCTGAGCACGAGGAAGCCCAACAACAACCTTATCAACTGCTTCTTCTTTTGCTAACGTGGCAAGCATTTCGAGAAGTGACGCTCTGCTCACCCCAGAAATTGTCTTTCGAGGAAGGGCTAATCGAGGTTCCTCGTGTCCTACCGCAAGCCCGACGTGTACCCGACCGTAGTCGATACCAAGAATCGTCACAGAAACGGTGTAAGAATTTTTGGACCATCTTTGGTAACTACAATGGTCTGTTCGAAATGTGCGGAAAGTGAACCATCAAGGGTAACCACCGTCCAACCGTCTTCTAAAATATCAATTTCTGATCGACCAGCATTCACCATTGGTTCAATCGCAATAACAGAGCCGACGGGAAGTACTACGTTACCCTCCTCACCTCGGCTGGCAAAATTCGGCACCTCGGGCGCCTCATGAACATGTTGCCCAACCCCATGTCCGACGAATTCACGAACGACACTGAAGCCCTGTTCTTTCACATAGGTCTCTACCGCTTTACCAATGGTTCGTACCTTACACCCCGCGCTAACCGCAGCCACCCCCCGAGCAAGCGCCTCTTTGGTTACATTGACGAGCCGCAATGCCTCTGGAGCGCCATCACCCACAACAACGGTAACCGCGGTATCGGTACAAAATCCACTCTTTGCTGGGTACCGCATACCTATATCTAAACCAACGATGTCACCATTCTTTAACGAGCGCACCGGGTAAGCCGGTCCGTGAACTACTTCATTATTAATAGAGATGCAAAGCGAAGACGGAAACGGTGTTAGCCCAACCGCACCACGATAATGCAAAAATGACGGTACGCCACCTGCGTCACGAATGGCCTTTTCAGCACATTGATCTAGCTCTGCTGTCGTAGCACCTGGCACGGCTCGCTTTGCTACGTCTCGCAAAATTTCTGCCATACGTAAACCACACTCTGCAATAATGGCGATGTCTTTCTGACTGTAGGTTGCCATACGCTATAGCCCTAACACGCCACTAATTGCCGCTGCCACTTCGGAAACGTCGGGTGCCGCATCAATGCGTTTCAATCTACCTTGTGCTTCATAGTAGGCAACAAGCGGTTCGGTTTCTCGATGATAGACCTTAAGACGCTCTCGAACCGTTGCCTCTTTGTCGTCATCGCGTACGCGAAGCGTACCACCGCAGCGATCGCAGACAGCGTCAACTGCCGGTGGTTTACTTTCTCGATGATAGATAGCGCCACATTGATCACATACGAGCCGCCCCGCTACCCGAGTAACTGCCGCACTGTCACTGAGCTCTAAGAGAAGTACTGCTGTCGGACCAGCCAATTGTTCAAGATGGTTCACCTGTAGTAGGGTACGTGGATAGCCATCTAGAATGTAACCATCAGCAAGACGGAGGTCAGAAAAAGCCTTCGTTACAACGGCGTTGACCACCTCGTCAGATACGAGTTGCCCACTCGCCATTTCTTTGGCAACTGTTTTCCCAAGTTCCGTCCCCTCGCTAATGAATCGACGAAAAAGCTCGCCCGTAGAAACGTGCGGGATATGCAATGCTTTTGCTAAAATAGCGCCTTGCGTTCCTTTGCCCGATCCCTGAGGGCCAAAGAGAACGTACCGGTATTGTGCACTCATAGTTCAAGTATAACACATGACTGCTCCCCTCTTTGCAATGAACAAAAAAATTTTGGGAAACTAAGTTTACGCTATAGCGTTTCGTAATCACGCATAACAAGCTGCGCTTGAATCTGCTGAATCGTTTCAATAACCACCGCAACAACGATCAGTAATGACGTACCGCCGATAGCAAGACTGCTAATGCCAGTAATGCGCTGCATAGCAAGCGGCAAAACAGCAATGGCACCCAAGAAAAGGGCACCGGCAAAAATAATTCTGTTAATGACGTAGTTCAAGTAGTGCGCCGTTGACTGCCCCGGACGAATACCCGGAATAAAGCCGCCCTGCTTCTGTAGATTTTCACTAATCTTATCGGGTTGGAAAATAACAGCAGTGTAAAAGTAGGTAAAAATAAATACCAAAATGAAGTAGCTGGCAGCGTAAAACGTCTGGTTCTGGAAAATGCGCGTAACGGTAATGGCGGCGCCTGCCAGCCAAGCCGTTTTTGCAGTTGCAAAAAACTGAGCAACGAGTGGAGGAAACAACAAAATAGAGATGGCAAAAATAATCGGAATAACACCAGCCTGGTTCACGCGTAACGGTAAGTGTGTATCCACGCCACCATAGACGCGATTACCGCGAATACGTTTTGCGTACGATACCGGAACATTGCGCTGTGCTTCAGTAACGTAAACCACGCCGTATATGGTTACAATGGCAATAGCGACGAAGATAAGTAAATTAACCACCTGCGTCGTATCAATACCACCGGTTGGGCTACTAATGAGCTGCCAGGTGTTCCCTGCTGCGGCAGGCAAGCGTGTAATAATACCAGCAAAAATCAAAAGGGAAATGCCATTGCCTACATTACGTTCAGAAATGAGCTCACCAATCCACATAAGCAGCATTGTTCCTGCGGTCATCGCAACAACAAGCCCCACATAGGTCATGATATCAAGCGTTGGCGGCAAAATGGGGTTTCCTGATTGGGCCGATTGGCGAAGCAGTCCAATAAGAGCTACGGACTGCAAAACAGAAAGAGGAACGGTCGCCCATCTGGTGTACTGAGTAATTTTTGATCGCCCGTATTCACCTTCTTTTGACAACTCTTCAAGACGAGGGATGACCATCGCCAGCAACTGGAAGATAATGGACGAGGTAATGTACGGGGCAACACCCATGGCAACGATAGAAAAGTTCTCCAACCCGCCACCAGAGAAAAGGTTAATGAAGCCAAGCAGTTGATTTGAGGAGAAAAACGATTTCAAGTTTTCCTGATCAATACCAGGAAGCGGGATATGCGCGAGCACTCGAAAGAGCGCCAGCATACCAGCAACAATAAGCAGGTTCCTTCGTAGGTCCTTTGCTAACCAAATTTGTCGAAAAGTAGAAAACATTATGTTAAAGGAATTACTTTCCCGCCGGCTTTGGTAATAACTTCGACTGCGCTAGCTGAAACCTGACATCCGCGGATTGTTAGCGCGTGTTCCAATGTGCCATTGTTGAGTATTTTTACCGCCGAACCGGCCGGTACAAGATTTTTCTTTACCAATGTCTGTGGAGTAATGGTTGCGTTTGCAGGAAATGCTTTTGCAAGCGCACTCAGGCCAATCGCTGCCTGCTGCTTATCATTATGCGTAAAACCACCAGTTTTCGGTATGCGACGGAAAAACTGCTGCATCGAGAGCCGCTTCAAACCACGAGAACCGCCAGTTCTCGATTTTTGTCCTTTAAGCCCACGTCCGGCGTAACTTCCCCTACCAGATCCGTTACCTCGCCCAACACGACGATGACTACGCTTAGGATTTGTTTTGAGTGTTGAAAGTGAAAGCACCATAGAATTACTGTTTAGCTTTTACCTGCTCTGTTTTCTGCTGTTCTTTTTTTGGTGCACGCTTAGTGAGACCACCCAATGCCAAAATAGTCGCCCTCGCATTATTCAATTTGCTTCTGGAGCCCAACATTTTTGCAACGACGTTTGGTACGCCTCCCAAATCAAGAACGCTTCTAACTGCACCACCGGCGATAACCCCAGTACCACGAGGAGCGGGTTTCAATAAAATACGAGCAGCGCCATACTTCATTCTAGTTTCGTGCGGTAATGTTTCTTCGTAAAGCGGTATCTCGATCAACCCCTTTTTGGCATTTGCCGCCGCCTTTGAAATGGCAAGACTCACATCTGCTCCTTTTCCAAGACCGACACCGACGCGCCCTTTGTGGTCTCCAATGGCAACGCAAGCACGGAAACGCATACGCTTACCACCAGCCATAACACGAGTCACTCGCGCCAAGTCAATAATGTGCTGATCAAATTCTTGTGGCTCTCGTTCGAACGAATCGCGTCGAGGACGTCGCCCGTCTCCTCCGCTACGCCGTTGACCGCGACCCGATCGGGCAGCAGCAGGCGCCCCTTTTGCTTTGTCTTTTTTCTCTTCTGGTTGTTTCTTTTCTTCGCTCATATGCGTAATATTAAAAACGTAAACCGCCTTCGCGAGCAGCCTCAGCAAGTGCTTTCACTTTACCATGGAAACGGTAACGCCGCCGATCAAACACAACTACTGTTATCCCTTTGGTAATCGCTAGTTTCGCAACCTCTGCGCCGACTGCTGCTGCACGAGCTGTCCCCTTAACTTTTGAATCAACGGCACGATCGTTGGCCGAGACAATAGTGGTACCGGCAACGTCATCGATAAGCTGCGCGCTAACATGACGGAGGCTTCGATAAACAGCAAGTCGAGGCCGTTCAGCTGTACCGGTAATTTTCGCTTTTAATCTATGTACTCGCTGCTTACGAATACGATCTATCAGCTTTCTCTGTTTTTCTAGTTTAGGCATAGGACAACGTTATTCGGAAGACTTGGCAGCCTTACCGGCCTTACGGCGTAGAATTTCACCAACATACTTGATCCCCTTGCCTTTGTATGGCTCCGGTTTTCGCAACCTCCGTATACGAGCCGCTGTTTCTCCAACGAGCTGCTTGTCGATGCCGGTCAAGGTCAATACGTTTTTTTCAACTTCTCCCTTAACCCCATCGGGAAGAGTTAATTCTATAGGATGAGAAAAACCAAGATGCAGGGTAAGTTTTGATCCGGCTACAGCTACCTTATACCCAACACCAACAAGTTCCATCTGTTTGGTAAAACCTTGCGTGACGCCGATAACCATATTATTAATAAGGCTACGCCACAATCCCCAAAGTGCTCGCTCCGCGTTTCCTTCTGGATTAGTCACGGTAACCGTAAGTTCATTTTCACCTGCAGCAACACGCACCGACGGGTGCACAGCAGCCGACAATTCCCCGCGCGAACCCTTTACGGTAATCTTGCCACGATCAAGGTCAACAGTGACACCAGAGGGAACAATAATTGGTTGTTTTCCAATTCTTGACATACAACAACTAGTAAATGTGACAAATAATCTCACCGCCGACACCAACTTTTCTTGCTTGTCGGTTTGTCATTAGTCCTTGTGGCGTCGACAAAATGGCTATTCCTAAACCAGAGTGGACAACTGGCACGCCACCTTTTTTCACATAGATACGGTTTGATGGCTTGCTAATACGGTCCAAAATTTGAGCACTTGGTTTTCCTTCGTTGGTATAGCGAAGCACTAACCGCAACAAGTCGCTCCGCCCACGACGACCAGCGCGGCGGCTAGTACGAGGCGACCACGGGATGGCAGTTACTTCAATTTTTTCAACACTTTCAAGGTAACCTTCTCTAACAAGCAGTTCAGCAAGTGATTGCTTGATAGTCGAGAAGGGTAGCACCACCTCGGCCTTCTTTACGAGAAAGCCATTGCGGATACGAGTAAGCATGTCTGCGATTGGATCTGTCATAATAGTCTACGTGTTTACCAGCTAGCCTTAGTAACTCCAGGAAGCTCGCCTTTTAATGCAAGCTCACGGAAGCATATACGACACACTGCAAACTGTCGCATATACCCATGCTTCCTACCACACCGCCAGCATCGCCGCACGACGCGCGTACTGTGCTTTGGGTTCGTAAGGGAACGGGTTGATTTTACTACCTGCGCTTTTGTTGCCATATAATTAGTCTTTATGGAACGGGAAACCGAGAGCAGTAAGCAGCGCCATACCTTCCTCGCGATTTTTTGCCGTCGTGTCAATAATTACCTCAAGCCCATGAATACGCTCCACCTCATCAGATCGAATTTCTGGAAAAACAAGGTGCTCTTTAAAGCCAACGGTCGCATTACCGGTTTTGTCGACAATAGATGGTGCAAGGCCTCGAAAATCTCGAACGCGTGGCAACGAAACGTGCACTAGCTTATTTAGGAAATCATCCATTCGCTTGCCGCGCAACGTAACCTTAAGTCCAATTACCATCCCCTCTCGAATTTTAAAGTTTGAAATTGATTTACGGGCAATCGTTTTTACTGGCTGCTGACCGGTAATACGACGCAGGGTTTCAGTCGCTGTTTCTAAAAACTTAGCATCGGTCAAACCCTGACCGGTACCAACGTGTACCACAACCTTCGTCACCCGAGGCGCCTCGTGCACGTTTTTATAACCAAACTCCTTCATAAGTTTAGGTAAAACCGTTGCCGTATAATAGGTTGTTGTTTCAGTATTTTTCATATTACGAAACAGTTATGCCAGCATCGCACTTTCGACATCGACGCTCTTTTTTTCCGTCTGCCAAATGACGATACGCTACACGAATTGGCTTTTTGCAGCTGGGGCAAACCAAGGCTACCCGTGAAATCGGCAACGATGCTGGAAACTCAACGATCTGCCCTCGTTCGCCTTCGCGACGAGCTTTATTAAACTTTTTCCGAATGTTAAGGCCCTCAACAACAAGACGCAAGTCCTTGGGATGAACAGAGAGCACCTTCCCTTGCCGTCCGCGGTCTTTACCGCCGAGGACCTGCACCGTATCACCTTTTCTAATCTTTATTGCCATAGTGGTTAGAGTACTTCGGGAGCGAGGGAAATAATTTTATTGAAACCCTTTGCACGCAATTCTCGCGCAACCGGTCCAAAAATACGAGTCCCTTTCGGTTCCTTTGATTTTTTATCAATAAGCACCGCTGCGTTGTCGTCAAAACGAACGTACGAACCATCTGGACGTCGAGTCTCTTTTCTCGTCCTTACGATAACGGCATGACCGACCTCACCTTTCTTTACGCCACTATGTGGCTGCGCTTCCTTTATCGAAACAGTAATAATGTCGCCTACTCTGGCGTAACGCTTCTTGTAGCCGCCAAGGACACGAATACACTGGAACTTTTTTGCCCCACTGTTATCGGCCGGAAGAAGCATGCTTTGTTGCTGAATCATAGCAATTACGACTTAGCGGTAGAAAGAACACGCCACCGCTTTGTTTTTGAAAGTGGTCGACACTCAACAAAAGTAACTGCATCACCTACGTGATAACGATTCTCTTCATCGTGCACGGCATACCGACGGCTCGCAGAGTAACGCTTGCCGTACTTAGAATGAATGCGGGTACGAGTCACTTTGACCATAATCGTCTTCTGCATCCCTTCAGACACGACGACACCCTTCAATGTCCTCTGTGATTGTTTTGTTCCTGTTTCCATATTAACTGTTAACCCTTTCCCTCAAAATAGTAAGCGCCCGTGCAATATCCCGCTTGCCATTTTCCAATGCGTGCACATTCTTGTTCTGTCGTGCAGCCGCCTTGAAGGCAAGTTCGTGTACCGTCCGTCGCGTTTCATCCAAAAAGCGGCGAAGTTCCGGCTCGGACATTTGTCGTAATTCTTTGGTTTTCATAAGCATTTGAACAAGTTACTTACGGTACACTACTTTAGTTTTCACTGGCAACTTATAGGAGGCACTACGTAACGCCTCGCCCGCAATTGGTGTTTCTATACCATCAACCTCAAAGAGCACCGTTCCCGCTCGTACCACGGCGACGTAGTGATCAACAGCACCTTTTCCGCTACCCATCGTATTCTCGTTACCATGAAAGGTAATGGGCTTATCAGGAAAAATACGAATCCACATTTTTCCTCCACGTTTCAAGTGTCTACTAATGACACGCCGGGTAGCCTCAATTTGCCGCGACGTCAACCAACCCTCGGTCATGGCTTTCAGCCCGACACTGCCAAAGCTGACATCCGTCTTACGACTTGCCAAAATGTCACCCCGACTACGGCCCTTATGGTGCTTACGATGTTTTACCTTTTTGGGTAGCAACATAAGCCCTATGACCGATTGGCACTATCACGACGAGATCCTCGTCGCTGTGGTGCGGCTGACTCTTTCTTTGGGTCACGATACACCCATGCCTTAATACCAATAACACCGTACGTCGTCTGCGCGACACCACGAGAATAATCAATCTGCGCGCGCATCGTTTGCAATGGTAGCGTTCCGTGGCTCACCTTTTCTGTCCGAGCAATTTCCGCACCGTTTAAGCGACCAGCAACTTGAATCTTGACTCCTGCAGCTCCTGCCTTTACCAGCCTCGACATTGCCTGACGCATTGCCCTACGGAAAGGGATACGCTTTTCAATATCAGCAGCAACCGACTGCACCGTAAGCGCCGCTGAAAGGTTTGGCTGGTCGACTTCCTGAATGTTTAGCTGCAGTGTCATTTTTGGCTCCAACACTTTTTTCTTCAATTCTTGCTGCAACTCTTCAACACCCTGACCGCCACGACCAATAACAAGACCCGGTTTGGCAGTGTGCAAAATAACCGTAATCGCATTCTGCGATCGCTCAATTTCCACCTTGGAAACGCTAGCATCTTTCAGTCGTCGCTTAAGATAGCGTCGAATTTCTACATCTTGGCGCAATCGGTCACGGTACTGCTGGCGCGTAGCAAACCATCGCGATGACCAGGTATAGACACCGCCGAGTCGAAATCCAGTTGGGTTAACTTTCTGTCCCATAGTAGTTTATTACTTTTTTACCCTTTTCGCCTTTTTTGGCGTTGTCGTAGTAGTTTCTTTCTTTTTGTTCACCTCTTTTTTTTCTGCCATTTTTTTAGTAACCGCTTCTACTTCACCAACGACAACTACCACATGACTTCCTCGCTTTCGAATTACGGTTGCTCGCCCAAAAGCTCGTGGCATTGATCGTTTCATTGTTGCGGCATCATCAACAGTAATGCTCTTCACTACCAGCGTATCAGGTTTCATTTTAAAATTGTGTTCAGCATTTGCTGCAGCAGATTCGATTAACTTCCGCACCGGTGTTGCTGCGCGCTTTTGCCAAAAACGAAGTTCAGCAACGGCATCAGTAACCGACCGCCCGCGAACCAAGTCAGCGACCAGCCGCACTTTGCGGGGTGCAATTCTTAAATTTCGTAATTTCGCAATGCTATCCATATCGTTCTACTTTTTCTTTGGCGCAGCGGCAGCAGCAGGAGCGGTAGCTGGCTTCTGTTCAAGCTCCTTTTGAATTTTTCCACCATGACGCCTAAAAGTACGGGTCGAAGCAAACTCGCCAAGTTTATGGCCAACCATGTTTTCCACCACGCGAACCGGCACGTGTATCTTCCCGTTATGAACACCAATAGTAAACCCAACCATATCAGGTGTAATACTGCATGCGCGAGCCCACGTCTTAATTACCGTCTTGTCGTTCGGCTTCAGGGCACGCACTTTTTTCAATAATTTCTGGTCTACGTAGGGACCTTTTTTAAGACTTCTGGACATAAAAATTATGAGCGACGTGACTTACGGCCACTAGAGCGCCGGCGAAGAATAAGACGTTGAGAAGTTCTCTTACGATTACGGGTACGCACACCGAGTGCCGGTTTCCCGGTAGGCGTCTTCTGGTGCTTCATACCAATAGGGTTACTCCCTTCGCCGCCACCATGAGGGTGGTCGACCGGGTTCATCACCTTACCACGAACCGCTGGACGAATGCCACGATGACGAGTACGGCCCGCTTTTCCCCATCGGATGTTTCGATAATCGGCATTACCAACCGCACCAATGGTTGCCGCACACTCTTTGCGTACTTGTCGAATTTCACCAGAGGGCAGTTTCAATTGCGCGTAACTACCTTCAATCGCCATAAGTTCAATACCAACGCCGGCACCACGTGCCAATTTTCCTCCATCACCTGGACGAAATTCAACGCTGTGCACAACCATACCTGGTGGAATCAGCTCGAGAGGCATACGGTTACCACTAGAAATCTCGACGAGCGAACGAGAAGAAACAATGCTATCACCAACACCAAGACCTTGCGGAGCTACAATATAGGCTTTGGTTTTATCACCGTACTCAATCAGTGCTAAGAAGGCGTTACGGTTTGGATCATACTCAATAGCCGTAACCGTCGCTTTGTCGTCATAGCGACTTCGCAAAAAATCAACAATCCTAATGTAACGCTTTGCGCCTCCGCCACGATGACGGACGGTAATTTTACCTTGATTGTTACGACCACCACTCCGCTTCTTCGTAAGGAGAAGTGACTTTTCTGGTTCTCGCTTTGTCAGCTCGTCAAAAGACTGAACACTTGATTTGCGTCGTCCTGGCGAAGTTGGTTTGTGTGTTCGTATAGCCATACGTTTTACACGCCTTCGGCAACCGTAATGCGCTTGCCAGCAGGTAAGGTTACTATTGCTTTCTTCCATGCAGTGAGGGACCCTGAAACAAGTCCACGAACCCGTCCCTTTGAAGGCATCGTGATAACATTCACTGCTAACGGTTTAACACCGTAGGTCGTTTCAACAGCTTCAGCGATTTGATGCTTATTCACGTCCCGTCGAACCGCAAAAACGTAGCTGTTCTGCGCAGCCAATAGGCCAGCTTTTTCGGTCACCACAGCACGAAGCAAAACATCACCATGATGCACTGACGCGATTTTCTTTGCCGCAGTCTTCTTCTCTGTTTTAACGGGTGTTTCTTTCTGGTCAGTCGCAACCTTCTTGGTAGCCGTAGTCTTTTTTACTTTTGGCTCCACCGCTTCGTCTGCTTGAAATAGTTTATTTAAAATACTCATACTAGTTTCGCTTAGCAAACCATTGCTCCATCGCTTCAACGCCAGCCACTGTTGTCACGGTGTAGTCGTGGCCAATAAGTGCTGTCAAGTTCAAACTGTCGGCTCGAATAGCCTCTACCCCCGGCACGTTGCCGGTTGCCCGCTTAAGTTCACTATCAACTGATGGTACGACCACAAGCGCCTTTGGCTGCCGTCGCTTTTCAGCAAGCGTAGCAAACACTTTTTTGGTTGCATCCTGCCAATCTTTAACCTTACCCGTTGTCGCTAGCTCTTCGAGAACGATAAATCTCTTACCTTGAACTTTGTCTGAAAGCGTCATCAAAAGCGCCTTACGTTTCATCTTTTTGTTGAGCTTGACCGAGTGATTAACATCACTACGCGGACCAAAAGTCACGCCTCCACCACGCCACAGTGGTGACCGAATAGAACCGTGTCGCGCCCGTCCCGTCCCCTTCTGTTTCCATGGCTTCTTGCCGCCACCGCGGACTTCTGATCTGTTTTTTGTGTGCGCGATGCTTGCCCAAGCGTTTGCCTGTTCGGCAACCACTACTTGCTGCACCAATACAGGATTCACCGCCACGGCAAAAAACTGGTCATCAAGCTCTCGCTCTGCAACCGACTCTCCTTTTGCGTTATAGACAGCTACTTTAGGCATAACGTTAACTGGCCACGCGAATAAGTACGAGCGATTGAGGTGCTCCAGGCACCGCTCCTTTAACAGCAATCTCTCCTTCGGCTTGGTTCACTGCGACAACTGTAAGATTTAGAGCAGTTACCCGGTCTCCACCCATTCTCCCACCCATCCGCGTACCTTTAAATACATGGTGAGCACCGGTTGCACCAATGGAACCAGGCATACGCACCTGATCCTTGTGACCATGTGTTTTGGGACTGCCATGAAAACCGTGCCGTTTTACCACACCCTGAAATCCTTTTCCCTTAGAAGTGCCAACCACCGCGACAGTGTCCCCTACGGTAAATTGAGAAAGGTTAAAGGTGTCGCCGACAGTTACCTCCGGAAGCTTCTCTCCGGCCATTGGACGAAATTCACGAACGTGCTGGAATGCTCCCAGATCCCCATACTGACCTTTCTGCGCTTTAGCGAGGTGCTTTTTTTTGCCGGTTCCTATCTGTACCGCAGCGTACCCATCTTTATCTTCAGATTTTAGAGCCGTCACAACACAATCCTCGGCCGAAATAATGGTCACGGGAACCACCTGCCCGTCAGGCTGGTGTACTTGCGTCATGCGCTTTTTGGTTCCGATAATAAATTTCATGTTGGTGTACGACTGGAGGCCGGGCCCTGAGCCCGGCCTCCAGTAAGGAAGTCTACGTGTGGCTCGGGTACTTTCTCTGCAATAAGCTGAGAGTTGCCTCGATGGTAGGAATGTAAGAGTAAACTTAAAGAGTGATTACATTTTTATTTCAACATCAACGCCTGCTGGAAGGTTAAGCCCCATAAGAGCGTCAATGGTTTTTGCTGTTGGCTCAAGGATATCAATGAGTCGTTTGTGCACCCGAATCTCAAATTGATCTCTGGCGTCTTTGTGTACAAACGAAGAACGCGCAACGGTATAGAGACTCTTCTCGGTCGGCAATGGAATTGGACCAATGACGTGCGCACCTGAACGGGTTGCGGTATCCATTATGGTTCGCGCTGAAGTGTCAATGATTTTGTGATCATAGGCGCGAATCTTAATACGAACCCGCTGCTGGTACTCTTCACCATTACCGGCGACTTTTGTAGCTGGTGCCGTTTCGTTACTCATTGCGATAGTGAAAAGAACAACTGAAGAAAAGCTAGCCGGCTACTTTGTAATCTTCGTTACGACGCCAGCACCAACGGTGCGGCCGCCCTCGCGAATAGCAAAACGCTGCTTCTCTTCCAGTGCTACCGGTACAACCAGCTTGATGTTCATTGTTGTTGTGTCCCCCGGCATCACCATTTCTGTTCCTTGTGCCAACGTAATTTCACCGGTCACATCAGTGGTACGCATGTAGAACTGAGGCTTATAACCGGTAAAGAACGGCTTGTGACGTCCACCCTCTTCTTTGGTAAGGGTGTAGACTTCCGCCTCAAATTCGCTGTGTGGTGTTACCGTACCTGGCTTTGCCAGTACTTGCCCACGGAACACTTCATCCTTTTTTGTACCGCGGAGAAGTACACCAGCGTTGTCACCGGCACGACCTTCGTCAAGCGATTTATTGAACATTTCAATACCGGTAACCGTCGTCTTCTGGGTATCTTTAAGACCAACAATTTCAATTTCGTCACCAACTTTGACAATACCGCGTTCGATACGACCGGTCACAACAGTACCGCGACCTTCAATCGAGAAGATGTCTTCAATCGGCATAAGGTACGGTTTGTCCGTGTCGCGAACCGGCTCAGCAATGTAGGTGTCAAGTTGTTCTACAAGATCGAGCACTGGCTTTGCATATTCACCCGTTGGATCTTCCAGTGCTTTCAACGCTGAACCACGAATAATCGGGGTTTTGGCACCGTCAAAGTGATACTTCGTCAACATTTCCCGGATTTCCTCCTCGACCAAATCAATCAGTTCCGGATCGGAAACCATATCAACCTTGTTGATAAATACAACGATGGAAGGAACACCAACCTGATAGGCAAGCAGAATGTGTTCTCGAGTCTGCGGCATTGGACCATCAGTTGCCGATACTACCAAAATAGCAGCATCCATCTGAGCAGCACCGGTGATCATGTTCTTTACATAGTCGGCGTGACCGGGACAGTCAACGTGCGCGTAGTGACGTTTGTCTGACTCGTACTCGACGTGTGCTGTTGCAATGGTAATACCACGCGCTTTTTCTTCTGGCGCTTTGTCGATTTCGTCAACATTTTTCTTTTGCGCTGTTTTACCAGCAGCACCAAGTACCGCCAGTAAAGCTGCGGTCAGGGTGGTCTTACCGTGGTCAACGTGTCCAATGGTACCGACGTTAACGTGCGGCTTCGAGCGGTCAAACATTTCTGCCATAATTAATGGTCTCCTTATCAACGACCCCCGGCTTAAAACCAGGGTTTTATCCAATCGTCGAGGAAATAAAAAAACTAAAGTATTAACAATATAACGGACCGTAACTACGGCCCTAACTAGCTGACGCTTCTAGCGTCGCGCTTATCCTAACAGGACTTAATCGCCCTGTCAAGGAAATCAAAGACTACTTCTTTGCCCGCTCCCCAATGACTGCCTCGGTCACGTTTCGGGGAACTTCAGAGTAGTGGGCAAATTCCATAGAATAGCTGGCTCGTCCTTGCGACATAGACCGAAGCTCGGTGGCGTAGCCAAACATTTCAGCCAATGGTACCAGCGCGTCAACCACCCGCATACCGCCCCGTTCTCGCATTTCTTGTACCTGTCCTCGACGAGAATTTACGTCTCCAATGACGTCTCCCATAAACTGTTCGGGGGTAATAATTTCGGCTTTCATCATTGGCTCGAGCAAAACCGGATTTGCTCGCTTACATCCTTCTTGCAGCGCCATCGAGGCAGCAATTTTAAAAGCAGCTTCAGAAGAGTCTACTTCATGGTAAGAACCGTCGTAGACTGCAACACCAATATCAATTAACGGATAACCGGCAATCACGCCTCGGTCAAGTGCTTCTTGTACCCCTTTGCGTACCGCCGGAATGTACTCACGAGGAATGGCGCCACCCTTCACCTCATCCAAAAACTCGAAACCAGCACCTTCTTCGCGAGGGCTAACACGCAACCAGCAATGGCCGTATTGTCCACGACCACCGGACTGCTTGATGTACTTTCCTTCCGCTTCTGCCGTTTTTCGAACGGTTTCTCGGTAGGCAACCTGCGGCTTACCAACGTTTGCTTCAACTTTAAACTCCCGCTTCATTCGGTCAACAATAATATCAAGATGTAACTCTCCCATTCCAGAAATGATTGTCTGCCCGGTTTCTTCGTCACTTCGCACTTTAAACGTCGGATCTTCTTCGGCAAGTTTCTGAAGAGCAATACCCATTTTCTCTTGGTCGACTTTTGTCTTTGGTTCTACTGCTACCGCAATGACTGGTTCTGGGAAAGTAATAGATTCTAGTACTACCGGCCGCTCAGGGTCGCAGATCGTATGTCCAGTGAAGGTGTCGTTCAATCCAACGGCGGCAGCAATATCTCCGGCGTAGACCATGTCGACTTCTTCACGGCTGTTAGCGTGCAAACGAACAATACGGCCAACGCGTTCTCTGTTGCCGGTTGTGGTATTTAATACGTACGAACCTGACTTTAACGTTCCGGAGTAGACGCGGAAAAAGCAGAGCTTCCCTACAAAGGGATCAATCGCAACTTTAAAAGCTAGGGCGGTAAATGGCTCACTGTCATCAGGCGGAATAGGAACTTCTTCCTCGCTGTCAGGCTTTGTTCCCATGACTGGTGGCACCTCGATTGGCGAAGGCAAATAGTCAACAACGGCATCAAGCAACTGCTGTACACCTTTGTTTTTCAAGGCAGAACCACACAGCACCGGAATAATCGTCTGCGCAATGGTTGCTTTGTGTAGTACGCGCTTAAGATCTGCCATTGGCGGCTCGGCTCCACTGAGGTACTGCTCCATCAGCGTTTCGTCCTGTTCGACAATGGCCTCAATCAATTTTGCGCGGTACTCGGTAACTTTTGCTTTCATTTCTTCCGGCACCTCCTGTTCTTCAAATTTCATACCAAGTTCATCCAGATAGACGATGGCCTTCTGGTTCAACAAGTTAACAATTCCTTTAAAATTATCTTCAGCACCAATTGGTAGCTGAATCGGCATGGCCTTGGGGTTCAATCGTTCGTGAATAGAATCAAGATCGGCGTAAAAATCTGCGCCAGTACGATCCATCTTGTTGATAAAGCAAATACGCGGCACACGAAACTTGTCTGCTTGATGCCATACCGTTTCCGACTGCGGTTCTACACCAGCTACCCCATCAAAAACAACAACGCCACCGTCAAGAACACGAAGCGAACGCTGCACCTCAACGGTAAAGTCGATGTGTCCAGGGGTGTCGATAATGTTGATGCGGTTCTCCTTCCAAAAACAGGTGGTGGCAGCAGCGGTAATGGTAATACCACGCTCTTGCTCTTGCTCCATCCAGTCCATCGTGGCTTCACCTTCGTGAACCTCACCAATTTTGTGCTTTTTACCGGTATAAAAAAGAACCCGCTCGGTTACCGTTGTTTTACCGGCATCAATGTGCGCGATGATACCGATGTTGCGTGTTTTTTCAAACGAATATTCTCGGGGCATAAAATAAAAACGTATGACTCAAAAGGTAAAACTCAAAACAGGTGAATTCGCTAAGCGAGGAACAGTACTTTTGACTTTTATGCTACCTCGCAAAGTGAGCAAAGGCGCGGTTTGATTCTGCCATGCGATGAATGTCCTGTTTTTTCTTGATGGCAGCACCTTCACCTTCAGCTGCGGCCATAATTTCCTGTGCTAACTTTACATGCATCGGGCGCCCTTTACCGTTTCGCGCCGCACCAATCAACCATCGGAATGAAAGCATTTGTCGGCGTTCAACCCGAACGGGAACCGGAATCTGGTAATTACCGCCACCAACGCGGCGACTGCGTACCTCAACTACGGGTGAAACATTTTTTAAAGCTTCTTCAAAAATCTCAATTGGATTTTTCTTCGTTTTTTCGGCTATTTTATCAAACGTAGCGTAGACAATTTTTTGCGCTGTCGCCTTTTTTCCTTGCTCCATGATGTAGTTAATAAACTTGGCAACGTCCACACGCTGATAACGTGAATCGGCTGCTATAGCTCGTTTTGGTGCTGGTTTACCTCGCATAAATATTATTTCTTGGGTTTCTTGGCGCCGTAACGGCTTCGTGATTGATTTCTGTTTGCAACGCCTTGCGTATCAAAAACACCACGAACGATTGTGTAACGAACACCAGGCAAATCTTTAACGCGTCCACCGCGGATGAGGACAATGGAGTGCTCTTGCAGATTGTGGCCAACGCCCGGAATGTAGGCAGTAACTTCCATACCGTTCGAAAGTCGAACACGCGCGATTTTACGAAGCGCCGAGTTTGGTTTCTTTGGGGTTTGCGTCGTCACCTTAAGGCATACTCCACGTTTAAATGGGCTACCCATAGGTAGCTCAGTGCGTTTTCGATGCAGGGTGTCAAGCGTTGACTGCAGCGCTGGAGATTCAGATTTCTTCTGCTTACTTCGCCGCGCTCCGCGCACAAGCTGATTGATTGTTGGCATGCTTTACGTTTAGTAAACAAAAGTAGACCAAGGTGCCCTTAGATCTACTTACCTAATAATAACGATGGACAAACTGCCCTGTTGACAGTGCAGAGATTGTACGTTAAATCCACAGTTTTCGTCAAGCCTTAGGCGCTACGCGGCAAGTAAAGTCTGCAAAAGTACTAAAAAGCCCGCCTGACCTAGCAGTATATGAGCTAGCCAGAAGATAATCGGGGTAATGAGATTAACGAAAAACAGAATAAAAATGAGAAACAGAAACATCCCGTACTGCCGCAAAAACTGGGCGATATGGTCGTAGTGCGGAGGAAGCAAAGCAAACAGTACATGCGAGCCATCGAGTGGCGGGATAGGCACAAGGTTAAAAATGGCTAATAGCAC
>PFET01000006.1:26339-53856 GCA_002793855.1 Candidatus Uhrbacteria bacterium CG10_big_fil_rev_8_21_14_0_10_48_11
AAAAGCGCGAGCGCCAAATTGCCCGCTGGTCCGGCCAACCCAACCAAAGCCGGTCCATATTTTGGATACTTTAAATTGTACGGGTTAAACGGGACGGGTTTTGCCGCCGCAAACATAAACCGCCCACCGCTTGCAAAAAAAAGAGCGGCCGGCAACAACAGCGTCATAAACGGGTCAATGTGCGCCGCAGGGTTCAACGTCAATCGACCAAGCTGTCGCGCCGTCGGGTCCCCCATCTGATCAGCCGCCCAGCCGTGCATATACTCGTGGAAAACGGCTGAGAAAAGCAATATTACGAAAAATGCAGCGATCATCATACTGGAGAGGATAGCGAATACTAACCAAGGGCGCAAACGCGAGGCGCTTGACGTTATTATTTAGCGTACTATTCTACTTCCTGTTCAGTAGGGGTGCTCTATTGAGGCTTTCGGGCACCAGGTCGGAAATCGGTACCGCACAGCCGTGCGGGCCACCAGTACGATTTCGGAACTACAACTTGGGGCTGTTCCGGCAGAACAGGAGATCTTTTCTTTTTCTGTAAAACCTACTGTACATTTGCGGGCTGTTCTTCATCCGGTGCAGCCCGCCTCTCATTTTCTACTGTATTGACGCAGTGCCGACCTCCTGCTACACTTGGCGAACCTAAATCTACGAAATCTATGGCAAAACTTTGTGATCAGTGCGGGCGGGGTTCAGCAAAAGCGACTAACAGAAGTCACTCTAACATTGCTACTCTTCGTCGACAGTACATCAATTTGCAGACAAAGCACATCGACGGCACAAAGGTAAAACTTTGCACGTCGTGTATTCGTACAAACACCAAAAAGGCAACCGCCTAAATATACGTGTGCAAAAAAGCCCGCATCTGCGGTGCTTTTTTGTTGCTGTCTACTAGTCTACGACAATGGCTCTACCCTAACGCCATTCTCGCCAATATCAGCGTAGTGAAGCGAAACCGTAACGTCTGGGTAACGGCACTACCAGTTTTTCTTTGGCGTCGAGCAGTGCTTGCTTGTATGTCGCCTTCTCTTCCTCGTCATCGGTAAACGCATCACGACCACCGTACGCGCCACAATCTCCGTGGTTGATAAGGACAATTTCTTTTGGCGTGTGCAGCCGAAGCGAAATAGAAATATCCTCCAACAGTCCCCGCCCGCGAACCTCGTCACCGGCCAACGTTAAATGTTTGGTTGCCCCCGGAATGGTTAAAATGTCGCAAGTTTCAACGTCGCCTCATTTTCGAGGTAATCAATAATAGCATCGCGGAAACGAAAGTCGATGCAGCGGATAACAAGTGCGTGGCAACTATGCATACATTATGTTTAGTTAATAATAATCAGTATATAAAAGTTGAATGTGTGACACTGCTCTTTCTTGAGACACGACGGCACAGAAAGAGCTGGGGAGTTTTCCGTTCGTCATTGTCCGTACCGAAGACCAGCCCACAGCCGGGGATACGTAGGGTGCCCTTTTCTCGTTAGTCTTTTGGGCACGCAAAAAAGTAACAACCTACAGCCCGGTCGGCTAACCGGGCGGGGTTTACTTGAGGGGCCAAAGAGAAAGAGACAAACTACGGGCCTCCAATAGGGATGCCATTTTTAATACTCTAAAATAATCCCTATGATAATCTCGACCGCCGTCGAGATTATTCACTTTTACCTTGACAAATCTAAACTTTTCAAGTATCGGCCATCAACCTTTCAATGTCTGCGTCGGGCATATTTTTGCGAGGTACTAACCCCCCTAAGGAGGAAATCGGATGAACAAGTTCTTTTCAGCCTTGGCGATGGTCGTTGTCGCCGAAATCATTGCTCTGCCGGTGACGGCGAGCGCGGGAAGTAACTTCGTCATCAAGGCGCAGAGTACGGGCATTGGCTTCAACCAAGTGAACGCCGAGTGCACGAGTACGAGCTACTCGTCGACCATGAACATTCAACAAAACATGTACGGCGACACCTACGTCTACATGACGTTCGCGTATGCCGTCACGGATACGTGCTCAGGCCGACAGGTATCGTCGGGGTATGCCTCTATTACCCCCGACTTCTACGGCATTAACGGCATCTACACCGCGGCGTGGAGCGGCAACGTCTCTGTGAAAGTCTGCCCCTCAAACCCTGAGTCGGACTGCAGTGATCTAAAGCTCTACGTGATCGCCAGCGAATCCGCCACGAGCGACGTAGGTACGTCCGTTTACAACAGCAGGACGACCACACCCGGCGGCGAAAAGTACGCCAGCCGACAGCGCAGCACCTACCGCAATGCCGTAGGATCACTGAAGATCATCGACGTCAACCTCGGAGGAGTTTTCGCCTCCGGAACGGGGTCAGGCTTCCTGCAAAAAACGACGACCAAGAACCGGAGCAAATAACGCTCCTCTTGGCCGAGCCAAATGAAAAGGGGGCGGACTCAACAGAGACCGCCCCCTTTTCTTTTTTATCTTGACTTTCCTACCCCTTATGATAAAATAGTAATGCCCTGAAGTGGGCAAGCAGCTTCACAATTATCTGTTGGATTCTCTTTTGGGACAATATGGGTGCATTGGAGTCTTAGATTACGTACGGCCGAGGTCGTACGCTGCGGACACCCGAGGCAATACATTGCTTCGCCACCGCTCGGCGTGACTATCACAAAGATGTCGACCGCGAAGGCAATAGCCCACTTGGCATCGAGCCAAAAGGAGACCAATGGCGTGAAGTTTGCTTATATAAAAATACTCCCGCTGAGGGAGTTTTTTGTTGCCTAAACTAACAAATAAAATCAGGCGACTGAGTACGGTGTCGGTCACGTACCCAGTCGCCCTCGATTTTACCTGTTAGCTGCTGCTACGGGAGCATCGCAGTCATAACCGACAGATAAAACTCTTTGATCATCATCTGCGCATAAGGCGTTAACGCAACCGCAATTGCCGCCACTAGCGCAATGATGATCAAAATTTCAGTCAGTCCTCCGCCTCTTCCTTCGTCGTCCACTTCACCCCTCCAATTTTATAGAATAATCCTACCTTACGCTTCTTAAGTATTTTGTCAAAACTTAGTATTAACATTCCTCTCCCGTAGAATAAAAAAGGTAAAGATTTTAAAAAATTACCAGTCGTTACGATTGGCTCGGTATTCTTTCCCTTCTAAAAAAGCTACTGCCATATCTAGTGATCTCAAAAACACGTCTAGATATTTTTCTGCTATTGCCTTATCGACACCCTCGTCTAAAGTGTCGCTGTATCTTTTGAGTACGCCTTGCAACTCATCACTAACGTTATCTCTCCTTTTTTTAGGAAAATTGGACTGACGAATTTCTTGAATAGCATATTCAAGATTCTTCGCTGCAGCCATAATGGCATTGCCCAACTCCTCTTTTTTCCTGCGCGGAAACTTACTATTCCGGTCTCTTCTTGTTGCCGCTACAAATTCTTGCAAGTTTTGAACAAATTCACTACTGCGTGGTTCTGCCTCTGTTTGACTTGTTTCCATCGACCGCTCGCTCATAACAATGTGTTTAGATGCTGCTTATTCGACTTGCGCAGGTTCTGTCGTCTTCCGCGCTCTGGTCGCCTCGAGCAAACTAAGAGTCATGTTCCTTGGGTGTAGGTAGCTTAACAAATCCTGACCGTCTTAACTGGTCTGCCTGCGCGTCTAAAATAGTTACCGCACTATCAATCGCGTCAAGTAGCTGTTTAAAATTTTCTGGAGTCATTGTCTCATTCCAGTTTTTACCTAAATCCTCTTCACACGCTCGCGTACCTTGACGAAGTTGTTCTGCAGTATCTTCTAGGTCTGAGCGCTGCAACAAATCAGCAAAGTGTTCCATCGTCTCGACAATACCCTTAAAGTCTTGAAGCCTTTTTGCAAACTCTTCTTCAAACTTATCAGCGGGTAATATATCCCCGTCAAGCCATTCTCTGTTCTCCGCGACAGCACGACGAACATTCTCTACGGCGACCTTCACTTCATCCGCGGCACTCATCTCTTGTTGTCCTTCTGACTCTTTTGCCATAAATCTAACTTAACTATCCTTTAACGTCCCCTCCGAACCCACGCCATGCCGACCGCGGTGTCGTTTGCGCGACGCCAGATGAAGTCGAGCCAAGGAGCGCTGTAGTTCTGCCGCGGCATTTGTGTAATGCTCTGTTTCCACGCGCGCGGTTTCCATTGTTTTTCGCGCGCGCTCTTTCGCTGCTTCGGCTCGCTCTACGTCAATCTCGTCAACGTGCTCTGCCGCGTCGGCTAACACGACAACATTGCTCCCTGGTTTAACTTCGATAAATCCACCACTCACAAAAAGCGAGATTCTGTCTTCGCCACGTTGGATAACTAACTCCCCTGGAGAAAGCGCACTAACAAGTGGGATATGATTTGGCAATATCGTAATTTCGCCAAGTAATGTTGGCACCGTTACCTGGTCGACCGATTCTCGGTAGACGATTTTTTCTGGTGTTGCAATTTCAAACGTTACCTTTACCATATGTACATCGTAACGCGGACGCGCAGAACGTAGGTTCTACGCCTTCACCTCGTCGATACTACCCTTCATATAAAACGCCTGCTCCGGCTTATCGTCATGTTTACCGTCCAAAATTTCACCAAACCCACGAATAGTTTCTTTTAATGGTACGTACTTACCAGAGCTACCGGTAAATTGTTCGGCAACGAAGAACGGCTGCGAGAGGTAGCGCTGAATTTTTCTGGCGCGCGTGACGGTAACACGATCTTCATCAGAAAGTTCTTCCATGCCCAAAATGGCAATGATATCCTGCAAATCTTTATAGCGCTGCAATACCTTCTGAACCCCACGAGCAACACGGTAATGTTCTTCGCCAACGGTGGTTGGTGAAAGGATGGTCGAACTTGAGTCGAGCGGGTCAACCGCAGGGTAGATACCAAGTTCTGCCAGCGAACGAGCGAGCACCACCGTTGAGTCAAGGTGGGCAAAAGTCGTAGCCGGTGCGGGATCAGTCAGGTCGTCAGCCGGAACGTACACCGCCTGCACGGAGGTAACCGAACCTTTAGTAGTTGAGGTAATACGCTCTTGCAGCGCACCCATTTCGGACGCCAGCGTCGGCTGATAACCCACCGCAGAAGGAATACGCCCAAGCAGCGCCGAAACCTCGGAACCTGCCTGCGTAAATCGGAAAATGTTATCGATAAAGAAAAGCACATCTTTGCCTTCCGAATCGCGGAAGTATTCAGCCAGAGTCAAACCGGTAAGCGCAACCCGCTGACGAGCACCTGGTGGTTCGTTCATCTGTCCGAAGACGAGCGCGGTCTTGTCCAGCACGCCAGAATCTTTCATTTCGTGATACAAATCGTTACCTTCACGGGTACGTTCACCAACACCAGCAAAGACCGAGTACCCACCATGTTCTTGGGCAATGTTTCGGATGAGCTCTTGAATGATGACCGTTTTACCAACACCGGCGCCACCAAACATTCCGACCTTTCCACCTTTGGTGATAGGCGCAATAAGGTCGATAACTTTGATACCGGTTTCTAAAATTTCGGTCGTTTTCGATTGCTCGGTAAAGTCTGGGGCGCTGCGGTGAATAGGCAAACGTTTTGTCGCGGTCACCTTGCCAAGTCCGTCGATAGGGTCGCCTAGCACATTGTACATTCTACCCAAGCTCTCTCTACCAACCGGTACGCTAATAGGCATACCAAGCGACGTCACTTTTGTATTACGCTTCAACCCGTCGGTTGAGGACATAGCAACCGTTCTGGCAACACGCGCCGAGAGATGTTGTTGCACCTCGAGGATAAGACGATTACCCTCGCCCACTTCTACCTCAAGCGCATTGAGAATGTTTGGGAGTCCGTTTTCAAATTCGACGTCGACAACCGGACCAATAATTTGCTTAACGCTACCTTCTTGTTTAGTCATAAAATGAGGTTAGGCACCCAAGGCCATACGGCCGGCGCTGATTTCGGCGAGCTCGCTCGTGATACCGCTCTGCCGAAGCTGGTTTAAGGTTAAGGTAAGGTCTTCTTTCAAATCTTTGGCCGCGTCAGAGGCGTTGCGCATCGCCATCATACGTGCGGCGTGTTCTGAGGCGTTCGACTCTTGCAACGCTTGATAGAGCTGCACTTCGATGAGTCGCGGAACCAACCGATCTAACACGGTTGCGACGTCCGGCTCAAAAGTATGCACTGTTTCTGCGCTAGCAACGGTTTCCTCGGCATACTCGTGCGCAGTGTGACCCAAAGTTTCGTCAGCAGTAGCCACTGGCAACAGACGGCGAACACGAGGCTCTTGCTTTAAGGTCGAAACAAAATCGGTATAAGCAACCGCAACTTCATCGTAGGTTTCGTCAACGTAACCAGACATGGCAAGTTCGGTAATTGGACTAATTTGAGAGACGATGCTTTCGCGATCGTTACGCTCAAACTCTGCCGCCAGCTTTGACCCACGCTTTACCAAATAGTCGCGTCCTTTTTTGCCGAGGGTAACCACCTCTACCGTTGCCTCTGGCGACCCTTCGCGCACTGTTTTTTCGTAGGCGCGTGCCACTTCGGCAACCTTTGTGTTGTAACCACCAGCTAACCCGTTATTGGAAGAGAGCACAATCAACATTGCATGACGGCGAGGGCGAAGCGAGAGAAGCAGATGCGATTTACCGCCAAGCTTAGCCGTCACTGAGGTCAACATATCCCAAGCAAGCGCCGCATAGCGCCGTGACTGGGTAACCGCATTGACGGCGCGCTGCATCTTTGCGGCAGAGACAAGCTCCATCGCGCGGGTAATCTGTCGAATGCTAGTTACGCCTCGAACGCGTCGCTTTAGTTCTCTCGTTGAGCCAGCCATAGTCTATGCGTTTTCAGAAGTAAATCCAGCGTTAAAAGACTGCAACGCTTTGGCCAGAGCCGCGCCTTCGTCATCCCCAACCTGTTTTGCCTCAGTAATCTGCTCGACCAGTTCTCGATGGGCACTACCCATATATTTCAAAAAGGCTTTTTCCCAAGCACCAATTTTTTCGACCGGCACGGCATCGATGTAGCCGTTAACCGCCGCGTAGAGCACTAGCACCTGATCGATAACGTCCATTGGCTCGTACTGCGGCTGCGTCAATAATTCGGTCACCCGCTTACCGCGCTCAATACGCGCCTTTGTTTCTTCGTCAAGGTCTGAACCAAACTGCGCAAAGGCGGCAAGCTCTCGATACTGAGCAAGGTCAAGGCGAAGCTTACCGGCCACCTGCTTCATTGCTTTAATCTGCGCAGCTGAACCAACGCGCGACACCGAAAGACCAACGTTAAGCGCCGGACGAATACCCTGATAGAAGAGGTCAGACTCTAGATAAATCTGCCCGTCCGTAATGGAAATAACGTTTGTCGGAATGTACGCAGAAACATCGCCCGCTTGTGTTTCAATAATAGGCAGCGCAGTCAGCGAACCGCCACCCTCGGCATTATTAAGCCGAGCTGCCCGTTCGAGTAAGCGAGAGTGGAGATAGAAGACGTCACCAGGGTACGCTTCACGACCCGGTGGACGCTTAAGCAATAATGAAATTTCACGGTACGCTACGGAGTGCTTCGAAAGATCGTCGTATACCACAAGTGCATCCTTACCGTTGTCAAGGTACGCTTCGCCCATGGCGCAACCGGCATACGGCGCGAGATAGCTAAGCGCCGCCGAATCAGAGGCACCGGCAACAACGACCGTGGTGAACTCCATCGCGCCGCGGGCTTCAAGCTCACCAACAATTTTTGCTACCTTAGATTCTTTCTGTCCGATGGCAACGTAGATACAGTACACACCCTTACCTACTTGATTGATAATTGAATCAACGGCAATTGCCGTCTTTCCGGTTTGGCGGTCGCCAATGATGAGTTCGCGCTGACCACGACCAATCGGAATCATGGCGTCAATTGCCTTAATACCAGTTTGGAGCGGCGTATCAACCGACTGACGAGTAATAACACCTGGTGCAACACGTTCAATTGGACGATTGGTAACTTCTCCTTTAAGCGCGCCTTTGCCGTCAATTGGTTCGCCAAGTGGGTTCACCACCCGACCAACTAACCCCGGTCCGGCTGGCACCGAGAGTACTTCACCCGAACCTTTAACGCTGTCCCCCGCCGAGAGTTTTGTTGCCTCACCTAAAACAACCGCGCCGATAACGTCTTCCAATAAGTTAAGCGCTAAGCCATAAACGGTTTCGCCGTTCTGTGTCGTAAAAACTAAGAGCTCAGAAGATTTGGTGTCAGGAAGACCGGCAATGGTTGCGATGCCGTCCCCTACTTCTAAAATAGTGCCCACCTTACTGGCGTGCGGTGAGACGTCAGCGGCTTCTAATTTTTTTCGAAGTTGTTCTACAATTTTTTCAGAAAGAGATGCCATAGTTATACAGATTTCATTGCGGCACGAAGCTGTTCTAGCGCTCCCTCGAGCGAGGCGTCGATGCTACGGCTTTGCGCCCGTGCGCGAAATCCGCCAATGATGCTCTTGTCTTCACGAAGAACAGGATGAGTAAATAATGCAAAAGTTTTTTCGGTTGCCGGATGGGCAACGTCGATAGTGGTGGCGCTCTTCCGCTCTCGAAGTTCTACTTCTCGAGAAACGGCATCCAGCAGCGCAGGTACCAGTGGGGTTAACCGCTCTGCCGCTATGACCCCTACAAAGCGATCCACTGCCGCAGAAGCAGCTGAAACAGAATCGGCTGCCTCGTAGACATCAACAAATGCTTTGGCGTAGAGTGCGGTAGAAATCATAGTTGCTTTTCCGCTTCTTTAAGAGCGCTCGACACCACACGTTTATCAATGTCAGCGGTAACGTACTGACCAAGCGCTTTTTGGGCGGCTAGCGTAACCAAATCGGCCGCTTGGTTTTTGACCTCAAGCAAGAGCTGCTCTTTTGCTTCGGCCAATTCTTTTGCTGCGCGCTCTCGAATGGCTTCTGCTTTTCTCTCGGCAGTGGTTGCTGCCTCTACTACCATTCGCTTTGCTTCGTCGTCCGCTTTTTCTAAAACCGCAGTTGCTTCGCTTTCTGCTTTGGCAAGCAACGCTCTACGTTCTACTTCTAGCTCAGCAAGTTTACGATCTGCTTTTTTGGCGTTCTCTAACCCAGACTGAATCTTGCCGGCTCTCTCCGCCATATAGCGGGTCATGGGCTTAAACAACAAGAACCACAACGCGACAATGAGAAGCCCAAAGTTCAACAGCTGCGCCAAAAAGAGCGTCAGGTTGAGCCCGAGCGTGCCAGCGACATCCCCTGAAGCCGCTTCTTCCGCGGCTAATGCCGTATGAATAAAGAGGTCCATAGCAGCAGCAAAAACAACGATGTCGTTCTAGAGCGTAAAAGCGATAACCAGCGCGTAAATAGCGATAGCTTCCGCGAACGCCATACCAAGCAACATCGGAACAAACAGCTTGTCGGCTGACTCCGGATTACGACCAATCGACTCCATCGCCTTTGAAGCAATTTTACCAATCGCCCAAGCTGGCAATGCACCACCGATGGCTATGGCAAATGCTTTTGCGGCTGTTACCGCGATATCGATACCGTTTTCCATACCTTAATATAACTAAATGCCCCATGGCCCAAAGGCCATCAGGCGTTGATAAGAATGCCTAGAGTATGCCACAGTTTGCGGTTTTTGCAAGGGGTAAACCTAGTGCGACGCCTCCATCTCGGTGGTCGCAACCGACAGGTAGACCAAGGCAAGCATGGCAAACACCATTGCCTGAATGATGCCGACCAGCATTTCTAGAAGCAGAAACGGCAACGGCACCGCGTAGGCAATGAGGCTCGCCATAACGGTAAGCAACACCTCACCAGCAAAAATGTTACCAAAAAGACGAAGGGAAAGGCTTACCACTTTGGCGACTTCACTAATAATTTCAATGAGTCCGACAAAAAACTCGATAAAACCGACAAAAATACCAATGCCACCTTTGCGAAGCAACTTCCATAAAGTGCCGAGCTTAATAAACCGATCGGCGTACTTCCAAAAGCCAATAGTCATTACGCCAAAAACGTGCGCGCCAACGACCGCCACGACCGCCATTGCCACCGTCAGGTTAAGGTCGGCATTAGCCGGACGAAAGAGTGGAAACGGTACCAGCGACCCATGCTCGCTTCCAAGGATGGTAATGGAACCAATGCCGGGTAAAACGCCAATCCAGTTTGAGAGCAAGATAAAGAAAAAAAGCGTCCCCACAATGGGGAAAAACTTCAGTGACTTTTCGCGGTCGTGCGTAACCCGATCCATATAATCAAGCACCGTTTCAACGGCAATTTCCAAAATATGCTGAAAACCAGATGGCACCGGTTTTAGCCGTCGCCCAAAGTAGGCGGCGGCAACAATAAAGAGCACGCTCACTACAACGGCATTAACAAAACTGTTCGTCACGGGAAAGTTTCCAAGGTGAAAGACAACTTCAGCCGCTAGTGGTGGAAAGTGAAACATAACAACTACGGTTTGAACGTTTTTATTTTTCGGTAGGTCCAAAGCCCGCTAAACAGCAGCCCAAGAAAAAGACCAACCAGCGAGAGCCACGGCGTCGTACCAAGCCAGAGGTCTGCTTTGCGCCCAAGCCAGGTAAACACAAAAAGTGTGATGGCGAGGGTAAACCCAAACTCCAACACGAAAGAAACGGCGCTCTGTCCCAGTTGTTCTTTCGTCATAGCAGTAGTGAGAGGCAAACGACAACCACTTAAAACATCGTGTCCTCTTCGGCGCGGGTGTACTCATTGATTTCCGAAGCATCAAACCACAACTGTACTTCGTGCTTCGCTTCGCTGGCATCGCCAGATGCGTGTACCACGTTGCGTACTGTTCGCTTTTGCAATGCCGCCAAAAGGGGCGAATCAACTGAGTAATCACCTCGAATGGTGCCCATCTCTGCCTTGAACGGCAAGGTGTGGCCGACAATTTTTCGCATCATATCAATGGCGTAAATACCTTGCACCACCATGGCCACTACCGGTCCGGAGGTTAAAAAGTCGGTGTTCCACTTGCCAACCAGTTTACCGATTTCTGTCGGGTCGTCCGTACCGAGTTCTGCTTTCACGTCCTTGCCGTGCTTCTCTAAATCTTCTTTCGTCTTCTCACCGACCATCGTAAACCAGTCGTCGGCTTTCGGGTAGTGGTCTTTGGCGCGCTGTTCGGTTGGCAGCACCATCTTCATGGCAATAATTTTTAGGCCGCGCTTTTCGATACGACTAACGACGTCTCCGATGAGGCCTCGCTTCACGCCGTCTGGCTTAACGAGTACGACAGTTTTCTCTTGCATCAGTTCCGGTTGCATACGTTCGATAGAGTTAAAGTATAAATTAGTTCTTCGCTAAATAGTTGCGCACTTCTTTGACCACCTCACCCGGTGTTTTGCTTGATTTGACAATGTAACCAAGCGCTCCCAGCGTAACCCCCTTCTCTTTGTCTTCGTCTTGCCCGAGATTAGTCAGCATCACCACTTTGAGGTTTTTTGTATTCTCGTTTTCGCGCATCATTGAGAGCACGCTAAAACCATCAAGGCCGGGCATAATGACATCTAAGAGTACAATCTCTGGCTGCTCTTTTTCGGCAAGTTCAACCGCGCCGTCGCCGCGATCGTGCGATACAACGGTAAAGCCTTCTTGCTCAAATTTGTGCACGTACATGTCGAGAATCATTGGGTCGTCCTCGACAATGAGCACTTTGGTCTTCTTGTCAGCCATAGAGTTCCGGTTAGAGTAGCACAAACAGCCCAAAACGCAAGCGTTGGCGGGCTTTTTCTTCTCTATGTCCTGTCAGCATTATGGCCGAATTCTACCAAATCGTTTGACAAAGTATGGCCGAAGCGAAGCTAAAAGCACCAAAAGCCACCCCCCAATGAGATACCCACCAATGACATCACTCAGCCAATGAACGCCGAGGTAAACACGGCTAAAACCGATGGCAAGTATTATTAACGATGCTATGACGGCGGCCCACACCCTACGCTGATGGTTGGTGGTGTACCAGTAGACAAAAAGTGCCAGTAGACCGTAAAAAACAAGCGCTGACAAACTGTGCCCACTTGGAAAGCTGTAAGTGTTCTCAATGGTAAGCGGAGAGAAAAGCGGACGAGGCCGCGCAAAAATATGTTTTAAAACAAACTGCAATAGTCCAGCGCTCCCTGTACCGACGGCAAGCAGCAACGCATCGGCAGCGTGTCGACGAAGGTACAGGGTTGCAACGGCAATAGCGATAAAGGCAATTAAAAGTTCACGTCCAAAAAGAGTGGCGATGAACAGTATGATGTTGAGTAGCGGAGAGCGGAGTGTGATGACCACATGGGCAACCCATACATCAAGTACCGCAAACGGACCTTGCGACACAAAGTATATGCCGTAGCTCGCCACAATAAAACCGGCAAGCCACAGTAGAATGCGAGTAATGTTTTGTTTTCGCATTTGCTAAGTGTAACGCGAAGTGGCAAAAAACAAAAACCGGCCGCCATGGTGATGTGCGATGCAACATTGTGCATGCAACCACCCTGACGGCCGATCTGGTTGACTAATGTATAGTCTCGCTGCCTCCTTCAGTGAGACCGTAATTTTTTTCTTGCACTTGATGCTGCTGCCGCTTTGCGCACAAGACGTTTCGTTGTTCCCCTGCTTATGCAGCCATCAGTTATGCTAACACCGTAGGCAAGCTTGGAAGGGTCATCCACGCCTGGCGTGAAAGACTGCTTGCCCTCGTTGAGAAAACTCTCCAGCATCAAACCACGGACAGCGCGTGATCCGCCCGCAACCTGACGAAGAAGCTCCTTCGCAACTTGGGGCTGTTTACGATAATTCTTGCTCGAATTACCGTGGCTACAATCCACCAACACTCCGATAGGCGCCGGAGTCTGTCGGTTCGTTGGTAGCATTTCAGCAGCCGTTCTGACGTGATTTTGGGAATAACTGGCTTCCCCGTCGACGCCCCGCAGAATGCAAAAGCCGTTCGGATTGCCGGCGGCCCGGACGATGGCGCTCTGGCCATGTTTCGTCACAGAGAGAAACGTATGCTCCTCCCTCGCCGCAAGAATGGCATCCACAGCCACCTGAGTTGCAGACCTCGGTATGCCGTGTCGAATGTTCTTGAACCCTACGGCCATGGAAAGCGCCGCTGCCAAGCAACGATAGAGTTGCGCCTCGGCGGTTCGCGCGCCGATTGCCGCCATAGTAAGCAGGTCAGCGATATACTGCGGTGTCAGCGGATCAAGGAGTTCAGTCCCTGCCGGTAAGCTGAGCTCTTCGACGAGAAACCGCAGTAATTTTCGTGCCTCCCGGAAACCGGTCTCGATGTCGCAGGTGTCGTCGAGATGAGGATCATTGATGAGCCCCTTCCAACCGACGCTGGTACGCGGCTTCTCAAAGTAAGCACGCGCTACCACAAAAACATCTTCTTCGACATCCTGTGCCTGCTTTGCGAGCCAAGCATAGTACTCCATTGCTGCATCCACGTCGTGAATGGAACACGGACCAGCCACGACTATGAGCCGATTCAACTCATCCTTACCGCACAGAATATCAACGAAAGTCTGTCGCCAATCAGCGACCATGTGAGCCCCCCTTTCAGAGAGCGGGAAAGTCTCAAGAATTTGATGAGGCGTGGAAATCGGACGTACTTGGGCTCGCAGATCATCAACGAGCGCCATGTAATCGTTCGCCGTTGGTACAAAACCATTACCAGTTGCCATAATTCTTGCTCCTCCTTCGCGCTAGCTTTTTTCTTTTCTGTTTACCGGAAACCCCGGGTTAAACATGTATAGTTCCCGGCAGCGAGAGACTGGCAAAAACCAACCTGTCGCTGCCGAAAACGTTTTTTAAAGACCAGTCGCAGAAAACAAAAGACCCGCCGGTAAAGGCGGGTCAGTCGGTTTCTGGTTCTAAGAGTACACTACACCGTCTGGCCTGCCTGGTCAGTAAAGTAAGTAAAACCAAAAAAGTTAGCGTGTGCGTAGTGCATACTCTTCGTCAGTATAGCAAAATCAGAAAAAAGGTCAACCCCTAGCGCGCTACCGGCTGCAGAATCCCCATATTTTGCTTTTGCAGCTCTGGGTCGATAGTTCGGTCAAAGCAGGTATAACCGGTATCATGCTGCCAGTTCGAATCCATACCGCGCGGCGTTGCGTATGATGCTTTACCTGTATCGTCCGGCGAAGCCGAAGAGAACGTCGCGCACAGTTCAAAGCTGAGGTCACCGTTTACCGTATACTCGTACGGCTCCCCTGTTTTTGGATCAACGGGCACAAGGTAACCAGTTATGTCACTTGAGAGATCAGATAGCTTTGCTGGCAATTCTCCTTTTGCTGACCAGTAATCAATAATTTGCGATTGCGCAACCTGTAAATCACTTACTCGTTGATCATCAAAACGCCAAGCTCGTTGCGTCGACGGCGTCCCTGCCAAAAAAAACCCACCAACCATTGCCGCAATGACGATGACTGAAAGTCCATAGGCTAACGGTCGCGAATATTTATCGCTAACACTTCCTTCTCGTTTAAGATCATTAAGATAGTACCAGAAGACAAGCGCCGCAACTGCCAGTACCACCAAAACTTTTAACAAAAATCGCGTGGTAATTTCTCCGCCCAAAAAACTTCTGACTAAAACAATGAGGTCGATAATAATGGTAACGGCGGCAACAAAAAGCGTGAAATTAAACAACCACTTCCGGACGCGAATTTCTCGTTTCTCTGGATCGGCCGCCGCGTCCTTACCAAGCAATCGCAATACGTAGAGGTATACTGGCCAAGCGACAACAAGCGCCGCAATCGACCCTTGAATGGCCTGGCCTGCCAGTCGACGAGAACTGTAGAAATCTAGAGCGTCAGGAAAGTAGACGTTAATAAATTTAAAGACAAGTGCGATGAAGCTGACGACGCTAATGATGAGCGTTACAACAGCTAACAAATGGGCAAACACGTCCCTCGGCGTACTCTTGTGTGATGACTCCATATAAAAAGGGGTTAATTAATAAAGTATACCATAGAGAAGAGCCCGCGCCAGATGTGCTAGCGCGGGCTCAATCGACTTGTCGTTGCCGGTGCTCGTCAGGCCTTCTTCGTCGGCGTGATGTTGCCATCGGCAGCATAGTGCTTTGTGACGGTTACAACCCGTCCATTGTGCGCCACAACTCCGGTAATGGTAATTGGCGTCAGTGAACCGAAGACGTTGCAGGTTACCGTCATCTCCACCGTCGACCCTTGACCATGCGCTAGCCGAAGAGCGTGTGCGGTCTCCATGATTGCCGTCGAATTTTTTAAGCGCTCGGATGGCGCTTCCCATTGCCGCTTTCGCTCGCTCTAGCGCGGCGATAGGGCGAGAAGTAAATGCCGTCCGTTCCCCACCAGCGAGAGGAAAATGTTCGCCCTTGACTGCCGCGCCTGATCCCAGCGCTTCTGAAAGTGCTTCACTACTGTGTCCCCTGTTTCCCTCCTGCGATTCTTGCCGGAACACAATGTGCTGCTGTTCTACACAAGTATCCTAGAATGTACTGTTAAAAAAACACATCAAAAAAGAAAACCCCTCGCGGGGGTTTTGTAAGAATTTATGAAGTGGCTGTGCCACTCCTAATCTAGATGAATGGATGGCGTACCATTCGTAGCTCGGAGAGCGAAGAATGGTGGGCGGCAGAGGATTCGAACCTCTGACCTTTTGCGTGTCGAGCAAACGCTCTAACCAACTGAGCTAGCCGCCCTTTATTGAGTTGTAGAATACTAGCAACTAATATCTTAAACAGCAAGCTTCTAAATTACCTTTTCCATGTAAGAATTTGCTAGCGACATAAGCTTCCGCTGAACAGCAACACTACCACATCGAATATGGCATACTCCTTTGTATGAACTGTACGTCTCGGTGCCTTTTGTGCGTTGGTCAATGTTAACCTGCCGAAAGCAAGAGAGCGGCAACTGTAGTTCTCTAGCCCAATACTTTTTCATCACACTTGGCTTTTGATCCGCACGCAAGTATAATTCGCACCTTATTTTTTTGTGATCAATATTATAAACAACGTTCAATACCTTAAGAAAAAATTTCAAAATCAAAGGGCTCGAACTACCGAATGCCGTTTCTACGTTTTTCTTTGAACCTTGGTTGGACGAACGGACGAAATAAAAACTGAACGTCCTTATGATGAAGGAAGGGAATATTAAGGAAAATCCCACGAGATTTCCTTCGGTCGTCGGTTTATCCCATAAAGCGGGAATGGTCATCTCGAAGGCCTCGAGCCCCGAGAGTCACTTTTTTTCGAGAACCACAAACGAACTTGGTTCGTTGTGGAAACAGAGAGAACAAGCGACGTCCTCTTGCACAGGGAAAGAGTTATTCGAGTAAACCGGGAGGTTGTCTCGATTGGTCTGGTGCGCCCGCTAGGACTTGAACCTAGAACCGGCCGTGTATAAGACGGCTGCTCTACCATTGAGCTACGGGCGCAGAAGGCATACATCACCAAGAGTAATTAAATATAAAGAATATGCAAAGAGGGCGGCTCGCTGATAGCGGCCGCCCTCATAAACACGAAGGTTCTCCTTGTCTTCATGTTTCTGCGACTTGCTCATATGACGGACGGTAACCATGAACGTCACTCTCGGTACGCCACCAAAGTGTTGAACGTACCAAATCGAGCTCGGCCATAGTATTCACTCCCAAAACCTCATCCGGTGGAACGATCTCCACGCGTACGTCGACCGTTTGAGCACAGACGTAATTAACCAAGGTGGTCATACGCCGCTCACCCTTTTCGCCGGAGGGCTGCACGCGAAATGCATTTTCCATGACAGACCGATGCATTACGTACGCCGAAGGACTTGATAGGGTCAGCTGCCAGAACAATGACGCATTCTTCTCATCGAGAAAGGATATCCCGTCGACTCTATTGCCAGTGATGCAGACACGACCCCAGCGCAAGGACTCCTGCGCCAATGCGGCGTCAATCTCGCCCGAAGTCCTGTCGAGTGCTGCGATGGTCACTCTTGCATTGCTGTCCAGATGTCGCTCCACCATATGACGCAGAGTACTCGGGCGCCAACAAGGCATATCGCCCAGTACCACAAGGATATGCTCCCAGTCGTCCGGAAGCTGTCGTATGGCGCATTCAAGTGCCATGAGATCACCTCCGTTGACTTGAGGCTGAAAGGCTATTGCGCTTGTGGCAAGTGATCGCCTCACTTCCGGCTCAAGCACATCCGCGTAGAGCTGCTGAATCGTGACAACGGGATTCTCAAAACCCGCATAAGCAACTGCTCCTAGTACTGTAGAAATAACCGTTGCGGAAGGGCTAACCTTTGCAAGCAGTTTAGGCAACCGTTGCCCTTTCGGACGAGGGAAATAGCCAAAACCGCCACCCAAAACCACGGCATACACGCCGCGCTGTTCAAACAAATTCACGATGACCCTCCTTGAAATTGCCGGACGTGTTATCGAACCGGGATTGCAGCAAGTTGCGAAAGAACTTCAAACAAGTTTTGAACGACGATACCAGGTCCGCCCAATTGGGTAGACTCGTTATATCGCCGGATTAAAAAATGACGTAGCTCTAGATACTCGTGCTCAAATGCGGCTACTTCAGGAATCAAACCATTAACGGTAATGCTCACCCCCTTTCTATTAAGGATAGAATTAGCCAGCCTCAATTTACCTGCACGAGGTTCTGCAAGATTGGTTGTGTGAAAACTCTTACAATACGGTGCGATACCACTAGCCATAAACTTCAATCGTTGTTCGTTAGGTGCCCCAAGCGACAAGACGTGAAGTTCTATACCTTGCTCGTACAGTTGTTGCAGGGAGGGAAGAACATCTGGATAGAGGTAGCCACTTCCCCGCATAGAAGCACGTCGAGCTAGTTCAGCGAAAATTTGATCAGCTGTCAATCCCTCGACTGCATCACCAAGTAGTTTCATGTGTTTCTCGATACTATACGTTCCCTTATGATCAAGATCTGCGTTGTATGAAAGATGAAATGTTGACCAAAATTCTTCTTCTGGAATGCCAAAACGAAAGAAGCTTAATGCCACATCTTGTTTAAAAAAATGAGTATCAAACAAAGTATGATCTAAGCCAAATAGAATACGCATACTCATAGTCGTTTCCAGAGTTTATCAAAAATGAGTTGCTCTGTTTCCGCAAGGTTGCGGTCGGTAATCACAACGGCGCGTGGCGTGCCATCGGCGGCGACGGTTACCATGGCAATTTTCCCCGGATAGATAAGCGTGTAGGTTGGCGCCGATTCGTCTTTTGTTAACCACTTACGTTCATCAAGGCCCCGCATTTCTCCGCCAGCACCCAGCGCAATAACACGCACGCTAACGCCTGCCGCAATCCTATCTTCGGTATAGTGGGGATAGACACTATAAAGGGCGGGACGAATGGTTGCGGATGAATACACTGCGTACGCCTTGGTGGCGCTCGCCGCAGTGGTGGCAATCACGTCTTGAAGCACTCCTTTTACCCCGACCGCACCCTCGAAGTACGCTGTTACCGGTTTTGCTGTCGCGTTATTGTGTAATGATTTTAACTGCGGGATAACTGCATCCAACGCCTCTGCGGTATCGTCGAGCTTCTGGCGTCGACGCGCTACGAGCGCTGTTAGTTTTTGCGGATCTTCCGCTATAAAGTACTGACGTTTCTCTTTATGAAAATACGAAACCAAACCTTCTGCGATAAGTTCTTTTAACAAATCATAGGTTGTCCCTCGATTCGTACCGGCCTCAAGCGCGATAGCACGAACCGGTGAAGGCCCCAGCTTTAAACTAGCCAGATAAACTTGAACGGCTTTTTCGTTAAGACCAAGAGTGGCTAGTACTTCTTCCATAGGTACTATAAGCGTATACCTTGGTTATTATTTGTCAATTATTTTTCTACAATATTACTACTATTAACAAAAAACACACAAAAATGTGGGTTTATTTGTCATTCTATTTTCTACAATTTAAACTTTAATCGTTTTTACTACTTCAATGAGCTCTTTTTCCGCCGCCCTCAAATCGCTAGTTGGCACGGCAAATCGAGCCATTGCTTTTGAACCAATCCCCTGCCAGTGCTTTGTTAGGTCAAGAGCATTATAGTTTGGATTGGTTTTAAGCCAGCCGCCAATAGTCCCGTCGTCTTTCTCGTAAAGTAGTGCAATCGTCTTTGCCTGCGGCGTTGTGGTGATTAGTTCATCAATGATACCAAGTAGGTCCTCTTCTTTCGTTTCTGATTTTACAAAGTCTTCTTTGGTAATGAGCGACCACACGAACCTACGCTCGCTGTCATGCTGCAAACGTGCCAGTACACGCCCCCACAACCGTAGCGTTTTGACATCATGCTGACGATAGAGATGGTGAATGATTTCATCGCGACGCGCGCCGCGCTGCACCAGTTCGGCAGCAATCATTAAGGACCGCGGCGTAACGTTTGGCGCTTTGAAGCTTTCTGTTTTGGCAATCATACCGGCTAGTAACGTCGTCGCCATATCTTCGTCGAGGTGTTCGTCGCCAAGAATTTGTACCAGCCGGTACAAGAGCTCGGTCGTTGAAACCGCGGTAATATCAACAAAATTGATTTGTCCGTACTGCTCGTTTGCCGGATTGTGGTCAATATTAATGATGGGTGTCTCGTAAAAAAAATCGGGGTGCTCGGTGTAAAGATCCCCCAACGATTCAAGGTCCGGTGTGTCGAGCACCACAATAAGGTCATGACCGGGTTTTCCTATTTCTGCTTTGACATCAGCCGGATTCAGTTTACCCGCCGACGGGGCAAGGTAAATTTTGAGCATGTCCCCTTCTACCTCATAGCGGAAATCGCGAAGCTTGCCGTCTTTAGGTAAAATCTTAATGACCAAATTTTTCAGACTAGTACCGTCGCAAACAATATCGTGTGAATGTGGAAGAAACTGACAACGATCAATAAGTGGTGAACGACCACTGACAATAACTTCTGCCGGTATACCCATTTTTTGCAGCAATAGATAGACCGAGAGGCAAGATGCCAATGAGTCTATGTGCATATCTTGGCGGCACGTGATGAGGACACGTTTGGCGCCTTTGATACGCTGTAGAATTTGCTGATTGGTAGATAGCATAAATAACTGAAAATCCCCGAAAAGGGAGCTGAGTACACTACAATTTTTATAGGATCGTGTCAAGCAGCCTAAAAAAACTTGAATAATAAGGTCGAAACTGTCATAATTTCGCCCATATAGACCTATGAAAAACCAGCAAGAACTGCCAAAAACGTATGAAGCCAAAGGAGTTGAGGCGACCATCTACGAGCGATGGGAATCTGCCGGCACATTTAAGCCAAAGCCCGCAGCTGATGCCAAGCAAAAGCCGTTCGTTATTGCCCTACCACCCCCTAACGCTACCGGCACGTTACACCTCGGACACGCCACTATGCTCGCCATCCAAGACATTATGGTGCGCTACCATCGGCTCAAGGGTGATGCAACGTTATGGATTCCCGGTACTGACCACGCGGCAATAGCCACCCAAAATGTTGTCGAGAAGCAACTTTGGAAAGAAGAAAAGAAAACACGTCACGACGTCGGTCGAGATGAGCTCCTAAGACGCATCGACGCTTTTGTGAAAGAATCTCAAGGTACTATTCGCGCCCAATTTCGCCGCATGGGCGCATCGCTCGACTGGTCTCATGAACGCTTTACCTTGGATGAGACGCTAAACCGCTGTGTACGCATGGTATTCAAAATGCTGTATGACGATAAACTCATCTATCGCGGAAATCGCATCGTCAACTGGTGCACGAGATGTCAAACAACACTCGCGGACGACGAGGTCGAATACAAAGAAGAGAAAGTCCCCTTCTATAACTTTACGTTTGGTCCATTCAGTATCGGAACCGTTCGCCCTGAAACAAAACTAGGTGACAAGTACGTGGTGGTGCATCCGGATGACAAGCGCTACACCAAATACCACGGTTTCAAAGGCATGATTCCGTGGATTAACGGCGAGGTAGAAATGAACGTCATCACCGACGAAGCTGCAGACCCGGAAATGGGATCTGGCGCTATGACGATTACCCCTCAACACTCTTTTGTTGACTTTGAGATTGCTGGCCGCCACAAGCTCGAGATTAAAGAAAACTTAATTGGCATGGATGGGAAACTAACCCCAGCCGCCGGCGAGTTTGCGGGACTTGAGGTGCGTGAAGCAAGAAAAAAGTTTGTCGAGATGCTAGACGAAAAAAAATTGATCGAAAAAATCGACGAAGATTACATCCACAATGTTTCTGTTTGCTACCGTTGCGGCACGCCGGTTGAGCCGCTTATATCCAAACAGTGGTTCGTCGATGTGAATAAAAAAATTGCACGCTTGCACAATAAATCTCTGCGTGAACAAGCTCTTGAAGTTGTCGGAAACGGTGACATTAAAATCTTACCGGAAAACTTCTCTAAGATATACAAGCACTGGATGAATAATTTGCACGACTGGTGTATCTCGCGTCAAATCTGGTATGGCCACCGCATTCCGGTGTGGTACAAATTAGCAAATGGCAAAGCGGGAGGGAGCGAAGCGGAGGAAATTTATGTTGGCATTGAACCGCCCGAAGGTAACGGCTGGGAGCAAGACCCAGATACCCTCGACACCTGGTTTTCTTCAAGCATGTGGACATTCTCGACCCTTCTTGCTAGCTCGGTCAAAACAGCGACGCTTCAAGATTGGATGAAAAAAAGTCCTGACTTCAAAACCTTCCACCCAACTTCTGTTCTTGAAACCGGCTATGACATCCTCTTCTTCTGGGTAGCGCGAATGATTTTAATGACAACGTACGCCGTTGACCAAATCCCCTTCCGTACCGTCTACCTTCATGGTTTAGTGCGCGATAAGCTTGGACGAAAAATGAGTAAATCTTTGGGTAACGGTATTGATCCGGTGGAAATGATTGAAGAGTACGGCGCCGACGCGGTGCGTCTTTCACTGGTCATCGGCACCACGCCCGGAAACGACATCCGTCTTTATGAAGAAAAAATCGCTACCTACCGAAACTTCGTAAACAAGCTCTGGAACATCTCCCGCTACATTCTGATGTCGACGACACCAACAGAAGTGGCACCGACCCCTACTACGCTTGCAGACGAATGGATTCTCTACAGGTTTGACGAACTGAAACGAGAAGTTGAGGACCACATTAAAGCCTACCGTTTTTCTGCCGCCGGCGAAGCACTCTATGACTTTACCTGGAATAAGCTGGCCGACTGGTATGTTGAATTTTCGAAGATAGAAAAAAACAAAGACGCCATCCTTCGCCACCTACTCAAACAACTACTCGTCCTATGGCACCCATTCACGCCATTTGTGACTGAACATATTTGGTCACTGCTAGACAAAAAAGAACAGCTCATCACAAGTCCGTGGCCAGACACGCCAACCCAAGAACAACTCGATGCTGATTACGACAAACGCCATCAGGCAATCGTGAGTATTGAAGAAATTCAGCTGGTAACGAGAATGGTTCGAGACCACAAACAAAAATTAGGTGCCGGCATTGAGTACACCATTGTAACGCAAGGATGGAAACGCTTTGCAGATCAAAATCAGCTTCTCTCTAGGCTTGCGACTATACACTACAGCGATGTCGAGCCTGACAATGGTGTGGTAGTAAACGCCCTTGGTGACATTTCCATTTACGCTGTTGGTGATGTTACGATAGACACAACAAAGCTCGAGCAAGAGCGACAAGAAACAAAAACTCAGATTGAACGACTAGAAGCACTTCTCGGCAACAAAGAGTTCACCCAAAAAGCACCAAAGGCGTTAGTTGCTAAAGAAGAAGAGCGCCTCAAGACTGCCAAAGAACGATTGGAAAAACTTAGCCAGCACTAACAAGCACTATGAAAATAACGGATACGAAAAAAAAGATAATTCAGAAGATTTTGACTCGCGGTGTAGAAAATATTTACCCGTCAAAAAATGCATTGGAAAAAGTATTACTCTCTGGTAAAAAATTGAAGATTTACCACGGCATCGACCCAACCGGTAAGCTACACATCGGGCACGGGGTCAGCCTCAGAAAACTGCGGCAGTTTCAAGATCTTGGCCACGATATTATTGTACTCATCGGTAACTTTACGGCTCGTATCGGCGACCCTACGGACAAAACTGCAACGCGAAAAAAATTGTCAAAAAAAGAAGTAGCCAGTAATACGTTAGGATATAAAAAATTAATCGGAAAGATTCTTGACCTCAAAAAATTGAACGTCCGTTTTTTGCATAACGAAAAGTGGACGAACAAATTAACGCCGGAAGATTTTTTAGAGCTAGCATCGCATTTTACCGTGTCGCGTTTATTAGAACGCCATATGTTCCAGAATAGAATCAAAGAAGGTAAAGAAATTCGTCTTCATGAATTTCTCTACCCTGTTTTTCAGGCCTACGACAGCGTAACCATGAATGTTGATCTTGAAATTGGGGGTAACGATCAAACGTTTAATATGCTCGCCGGACGAACGCTTCTTAAGAAGCTAAAGAATAAAGAAAAGTTTGTCCTCTCCCTAAAACTTCTCACCAGCCCCGACGGTAAAAAAATGGGAAAAACAGAGGGTGTAAAAATAAATATAGACGAACCGGCAAGCGAAATGTACGGAAAAATAATGGCGCTTCCTGATTCGTCCCTGATTGATTTCTTCACACTGTGTACCGACGAACCAGAAGAGGAAATTGAACGAATGAAAAAAGTGCTGGATGTACACACCTCAAACCCACGCGACTTAAAAATGAAGCTTGCCCGCAGTGTCGTCGCTGAGTACCACTCTGCAAAAGAAGCAGACGCCGCAGAAAAAGAATTTGTCTCTTTGTTTCAACAAAAAGCGATTCCTGAGCGCATAGAAACTGTTACGGTAACAAAGTGGCCTAGAACACTTACCGAAGCAGTGGTTGCGGCAGAACTTTGCACCAGTACGAACGAGGCGCGTAGGCTAATTTCTCAAGGTGGCATCAAAATAAATGGGGTAGTAGAAAAAAATCCAGCCGCAGCATTACCAGACGAAAAAGCGGTCACGATTTCTCGTGGAAAACGGCACTTCAAAAAACTTGTGCGCTAAACATGGCAAAACGAAACGATCCACTGTTAACAGCAAAAGAAAGTTTTGCCTCACTCCTCACGGCTGCGCTTAGTGACATGGGTGTGGACGGTGTTGCGCGCGATACCGAAATAAATCTTGCTGAAGCTACCCATGGTGACCTTGCCTATCCTGCGCACCGACTAGCAAAGACGGCGGGACAAAATCCGGCGGCCTATGCAACCTTGCTTGCCGAAGCGTGCCAGAAACGCATTAGCACAGAACCTCAAACCTACACGCCGATACATACCGTACAGGCAACTGGCCCTTATTTGAACGCAGAACTAGAACGACTTCTTTTTGCAGAACAGGTAACGGCTGCGGCACTAACCAAAAACTTTGGACGTGAGGTAAAAGCGAAAAAAAAATATCTTCTTGAGTACGTTTCGCCAAACACCAACAAGCCACTTCACTTGGGGCACCTTCGCAACGCGGCGCTTGGGTGGAGCATTGGCGAACTTTTTAAGGCGAGCGGCATTGAGGTCGTACGAGCACAGGTGGTAAACGACCGCGGCATACACATTATGCAATCTCTGCTTGCCTACGAACGATGGGGCAAGGATGAAACACCAGAATCTGCCGACCTCAAAAGTGACCATCTTGTCGGCAAGTACTATGTCCGGTTTTCTAACGAGCTGAAAGAAAACCCTATGCTTGCGGACGAAGCACAAGAGTACCTAACGCGCTGGGAAGAAGGCGACAAAAAAATGCATGCCCTCTGGAAAATGCTTAACGAGTGGGCAACCACTGGACACCAAACGACCTACCAGCGTTTTGGGGTATCATTTGACCGAACAGACTTTGAAAGTGATATTTTTGAAAATGGAAAAGCACTGGTCACTGAGGCATTAGAAAAAGGGCTCGTAAAAAAACGTGATGACGGCGCAGTCATTATGGAGTTTAAAGATCAGGGTATGGAAGACAAGGTACTACTGCGCGCTAATGGCACAAGCGTTTACATTACGCAAGATCTGGCGCTTGCTAAAAAAAGAATAGAGGAAGAGCATCCAGACGTTATGTGCTACGTCGTTGCCGAAGAGCAGCACTATCAGTTTCAGGTACTCTTCACCATTTTAGAACGACTTGGTATAGCAACCAAGGAACAGCTCGTTCACCTTAGCTACAACTTGGTGGTGTTGCCAGAAGGGCGAATGAAATCACGAGAAGGAACCGTCGTTGACGCAGATGCACTGCTTGATGAACTTGCCAACTTAGCGGAACAAGAACTTACGACGCGCCAAAGTGAACTCTCGGCAAAAGAAAAAAAACGTAGGGCTGAAATTATCGCAAACGCGGCGGTAAAATTTTATCTCCTCAATGTGCGACCAAAGGTGACTATTCAATTTGACCCGAAAGCGTCCATTGCCTTTACTGGAAAAACGGGACCGTACCTTCTCTATACGATTGCGCGCATCAAAACAATTCTTCGCAAAGCAGAAACAACTGAGCTAAAAGCAAAAGTACTTGATCCAACCGAAAAAGAGTGGCAGGTAGTGCGCGAACTGGCACGTCTTCCCGCTGTTGTTTCCATTGCTACTCAAACGACAGACCCTTCTGTCGTGGCCGAGTACGCTTACGATCTTGCTCGAGCGCTAACCGCTTTTTACGAAACCGATCGAGTGCTTACCGCTGAGCCGTCGGTGCGAAACTGGCGGCTACGCCTCCTCTCCACATCAATCGCGACATTGACTAGCACCCTTTCGCTTCTTGGTATTACGACCTTGGACGAAATGTAGCATGCTGCATTTTCTTCACACGTTTGCACCTCAACCCATTCTTGCTGTCGTTGGACCGTTTACGCTTCATTGGTATGGCCTCATGTATCTTGTCGCTATTGCTATTGCCTACCTATTGGTAGACCGACTGCTTCGTCGCCTCAAAATCAGTGGGGCAACTAATTTACTAGAACGCCTACCAACGTTTACCGTTGGCCTGTTTATTTCCAGTATTATTGGCGCGCGCCTCTACCATGTTGTCAGCCAATGGTCGATTTACTACGCAACGCATCTCGATAAACTTTTCGCCCTTAACGAAGGTGGCCTTGCTATTCACGGTGGACTTATCGGTGGTGGACTTTTCTTGTGGTGGTACGGTAAAAAACTTTTTGCTACTAAAAAGACGTCCTCACTTTTCTGGCTGGCAGATGTCCTAACGCCAGCAGTACTGCTTGGCCAAGCCATTGGCCGCTGGGGTAACTACTTCAATCAAGAACTGTTTGGCCGTCCTACCAACTTACCGTGGGGTATTCCGATAGCCCCGGAGTATCGCCAGGCAGCCTTTGCAGACGCAACCTATTTTCATCCGGCATTTCTCTACGAATCGCTCTGGGATCTCGCGGGCTTTTTCTTTCTTGCTTGGTGGCAGCGCAGAGTCCTCAAGCAAGGACGGCTCGGTGCGGGACTCGTAACCTTCCCCTACCTCATCTGGATGGGTGTTGGTCGCGTACTTGTTGAGCTCATTCGCATTGAACCAGCACCAATCATTTTTGGACTCCGTTGGCATTTAATCATTAGTTTGTGTATTGTACTTATAGGTCTACTTGGCTTCATGACTACCCTTCTTCAAAAACGACGAGTATACTAATACTATGAAACATTTTTCGATTACTGCAACACTAGCATTGTTCTTAGCGATTTTTATAGGGTTTACTATTCCTGTACAGTCTACTTCTGCTAGCGTTACCTACGGTATCTGCACATGCGCTGACGGAAACTCAAGTCCTACAACGCAAACAGATTGTACGGCGCACACCTGTGCACAAAATTCTCCCTGCTGCAGCTTCGTTGCTGATCCACCACAAAGTAACACCGGACAAGATCCGGCACCATCAAACACAGGTAATGGGACGGGTACAACCGTGACGTTAAAGAACCCTCTTGGCAGTACTCCCGACGCCGCAGATATTCGTGTCCTTATTGGCCGCATCATTCGGGTGGCGCTTAGTTTTGTTGGTTCGCTTGCGCTCATCATCGTTGTCTACGGTGGACTTACCTGGATGACGTCCTACGGCAACGCCGGCCGTGTAAAACAAGGACGCGACACGCTTATTTGGGCAGCCCTTGGGCTTGTGGTGATTTTGACAAGTTATGTAGTTGTAGATTTCTTGATTAAAGGTATTACGACAGTGGGAACTTAAAGCAATACTTTTTGATTGTAGACAGAACCCGCTATTGAGCGGGTTTTGTTTTTAACTTAAAATTTGTTTGGCTTTCTGCGAAAGCATTATTATTATATTTATGTACTTATTAAACTTGGCTTTCTACCAAAAGCCCTGGTTGGTGACTTTTCTTACTTGCCTAAGAAAAGTCACCAAAAGAACGATACCCCTGGACACGCCTGTTGTGCTTCTCTCTCCCGCTGCTTACGGACAAACATAAACTCGTCATTCCATTCCTCAAACAGTATGTTCGTCATTCCCGTTCGCTCTGGTCAGCTCCGCTACCGGTGGTCCAAAAAAGGGGGGGGTTCACTCCAACGGACGCAAAGAAAGAATTATATAATTCTTTCTTTGCGTGCCTA
>PFET01000001.1:0-2025 GCA_002793855.1 Candidatus Uhrbacteria bacterium CG10_big_fil_rev_8_21_14_0_10_48_11
TCTTTCTGCGGAGAGGGAGGGATTCGAACCCTCGGACCCTTTCGGGTCACACGCTTTCCAAGCGTGCGCACTAGACCGCTATGCGACCTCTCCATAATAGACTATCGTATTTAGTTTTATTGGTAATTTGTTACCCTGTACCCTTATTGGACCTTTATCTCACAATAACGAAAGCTATGCGGCCTTTCGTTGGGGTTCGTTTACTATACGAGATGATTACCTGTGAGGCAAGATAGCAAATTGACAGCAAGAGGTGAAAAAAGTAAGCTAGCTCCGGTCTTAAGGAGGGCCAGAAGATGCCAAACGACAACGTTGTACGGCACCTTCGGGGCCGCACACTTTCGCTTTGCATGATACTGATCACGCTCCTGCTCATTGCTAGTGACTACGTTATCTTCTATTGCGCGGTCACTCATAACACCGAATGCAGCAGCTTTCCGCAAACCATCCTCGGCATTAAGAGCCACTGGATTGTGGGGCAATCGGTCAGCATATCGTGTCTCGCATCAATCGCATTGGCGAGAAGGTCGTAATCTGCACCAACGACCTAATTACCAGGCGTCGCTTCCTCTGACCAGTCCCCAGGGGAGGCGGCGCCGAAATTCTTTGACAATTTAAGGGACACTTTGGAGGGAACATGTCTCAGGAAAAACAACGCAAGGAGTTCAGCCTCGGTAGTGGTGTATGCAAACTCACTAATGGACGTCTCACGCTGCCAATGCTCGACGAGAATTATCCGGTCATCAACTTTGACCTAAACGACATCGAGCTGTGCAGAGCGGAAGTTCTGTTCTCCAACGTGCAGTTCCTGATCCTGATTACACTAGCCGTGAGTATCATATGTCCACCTATCGTCTACTGTCTTACTCTTGGAGCTTACGAGCCCATCGTTTACATAAGGCCATCGGTATCTATGGTATTAGCGGCAATCGTCACGGGATTGCTGTTTCATAAGCACGTTCGCAGACGAATCTTCTGCATAGTGACGCAATCAAGCGGAAGTACGAAACGGATACCGGTCGCAGCCTACGACCGCAGACGCTTCAAGAAATTCTCTCGTTGGCTCGAGATGGTCAACGAACAGATTGCGACGACTCGCGAAGCCGCACAAAAGAGGTAAAAGTATGAAAAGGCAAATTCGGTATCGTTTACAAAGGGGCTACTGCGGCATTGATTCGGAAAGCGGGAATCTCATGATCCCTTTTGAAAGAGGCGAACCACTCATTGTTTCTCTCCAGAAAATACAGAACGTAACGTGCCGCCGCGTCATCTACTGTAAACAACCCCTCGCACCGCTCCTCGTGCTCGACGTAATCGCCCCGTCACTTCTCGGGCTGCATTTTGGATCTATACTGACCACAGTACTTTTCCTGGCCCTTGCGGTCCATCTCGCTTGGTTCCGCTGGGGAGGCATAAAGAGCAAAATCGAGTGCCAGATATACTACCGTAAAGGAGAAGGTAGACACACTGGCGTGGTCGGCGATTACAGTTTCAATGACTGGTTCCATCTCCGCCAGGTCCTATGGGCCGTCAGCAAGATGGCGGAAAGTCAGGACTGAACACTGCGCCCCGGTAGCCGGGTCTACATGCCAAACATGGTAGGTAGGCATCGGTTATCGGGGCGAATCAAATTATAGAATAACCTGACAAAAGTCAGGTTCTTTATTTTTTAAACTCTGGTGGAGATTAGCTTTTTGTAAAACTCAATTAAACACGGCCTCTCTGAGGTCTATAGGTTGTTACTCTTTTCCGCATGCGAGCATTTTTGCTTTCTGTTGAAAGCCGTAAGGCTATTACTCTTTTGCTTGTCCGAAAAGAGTAACCAGAAAAAGACCCCCTACGTACCCGGCTGTGGGCTGCCTTCAGTACAGGCGCCCAGCTCTTTCTGTGCCGTCGTGCTTCAAGAAAGGGCTGGGCATCCTCCCTTCGCCAGCTCACAGCCGGTACGATGGGGTTTCGAAGCGAAATTATATAATTAAATAAGTAATTAATTATATAATTCTTTCTTTGCGTGCCTATCCCTTT
>PFET01000001.1:2085-84067 GCA_002793855.1 Candidatus Uhrbacteria bacterium CG10_big_fil_rev_8_21_14_0_10_48_11
TTCGGCGGACTTTTCGCCTCTTTGCTTGGCTCCGACGCTTATTTAATATTTTAAGGAATCGGAGTCCCGACTACTCGTCGGGAGCGAGCAAGAAAAGGGGCAACCTACGGCTTTCGTAGAAAGCCAAGGTTTATTTATTTCTGCATAAAGAAATGACAAACCCCGGCCCCGACGGGTAGTCAGGGCGAAGCTAATTTGAATAGAAAAAAGTTTTGAACCTGTTAACTTTTAAACTGCAAAGTTAGCGATCTATTACCTCCTCCGCTGGATTCGCTTTATCTCGTTTTAGAAGATACAGATATGCTGAGAGTGCAGCTTTGACGGCATCTCCTGCCGAAATATTATTTTGCTTAAAAGGGTCATCAGTAATATCCCCCGCCGCAAAGACCCCCGGATGCGACGTCGCAGCAGTTTTTGAATCGATGATGACCTGCCCAAATTTATCGACATCTACCACCTCTTTGATAAACTCTGAGTTTGGAACAGATCCAATTTCTACAAAGAGTCCGCCAATGGTAAGGTCGGTTACTTCTCCGCTCTGCCTATTTTTATATTTTGCGCCGGTCAAAAAACTTTCGCCGTAGACTTCTGTGACTTCTACGTTAGTAATGATACTCACTTTGTCATTCTTGCGAATTACCTCAAGGGTAACCGCATCTCCGCTAGGCTTTTCACCTCGAATGAGCAACGTAATCCTGCTGGCGTAAGACAGCAAATCTTGCACTGCTTCCAACCCCGCGTTACCGCCGCCCACCACGGCAACCGCTTTACCTTTAAAGAGTGGAGCGTCGCAGGTTGAGCAATAGGCTACACCTTTGCCGTCATATTCTTTCTCTCCAGGTACGCCAAGTTTGCGACGACGAGCACCTGCAGCCAAAATTAACGTCTTTCCGCGATAGGTACCTTTTGGTGTTGTTACTTCAAAATCGCAAACACGATCTTCACTGCAGGTAATGGGCTTTACCTTGGTAACCGCGGCGCTCTCAATAATTTCTAGTACATCAGGGTAAGCTTTGAGGTGAGCCTTCATTTTTTCCGCAAGCTCAATACCAGAAATGTGCGGCTCGCCAATCCAGTTTTGCACATCGTCCGAGACAATCGACTGTCCACCGAACGTATCAGTCAGAACCAGCGCCTTTAAGCGCTTACGCGCAGCGTAAACACCAGCGGCCGTTGCTGCCGGTCCGCCGCCGATAATAATAGTGTCGTAAAGTGTTTTGTCCATAGAAAGTAAATTATATATATACTATAGCACGCCAAGGTCATGCAGCGCGCGCCTAAACGTATCAATCGTTTGCGCGGCCAATCTACGGTTTAGCTTAAAATCAGATTCGTGTACCAAACGATTACGGGTTAGGTGCGCCGGCCAAACGTAACAAAGCTCTGTTCTGCTTCTGGTTAGATACTTTAAGCGTTCGCCCATATCTTTTCCCGGTAGCCGCATATGTTTGAGTACCCGATCAAACAGCTTATCGGCCTCGATAACGGCGACGGACCAACTAGCTTCGCCCTGACCTAACAGCGTTTCTAGCTCTTGCCATTTTTTTTGCCACGCTTGTCGATCTTCAAAACGAAAATCGCGCGCGCGATCGCGATGCTGGAGCGCTTGCTTCAACAGCCAAAAAATAATCGCCAGAGCGAAGAGTAAGATAACTACCAAAAACCAAAGCATAGCTAGCTGAGGTTCGGCCGCCGGTCGATCCTGTCAGAATGCTGTTCGAAAAGGTGGGCCGTACCAAGTACCATTGCTTCGTCAAAGCGGCGACCAATGAGCTGGAGTCCTGTCGGCATTTCTACACCGTCTTCGCTAGCGACAAAATCCATCGGTACCGAAATGGCGGGGAGACCCGCTAGTGACGCCGGACTCATAAACACATCTTCGAGATACATCTTAAGCGGATCATCCGACTGCTTACCGATTTGAAAGGCAACGTGTGGTGCGGTTGGTGTAGCGATAAGGTCGCAAGTGGTCAATGCGGCGTCCAGCTCTTTAACAATTACCGTACGAACCTTTTGCGCCGTTTTGTAGTAGGCATCGTAATAACCGGCCGAGAGTGCGTACGTGCCAAGCATAATGCGCCGCTTTACTTCCGGCCCTAATCCCTCGCCTCGCGATTGCGCGTAAACGTCAAACAACGACTTGGCTGTTTTGCTCTGATGCCCATAACGAATGCCGTCAAAGCGGGCTAGGTTAGAGCTAATTTCAGACGGAGTGATGACGTAGTAAGCGGCAATACCGTACTTGGCATGTGGCAATTCGATATCGACAATTGTTGCACCAATGCTTTTAAGCGCCTCAAGCGAAGCTTCAAAACGTTCAGCAACGCCAGGCAATAAACCATCGTTGATAAAGCTGCGCGGTACCCCGATGGTAACGCCTGAGAGATCTTTTTTGCTAAGCGCGGCGCTAAACTCTTCTGGGCTGAGCGTCCCCGGCGCCGTTGTCTGGTCAAGCGAATCTTCGCCAGCCATTGTAAAGAGTAACGAAGCTGCATCCGCGACGGTTTTGGTCATTGGCCCAATGACGTCAGTCGAGGAAGTCATAGAGAGAAGGCCCGAGCGAGAAATACGACCATAGCTTGGCTTCAAACCTACGATGCCGCAAAATGCCGCCGGATGGCGAATAGATCCGCCTGTATCGGTTCCAATAGCTGCGGCGCAAAGATCAGCCGCTACCGCCGCCGCTGAACCGCCAGAAGAACCACCTGGTACGCGTGTTGTATCCCATGGATTTTTCGTCGTGCCATAGGCAGAATTTTCAGTTGAAGCGCCATGAGCAAACTCATCAAGGTTGGTTTTGCCTAAAATGACAGCACCCGCCGCGCGCAATTTTTTTATTGCCGTTGCGTCAAACGACGGCTGGTAATGCTCTAGCATTTTTGAAGCGGCGGTCGTACGGATACCAAGCGTCATTAAAATATCTTTGACCGCAATAGGCACACCAAGCAATGCACCGCGCTCCCCTTTTGCTAAACGCTCGTCGGCTGCTTTTGCCTCCGAGAGCGCCGTTTCAGGAGAAACGGTCAGGTAAGCGTTGAGTCGAGGGTTGAGCTGCGCGATGCGGTCAAGGTAGCACTGTGTTACCTCAACCGAAGTGAAGGTTTTGCTGGCAAGTCCTTCTGCTGTTTTTGTTGCATCTAAGGTAGAGAGTTCTGCCATACTATTCAAACACCGTCTTTACCTTTAAGTAGTCGCCTTCGCGCTCTGGAAATGCGTCCACCAAACGCTGACGCGTATCGTCGTCAACTGGGACTACAACGTCGTTAGCCACACGATTAGTTAATCCCGTTACCTGCGCGGTTGCTTCTACCTCTGTGGTATCTACCTTTTGCAATTCCCCAATGTAGTCAAGAATTTTTGAGAGCTCTGTTTGGTAGCGGGCAATCTCGTCCTCGCTTAATGCGAGTCGAGCCAGCTTTGCTATATGAACAATGTCTTCGCGATTTAGTGCCATAGATATGCAAGCATACTACACTGGCAACCGTATTGTTTCAATATCTAGGAAAAATGATTTTTATCGACCAATTATTTCTAAAAATGAGCTCTCGTCCAATATGGTAACGGTAAGTTCCTCTGCTTTTTTAAGCTTTGAGCCGGGGTTATCTCCAGCGACAAGATAGTCAGTCGTTTTACTGACCGCTTCGGAGGTTTTGCCACCCAGCGCACGAATGCGCTCTTTTGCCTGACTGCGATCAATATGCTCAAGGGTACCAGTGAGCACAAACGTCTTTCCGCTAAGCGACAGAGAGCGCACCTGTTTGTACGGCACTACCGTGACGCCGTTTGCTAAAAATTTTTGCAATAATTTTTGATTGCTTGGCTCACGAAACCACTCGGCAATGCTACGGGCCACAATACTGCCAATGTCAGAAACAGCCTTCAATTTTTCTTCTGATGCGTCAGCAATTTTCTGTAAATTTCCGAAGCGCTCTGCCAGCGCCAGCGCTGTTTCTTCTCCGACGTGCCGAATACCAAGTGCGTTCAAAAACCTATTCAACGAAATCTGCCTCCGCTCGGCAATGGAAGTAACAAGTTTCTTCGCGGAAACAGGGGCAAAGCGATCAAGGGCGAGTAAGTCGTCCACTGTTACCGTAAAAAAGTCTGCCTGATCAACAACGAGGCCTGCTTTCATTAACTGCTCAACCACCTTTTCACCACAGCCGACAATATCAATCCCCTGCTTAGAAGCAAAGTGTACATTGGCGCGAAGGTTTTGCGCATAGCAACGCTTGTTGGTGCAATAGAGGGCGACTGTTTTACCGGGTCCCCCCGCTTTTTTCTCTACAGCAGAATGACAAATGGGACAATACTTTGGCATAGAAAAATTTTTTTCTTTCCCGGTGCGCAAGTTTGGCAACACCGTTACCACTTCGGGGATGATGTCACCAGCTTTACGAATAACCACTGTGTCTCCAATTTTAACCCCTAGCCGCTTAATCTGATCTTCGTTATGCAGTGTCGCGTGTGATACCGTAGAACCGGCAACCAGCACGGGACGCAAATGCGCAACAGGGGTAAGCACGCCAGTGCGGCCTACTTGCACGCGAATGTCTTCGATAACGGTCGTGGCTTCTTCTGGTGCAAATTTGAGTGCCAACGCCCAGCGTGGCGCTTTGCCGGTAAAACCAAGTTGCTCCTGCCAATCGCGGCGGTTTACTTTGACGACCATGCCATCAATCCAGTAATCCTCTTTTATCCTCAACTTTTCCCAACGCTGCCACAGCGCAACCACTTCTTCGATAGAATGACAAAGCGTGTAGCGCGTATTCACTTTGAACCCCAGCGCTTTTAGTCGTTTGAGTTCATCGATTTGTGTTAGAAGCTCCTCGTTAGTTTGAGAAATATCGTAGCAAAACGCATCAAGCCTGCGGCTGGCAGCTATTTTTGGATCGAGCTGGCGAATACCTCCAGCGGTAGCGTTTCGCGGATTGGCGAACAATTCTTCACCTGCTTTTTTTCTCGCACGATTTAAATCATTGAAAACTGATTTTTTCATATAGGCCTCGCCCTCTACGATGAGATCAATGGGTTCTCTGAGGCGAAGCGGTAAACTCTGAATAGTTTTTAAGTTATTGGTAACGTCTTCGCCGATTTTGCCGTCACCTCGGGTAGCCCCCCGCACAAACAACCCGTCCTTATACGTTAGTACCAAATGAAGCCCGTCAATTTTTAATTCGACACTGTAGTCAATAGCATCGTTTGGTCCGATATCGAGCAACTTACGCACCCGCGCATCAAACTGCTGTGCCTCTGTTTCACTAAACGCATCGTTTAACGACCACTGCGTAACCTCGTGAGGCACTTTGGTAAACTTGGCAAGCGGCTTTCCTCCGATGCGCTGCGACGGTGAATCTGGCGTCGCGAACTCTGGGAATTGCGTTTCTAATGCTACCAGCTCGTGCTTTAAGCTATCGTTAACCGCATCGCTCACCACCGAGCGATCCTCCACGTGGTAGAGGTAGCGATACCGTTCAATCTCGGCGCGTAATTTCGCTATGCGTTTTTTTGCCTCTTCTCTGTTCATTAAAACACGTTAGTAAATAGGGACGCTAAAGCGGCTGCCTGTTCAGGATACAACATACAGAGAAATGTTGCCGCCGTTAAAAAAACGCCCATAGGAAGTATTGCCCCCCGTTTCGCTTTACCACGAACTAATAGCAGAATACCAAATGCGCCGCCAATAAGATAGGCAAGATAGAGGCCTACCAGCGTTACCGGCCAGCTCAAAATAACACCAAGTAGAGCGCCTAGACGAATATCGCCAGAGCCAACCCACCGACCGCGCGAAGCCAAATGCAATATCGCGTAGAAGCCGCCACCAACCGCAGCACCAAGTAAAAGCGAACCAAGAGGAATGCCAAGCCAAAGATTGGTCAAGAAAGCGAAAGCGATAAGTGGCAGCGAAACGCTATCCGGCACCACGTACCAGCGAACATCAAAGACAAAAAGCGCGAGAAGTCCGGCAGTGAGCACAAGGTTGCGCACGAGTAGCGGTAGGAAAGCGGTTGAAAAACCATTGGCAAAATAGCTGGCGCCGATGCCCACAAAAGCAAAGGCGCTAGCGAGTTCTAAAAGTGGATACTGAGGCGAAATCGACGCATCACAATTCCGACAGTTACCACGAAGCATGACGTAACTCATCACCGGAATCATATCGAATAATCGAAGCGGTGTTTTACAGTGAGGGCAGTGCGACCGACCCAACACAATCGACTCCCCTGCGATGATACGCAGTGTCAGTACGTTGAGAAAGCTGCCAACCAGCAAACCCAAGATAAATAGTGCGATTAATCCACCCGTCATAGTCCCGGCGCATTATCACGTACAAATAAATCAATTGGTAAAAGTGTCCGTACGGGAGAATGAAATGCTTGCCGCCAACCATGCGCAAGAAGCCACTGCTGAGGATAGCCACCGTCTTCTACGTAGGTAATCCAGATGCGCTTCAGGTTTTTATCTCTCGTCAGCCGCTCCATTTTTTGTCCGACGTCGCGCAAAGTGATGTGAGGGATTCTAAACTGTATTTCGTTCTCGATAAATCCCAGCGTCTCTCGACTATTGTAGAGATCAATACCATAGTAATTCGTCGGAGCAATCGCCAGGCTTTGCACATCGGGTCGCAGGTAGTAATTAAAATCGCTGCGAGAAAAAACGTAAGAAATTAAAATGAGATCCCCAGGGTGATATGACTCGTTAATAAATTGCGCGATGTCCTGAAGGCGATACTGGCTGTTCCAATGTGCATCATTGTCTAAGGTACCAATTATAAATGGCAAAATACTTGCAAAAAATAGCGCGCCCAGTACCAACCGGTAGCGTAGTGGCAACAGCCAGAGAATATACGCAAGCAGCAACGTAGCAAAGCCAGCCGTTGCAATGACGTGCCGTCCAAGCTCGTTCGTGTAGGCAATTGACTGTGGCGAAAAAAGAAAAAGTAGGAGCGGAATAATGCTCATCCACAAAAAAAGTGCTGTTGCCTCACGTGCCCATCTCTCTTTTGAAAAAAGTGCACGACGAATAAGCCAAAAGAGAGCAACTGCTAGCGCGCATTTAAAAAGAAAAATGGCAAAAATTTCTATCGGCGCGGTAATCTGATTCTTATTCATCCAAAAAAGCTGATTGATGAGATCGCTTAGAAAAGAAAGCGGTCGATCTGCTGATAGCGAGGTTGTGTTTTTGAGCCCAAAAATAAGATACTTCTGCAACAATAACTTTGACAGTAATAACGGCAGCCAAAAAACAAAAAGTACCGCCGCCGCGGCCTGTGCCAGTAACCAGTCAATAAAGCGGCGTGACCAGTTTGGTTCGCGCTCTAGCAAAAGAACGATAATCCAAAAACTGGCAATTGAAACAAAGAAGAAAACGTAGGAGTAGTGGAGGTAAAGTCCGGTTGTGGACGCGGCTATATAGAGAAATAGCCAGCGCCAACGATTTGTCTCACGGTAGGCAAGGTAAGCGTAAATGGCAATTAACGCAGCAGCGGTGAAAAAAATGTAGGGTCGCGCCTGCTGACTATACTCAAGAAAGGTCGGCAGCACAGCAAATAGTAGTGCAGCAATGAGTCCCACGGTTTCACTTTTGTACGCTCGTTTCCCTACCAAGTAACCAAGAACAACTACGAGTAGCCCTGCCGCCCAAGAAAGCAAACGAACAATAAACTCACCGGTACCAAACTGACCGACCCACGGGTGAAGCAAAAGGTAATAGAGCGGCGGATGTACTTCGACCAGTGAAAGGTAACGAAGCATATCGACAACGCTTTCGAAGTGATGCGCAATGCCAAGGCTTAAAATTTCATCACCCCAGTACGGTTGGACACCTAGATTGACAAGCCGCAAGACACCAGCAAAAAAGACGATTCCCGCTAACAAAATAAGCGGGTGGATATTTTTAAGTTTTGTAAAAATGGTACGTATCATTCTTACTAAGTATAGCGGTATATTGATAAGTCGTCATTGCCCACAACAAGAAAACGCCCCGATTGCTATCGAGGCGTTTTCTGTCCACATAATGACTACTACTGAATGCCGTTTGCGGTTGCGGTGTGAGCGCCGGAAACTAAACTGCCGGTTTGACCTTCCAAGGTAAAGAAAATGTCGTACGTCGTACCGTTGGCTGATAGGTAGTTGTAACCTGTTGCATTGCTATCGTTTGGAACTTGACCCATGTAGGTCGTTCCGCTACACGTAGCTGCAAATCCACTAGTTGACAAACAGCTGGTGCCGCTGTCACCTAATGTTACAGCTGCGGTTGCCTTAGGATAGGCAGCCTGATCAGCATAGTAAAGTTCGAGGGCGGTTTGAATCTGCTTAATATCAGAAACGCGTTTTGCGTCGCGGGATTTTGTTCGAGCATTATTCAAAGCCACGACCGCTAGGGTCGAGAGCAATGCAATGATGGCAATAACCACCAGAAGCTCGATCAGTGTAAACCCTTTTCTAATTTTCTTCATGCTTGCTCACCCCCTTTCTGGTTGTTTCGCTTAATCATGAGAAGTTATATACAAGAAGCGTAAATGTAGTATACCCCAAAAAAGAAGAAGAGACAATTTAGTGATTGGGCGCTGGAGAACCGAAAAAAGTTTCGATTCGTTCAACAATATCTGCCGGGACATGATTTGCCTTTACTAGGTAATCAATAGCGCTAAGTTGCTTGCCTCTATCAATCTGCTCTGGTTGGCTCAGGTTAGAGAGAAGTAGTACGGGTATGGTACGTGTTTTTTCATCCCCTTTTAATTTTTTTAACACATCGTAACCATCCATTTCAGGAAGAAGGATATCAAGCAGTATGATGTCCGGCTTTTTTTGCACCGCTGCCAGCAACCCCGCCTGACCGTCGTTTGCCACCTCTACTGTAAACCCTGATAGAGAAAGCTCGGCCGCGTACATCTCGGCAATGGGGATATCATCTTCGACAATGAGTACGACTTTGCCTTGCTTGGCCATTGTGGTTACTTAGGACTGAGGTGTTGACGGCTGACTGACCGCACCGCCGGTTATGGTATTCTCTCCGGCTGGGTACTTATCAATACCCACCTCAAGCATGAAATCAATTTGATACGCACGTCCACCTTCTAAACTGGTATAGCGATAACTGCTGCCACTTTGATCAAGCGGAATAGTTCCCAAATAAATTCTGTTTTCTGCTGGACTCAAGGGAATAACGCAACGATCGTGAGTCGTCCACCCAGTCGCACCAAGGCAGCTCGCCTCAAGTGTCCCTAGCTCTACGTTGTTACCGTTGGGATAATGTGCGGCACTCCCCCGCCAATACTCGTCAAGTGACTCCCGCAAAAGCGCAAGGTCAGCAAGACGGAGCGAATCGCGCAGTTCAGCAAGTTTATGTTCGTCAGATTTTGTAACTACGACCGGCGGCGGTGTTGGCTGTGGTGTTGCCACTAACAGGACAAGACCGGTAGCAAGACCGCTAATGAAAACCACCAAAAGAATGGCAAAAAAAGTGGCGACTTCAATTGAGGCAAGCGGCAACGGCCAACGAGTCTTCGTTTTTTTATGGTGGTCTTGCACCTGTGGTGACGGGGGGTGTGCAACAGGTACTATGGTATGAGGTTCGCTTCTTTTTACCTCGGGCATCGCAATAGAGGTTTCTTCTTTTTTATTATCGGTCAACAGTTTTTTGGGAATAACAATGCTTGATAATGGTTTTATTTTCCTCACCAGTCCCGACCAAAACGATTCTTCGGCATTATTATCAGAATTCTTTGCTGGCTCATGCATTGTTGATGTCTGACGAAGAGAGGCAACGGCAGGCGAGGTATCGACCGGCGTTTTATCGGTAGACGCCGAAGAGATTACTTTATTAGTATCTTCCGTTGGTTCAACCATCTCATGCGGTATTGTCATTGGGCGCTCAAATTTGCGTTCAGACAATTTACGTTGCTCTGCTTCTTCGCGACGACGCTGCTCTTCTGAAAGAAAATTAACAGCCATAAATTACGGTTTCAGAGGGCGCATCGCGAGACCAACCGCTACCCCATAACGGGAAGCGGAAAGCTCTAACAAGCTCTTGAGCTCAAGTGGATAGCGAACACGTGCCCACGGGTCTCCGATATACGTTCTCATTTTTAAAGTCGTCTCAAGGTACTCAGCAAAGCCAGCAAGCATAGCTGAGCCGCCAGAGAGAATGATTTTTTCAACATTGCGCCCAGTTTGCTCGCGGAATAACTGCAAGGTATAACGAATCTCCTCGGCAATCGGTTTAATAATTTTTAACAGTACGTCAGGTGGCTGCCCGTGCTCGCTCGCCTGTAGCCCGACATCCCGCTTTACTTGCTCGGCATCTTCAAGACTCAATCCTAAGATATCACGCATAGCCAAAGTAAGATTGCGTCCACCCAACGTTAAGCTACGATTAAAATACGGCGTACCGTCAGCAATGACCGTTATGTCAGTAGTACTAGCGCCAAAATCTACCACACACACACCAACACGATCACGTCCAACAAGCGACCGCACAAGCGCAAAACCTTCCGTCTCAAGACCAAGCAATTCAAGTTTTGCACGTTTAAAAATTGCTTCATAACGTTCAACGAGCTCTTTTGGTGCCGCAACTAAAAGAACACGCTGAGTGGTCGTATCGCTAGCGTCTTCCAAAATCTGAGGGTCAAGAACCATCTCGTTCACCGGACGCGATAATAACTTTGCCGCTTCTTCTTCGACGACGGGCATAAACTCTTTTTTCTTCAGTTTTGGAAGGCTAATGATAGAAGTAAAAATTTCATCACTTGATAGCGCACTGTAACATTTTTTTGCCGAGGCGTTCATCTCTTTATAAAGTGCCGCCAATGTGTCGCCGATAGCTTCTATTGAGGGGCGCGTAGATCCAGGTTCTGCAAGTGGTAGTTCGGCAATGCCATAGGTTACCAGCTCAGGAACGCCGGCGGCCGACCGAAGCTCTACCAGCTTCAAACTTGCCGAGCCGATATCAATACCTAGATAGGTTGCTGATGATCGCATGTGATAAAAATCATCCAAAAAATTCCCCCACTAACTCAGCAGTCGCATTGACTGAGAGCTAGTAAAGATTGTATAGTAAAAGGAATCAAGGTCATAGCATGATTAGTTACTGCCTAAATTATACCACAAATTAACTCACCTCTCAATCAAATAGTATGTCACCACTTATTCTTTCTATTGTCGGTGTCGTCCTTCTCGTTGTCGTTTTCCTTATCGTTACCTATAACGCGCTTGTCCGTGGTAAAACACGGGTTGGTGAAGCATGGGCTGATATTGATGTACAGCTAAAACGTCGCTTTGACCTTATTCCAAACCTCATTGAAACCGTAAAGGGCTACAAGCGACACGAAGCCGGTACTCTAGAGAAAGTAACTGCGGCCAGAACGGCAATTCTGCAGGCAAAAACACTAGAAGAGCGGGGCAAGGCAGAGGGGGCTCTTAGCCGAGGATTACAGGGTATTTTTGCTGTTGCTGAAAACTATCCTGACCTTAAGGCTTCTGCGAACTTTGTAGAGCTTCAGCGTGAACTAACCGACACCGAGGATAAAATTCAGGCATCCAGACGTTTCTACAATGGACTGGTGCGTGACTATAACATCCGCCTAAAGGTATTCCCGACAAATTTGGTTGCCGGATCTCTTGGTTTTAAGGCTGCAGAATTCTTCGAAATTGCAGATGCTGCAGAACGAGAACCCGTACACGTTTCTTTTTCTTCTTAAATGTACCAGCAGATTGCTGCTAATAAACGACGCTCGGTTCTTCTCATTGCGGTCATTATTTTGGTTGCGATTGGTCTAGGCTATCTCTTTTCGGTAACGAGCGATTTTGGACCAAGTATTTTAGTGCTGGCACTCCTCTTTGCTGTTGGTACCACCATTGGAAGCTGGTGGGCGGGAGACAAGGTCGTACTCTTTACTGCCGCGGCCAAACCAATAAAAAAAGAAGATGACCTTGAACTGTATCGTATTATTGAAAATATAGCGATTACGGCAGGTCTGCCTATGCCGCGCATCTACCGCATCGACGACAGAACAATGAACGCCTTTGCTACTGGTCGTGACCCAGAACATGCTAGTATCGCCATTACGACCGGATTACGTAACGCCCTGGAAAAGCCGGAGCTGGAAGGCGTCATCGCCCATGAGCTATCGCATATAAAAAATTTTGATACTCGCTTTTTAATGCTGACCGTTATCTTGGTCGGGTTTGTAGCGCTGCTATCTGATTTTTTTGTTCGGTCGCAGTTTTTCCGCGGTGGCAATCGACGAGAGCGAGGCGGTGCACTGTTACTAGTTGGTATTGTGCTCGCTGTTTTGGCGCCACTGTTTACCAAACTTATACAGCTGGCCGTTTCGCGTAAAAGAGAATTTTTAGCTGACGCCAGTGGAGCGCTCCTCACTCGCTATCCGCAAGGACTGGCAGATGCTTTGAAAAAAATAGCGACCGTCTCTCCTCCCGCTACACGTGCAAACAAGGCAACGGCTTCACTCTACTTTACGAATCCTTTTGGTGAACGTCGTCGCAGTTTTTCTTCTTTCTTCTCTACCCACCCCCCTATTCAAGAACGTATTGCCGCACTTGAATCAATGACCGCACCACTATGAACAAAAAACCACAGCAAGGAGTCGAGAAATTTAGCCAGAACCTCTTACTTGCCATCAAGCGCGCCGAGCGTATTGCCGCAGAGGCTCAACACGTTCTTGTTGAACCAATTCATATCTTACTAGCACTTGCCGAAACGCGTGGCTCTATTGCGGCCGAGCTACTAACAGAAACAAAACTAAATACAGTGGAACTTGCCGCGCTCATTAAGAAAGAGCTACCGACCGGACACAGCCGTTCTAAACTTTCTACCAAAACACAAGAACGGATTGTCGCTGCTGCCCTTATTGCCTACCGCGCAGCACACCCCTACGTCGGCACCGAACATATGCTAAAAGCGATAATTGAAGACCTTGATCCACCTATTGAGCGTTATCAACGAGATTTCAAATGGGACACGGCTACACTCTATGAACAACTCGATATGATTTTAAAGAGCAATTCTAAACTGCCGGAGCTTACTGAAACGTTTACTGAGATCGGAGAGAAAATAAGCGAGAATGACAGTGAAGACTTGCCGACTGCCCTTAAAGGATTTGGTACCGATTTAACCGATTTCGAACACGCAAAGCAACTTGATCCAGTCATTGGACGGGAAAAAGAAATTGAACGACTAATGCAGGTGCTGGTACGACGAACCAAAAATAACCCAGTGCTCCTTGGTGACCCTGGTGTTGGGAAAACGGCCATTGTGGAAGGGCTTGCTAAACGAATTAGCGATGGCAAAGTGCCCCCACAACTAAGAGGAAAACGAATTATCTCGCTCGATGTTGGTTCTCTTGTTGCCGGCACGATGTTTCGAGGTGAGTTTGAAAACCGAATGCGGCAAGTCATTGACGAACTACGTCGATCCCGTGAAATTATCATTTTTATTGATGAACTGCACACCATTGTTGGCGCTGGCGCTGCCAGCGGTTCTGTTGACGCCGCTAATTTGTTAAAACCTGCTTTGGCAAGAGGTGACATTCGTTGTATCGGAGCTACAACACTGCCAGAGTACCGACAACACATCGAAGTAGATGGTGCGCTAGAAAGACGATTTCAACCCGTAACTGTAGAGGAGCCTAGCGTCGCATCAACCCGTGCTATTCTTGCCGGCCTCCGAAAAAATTATGAAGATCACCACAACGTGCGTATTACCGATGCGGCACTAGATGCGGCGGTACGCTATGCTGATCGCTACCTACCAGAACGATTCTTTCCCGACAAGGCTATTGACCTTATAGACGAGGCGGCAGCGCGCGTCAGCCTGTCCACTCGCCCCTCAGCCTTGATGGAACGACACGCCGAACTGCTGCAAGCTGAACGACTGGCAACAAAACGTAAAGAAGCAGCAACTCTGCGAGAGCAGCTTGAAGAGGCCATTCACTGGCGAGAGGAAGCGCGACGTCATCGCGAACGACGATTGGCGCTTGAAGAAACACAGCAAGCAACGACTGAACCAAAACCAAATGTTGACGAAACGGCCATCGCGGCGGTTATTACCAGCTGGACACGTATTCCGATTCAAGAAATTACACTTGGCGAGAAACGACGACTAAAGATGCTAGAACAAGATCTCGGTAAACACTTTTTTGGCCATGAGACTATTCGAAAAACGGTGGCAGAAACGATTCGGCGCGCCTCACTGGGTCTCTCTGACCGCAAGCGACCACTTGCTTCGTTTTTGTTGACCGGACCCAGCGGCGTCGGCAAAACCACGCTGGCAAAAACCATAGCCAAGGTACTCTTTGGAGATGAAGCCGCTCTACTTCGATTCGACATGAGCGAATTTACTGAAAGCTTCACCGTATCAAAACTGATTGGCGCACCGGCCGGTTACGTGGGTTACAAAGAGAGCGGCACTCTTACTGAAGCAGTTCGCCGACGTCCCTACCAAGTTATCTTGTTTGACGAACTCAACCGCGCACACAAAGATGTCTACCAGTTACTATTACAAATTTTAGACGAAGGGTCACTTCGTGATGCAACCGGAAGACGTATCAATTTTAAACAAACGATCTTAGTAGCGACAATGAATCCTTTGGTTAAAACAAAGGGTGGTCTTGGCTTTGGGCAAAGTACCGCTGATGATACTATAGCCGTTGAAGAAATCACTGAAGCTACCGAGGCGCTTCTGCCAAGTGAACTACGTCATCGCTTTGATGCTATTCTCCCCTTGCTACCTCTTAGCAAAGAAAACACAGTAGAAATTCTCGACCGAGAACTCTCGGCTCTTAATGACCGCTTGCAAGATCACTCGGTAGACGTGGTACTTAGCGCGGCGGCCAGACGTGAACTGCTTGAAACAGCTTCTACTACCGAGGGTGGCGGTAGGGCGTTACTAACAACGTTTCGCTCAATTGTCGAAGGTGAACTGGCAAAAAAATTACTGTCGCGCCGCTCAAGCATAAAACAACGCACCTACACGATAGATCGACAAAGTCATCGTTGGGTTTTACAATAAAGCTATGCCTAACTTTACCCCCCGTCGCATATTACTTATTGTCGGATTTCTTTTTCTCTGCACGCTGCTAGCGGTACTGCTCTATGTTATGTTTTTTAAGCGTAGACCAGCACCAGTAACACCGGCAACCAGTGGTACGCCAACCAGTAGTAGCGGTCTTCCAACGGCCGGTACGGGCCAGCCGACGGTGGTACCATCGACCGGCCAAGGAGCACTTCCAATAACGCAGAATGACCAAACAGAAAACCAACTAGCTACTCGTACCCTAGTGTCGGAACCAACACGATTTAGCACCACCGATGCAAATGGGGGTGGCATTGTATTCTACCAATCAACGACAGGCATTTTTTCGCACGCAGACGCAAGTGGTAATCTACAAAAATTAAGTGATGCAAAATTCCCGAGCATCCAAAACGTTACCTGGGCACCGGATCGGAGCCAAGCCGTACTCGAATTTCCGGACGGAGCAAACGTGCTCTATAACTTCCAAACAAAAAAACAAGTGACTCTCCCCCAGCACTGGCAAGATTTTTCTTTCAGTAACAATGGCTCCGAGTTAGCATTTAAGAGTATGGGGCTGGATGTTAATAATAGATGGCTTGGCGTTGCCAACCCTGACGGCAGTGGCGCCACGGCCGTTGAACCACTCGGCAACAATGCTAACAACGTTATGGTGACGTGGTCACCTTCTGGTCAAATCGTTGGGTTGCAGCATGTCCCTTCGGGCGCTGACCAGCAAGACATATTCTTTGTTGGACTACACGGTGAAAACTTTCGTTCGCTCACCGTACCTGGCATTGGCTTCATTCCTAAGTGGACGCCAGATGGACAGCAGCTTCTCTATAGTGTCACTTCAGCAAGGAGTGATTATCGGCCAGAACTATGGGTTACTAACGCCTCAGGCGAACAAATCGGCACTGGACGACGAAGCCTCGACATCCGCACCTGGGCAAATAAATGCACCTTTGCCAGCACCAGCGAACTTTATTGCGCCGTTCCGGAATCGCTGCCGGATGGTGCAGGTTTAACGCCGGCAATTGCTGCCGCCACCCCAGACGTCATTTACAAAATCGACATCACCACAGGACAGAAAACGCTCGTTGGTCTTCCCGACTCATCAGTTACAGCTCGCTCACTCTCGGTAAGTAAGGACGGTTCGCAGCTTTTTGTTGAAGATAATCAAACAGGAAACATTATCACTGTTGCTCTATGAGTCGCCTCTCGTCGCGCTTCACTATACCCCTCATTGTTGGAGCGTTTGCTGTTGCCGCATTGTTACTTGGCTACTTGATGCTACGGGCGCTTAACGGCTCAATCAACGTACCCAGTAGCACCACAGGTAATTCCTATGTTACAACGAAGGACCCTCTCATTACCAAAGTACAGTCGAACGCACCGACGTTGCCAACCGCCCGGGCGGACGATTTTGTGTATGGTAACCCCAACGCGCCGGTAACCATTTTTGAGTATTCCGATTTTGCCTGCCCCTACTGCCGTGTTATGGCGACCTTGCTTAAGCAGGCTATTGACGAGAATCCTACCGTCGTCAAACTGGTGTGGCGAGACTTCCCTATCGTTACGCTTCACCCCGGCGTTGAAAACGCGCATCTTGCCGCTTGGTGTGCCGGAGCGCAAGGCAAATTTTGGCAGTACCACGATGCCCTTTTTAAAGCAGACACCCTTGACCGAAAAACTTTTTTGACCGTCGCACAGAAACTCTACCTCAATCCTGTCACCTTCGCTTCCTGCCTTGACAGTGACACCGCTAAAGCGGCCGTATCAAAAAATCTTAGCGAGGGCAACACCCTCAACGTTGATGGTACGCCCTACCTTTTCGTTGGTGACCAGCGTATCTCTGGTCTTTTGACGGCAGAGGAACTGCAACAGGTTATTGATTTGCATAAGGCGATTGCACCGTAACTATGAAAAAATATATTCAGTTGCTATTCGTTGCCGCCGCAATTATTATTCCCTTAGAAGTATTCGCGGCTGGTCCTCTATTTTCGCCCCCCGATCCAGCAATAAAGATTCCCGGGCTTAATTTAACAAAGAACATCCCCATTGATTTTAGCCCCTCGACTTGTCCAGAAATTACGCAAAGCGGCGCTTACGGTTGTCTACACATTCCGTGGATTGGACAATATCTCAGTAGCATCTACACGTTTGCAATCAGTGCGGCGAGTATTCTCGCTGCTCTAGTGCTTGCCATAGCAGGTTTCCTTTGGCTGACAGCAGCTGGAAACACAACCCGAATTGAACTCGCAAAAAAACATGCAGGTGGAGCGTTGCTTGGTTTTGTTCTCATTCTCGGGTCCTACACAATTCTTTACCTTATCAACCCTAAGCTCGTTCAGTTTCAGGAGCGCCGTATTGCAGTTCTCCATCGCGAAGAGTTGCCGCAAATAGCGCTCATTCAACAAGCTGGTAATTGTAATTGGCAAAGTCCAGTTCGTGAAGCGACAAACTTTACCCCAGGGCAAGCGTGTCCTGATGGCTCAGTGGACCCAATTGGTGGAAGTCCAGATTCATGCATAGATAGTCGGACTGGTAACCAAGTGTGTTGCTGCACGGGCTTAAAAATAAGTAACGGTGGTGATGATTTACACTTTCAACAAAATATTGAACGTCAGATGGAAGATGCAAAACCGGAACTTGCGGAACTCATCAATTGTATGCAAAAACTGGTACCCCTAACTATCAATAGTATTTCAGATAGTAATATTGCAGCCGGCACGTGTCGACCGTGGGAATGCCGAGCCTATGGATCTTCAATAGGTTGTCAGCATACATGTTCATCAACAAGTATTTCCGCTCACTACGGAGGCATTGAGCATACTGCACAATCAAAACATCAGCGCGGTTTCTCTTGTGCGGTAGATATCGACAATACCGTACCCTACGATCAATTAAAAAATGCTGCCCTTTCCTGTGGCACTCGTTATATTCTAAACGAAGGGAATCACTATCACGTCAGCGTAGTTGGATGCGGTGCAAATTAAATAAGATGGCTCAACCTAAAAAGGTATTCCGTTGCAAAAAGTGTGACGCGCAGTACCCGCGCTGGGAAGGACGATGCAGAGAATGCGGTGCGTGGGATAATCTAGAGGAATCAATCAATGTAGCAAAAAAGCAACCAACCAACGCAAAAGGCGTCGTCGTTTCATTTCAATCGCTCGGTTCAACAACCAATAGTACTCCTAGGCTACAAACCGGCAGTCAAGAACTTGACCGAGTACTTGGTGGCGGCATAGTCACCGGTGCGTTACTTTTACTTGGCGGCAATCCTGGTATCGGGAAATCGACACTGCTTCTACAGGTAGCCAGCTTAATGGCAAACAGTAATAAGACGCGACCAGTACTTTACGTTTCGGGGGAAGAATCAGGTGAACAGGTTCGCCTACGACTTGATAGGTTAAGGGCAAACCCCGACAACCTCCAATTTCTCGGCGAATCTATGTTGCCAACAATTATGCAGGCGGTTAACGAACAGAGGCCGCAGCTAGTCATTATCGATTCGCTGCAGACGATACGCAGTGAAACCGGCGCGGCAGCGGGACGTCCCGGTGAGCTACGCGACGCAATGGAGGCACTGATGGAACTTGCCAAAACAACAGCTACGCCAATCATCATCGTTGGCCACGTTACCAAGAGAGGTGACGTAGCGGGGCCAAAAGTGCTTGAACATCTGGTAGATGCCGTACTCTACTTTGAGGCATCGGAAGACAGTCAACATCGACTGCTCTATACAACCAAAAACCGTTTTGGAGGAAGCAACGAGGTTGGCGTTTGGAAAATGGAAGAGTCGGGTCTTACTGAAATCGCGAATCCAGCCGGTGTTTTCTTAAACACCCATAGACCAACGGCACCCGGAGCGACGGTACTGCCGGTACTAAAGGGTTCACGAGTATTCTTGGTTGAAGTACAGGCGCTCGTTACCAAAACGCGCTTTGCTCATCCGCAAAGACGAAGCACGGGTTTTGATCTTAATCGACTGCAACTTCTTATTGCCGTACTGTCTAAACATCTACACCTCCCCCTCGCCTACCACGATGTTCACCTCAATATTGTTGGCGGACTAAAAGTTACCGAACCTGCCGCAGATGTTGCCGTCGCACTTGCCATTGCTTCCGCCGCTAAAAATGTTGCGCTACCAAAAGACTTAGCCGCTTGTGGCGAGGTAGGTCTTCACGCAGAAGTAAGAGCTATACCAGAACTAATGCGAAGGGTAGAAACCGCAGCCCGCGTTGGTCTGCGGCAACTTATCGCGCCCGAACAATCAACTGCTGAGCAGCAAAAAAATAGCCTCACTGTATACAAAGCTGCCACGCTAGCTTCAGCAATCGAAATAGCCTTCCCCCATTAATACTGCTAAGAAGGCAAAGCAATTACGCTCACGAGGTCTCGAACTCTAGCGCGCAGTATAGGATAGCGTGCTAATTTTTTATCTTTTTTAAATAAATAGTTCGCTGCTTCTTCAGCTTTTTCTCTTAGTGACTGGTCAGCCAAAACGACCGCTGAAATGCCGTGACCGGATTGAGCGGTACCAAGCCACTCTCCCGGCCCGCGCTCAGCAAGATCGTACTCTGCTAGTGCAAAAGCGCTTGCGGTCTTAGCAAAGTAGCGCAATCGACCTAAAACTCGCTCATCCATTTTTTCGGTAAAAAGGAGGCAATAAGCTTCCGCACCAGAACGCCCAATGCGACCGCGCAACTGGTGAAGCTGCGCGAGGCCAAAACGGTCTGCCCCTTCAATTAGCATGATGCTCGCCTGCTTCACGTCTACACCAACCTCAACTATAGACGTAGTAACGAGTATGCGAACGGCTCCCTTTCGAAAATCTTCAAGCGCTTTTACTTTTTCTTCGGCTTTCATTTTTCCATCAAGGTACCCAACCGTTACATCTGGGAAAACTTCTGTTGCTAGTCGCTTATACTCAGCTTTTGCTGCACGTGCTTCCAGTTTACTTGAAGGATCAATAAGCGGACACACAACGTACGCCTGCTCGCCAGCTAACACGCGCTTTCTGAGTCGCCGTTCTACTTCGCTCCGCTCTTTTGGTCGCACGACAATAGTATGCACTTTTCTGTTGCCTCGCGGCATTTCTTGAAGCGTAGAAATAGCAAGATCACCATAGGCAACAAGCTGCAGGGTTCTAGGAATGGGTGTTGCTGTCATCGAAAGAAGATGCGGAATCATTGCTTTGCCTTTCTGCTGTGCCGAGAATCGCTGCAGGACACCAAACCGATGCTGCTCGTCTACCACAACAAGGGAGAGCTTTGAAAATTTAACCTTTGCATTAAAAAGCGACTGCGTTCCTACAATAACCTGAACCATACCACTGCCAAGTAGCTCTTCAACTTGTTTCTTGCTGACTATTTCACCATTGATAAACGATTGCTTGGCCGTCAGCAAAGCCACAATTATTTTTTTCTTTTGAAACCATCCGGAGAGGACCTCATACTGCTGGCGGGCAAGAATTTCCGTGGGCGCAAGGTATAAAACTTGACCACCGCTGCTAACCACCATGAGAGCTGCTATAGCCGCAACGGCGGTTTTTCCACTACCTACCTCCCCTGCCAAAAGTCGTTGCATGGGATACTGCTTTGCCACGTCAGATCGAATAGCCGCCACGGCAAGCTGTTGCTCGTTAGTTAACGAAAAGGGCAGTAGTTGCTCTAAGGTTTTTATCTCTTTGTCGTCAACAAGAATCTTTGGCGCACGGTACTCTCGCCGCTCACTTGCTCGGACGAATCCGGCGAGAAGACAGACCAGTAGGTCGTCAAACAATAGCCGCACGCGAGCACGTTCCGCCTCTGCTCTGCTTCTTGGCCGATGAATGGACTGCAAGGCGGCGCCGCATGAAGGTAGGGCGTACTTTACTAGCAAATCTGATGGCACGTCATCGCTGACCTCTTCGCTAAGTGGTACGACACCCGCAATCCAACGCCGAAGCTGCCACTCGTGCAGACCTTTGGTGAGCGGATAAATGGGGAGCAAGTATTTTGTAAAAAAAGGCCTTTTCGCGGCTACCTCCCATAGCGGATTTACTAGCTGCCGTTTTCCGCGCGCCAAGGTAACCGTTCCGGCGATAATCACCGTTTCTGTTTTAGGTAATCGTGCTGCCGGATAGTAACTGAACCACACAACGGATAGAGCCCCCGTCGCGTCCTGAAAGAGCCCCTCGTTTACCACAAGCCCCCTGTTCGTCCTGCTCTTCCTTGTGGTCAGATTGGTAACTTTTCCTTCTAATGACACCGGCGACCCGAGAGGAGCGGCCCGGACGGTGACTGTTTTTGTATAATCCTCGTAATCGGTAGGCAGGTGGTAAAGAAGATCTTGAATCCTTCTAATGCCCAACTTAGCGAGCAAACGGGCCGCAGCAGGACCAATGCCAGGAAGTTCAGTAACCGAACGCTCTAGCTCTACGGTCTTTTTACCGTTTGTTGATAGGTGCATGGTAAGCGGTGATGTATCTTTTTCTCTGGTGTCCCCAGGAGGAATCGAACCTCCAACCTCCAGCTCCGCAAGCTGACGCTCTATCCAGTTGAGCTATGGGGACAGACAGAGAAAAAAATGCATCGCCTTTACCCTGCCGCGACATATACAGTACAAGGAAATCTATCTGAAAAAGAAAAAAAGCGCAATCCTGCGCTTGCCGCACGCACTGCCGGCTACTTACAGCCGCAGCAATCGAGAAAGGGCATCGCTGATTGGTTCGCTTTCTCGGCTCAAGTCTTCTTCTAAATACTTCAGCAACAAATCGCGGACATCAAACGGATCTGCCTCGCCAAGAGGTATCGGCAACCGCGGTTTCCAATCACTCTGAAAATCGAAGTACAACGTTTTCGTGTGCGGTGGTTCGAAAATAATCCAGAAGCTCTTCATTTGACTATAGGAGTAGAGCTTCTCTCCAACTTTAATGCCGTCTCCTCTCAGTGAAATCGCAAGCCGAGGTGCTGTCTCAAGATGGCGTGCTACGACAATGACTGCAGTAAGTAGCACCAGTATTGCCCCCAGAAAATTACCATACCAAACCGCAAGACCGAGCAACAAAATAGCAACAATGCTTGCCACAATGTACCACTGCCGGTCTCGTGCATACTCGGGGTACTCTGAAATCACCCAAGTATAGTATGCCGGTACTTCTACGTCTTCGATGTCTTCCTTTTCGTTTATAGCCATAGCTTATATATTATACGATACTCTAGGGTAAACTACAACGAGCATCGTTGACGTATTTATCACTAATCGGTACACTTGCAGCCACTGGTTTACGTTCTATCGTTTGTAATTCGGGAAGGGTGGCTGAGTGGTCTAAGGCGACGGTTTGCTAAACCGTTGTATGGTGTTTACGCCGTACCGAGGGTTCGAATCCCTCCCCTTCCGCCAGAAAAAAGTATCCTGAAGTACTTCTAAAAACAGCATAAAAAAGCACGCCGCACAGAAAGCGCTACAATTTTTTATGGTGGGGTGGCCGAGTGGTCGATGGCGACAGTCTAGTCCGCCTTCACTTACAAAATGCACCAGAGCGGAGGGGTGGCCGAGTGGTCGATGGCGACAGTCTTGAAAACTGTTAGACCCGAAAAGGTCTCGTGGGTTCGAATCCCACCCCCTCCGCCCTGGTGCGTTCTCATTACGGACGATCCGCAGAAGTTTGACCAAAGAAAAACGGAGGCGGAAAAACGGTTAGCCCCAAAAGGTCTCATGGGTGCGGGCTTGTGGTGAGTCCTACGAACTAATCCCACCCTCTCCGAAGAAAAAATTGCTGCCCTATAACCAGCATTTTTTCTTATGGTAACATTGATAAACTACCTTTTAATAAATATAGAGATTTGAAGATATGTCCCACGTTTTTCATCATTTGGAAAAGAGAAAACTTGCAACAAAAAAAGCTAGAACCCTATCCTCGTCATAATCAAGTATATAGATTTGTTGATCGTTTTATCTATGTTGCTGGCATGCTAGGCCCTATTATGACTATTCCTCAAGTAGCAGCCATCTGGATATCAAAACAGGCAGCGGGCGTGTCAGCACTTTCTTAGGCAACCTACGGCATTATATCAATCTTTTGGTTACTATATGGCATTTTGCATAAAGAAAAACCAATCACTATTATTTACAGCATTTAGATTGCTCTCTATCTCATCATTGTGGTAGGTGTGCTGCGTTATGGTTAAATAGTTACCTCCTTATTACCGCTGCTGCGAATCACTTCTTGCAATCACAACCGCCCAAACGCTTAAAGCTCCAGCTTCAAATAGAACTCGTCCTGCTTCTTTTGGCGTAGAACCTGTAGTAACAATGTCATCAACCAAAACACAATGTCTTCCTTGCACTTCTGCCGGGCGGCTACAGACAAACGCATTTCGTACATTATGAGCACGCTCTGCGGTGCGTAATCCGTATTGAGGAGCGGTATGCCGATCGCGCCGGAGTGCCGAACAGAGCGAAACACTATATTGCGCGCCAAGCTTCTTTGTCAGAGCTTCAGCTTGATTAAATCACCGCTTACGAAAGCGACACCGGCTTAGCGGTATAGGAACCAGTACCGAACTTTCTTTTGCAAAAAATATTGGCAGCTCGGTGTTAGCGAAGCATTTCCCAAGGTATTGACCCAGCTCCTCGGCTGGTCCGTACTTCCATGTGCGAATGAGATTACGCCATAACCATTCATCGTAAGTTGCTCTAACGAACAGGCCATTAAGCCGACGCGGCTTTTGGCATTGATCGCAGGTTTTGCCGTAGGCACTTGGCAATAGGCAGTAGGCACAGCGTTGGATAGGTTCTACTGGTCGCTTTGAAGAGCATAATGGGCATACCCATTCACCCTCGATACCGCAACCGATACAGAACACAGGAAAGAGCACTCTCGTTAATTCTTCAACCGCGCGTGACAGCAACGTACGCACGGAACGTTACGCTACTTGGTTTCGTCGAAAAAACCGTCCACCAACCAGTTGTCACCCTGGCGAACCAGATCAACCCTTACGGTAGCATTCTCTACTTTTGCTGCATCACTACCAACAACGATGGTACGCTGAATACTTAACCGAACCGTTGCCTTGTTATCCCCTTCTTGCACAAGATGCGCACTGAGAACACGAGTGATTTCTGACGCAAAACCGTCTTTATACGTAGTGCGTAGTTGTGGTAAATAAGTACCCGTTGCCCATGACGAAAAACTATCTGTAAGTAGAGGTGCTAGTTCTACAATTCCGGCGAAACCTTCATCGGTAGAGAACGTCCCAAATCGTTCTGTAAACAGACGCGCTAACCGCGTTGCGCTTGTTTCTGCGGTAACCGTAACTGGCGCCACAGGCGTTACTGTCCCGTCCGCTGCGTCACCCTGCTGGTTACTGTTGGTGTTTCCGATATTGGCAGCTGGTTTACTGCCACCAGATTGACCGCCATACCACCACAACCCACCACCAACTGCTGCTATCAGCACAACTACAAGAACGGTGATAGCGATAATTTTTTTTCTATCCATAAAAATCGCGTTAATTAACATCATCTAAACCTTGCACCGCCGCCGTATCATCGCCACCGACTTGCTCCTTTGCCGCTTCCATTTCAAGTAGCTGACGCGGATCGGTGGTTATTAGTTGATCTTCGGTGTAGGAAGCCACCACCTTAATGGCAGCGTGCTTTGGACCGGCAAAGAAAATACCCTCGCCAACGCTTCCCTCGAGTAGCAGGTACTTCTCACCTTCGGTCAAAAGGAAAGTTTTTTGGATAAGGTCGATAGCGGCCGGTGATTGCTTTAAGAGAAGTTGCATTGCCGAGTTGTTGACGACCGCTTGACCGTAAGGTGAGCCAAGAAAGTCGTTAACGTCCTGAGAAATAGTAGTAAGTCCGAGATAGTACTTCCGTGCACGTTTAGCAAGCGCAAAAATGAACTTAGCGCTGTCTTCGTGCTGCATCATAATCCATGCCTCCTCAATAATGAGGATGCGCTTCTTGCGTTCGCTTCTGACCAAATTCCAAATATTATTGATGATGGTGTACATGGCAATCGGCCGGAGTTCATCCTCAAGATCGCGAATTGAAAACACGACCAACTGGCTGTCAGTAATGACGTTGGTTGGGCTATTGAGAAGTCCGGCAAACGTACCGCGGGTGTATTTCTGTAGTCGTGCAACCAAATCTTTTGTCCCCTGCATACCCTCAAGCACATCCTCGAGATCAGCTAACACCGGCGGCTCGACGTTTATTAAGTCAGCGTCTGCGGTGATATCTTTCTTGGCGTACGTTTCAAGTAATGCCCGGTCAAGCAGAGAGTCTTCTTCGCTAGTAAGCCGCCCAAGCATAATGCGCAGTAACCCTTTTAAGGTAATAACGGCGCTTCTAATAATGTCCCCCGTTTGCACATCTTCACCGATGCCTTTGGGTAAATCAAAAGGATTAACTTTGCTTTCGCTCGAAAGCGATATGTTGAGGTACGTACCGCCAACGGCTTCTGAGAGGTGCTCGTATTCTTTCTCGGGGTCAATGACGATAATGTCCACGCCCATCATAAGGGACCGCAAGACCTCGAGCTTTACGGTATAGCTCTTACCAGCACCAGAAGTGGCGAACACCACCGTGTTGGCATTCTGTAGTGAAAACCGATCGAAGAGAATCAAGCTATTATTGTGCCGGTTGATGCCGTACAAAATACCATTGTCGCTCGTCAGCTCTGAGGATACAAAAGGAAAAGCGGACGAGATGGGTGACGAATTCATGTTAAACGTAATCTGTAGCTCATCTACGCCGAGCGGCACGGTAGAAATGAAACCCTGCTCCGCCTGGTAGAGTACCTTGCGCGCATAGACCAGTTTGGTTCCCAGCAGCTGAATGATGTCATCCGTTGCGGTATTGAGATGCTCTAGCGAATCTGCGTAGATGGTAATGTAAAGCCCGAACTGGAAAAACTTTTCCACTCCCTGTGTCAAATCGTCACGTAATCGCTCAATGTCATGAAGCGCCGTTTCTTTAATCGGATCGCGTGGTGCTCCCTTCTCGTGGTCGGCAACAATCTCTGCCTCAAGCGCACCAACCTTATTTTTTAGCTGCTTTAAAATAACCGCCGCGTCTACTGGGTAGACGTAGAGCGAGAGGTCAATGGTGCCGCTAATGTTAATAAGGGGCGCAAACCAACCGACAGAAATATAACGAGGATAATCGGTAACAAAGATAGTTCTAACAAATTGGTCGTTCAGTTTTATATACGAGGCCTCAATTTCAAGAGCCGACGGCGCGACAAGATCACGCAACTTAATGGTACCGGCTCGATACGCTTCAGCGGCGGCAAGTACTTCCTTCCCCTCTTTAGGGCTTAATGCTTTTTCCTCGACCGTTTTGGGTTGCTTCTTTTTTTTGTTAAAGCCAATCATTGCATTGATGAAGTTATGCCGGCACTGTCAATTTGCAGCAGTTTAAGGTCGACTAGCGGCGCCAGTTTTGCCAGCTCGGGGTTATAGGTTGCGTAGTACAGTTCAACCAAAGACTGCGTGTCCAAAAGTGCGATTTCCAGACTGAGCGAATTAAGACCGCTCGCGACATGATCGGCGCGCTGCATCAGTTCATGACGATTTCGACGAAAACGATCTTGGCTCAGGTGAATGAGCGCGTCAGGATGAAGCACTTCGCGCATGCGTTGGAAAAAAGTTTTCTTCCTATCCGCGCCCGGGTTGTAAGGTACAACGACATAGAATCGTTTGTTCATAATTTCACCCAGCTCAACCAGTTCACGAATGAACTGCCGGTACTGCGTCGTTTGAATACGCAATAGCTCATTGGTCTGCTGCTTCTCAATATCTGCCAAGTGATCAAGATAGCCGGCTATATTCAGTCGACGAGACTGCACCACAATCTGTAGAGGAAAATCAATAGAGTTCAAAAAACTCATGTAGCCCTGAATAATTGCTTGCTGCTCGTCATCAGATTTTAGGGCAAAGTTGATAGACGAAACCAGCATGACGGCTCGCAGAGTCCCATCTTTCAACACAGCAACATCCTCTCGGATTTCTGAAATTTCCAAGAGGTGCTGGGTACTTATGGTTGTTTTGTTCGCTTTTCTTTTTGCCACAAAAGCCCGTTAGCTGTTCCCTTTTTCTGCGTTGTCACCATGGTAAATACCACCAGTATCAACAACGAGAGAAAGCTCAGCGAGTCGCGAGATAGTTGGTGGAGGGCGGCGAGTGGTAACTTTTGAAACACTTGCATCATTAATGATCTCGGGAGCCATTTGATCTTGCTTGCCGTATTCTTTTCTCCACACACGTAATCGCGGACGCTGTAAGGTTTGTATTAAATTTAACAGAAAATAGTGAAAGGGTCGACCATTGATGCGTACAAAAGCGAGTACGATGCCCGATACTACAAATAAGATGGTCAAAATAATGAATAATGAAGTGTCGGCTAGTCGATAGCTTAAAAAGACCAAAAAACCAACAACAAGCATAATCAAAAATTGCCGCACTGCAATTGGGCCCAAAATGTGGGACTCTTCGTCAATAAACTGCGGGACGACAAATTGCTGCATACTATGCCCTTATGGTGCGATTAAAATTTATTAAGGCGAGAAACTCTTCCTTGGTAAATGCCTTTGTCTCTTGTAGCACCGCCTCAATAGATTTCCCGGTATTCAGAGCGGCGACAATAGTCGTGAGGTGTGCTTGGTACAGTGGGCTCTGCCGCCAAGCACGCAGCGCCGAGGCTGACTGATCGAAAGATTCTTCACTTAACACCTGAAATTTTTGAGTAAGGCGATCAATCGCTTTTTCAGTAGTTGCGCCAAGATGATGAAATTCGTCTATCGATAAAAAACGTAGCTCATCAAGCGGGCCGGATACCACTGGGCGCTGAACATCCACCATATGCCGAACCGCAGGCAAGGTAAACTTACTAGAAACATCCATTATGTTCTCTGTTATATTTTTTTTGAGCTGTGCGCTTGTTTCCACTTCTGTAGGTACTGACTTTGGAGCGACGGCCTGAGTAAAAGCAAGTGCTCGATCTTTACCGTGCTCTTGCTCAACTAAACCAGAAGCTGTCTTGTGGTCCTCCAACCGCTGATGAGGGCGATCCTTGCTAACTTGCTCTACTGCTTTTTCTGCTGGTTTATTATTTGCCGGTACGTTCTTTTTTGTTTGTACGTATGGCTGCCAAGTATTATCTCGCCAGACTTGCCATTCACCATCTTTTCGACGAACAAGAGTGTCGTTTTGTAGGCTCATAGCGTTGTATCCATCCATTGGTATGACTGCGTAGCTTCATCGAAATAGGCAAGGTAGGGAGTAGCGCTATCTTTTTTTCTAGCAAGTGCAGTTAATTCTGCTGCGAGGTGGGCGGCTTCGGAAATTTGCATATGCATATGATCCTCAAGCAGCATACGCAGAAAATTACGAAGGTGTTCAGGATAATTTAAGCCCTCCTGTAATTGTCTCAACATGGTCGCTTTTTCAAGTTTACGATAGCGTGCCGCCAAAAGATTTTTAAACCTTTGATCAGCAAAGATAAAGCTTTCTAGCTTACCCTGCTCTGCTAATGCATACAATACAGCAGCAACAGGGGCTTGCCGTGACACGTTAAAAGCTGTAAGCAAAGTATCATACAGCTGTTTTGTATTGATTTGATTGTTCCGTATTCTTCTTATCTCTTTCCGTACCTCCGCACTTTCAAATAGTGAAGATGTCGCTTTCTCTTCCGCGGCAAGTGCACTCCTCTCTTTTTGGTGCAACGTACTCTGTTTAAGAACCGTTGAAGTACGTGCGTGTACGTGTTCCGTATCAATCTTATTCTCTTCTTGACCTGCAACCTCACTGCCTAAGGGAGCTTTACGTAAATCGACCCATTCGTCATTCTCGTCATTTGGCCCACTAGGCGGTTGCTCATCTTCTGGCGTAATTAGTCCAATTTTTTTAAATTGGTTAATAAGCCGCTCGACTCGAGGATCAACTTGCTGCACCTGTCCATCCTTAACGGTTACCTCTTTGCCGTCTATGTTTGTGCTAAGTGGTTCCTCCAGGCCATCCACACTAAACGTGGAACGCTTAAGTCGTTCATATAGATGCAAAAGAAAATGTAATTTTTCTTTTTCTTGCGCAGATATTTTTTTTGTATTGATAGAAGAAGATAAATACTCAATTTGCTTAATTGATTCAGCTGGCTGGGCATCCACGTGGCGAACATAGTCACGCAACCAATTCGCAACTGTGGGTAAAACCTCTTTCTCTTGGATTATCAGTTTATTGCTAGTAATAGTTTCTTGATTCTCCTCAAGAGCATATCTAAGTTTTGCTTTAAACGCGTCTCGTTCGTCATGGGGATAACGAATAATTAAAATCGCGCGCAGCTGCTCCCACACGTCCAAGTTGGCTGACATGTCCAGAGCAAAAGAAAAATAGGTAGCAAAGAGCCGAATAATTTCTTCTTCGGATAACGAACTTAAGGCAAGCCAACTAGCACGTGTAACCAACTCTTTATAGCCATCAATCAATGCGAGAGGCAACAAGTTATTTATCCCTTTTTCTTCTAGCGCTGGTTTTATATTTTTTATTAACCACTGCGCTTCCTCTACTGCATTAAATTTAAGCACGTCACTAACAAAATGACCCTGCATCTTCCTGAGTAAGCTTGGATCGTTTAACCAACGGTAGTCAGTATTTACTTGTTTTTTTTCATTAGTCATACCCTACATTAGAGCGATTGCCTGTGCCTGAAGTCCTGAGTAGCTTGTTCCAACACCGCGTTTCCTGTAAAACCTCCCCATACGATCAATTGCTTCAGCTAAAGTTTCTCCCGTATCTAGGCTGGCCGTTAACATTCCTCTCCGTTGCATGTCAAATAGTGCCTCTATATCTTCCGACAGCTTCATAATCAAGCTTGGGTTGACTTCTGCCCTACCCAGACGATAAGCAAAATCATCCTGAAACCCAGCAAGAGTTAGTTTACCTGATAAATCAAGGTGGAAGTTACCCCGCGCATCCTCATAACCGTAACCAAGACGGTTATGGTTCTGAATAAACTTCCTAGAATCTTGTTTTAGGTTTTCAGTTGCAGCAGCTGCAGCCTGCTCTTCTCTTGTTCGATAGTAGTATCGTCCATTCTTCATACCATACATACGTGACACGTTGTTATGGTTGTGCGCTTCATTAATGTAGGACATCTCGCTCATCAGTTGCATTGAACCCTGTTTGCCAAAAATTTTCTCTAGCCGATCCTTGCGGAATTTTTCAGCACCCTCAGGACCACTCGGAAGACCGTTGTCTTTATAAATTTCGTTATCATTATAATCTTCCGCCGCTTTTTTCATGAAGGTACTCACTTGAAGCATGTTGCCCTCTTGAATGGCACGCTCCAGAAGGTCGCCCAACTCTTCCCACTCCATAGATTCTCTTGGTAGCTTAGATAGTTCTTGCTGCTCAAGTGCCCGATATACACGGTCGGCATAAAATGTCTGGGGAACGGGTTCGCTTCTTGCAAGATTCTTATCAGAAAATCTTTTTGCTTGCGCTTTTAGCTGTTTCCTAATCTTTTCAATATCTTCCTCACTATTATCTTGTTGCGCGTAACCTTTTAGTTCGGCTATTCTAAATCTAGCCTCTTTAATTGCATTTTTATTAAGGTCTCTGTTTGCATCAATTTCTTTCTGCTCCGCCGGCAACTCCTTAGTAGCAATTATTTTCTCTTTCTTTTTTTGTTCTTCCAAATTATTTAAAAGTGAGCGCTTTAGGCTTTTCAGTTTGCTGGTTTCGTCGGGATCTCCTGCCGCTTCCTCGATGCGCTTATCGACAGCAACGAGCTTGCGTAACAAATCTTCAATGCGGGCATCGACTTGTTTCTTTTGATCCTCTGTATAACCACCACGCTGTAAATAGGTGAGTTCTTCTTCTTTTTTGGTCTGTTCTTTTTTGTACTCCTCCTTTGCTAAAGCTTTCAATTTTTCTTTCTCTTCTAGAGTTTCTTTTCCTGTTTCCCCGTAACCCATTGCTTTCATCTGCTCCGCAACCAAATCTTGAAACACTGGACTATTGCTAACCAAACTATGCCCTTTTTCTTTAGCGATAGACTCAATAAAGCTTTCAGTCTGCTTCTTGTAATCTTCACGCTCGGGACCACTTATGTTAGCAACTTTTGCTGGTATTAAAATGCCTCTTTCTGCCATTTGGTCCATTACACTTACCGTCCTCCCAGTCTTATCTCCCTTTGCATCACGCTCCTCTTCGTAAAGAACAGACTTTAACTCGTCTTGCGTCAAATCGTGCCTTTCGGCAACTTCAGCCAGAGAATGCGTCAATTCATTTTCGATAGTCTTACGACGTGTACCGAGTTTGGCGCGGCGCTCCTTGGTAGCTTCTTTAACTTCTTTCTCTTCCATGCCACCCGCACGCATACGTGCTTCAAGAGCGCCAAGTCTATTCGCTCGCTTCTCAAGTGCCTGCGTTGCCTTAGTAATGGCTTGTTCTTCTTTTGCTATTGCTTGCTGAATCTCGTCCTCATCTTTACCTTCCTTCTTCATCTCTACCTTCTTCGCCTGCAAACGTTCAACCCGTTCATTGAGTGTGCTGCGATCTTCGGTGAGGCTCGCTCGTTGATCCTGTGTCAAACTCTGAATGATTTCCTCTTCGGTGCCACCGCCCAGCAAATCAGCTTCAATGGCTGCAATATCTTTTTCTTCCTCGGTAGCATTTTTCATGTCCTCCTGATATGTCTCCATCGCCGGTAAAACCTCTGGAAGCGCTGCTTGGACGCCCTTAATTTTTCCCTCAGTAAGTTTTTCTGTAGCCGCTCTAGCCGCAAACACGCGGGCTTCTGCTATAAGTTCTGGTTCACTCCTTATGGCCTCTGCCTCTTTTACTAGCTCCATCGAACGAATTTTGTCTTCCTCCCCTTCTTTGTATGCTTCTTCACTGTATCGTCCTGGATCCCGCAGAGTTCTTCCAAAGCGTTGCCTACCAACTTTACCTTTCATGAAAATTTGCAGGAAATCCTCAGTTGCTCCTAATGCCAGTAGCGCCATACCCAGTCTTCCGCTTTTCGCTTCCATATACTCTTTATAGTTTGCTGTTGCTTTCCGTTGCCCGATAACCTCGTTCTCTCCCCGTCTTCTTGCAAAATACCCTTTGGTACCACGAATAAGCCGGCGCGGATCAAGACCCCAACCTTTATTTGCGTATAACGTTGACTCGGCAAAAGAGGCTAGGTCTCCAAGTGCATTGAATGGAGCAAACGCTGTTTTGACACCGGCGCTCGATAGTTTGCCATAGACGGCACCTGCAATTTTGCCAACTGCGCCGCCGGTTTCCATGGCAAAATACAGCGACACCATCAGCATAGCGATTGCCATAATAAAACCAGTTAGGTTTGACTGTGCACCCGCCTCTGTTATACCGATATCGGGGAGTAACGGAGACGTTGGCACTCCATCAGCAGTCTCGTCAACACTTACATTCTGAACAAAGCCCTTATCCGTAGAAAGCAAGCTTGGCAGCGTCGCAAGTGACAACCATAGAAAAAAGGCCATCAACGGGCCAACAATGACATACTTTGAAAACATATCCCACCACTGACTGGCATACTTTTGGCCGATAGGTAAAACAGAAAGTACATAAACCATTGGTGAAAAAATAATAAGTAGCCACAAAAAAACGATTCGTACGGCTAGGATGGCCGCAAAGGCGCCTACTACAACTATCGCAACAATGAGATAGACAAGCGCTAGCAAGTAACCACCCGCTATCGTCCATCCGGCGATCTGCACACCTTCAGTGATACCTGCATCGGAATTAATGCTTAGAATGGATTGTAATTTTAGTGCGCTGGCAAAATTGCCTGCACCTGCTAACTGATATGCGTTTGCAAACGTCAACATCACAATCTGGGCAAAATCAATGAACAACCCAGCGATAGTTTTGCTGAAATTCACAAGGAGGGCCATCAGTAAAACTTTTGGCAGCAGACGTTTTAACTGATACTGTTCGAGGCCAAGAATCGTACCAAAAGAAATCAACAACAAAATCAAAACGAAAAACATGTTACCGATATCCCGTACAACGCTCCAGCCCATGCCGACCGCCGGTGATTCGATAAAACCATTATAGGTACCAAGGGTTGTTATGGTCAGTCCTACCAAAAAGCTTAAAATTTTTCCAAGCAGCGATATAATAATGGCTGCAAGGGCAGAAATAATGAACGGCAACCAGCAAGTCGGATCAAGCCAGCCGCAGCTTGCTTTCACTTTTTGAGTGCCTGGATCAATAGTGGTAGGTGTTACGGTCGTAATGGTAGCGCTGTCATTCCCCGCAAAAACGGTAGGTGCAAAAAATTGAGGCGGCACCGCTTGCTGCAATGTTGGAACTGGTATGCTGGTGACAACAGCAAGCGTAACGAAACCAATAAGTATTTTTTTTATAGAGATGCTATGGAGCAACATACCCACTCAGCTTTTAAGGAGACTTAAGGAGGTATTGATAAAGTCCGATCCTACAGCTGTCGCGACAATAATTACCAATAAAAGAAGCAAAAATGGCCAACCAATGGTACTCATAAATGCGGTGACACCTGCTACAATTTCAAGTAATAAAGAAACAACAATCCGTTTCCTGAATTTTTTTTTAATCTGCTCTTCTACTCCAGAGGTCGCTTTCTTCATACCCTTTCTTGCTCCCTGACCTTTGTCTATGTCTTGTTTGTGATTAGACTCTTGCATTCTGGCGCTTTGCTTGCTCATACGAAAACGCGCCGCTGACGCTTCTTGTTTGCGGACTTCCTCTTGCTTGCGCGAGAATAAAAGGTTGTCAACGTTTTGTGAAAGCTGTGCCATAGGTGTCTACTGACTAATCGTTATAGCGTCACCGGAAGACTGCCAAGCGGCTGCGTGACTCGCGCTGCAGTCTCCCCTGCCGTCAGTATTTAACTCGTTGTAGCCAGTTTGCCCAAAGAGAGGATTGCTGTTACCGGTTGACGCGTAAGCGCCATTGCACCATCCCCAGTTATCCAAAATTTGTACGCGTGGTGTCACTTGATAGATACCATTCACTATTGTCGTGGTCTTGGCACAGCTTCCCTCTTTGACGCAGCGAGCCACATCATCGTACGAATAACTATGCACGAGCGAGATGGGGTTTTGGTCCGAAGGGTGGCTCGCAAACTTTAGACCGGTTTGCACCGTTCGTGACCCGTCTCCCCAATCAACAATGTAGCGCACAATTGGTTCCTGTTCAGGATTGGCAATGGCCGTAAAACTGAGGGTTACTGACCCCACTTTTGTAATGGTATTGGCCGCTCCTGAAAGTTCTACAACTGGGATAGCCGGTACAACCCCGCAAATCTCAGATCCAACACGAACATTCAGCGTTGGACCTGAACCACATTGTTCCGTTGGTACTATTAATTCTTTACTGCCGGTTTCGACATACCGATACCCGTCGGGTGTTGACTGCCACTCCCACACACCATAGCTCTGAACAAAAAGCTGTTGCAATACCTTAACTGCCTTAGTTAAACCATCAGCATAGGTCGACTCTTGAATCTCATTCAGCATGGCACCACTACTCGAACACTGTGAGCTAAATAATGGCTTATAGGTGCCTATTAATAAGCTGTTAATAGGGTGACAAGAATATGGACCACCTGCACGCGCCTGACTTGTGCTGGTTGAAGAAGCTGATGGCTCTGCAAAAAGTGGTTGCACGCCGACAAATGTTGTTGAGTCCCAAGCAAGCGGATCGTCAGCAGGAAATGGCGGAACAACACTACCGAATGGGGGCGAATCTGTTGTAACCTTATATTCATAATTATCCTCTGCAGACGATTCATAACTAGTGCCTCTGCCCACCTTTATAGATGCTTGACTACCAGGGGTAACCCGAGATGCATAGGCACGGTTCTGCCCTGCTGAACCGACTGTTTGCATGACTGCGTTACAGCTAAACGAAGGTCGCGCCCACAAACCGAGCGGCGTAATGTAGTCATCAGAAGACAATGACTCGATTATCAGGTAGCGGAATGGTCCCGGAATCCGATTACCATTACTGTCGACTGCCCAGGCAACGTCAGCCCACATCTCCGCCCAACCATTGTTTGCTTGATCAGGCGAAGGACGATTGCCGAGGGATGGCGGACAAGCGGCCGATTCACACCATTCATTAATATAGTAGAGGCTACTAAGATCCTTGCTGACGTATATTTTGTATTTGTCATCACCGTCACCACCCTTGTTATTTTCCATCCAAACGCGAATTTCGCACCCGGCATGAATAAGAGGGGTAGCAGAATCTACCGCGTGGTAGTTTGCGTCGCACTTGCCGGGTTTATCAACAAGACCACCTACCGCATATCCTTCAGTTGTTGAGTCCGCATTGCGATAAAGATCAAACACTACTTTTTCGGTTTTGTCTATTTTTCCGCCGTTATATTCAGTTTGTTGGCCATGTTTGTCTATCTTAAAGTGACTGAAAGTATCAGTTGGAACCGCCGGGCTCTTCTTACCACCCGTGTAATCAGGAACAGTCGAAGCACCAACAGAAGAATGCAATAAGGTTGCCCAGCCATCAACAACATCTAGACACTGATACAAGGGTATCGGACCTTGGTAACCAACATGGTCCTGTTCCGTATCTTCTCCAATGATGTTGTCGACCGGCCACCACTGCAAACAGTTGCTACTGTTCTGTGGATCGGGTGTTAAACAATACCCCAATTTCCCGCGATGACGGAGGCCGTTGTCATCATTGTATTGACAAGAGAGTGACGTCTCTTCTGGGTACAGGCGGCAGGACTGTGATGCATAGCTGTAGTCGAGCGTCTCGATGCCATTTTCGTAATCTACGTTCGGAAAATCTGGATCTACATGAAGGATGTCACAAGTATTTCCAGCACCACAATCGTCATCGACTTGGCATAACTTTGTTACATTGTTAGAACAATAACGGTATTCATTGCGACGATACTCAAGTGCGGGCTGGAGCTTAATATCGTCTACGTACCAATTACCGGAGCTATTTTCCGTACTGCCTCCTTTGGCAAACCAGCCGAATTGAAGGCGGATATAACGAGTATCCTCATCAGTAGTGAATTTATCCACTTTTGTGGTCCAGTCAAAACCTGCACCTGTATCGAGAAGAGCTAAGAATTTACAGGTACCGGCGGTATTACAGGGTACGAGATCACCATTTGTTTTGTACTGAAAGACTCTGATGCCAGCGCTCTTACCCGAGAAATGCACCGTGTTGACATCAGCAGACAAAATATAATCTGCTTCGCCAGCGACATTAATTGTTCCGCTATAATTAGCGAGATTGGGTGCTAAACTGTCATCAATAAACTGCGGAACATCAGGTACCTTATGGTTAGCATTCACTTCTAAAAACGCCCTGCCTTCTCGTGGGTACAGTATGCCAACAGACTGAGCGCTTACCGGATTATTGATGACTCTAAAATTCTGTCCATTACCCCAGCCAACCCAACTCACCGCATTACCTTGTGTGCTTGGTATTTCAAAGTTTGCATTCACGAGTAGCGCTAACTGGCCAACTTGCTCCATATAACCCGGACTAATGTAACCCTGAAGTAGCCTTGGTGTGCATTTCCCTGAACCACAATCGGCATCAGTAGTGCAACTCGTTGACGAATTGTTAGAACAGACATTACCCCAATTAAAACCAACGCTCGAATAACCAGAGCGGTCTTTTAATTGATCGACGGTAGAAGCGGCGTACGTAAGGTCTTTGTCTGGCTCATCAAGAGTCGTACGTATACATTGACCTTTATCATCGAGCTGTTCGCATCCCTCGACAGCAAGACAGATATTTCGCCTTACACTATTGCGTGTTACCGTACGGGCTGTCTTACAAGCGAGCCAACTACCACACTCTCGGCTCGGTTGTACCTTGACCAGCAAATTAGAATCGCGCTGAAACTGACAATCGCTATCAGCGGTACATGAAAGGCCAACCGTACCTCGACAAATGCCAGAAGTTCCCGTGGCTTGATCGGCACCAACGCAAGAATATTCTGTTCTAGTCGTACCATTAGGAGTCTTTGTATCCCCTAACGGGCTCATATCAGCGTCGTAGGTATTGACGATAGGCGACTTGTAACTCGTTTGGAAACTAGCAAGGACGCAGTTGGCATTATTGACCGTACCGGCACAACTTGCAGTATCAAGCTGATCCACAAGTTCGTAATGAATACTGGCCTCGCGAAGCGACACATTTCTTGTCTTTACTGCGCCAGTTGCAAATTCACCGCTCACGTTAGATGGCAATAAATCATGAGCTTGTCCGACGCGGACGCTACAATTTTCTACGTCATCAGTATTTTTTACGTAGAAGCTTACACTAAACCGATCGAACGAATCTTTCTTTGTAGGTTCAATAAAAGTATACGGCGACCCTTGAATGGATAGTGACGAACCAGGACACTGGATACCGAGATAAGCATTTGCGGCAAGCGAACCGCTGACAGCTTCCGCTTCTGCTGAAAGTACATAAAGCGTACGCTTGCGCAAAGTTACGTTTGACTGTTCAAACCCGCCACTGCTAATAGTTAAGGTATTCAGGTTTTGGTTGTAATGATAGGTTGTTGACGGTGAAGCAATCGACGTCCATGATCTTGGTGTTGTGCCATCAGAAGCAATAAACGAACCATTAATCAGTAGATCCCGAGTACCGTCTGAGCGAGGGTCAACTATTTCTTTGCAACTATTCTGCTGCACGGGGCAAGTACCAACGTAGCCAGCTATTGGCTCCTGGGCGGTCGAACCAGCAATTTGTACACGAGGTACGGTTGTATTGGTAATAGTACGATTACAGTCAGGACTTGTCGCGGATGAATCTTTCTTATACCAACCGGAAACTGGACGGTCGGTGTGGTATTCACAGGTTTGATCTCCCGGATCTCTAAAGTAGTAAACACTTCCGGCGGCATCCTTAAAGGCAGAACACTGCAACTGATCAAGCTTGCAGAGAATAACCCCATAATCATCGGGATTATTTTTAAGGTAAACACTTGACCACGGTGTTGCGCTATCGCCAAGAGCATCACGAAGAATACGCTGAGCATCACTCGCCGCTAATGTACCTGCGTCAAACTTTGCAACCAGCGAATTATAACCGGCAGCCAAAAGCTTGCTTCGCAAATCAGGCAAACACGATCCCCCTGCTGCGCACTTCAATGTCTCTAGTGCAAGTGCAGTGTTGGCTTTGATTGACCGGTCAACTTTACCCAACGCCTGACAACCCTGCGCTTCTGTCTTGCAAGTTTTTGTCGGATCGTTAACAAGGTAGTCAACCGAATCGGCCGGTACGGTAATAAGGCTATTGTCTTCAGCGTCATTAAATGACCTCGCAAAAGGCGCGTCACCTCCAACCGTAGTGTTCTGCGTGTCGATGACCGCTTCACAGCCAACAACCTTAGCGTGACAGGCGGCGCCAAACTGCCAAACGTCTTTGCTTGAGCCGTCACTTACCTGATACTGCTGACAACCAAGGAACGGCTGACGAGCGGCATCGTTAGAGTAACAGGAAAGCGGTGTACGCCAACTATTCTTGACGAGATAATGAGTGTCGGTAGTTGTTTTGAGCTCTATGTTGTCAATAAATACCTTGCCGGTACCGGATGGCGTTATTGCTAATGTCGTCACCGCATCGCTAGCACTGACAGCAATACTCACTGGATCACTTTTGATTTGTCGCCATTCACTAGTTAACAACGCATCCGTTACCAAGGTACCATTGGTTACCCCGTTACCACTGATGGCGGCGCTGATCGCCGCTGTTGCCGTACCGGTTTGTGTACGTGCCCAGAAAGTAACGACATAAGTTGCCGGGGCAATTGTACCGGAGGTACCACTGGTGCTGCTACCAGCATTAACGGTAACCGCTTTCTCGGCAACCGCCTCGGTAATCTCGTACGAGTGTCCGCCAACAACACTAGAAACAGCGCTCAACTGTCCGCCAGACCACTCTGCAGTACCTTTCTCGAACGTATCATTCAATACTGTTCGGTAGCTAGCCGACGTTCCTCCGCGATACTCACGACAACCAGCAACCGCAGCGCTACACTGTCTACCACCATTTGGTACGGCCTGATAAATACATACTTGAATGCTGGTATTCCACCAACCGTTCGAATTAGCACAGTCTTGTTGGTTAGAATCTGTCTTTCGCAACGGATGGCAAGAATCGGTAACGCTCACCGTTTTTGAAAGCAACCGGTAAGAGATTTGACCTGTTTCGTTATAGAACTGTCGACAATCGGGGTTTGACTGATAAGTATTCTCGTTACAGGTTCGCCACGCTGTATCGCCTGCGTTACTGGTATCGCTGCATGAAGCGCTTATCCCATCGCTACTCCAATTGATGTGCGTGCAGGGAGCCGCCAAGTCGTTACCGGTGCTGCCTGCAGTCGTGCTGAATCCGGAAGGATTCGTCGCCTCTGTTTTCTTCAGTTGGAATACGCGCAACTGGAAGCCAGTTTCGTCAGACCCTTCCCATGTGTAGAACGTACCACTGTCAGTTCCTCCTGGCTTTTGGCAAAACTGTACCTGCTGATAGTACTCACGCGCCTCACCGCCGGATGTTTCCTTGTCGAGATTTGTAAACTCATCACAACCCACCGCAGCCGCAGGACAACTTTGACCTGTTGCAGGAATGAGATCGACAAACTTTGGTTTCTCGAAAAAGGTTGCCGTCTGAGTATAAGTATCAAAACCTACACACTCTGTCGGACAACTCTGTCCGCTTACAGCCGTTACTGTTGCTGTCCCGTTTGCAGGGGTGTAGCTCCGGCAACCAACCTCCGCCGGTAAACAATATCGCGCATACGGCGTACAAGCCGCTTGATCGGCATTTGCATCGGGCGCATCTGTTGCCAAACCGTTTGGACGACAACTGCCAACATCGCCGGTCAAGGATTGATAACTAGCATCTGTTTTTGAACGATAATCAGGTGCCCGTTTTAAACGGGTCAACGAGGCACCATACGTTGTAAAAGTTGTTGGTGTTTGCCCGACGGTCAGCTCAACAGCATCAAAGTCAACACCGGCAGATAACTGTAAGGTAAGGTTGAGACTGTCGGGTAAGGTTGTATCGTTCGCCGCAAAAGTCTTCGTTACTGAGTAGCGCGTCCAAGTATCAATAAGCGGCTGATCCAGACTGGTAAATGAGGGAGAGGCGTCGCTTCCGACCAAGCTGTACGCAATACGTCCATCGCCACTAAGGGATTGCTTGGCGTAAAAACTAAAACCAATGGTTTGCCCAGCAAGTGGTCCGGTAAGCACCGCCTTTTGTGTAAGACTTGCGTTGTCCACATTGCTATGCAAGTAGCGCGTGCCATTAAACGGAGTGTCGGTTCCTATCCCAACCGCTGTACTATCATAGAGCCACCCTTTTGCCGAGCTGTCAGCTTCTGAAACAACCGTCTCAAAACTGGGGTTACGCAATAGGTTACTCTGTGGAGCAGTTGCTACCTTGTTACTCGTTCTGATAAAGGCACGGCAACCGTCATCTTTTTGGTCACACCCTTTCACCTGACCATTCAGATACAGCACGTCCGCATCCGCGGTACTCCACTTATTGTTACCAAGATCTTTTGTACTATAGAGTTTGCAACCAACCGAACCGGCATCGCAGCCGTTGAAATCAACAGTATTTAATAAATAAGAAACAGTAGCGCCAGATTCGGTATTGGAAAGCGTGGTACAACTGGAAAACTGAGGCTGACATTGCGCCTTACCAAAATCCCATACGCGCTTCTCTTCTGTGCAATAGCCATAGAACTGACAGTTGCCATTTGCATCGCGCTGTACGCAGGTTTGTTCATCTGCGCAGTAGTTTGCATCACGCGTAACCACAACCGCTGGCGGCACATCACCCGGCGAAACATACTGACCATCGCCGTCGATGTCAGTACCCTTCGTTACAGTTTGCGATATAACTTTTGGACCGGGTCCTTGTAACTTACAAAAGGCATCCGGCGGCACCAACGTCCAATTTGGATCGACAAGGTGGTAGAAAGGGTTTGGTTTTTCTGTGGTCGGAACCGTATCGTAAGCGGTCACCAACTGACGAAGCGTAATTCGTTCTTGACCAAAATATTGAATGTACCGCGCGGCAAGCTCCCATCCAACCGGTACGATACGATACTTTCTCAAGATCAAGATAGATCGGTACGGAACACCGTCAATGTAACTCGGCTCAATTGGCTGTGGGTTCCAACCGACAAAACCAAAAGGCGCGTCGCCGTTGATGAGTCCTTGGTCAATCGCCTCTTTAACGGTTAGCCGTTGAGAAATTGCAGTCCGGAAATTGTCATTAATGACACAATCTGTCGGTCCTGGGTTGGTATCATTGTCGCAACTAACCAGTTTCGAAAGAATATCGTACCGACCGGGGGTGCTAAAATTCGGTCGAATGTCTTGCGCTAATCGAGCGCGCGCACCTAATACTCCTTCACCTTGTGCCTGCGCCTCGTAATTACTTAGATTGGCATTACTGTGCCCACCACTACTGCCACCGGTGAAGCCTTGGGACAGCAAATTTCTAAGCAGTCCGCCGGCAAGCGCCTTAGTAAAGGTATCAACGGCATCAGCAATAACATTGCCAGTAAACGATAGCTCCCCTTGCTGTGTTGTGCCAAAAACTTCTTGCCATACCACGCGTACCGCTGTACCAGGCAACGTGATGATATCGCTTGTCCCCTTGGTAACATTTGAAAATCCGCCATTCGTTAGTCGGTCTAGCATTGCGTTCTGTTTCGCTTCCGCTTTTCGCGACAATAAATTTGTTTGTAAGGTTAGCGCAACGCTAAGATCACTCTCTCCTGGATTAAATGACTCGCTAAAAGTAGGAAGGAAACTCTTGCTGGTAATAAACTGCTCCCAATTATTTTTTAGCGTACTAAAGGTACACTTTGGACGTGATTGAAAAGTATCGGTAAGTCCCAAATTAATGGCAATTTGAATAGAGGCACTGGGCGCACATAAATTAAGACCTTCCAGAATGCCTCCTGATCCGGCAAGGCCTGTCGTACCCCCTTGCCACGTACAACCCCCAGCGGGCACATTTGAACCTTGCACACAGGCTTCCAAAGTGTTGACCCCAGGTCGAGATACGAGTGCGCCATTACCATTTCGACATTCACAGGTACCCCCTTGTCCGCTGATCATTCCGTCCAAAAAAACACCGGCGGCTTGATCAATGCTATTGGCAAGATATGCTCCCCATCCTTCGGTCACAAAAAGGGGCTTTTGCCCGTGACCGCCGCTGGCAATCCATGTTGCGGTATCTTGCGCAATTTGATTGAGTAAAAATTTAACCCCTTGTCGAAAAGAAAGTGCCGCTGACTCTTTCAAACTTGCGACTAACTTATTCCAACTAAAATCTTCTAAGTGACTTTTTTGATCTTGTATATATGCCTTAATATCGTAGGTTGGCACAGAATCAAGAAGCGGTGCTTGTGCTAAGACTTGCTGTATCTGTAAGCCAAAAACAAAAGATAATGCCAACAGCACTGACAAGATATACCGTTTCTTTATTTTTTTTATTTTGGTGTTCTCGCTCATAATTGCCTATTGCTGGGCGTTAAGCTGATCGAGCGTCTGCTGATAGAGCTTTAACAAGTCAGCGTCTGAGAGCTTACTAAGCGTTGCTTCGTCGACACCGTTTTGTCGCAAGAGATCTCGAATTTGACTTGGTGAAAGATTTTGTAACTCTTTTGGTGTCTGGGTAGAGCCTGAAGCTGCCGTCCCACTTTGTGCAGCCAAGGCCTGTTGGTAGCTAGCGACAATTTGCTCATCGGTTAAACCTGCAATTTCTTGTTCGGACGCACCTGCCTGACGTAGCGCTGTCCGAAGTTCGTCTGGAGTTGGCGTTGCGGTGGTGCCGGGAATTGATGGTAGCGACGGTGCTGTTGTAGTTTGATTGGTTCCAGCGGTGTCTGTCGAACCGATAAGCGAGCAATTTTGACCAGTTGGGCAATTAGGATCCGTCCCATTGGCAATTTCTTGCCCGTCACTTATCCCGTCAGAGTCAGAATCGGCCAAATAGGGGCTGGTGTGATAAATGTTTATTTCGTCACTGTCATAGAGACCGTCTCCGTCAGTGTCTACTTTGGCAACAGCGGAATTGTCGTTAGAAGCAAAAAGATCAGTCGCTGTAGTTTTGACCGCGTAAGGTCCATAAACTGTCCGGCGGAGACTAATGCCTCCTAAAACAATCGCACTTGCGCCTATAATAAAAACAGTCGCCAAAAGAAGGCCTCTGGTACGCCCTGAAATTTGACCGGTAGTAGTACTCTTAAAATCAAACATTGGAGACTAGATAATCTCGCGTGTGATAGGTTCTAAAGTTTGTTAATTATAGCAGAGAACGACACGCAAAGTCAAAGAGAATGGCACTAAACCGTTCTCTTTGTATTTTTAACCTCTATCGTTCTAAAAATATCTACAAAAAACTAGTACGCCCACCACTTTGTTGCCTGAAATGCCGAACCGGGAACACCAAAACCAATAATCCAACCACCTGGACGTGGTGTCGGAAGACCGCCGGCTTTTGTTAAAGGGTCGACGGCAACAAAATTCTGCGAACCAAGACCAGAAGTTACTTGGTATGGGGATACATATCCCCAAGGGGTACAAGGATTGGCTGGCGGTTCAGTACACGTTACAATGGCGTCAACGCGCTGATAAAAAGGGACACCATACGCTTGACCGTTCGCCACCTTTACCCCAACCGCAACAACCACAACGAGCACAATGAGTGCCCCGACCGATACCCGGTTTAACTTTTGCTCCCATTTTTTAGTCAAAATATTCATATTAAAATGATACAACAGAATAAACCCTTAAGCAATACGACCGAAGTTAAGCGCTAGTTGATGCCATGCTTCAATCGACAGCTCTTGGGCGCGTGCTTTTTCATTGATACCTATCTTTTTAAAGAGTGCTACCATCTCTGCTTGCGGTAACGGAAATGCGGCGGCTAAATTATTGCGCAGCTGTTTTCGTTTTTGCGCAAACCCAACCTTAACCACGCGCCAAAAAAACTTCTCTTCTACATCACCAAAAGGAAACAGATGCACGTTGTCAATTTGCAGTAGCACACTATCAACCGCTGGAGCCGGCAAAAAAGAGAGACGAGATACAATGCGAACAATGCGCGGCTCGGCGTAGAGTTGAACACTAATACCGAGCATACTCAGGTCCCCAGGTTTGGCAACAATGCGCTCCCCCACTTCTCGCTGCACGAGAAGCGTCATAGTAGCTGGCGAAAGGTCGTCGACAAGAAATTTTCTTAAAATTGATGCGGTGATGTGATAGGGAATATTTGCAACAACAACATAGGGCAAAACAATGCCAAACTTTGTTACCGGACCCGCCAAGACATCCGCATGGACAACCTGAACATTGCTAGCAGTGTCAAATCTTTTTCGTAGTACCCCAACAAGCGCATCGTCAATTTCTATGGTCACCACTTGCCCCGCCGCTACCGCCAAACGTTCGGTCAAGGTACCAAGTCCTGCGCCAACTTCTAGTACTGTTGTACTGGTCGTCAGCTGCGCAACTTCGACAATATCATCGTACACTTGGTCGTCAATAAGAAAATTCTGACTGCGACGAGCGTTTGCACTAAGCTGATACTCTTTTAAAAGAGCGGTGATGGTCGTTTGGCTTTTTGACATATACTCTACCCTCAAAGCAAAGAAGACAAAATGCGAACCGAACCCTGACGAAGCACTGTGCAAGTAGTATCTAGGACGCGAACAATGGTCGACGGAAGTACCCGCGGCAGTGTGCCTGATTCTAGAAAAAAAATAGTTTCATCTAGTGGCGCAAATGCCTCAACAACAGCGCGCTCGGTGTAGCTATCTTTGCCACTACTTATATTGGCACTAGTTGCGGTAATGACACCTCCTGCCAATGCGGCAATAGTTGTTGCCTGCTTACCAGAAGACACTCTAATGGCAAGCGAACCGTCACGAGAGCCTAACCGACCAGCAGTACGTTTACTTTTTGCTGGCAAAATAAGGGTAAGCGGTCCCGGCCAATACTTTTTTGCAATGGTAAGTGCCTTAGGTGAAAAACGGACGTAGCGCTCAGCGTCAGCAAACGAGGCGGCAATGAGGGACAGCGGCTTTGCTTTTGCTCTCCCTTTTATGCTAAACACTTTTTCGACCGCTTTTTTGGTTGTTGGGTCAGCACCAAGACCATAACTGGTTTCTGTTGGGTAGGCCACGAGATCCCCCGCACGAAGATGCTGGGCGGCACTTTGAACAGAACGAACAGCAACAACCGACATACTATTCTTCGACAACAAAGTTGATGAGCTTCCCTTTTCTGACAATTGTTTTACGAATCGTTTTACCCTCTAGCCAGCGGGCGACGTTACTATTTTCTCGGGCGGCAATACGGTACGCTTCTTCGGAAACATTGGTAGCCATAGTAACCGTACCGCGTAATTTTCCATTTACCTGTACGGCGACTACCGCACTTGCATCCTCAAGGTCTGCCTCATTGTACGTCGGCCATGGCATATCCCAAATCAAAGTTTTGTCGTCGGCTAATTGCTGCCACAACTCGGCAGTAAGGTGGGGGGCGAATGGCCGCAAGAGAAGCAAAAAAGTTTTTAGCGTAGGCAAGTCGACGGGTGTTTTTGTTGCTTCTTGTTCATACGCATAGTTTATAAACTCCATCATTGCGGCTACCGCAGTATTAAACCGGAAGAGTTCGATATCTTCTCCGACTTTTTTGACAAGCTTAGCGAGGCGACGATTTGTTTCAGTTGATGCTACGCCACGGTTTGGCTCTTCGGTGTACGCACCAAAGGCATACCATACGCGATCAAGAAAACGTCGGACGCCGCTAATGCCTTGCGTATTCCACGGGACAGTATCCGCAAATGGGCCAATAAATAGTTCATAGGTTCGCATAGTATCTGCGCCATAGGTGGCAACAACCTCATCGGGGTTTACCACGTTACCGCGCGACTTAGACATCTTCTGACCGTCTTCTGCTAAAATCATGCCGTGGGAGGTGCGCTTGGCATAAGGTTCCGCAGTTGGTACAACGCCAATATCAAACAAAAACTTGTGCCAAAAACGTGAATAGAGAAGATGCAGGGTTGTGTGCTCCATGCCGCCGTTATACCAATCAACCCCACCGTCGCACGTTGTGCGTTGGGAGGGCGAGCCGGCTTGGCATAGCCAGTAACGTAATTTCTTCATCGAGGCTAGTTCCTTCTCGTTCTTTGGATCGGCGTAACGCAAGTAGTACCAAGAACTCCCCGCCCAGTTGGGCATGGTATCAGTTTCTCTTTCTGCCGCACCGCCACAGCTAGGGCAGGTCGTCTCTACCCACTCACGAATAGCAGCTAGTGGTGATTCGCCAGTATCGGTTGGCTGGTAGCGTTCAACCTCTGGCAGTGTCACGGGTAATGCTTCCTCAGAAACCGGCACCCAGTCACACTTTTGACAATGCACCATTGGAATGGGCTCGCCCCAATACCGCTGACGCGAGAATACCCAATCGCGAAGTTTATACTGCACCTTCTCCTTAGCGCCAATCGCCTCGGCTATTTTTTTTCTCGCTTCACTGGTTGATAGTGAATCAAAATCTTTAGAATTAATAAGAAACCCTTCGCCGGCATAAACAGCTGGACTATGATCTGAAAGCTCAAGTGTTTGCAACTCCCCGTCGGTAACTCCTCTAAGTTGCCCTAAACTTGGTACAACCACATCAATAATCGGTAGTTTATATTTTTCGGCAAATGCCCTGTCGCGCTCGTCATGCGCCGGCACGGCCATGATGGCACCGGTTCCGTAACTGCCGAGCACGTAGTCGGCAACCCAAACCGGTAACTCCTCGTCGGTGAGTGGATGTACAGCTTTCAGTCCGGTATCGACACCGGTTTTTTCCGCTGTTTCGGTTCGTTCAAGTTCACGTTTTCTAAGGCTGTCCACGATATAATTGCGAACATCATCCCCCGCCTGCCAGCCGATGTCCATCCAAAACTTTGCCGTTTCCGGAGACACGACAATAAAGGTAGCTCCGTAGATGGTATCGAGGCGCGTCGTAAAGACACGCACCTCATGCTTATCATTTTCTTGACCAGGAATGCCGCGCAATTTAAAAGCAAACTCTGCGCCCTCGCTTTTGCCTATCCAATTTTCTTGCTGGGTACGAATGCGCGGTGCGTAGTCGACCGTTTCGAGATCGTCAAGCAAACGCTCGGCGTAGGCCGTGATTTTGAGCATCCACTGCTCTTTCTCTCGCTGCTCTACCGCAGTACCGCACCGTTCGCACTTGCCATCAACTACCTCTTCGTGTGCCAAACCAATTTTACAAGAAGGGCACCAGTTAATGGTTGCCTTAGCTTTGTAGGCAAGGTCATGCTTCACTAGTTGCAAAAAAATCCATTGCGTCCACTTGTAATAGCTTGGGTCGCTCGTGATAACCTCGCGAGACCAATCAAAAGCATAGCCTAAGCTTTTCAGCTGACGCCGAAAATTTTCTATATTCTTTTTGGTAATCACCGAAGGATGCTGACCGGTTTTGATGGCATAATTTTCCGCAGGCAGCCCAAAGGCGTCAAACCCCATTGGGAACAGTACGTTCTCTCCGTCGGCGCGGCGTTTGCGAGCAAGCACATCCATCGCCGTGTACGAGCGAGGATGTCCGACGTGCAACCCTTCGCCCGAGGGATACGGAAACTCAACCAAGAGGTACGTTTTTTTCTTTTGTTCGTCCTCGGTTACTTGAAAGGTATTGGTTCTTTCCCAGTACTCTTGCCACTTTGAATCAATTGCTTTGTGGTCAAACGGTATTGGCATACTAGAATAGTTTTTTTAGAAACTGTCCGGTGTACGACTGCTTCACCTTGGCAACATCCTTTGGTGTACCTGCCGCCACTACTTCACCGCCACCAACGCCACCCTCTGGTCCAAGATCGATGAGCCAATCGGCAGATTTGATAACGTCAAGATTGTGCTCAATAACCAAAATTGAATTACCCTTATCAACCAAACGCTGCAACACCGTCAGTAGGTGGCGCACATCTTCAAAATGCAGTCCGGTTGTCGGCTCATCGAGAATGTAGAGTGTCTTGCCGGTTGCACGACGCGAGAGCTCTGTTGCCAGTTTTACCCGTTGCGCTTCCCCGCCGGAAAGCGTAGTCGCTGGCTGACCAAGATGGATGTAGCCGAGCCCAACATCATAAAGCGTATCAAGTTTGCTCTTAATCGAAGGGATGTTCTGGAAAAAATCTTTTGCCTCTTCAACGGTCATATTGAGCACCTCAGCAATATTTTTTCCTCGATAATGAATTTCTAACGCTGAAGCATTGTAGCGCGTACCATGACATTCATCACAATCAACGTAAACGTCAGCCAAAAACTGCATCTCGATTGCCACCTGACCTTCCCCTTGGCATGCCTCGCAGCGACCACCCTTTACGTTAAAACTAAACCGCCCCGGCTTGTACCCCCGAATGTTTGATTCAGGAAGTCCGGCGAATAAGTCTCGAATCGGCGTAAAAAGACCGGTATAGGTCGCCGGGTTGGATCGCGGCGTGCGGCCGATTGGTGACTGGTCAATGGTAATAACTTTATCAAGATGCTCTAACCCGCGAATGGCTCGATGTTTGCCGGGATTATCTTTAGCGCGATAAAACTTTTGTGCCAACGCTTTGGATAAAATCTCGGTAACCAGCGTTGACTTGCCGGACCCAGAAACACCGGACACCACAACCAACTCCCCTAGCGGAATGGTAACGTCAATATTTTTTAAGTTGAACTCGGCTGCGCCAAGAATGGTAAGCTCTTTCCCGTTACCTTTGCGGTAACTCTTTGGCGCGGCAATAGAACGCTTACCAGAAAGATACTGGCCGGTAAGTGATTTTTCGTTCTTAGCAACAGCACTTGGAGAACCCTGGGCAACAACCCGACCACCGTGCTTCCCGGCACCGGGACCGATGTCGATAAGTTCATCGGCCGCGCGCATGGTATCTTCATCGTGCTCAACAACGATAACGGTGTTTCCAAGATCACGAAGGGACTTTAGGGTAGCGATGAGCCGTGCATTGTCGCGCTGATGCAGTCCAATTGATGGTTCATCCAAAATGTAGATGACGCCGACAAGGCTTGAGCCGATTTGCGTAGCCAAACGGATACGCTGCGCCTCACCGCCAGAAAGGGTGGTCGCCGAACGGTCTAGCGTTAGGTAATCAAGACCGACGTTGTGCAAAAAATCGAGACGTGCTCGTATCTCTTTTAAAATCTGCTTAGCGATTTCCTGTTCTTTTTTATTGAGTGGGGTTTCTTTACTATCAAGACTTGCGAAAAAATCGATTGACCGATCAATACTGAGCATCGTGACGTCGGCAATAGAACGATTTCCGACCGTAACACCAAGCACCTCTGCTTTTAATCGCTTACCGCCGCAGCTCGGGCAGATCGACACCCGCATATACCCCTCAATCTCGTTTCGGAAATAATCAGAATCCGTGTCCTGATATCTACGCTCTAGGAAAGGGATGACTCCCTCAAAATCATTCTCCGTATCACCGTAGAGCACATATTGGAGGTCACTTTTCTTCATAGTACCAACCGGCACCGTCAGAGAAAACTTTCGTTTCTTTGCCACGGTTTCCAGTTTCGACATATGCCAATACTGACTGGCGGCTGAACGCGACCATGGTCTGATGGCACCCTCGGCAATAGACAGCCGCGGGTTGGGCATAACAAACTCTGGATCAATTTCTTGTTTCGTTCCGAGCCCGGTACATTTGGGACACGCACCGTGGGGACTGTTAAATGAAAAGTTGCGAGGTTCAAGTTCCGGCAAATCAATACCGCAGGCCGCACATGCCAAATGTTCACTCATTAAGTGATCGGTCTCGTTTGTAGTCTCGTGAACAACAACGAGGCCATTACCTAAATCAAGCGACTGTTCAACCGCTTCGCGAAGTCGTGTCGCCACGTCACTCCCGACTGGTTTGCCTGCGAGTGGCAAGGCTACGCGATCAATGACCACGTCAAGACTATGCTTTTTTTGTTTGTCGACCGGTAAGGCGTCTGCTTCTGACAGGGTATAAAAAAAGCCATCAAAACGAACTCGAGCGTAGCCGGCTTTTTCCAACTCTTTTAAGATTTTTTTGTGCTCCCCTTTTTGATCACGAACAACGGGCGCCATAACCATCACTTGCTCAGTATTCAGCTTAAGAATGCGGGCAACAATTTGTGCGACGGTTTGTCGAGAAATTTCTTCACCGCAATTCGGACAGTGTGGATGTCCGGTGCGAGCAAAAAGAAGCCGAAGGTAATCATAAATTTCTGTGACCGTACCCACCGTAGAGCGAGGATTGTGCGAAACGGACTTTTGATCAATTGAAATCGCCGGAGAAAGTCCGTCTATTTGATCAACGTCCGGCTTATCCATAAGCCCCAAGAACTGTCGTGCGTAGGCAGACAGTGATTCAACGTAACGACGTTGCCCCTCGGCATAAATGGTGTCGAACGCCAACGACGACTTACCGGAACCCGACAAACCGGTCAACACGACCAGCTTGTCGCGGGGGATCGTGACATCAATGTTCTGTAAATTGTGGACGCGGGCACCGCGAATGACTATTGGCATCAAAATTTTCTCTTCCCTTATGGAGTACAGCTACTACACTCTGGAATAGTGTTCCCGCTGAAAGCACTTACCGCCTCTTCGCATGAATCAAAATCTGGAGGGTGTAGATACGCAGTTGTTCCCTCAGGACAGGTCTCTCCGTCCTGTGGCACGATTAACGCTTCAACGTTAAAGCAAATACCATAACCAGGGCAGGCTGGATTTGTGGTTTGACGCACGCAACAAGTAAAAGTTCCCGGCAGCGGTCGCTCGCAATAACAATTGGTGCCCGCTACTTCTCCACCGCAATATTGATCAGCGTCAACTGGGCCATCGTAAAAAAAGAATGGGGTATCCGCCGGACGTTCTTGGTAATTATTACAACCCTGTACGACAGCCGTACGTGGTTCCCTGACAACTGTCGGTATTCTCAATTCGTTAAATCTGACTAAATTAGGATTGATCGTATTCAAAAGCACCCACGAGAGCAGTAAAAGAACGTAACCAGAAAGCGCACCGCCGATATGGGTCTTTGCTTGCTCAATTCTTGACGTATTACCGGCAGCGGTCAGCCACAAGAAACCACCAATCATTAGCACAATGGCGGAAAGTACCCCGCCAGCGTAGACTGAAAAAGTATAGACGGCGATAATATACGACCCTATGGAATCATTATCAATAAAGATTGTTTGGTTTGCCGCTCCGAAACCCGGCAGACCTATCTGCAGTTGCAACGGTATCGCGGCCCAGGCTTGCAGACCAAAGAAAACGCCGAGAGCAACCAGACTAGCAATGAAAAGATAGGTTTGTTTCCTCATACCTACTGCGTAGTAATGAACACCTCAATAATTTTCCGAAAGAGGTCGGCAGGAATTGCTCCTTCTATTTTGTGACCGTTAATAAACCAGGTCGGCGTACCCCGAACCCCAAGTGCCGTACCGTCGACGACATCTCGAGCAACCGCACTCTGCTGCTGATGATTCGTAAGACAGGTGTTAAACGTTTGGCTGTTCATACCAACCTGCACGGCATAACGTTCGAGACTCGTTTGGTCTAACGCCGACTGGTTTAGAAATAACTTATCATGATAAATTAAAAACATATCTTGAGCAGCTGCACAGAGCGATGCCTCGGCAGCTAAGGGTGCGTCAGGGTGAAGGGAGACGACCGGAAACTGACGATAAACAAAACGCAACTTCCCTTCGTAGATTGACATCAACGACCGAATGACAGGAAATGACTCCTCGCAAAATGGGCACTGGAAATCAGCAAACTCTACAATGGTCACCGGCGCATCGCTTGGTCCGACTACTGGACTGTCCTCACGAATCAGCTTGTCTGCGTCAGCCGAACTAATGGCTGGCGGTAAACTACTTACACTTAGTGCGCCGCTATTTTGGTCTGCGGGAATGGTAGTTGCCAATCGGCTATAAATCCGCGGCCCGAGAGCCATCACCAACAAAAAGAAAACTACCGCAAGTAAAAGTAGGACGATGCCCCACCACCGTCGCCACCATGGCGTGGCAGCGGGTGTGATAAATTCGGATGGTTCGGTTGAAAAATCGCTCACAGTTGCGAAGTACTAGATAAAATAGGTACACTATAAACACACGGTAGTATAACCGTATCATTCTTTTAGAAAATCAGAAATGAAACGGCGGTATGCAAGTCTACCATATAGTGAGGCTGCTGTCTATTGTTATGCGAGGACAAAAACAAACCGACGAAGAAGTTAGTATTCCGGCAGCTAGAAGTGCTCGCTGGAAACGACGCGATCGCCAGGCAAACCCAAAGATGAAAGTAAGTGGACGAGGAACAAGAACACTCGCCGCGCGGCTACAAAATCAGAAAAAGCGAGGTTGACAGCACAAACACATTATGCTACAGTCATCATTCAGTAACTGGTAATTATTCAAGCACGGCCTGCGGGCTTTTCTTTTTTATCTATGGATCAGCTAAAAACAATTCTCCCAATAGTTCAGATTGTCATATCAATACTCCTCATTATTACCGTTCTTCTACAGCAACGAGGTAGTGAGGTCGGTGGCGCATTTGGTGGTGGTGGCGGCGCGGTCTACCGAACGAAACGTGGTATCGAAAAAACTCTTTTCCGTGCAACTATTGCTCTCGGCATATTGTTCGCAGGCGCATCACTTTTGCGACTGCTCATCTAGTTCGTCGCGAGCCGGCGCGGTAGCACACGTCCGGCACCATTTTTTATATGGAACAACCGCATCATTCTGAGGCTGAACGTACTGAATCAAGATCGTCCGTTACTCACGGCGTACGCAAATTGTTGCCGAAAAATTTTCTTCTACGTCTACAAAAAACTGGACAAGTACTACCCTCAGCGAGACAGCTTGTACACGCAGCAAATATTTTTTCAAAGCGTGAACGACAAATTCTTGCAACCTGTTTCGCCCTCATTACGGCATCGGTCATCTGGCTTGGTGTTAACCAAGTAAGTGCTCATCTTACGGCTGACCCCGCAACTGGTGGCACGTATCAAGAGGCACTTGTCGGGCAGCCAAGATTTTTGAACCCAGTGTTTGCTGGTGCGCAGGCGGTAGATGTTGACCTTACGCGTCTCATCTTCTCCGGACTTTTCCGTTACGACAAAAACTTAAAACCCGTACCCGATTTAACCGCCTCCTACTCAATTAGCGATGATGGTCGTTCGTATACGGTTGTGCTGCGTGACGATGTGCTGTGGCACGACAACGAACCGCTTACCATTGACGACGTCGTCTTCACTTACGAAAGCCTGACTGACCCTGACCTTAGGAGCCCGCTTGGGGCAACCTTCCGCGGAGTAGTCATTGAACGCGTTGACGACCACACCATCCGTTTCACTCTCAAAGAACCCTACACGGGTTTTCTGGATGCCTTGACGGTGGGCATTATTCCGCAACACATTTGGGGAAGCATCCCTACTACGCAATGGCGCCTTGCCGATTTCAACATTCGACCGGTAGGAAGCGGGCCGTGGCAGTTCGCCAGTCTTAACCAAGACAGAGACGGTTTCATTAAAAGCTACTCACTAACTCAAGCAGACAGCTTGCCAAACACCGGCTACCTCGACCGATTGGTCTTTAAATTTTTTGCCGATGAACCTTCAGCCATTCAAGCTCTTAAAAATCATAGCGTTGACGGCTTTGCTCTACTCTCTTCTGACGGCCTCAAAGAGCTTAGTCATGGCGAAGGCGGATTCACTCACTACGATCTCCGTTTGCCGGCGGTGAGTGCCGTCTTCTTTAACCTAGGGCAATCCGGACCACTGACCACACTGGCTATCCGCCAAGCGTTAGACATGGCAATCGATCGCCGAGCATTGGTTCTTGACGCCCTACTGGGAGAAGCAACTGTTAGCACCGGACCGCTACCGGCAACTTTAATAAATAACGACATAAAGGATAGTCCTCATTTTGATAAAGCAGCGGCTGAAAAATTGCTTGACCAATCAGGATGGAAGCGAGACGGTGACGTGCGAAAAAATAAAAAAGGAGAACCGCTGAACGTAACGTTGACCGTTATTGACCGAGACCCAGACCGCACTGCTGGTCAGTTCATCCAAGCTGCCTGGCAGGCTATTGGCGTCAGTACAAAAATTGATCTCATCTCGCCAGCCACGCCAACGAATGTACAGCGTAGCGTTCTCCGCCCTCGTGCCTACCAAGCACTCCTCTATACCATCGTCTACGGCGCTTGGACCGACCCCTACCCCTTCTGGCACTCCTCGCAACGTGTTGACCCCGGACTCAACCTTTCGCTCTTCAGTAATGATGCCGCGGACAAAGCCATAGAAACAATCCGCCGTGCACAGGATGATGCTACTGCCAGCAAAAGTTACGAGGCATTACGCAACGCCATCGATGACACTGTACCTGCCGCATTTCTCTACACGCCAGTTCGACAGTACATTATTTCTGATGACGTCCGTGGCATTATGGTAACGAAGGTAGCGAGCCTCGCTGATCGTTTTAATGACATTGCTTCTTGGTACACCAAAACAAATCAACGACTTACCTGGTAACAAGACAGTGCATGATGTTCATGCTATCGTAGGCAGAACATAGTTCCTCGTTTCGGTTTCGTTCTTTTCAGTTTAAGCACCCTCTGCAGGCGTGGCGGAATTGGTATACGCGTACGCTTCAGGAGCGTATGAGAGCAATCTCGTGAGGGTTCGAGTCCCTCCGCCTGCACCAATAACGTTGGTTACGACTTTGTCGTAACCTATAAGAGGTTTCTAGTCCCGCGAGCACGCGGGGCACCAGGTACGTTTGTCCCGCGAGTGCTCCGTGCACCATTCTTCGTTCTCCGAGCTACGAATGGCACGCCATCCATTCGTTTCAGCTTCGGATGGCGCGGCCAGTTAAGAGCAAAGACCAAAAAGTCCCTCAAGGCTGCGGTAGGCAGATTTTCTTATTGCACGACACGGTAAAACTTTTCCTTTTAGATTTTCCGTTTCTTTATTCATTTTTATTAATCTTATTTTTTGGTGACACGTTTCCCGTTAGGATTTGTGCGCCACTACAATGACATACGTATGACAGAACAAAACACGTTCAAAAGCCGGCCCTCTCGCGGGCAGGGCCGCTACCGATATCGGGGCGCAAAAGCTGCTACTGGCGGCAAGCGAGAACGAACAGAAACCACTCAACGCTCGACTCCATCAATGGCGAGCGGTGCTACCCCCAAGGGAACGCTTCGGGTCATCCCCATAGGTGGGCTGGAAGAAATTGGTCGCAACTGTACCATCTTCGAGTACGGTGAGGATATCATCGTGGTCGATATGGGCATCCAATTCCCGGAAGAAGACATGCCGGGGATTGATTTCATTATTCCGAATCTTGCCTATCTCAAGGGTAAAGAAAAACGGATCCGCGGTGTCTTTATTACCCATGGACACATGGACCACCTTGGTGCCATCCCCTACCTGATGCAGCAAATCGGCAACCCGCCAATTTACGCCGCACCGCTGACGCTAGGCATTATTCAACGTCGACAGGAAGAATTTCCGCGGGCACCAAAACTGCATCTCATAAAAATAGACTCAACAAAGCGTGTTCCGGTTGGCAAGCACTTCGTTATCGAGCCTTTCCACGTTAATCACAACATTACCGACGCCTTCGGACTTCTCATTCACACACCGGTCGGCACCATTGCGACTACTGGCGACTTTAAGTTTGACTACACACCAGTAGACGAAAAACCAGCGGAAATCGCACGCCTCGCAGAAGTCGGCAGCAAAGGAATACTCGCGCTAATGGCGGACAGCACCAACGCAAACTCGCCGGGACATCAAATTTCAGAAAAAGATGTTGGCGAAAATCTTGAACAGCTCATCAGAAAAGCCGATGGTCGTATTATTATCGGTGCTTTTGCTTCTCTCTTAACAAGGCACCAGCAGGTTATTGATATTGCCGAAAAAGTGGAACGTAAAGTATTGCTGCTGGGTCGAAGCATCCACAACTACGTTGAAATTGCCCAGCGCCTTAAATACTTCAAAGTCCCTAAAGGCATTCTCATTGAAGAAGCTGATTTTAATAAATTGCCTGACAATAAAGTACTTGTCATCTGCACGGGGGCCATGGGACAGAAGAACTCCGCCTTAATGCGCATCGCCAGTAACGAACACCGCTTAATCACGCTCAAAAAAGGCGACACTATTCTCTTCTCGTCGTCAGTCATTCCGGGTAACGAACGAACGGTAGAGCGACTGCAAGACTCGCTGGTTCGCAAAGGGGCAACCGTCTACAACAACGCAATGATGGACATTCACACTGGGGGTCACGCCAAACAAGAAGATCTCAAGTTGCTCCATCGACTTATTCGACCGAAGTATTTCATCCCTATCCACGGTAACCACTTCCGGCTCAAGGTACATGGTAATTTAGCGATTGAAACGGGCGTTGACCCAAAAAATGTTTTCATCGCGGACAACGGACAGATTATAGAGTTTACTAAAACAGGCGGCACGCTCACTAAAAAGCACGTCCCCGCTGATCACGTTTTTGTCGACGGTCTTGGTGTTGGCGATGTTTCAAATGTCGTCCTGCGAGAACGGCAAGCAATGGCCGAGGAAGGTATGTTCGTTATCATTGTAACGATAGATGGCAAAACTGGACGAGCCATTGGCGAGCCAGATATTATCTCTCGCGGATTCATCTATATGAAAGAAAACGCGCGCTTAATTGGTAAGGTGCATGATAAGGTGAAAAAAATTCTTGACGAACCAAAAAAGGACACGCCTGCTTTTGACGCCTTCATCAGAGAGAAAATTAGAAACGAGATTGGTCAACTACTCTATGCCAACACCCGTCGCCGACCAATGGTGTTGCCGGTTGTGAACGAAGTGTAGAGACCGCGTCGACCTTTCTAAAATACCGCCGCGTTTTACGCGGCGGTATTTTTTTATTGTCGATAGGGTACCAAGGCGTGATTTTCCACTCTGTATAAAACAAATTCGGTACATTATCACCCGCACTAGCATACAACACTTGTCCACCGGTGCCTTCGTATGACTTCATGGCTACTAAACCATAACGTATGCATTCTCCTGTTACCATGACACACTGTCGCGCAATACCACCAATAATTTCAAACGCGTCGAATGCTCGCGCAACGTAACTATGCTGGGGTTGAACCTCAGTGCCAGCCACCTCTTTATACCGTGTGGCAAATGACGATGTGGCGCCGGTCGCTACCCTGTCGGGATAACGTGGCGCGTCGACAACCAAAACGCCTTCCGTACTATCGTTAACTGCGGCGAAGAACTGATCGCTTAAAATGGCCCTCGTCGTTAAGAATTGCACGTGTAGACCTAACTCTTTTGCTTGGCGAAGAATAAGCGGACCTTCATCCGTATAACTGGCCAACTAGACTACTTCTATTTTTTTACTCTTCGGCTTCGTAAGCTGAGTGCGAAAATCAGTATCGCCTGCGTTAAGTGATTCTTTATCAATGACGCTACCTCCCGCACGCTCTAGAGCATCGGTAACAGCACTCAAAATGCCAACGCCGTAATCGTTTGCAATGGACATGATGGCAATATTTTTTGTTGCAAGGTATGTAGCAACACATCGGCTACATACTTGCCCTCGGCCACCGCCGAAGGGTAGTTTTAAAAGGTAAAATCATTTTCCGTCGTATACGCGGAGTGGATGTGGCCAAACCCGTTTGCACAATCTCATCTTCGTTCACAGGTGTGAGCGCTAAACCTACACCCGAACCCCATGTAAAAACAGCTGGAAAGGTGTCGCGAAGTTTTAAATTTTGATACGCGCTTATTGCCACCGAAGCGTTACCACCCTGACTATCTTCAAAGACGAAGCGGATCGGACGACCGCTGCGGTGATTCGTTTCGTCGGCTGCTAACGTAAGGCCATGCCGTACCCACTCCCCTTGTTCCGCACTGTTACCGGTCAGTGGTAAAATGGCTGCAAAAACAATATCGGAAGATCAGCGAGATTCCATTGTTTGCCAAAAAATAACACCAACAAGAGAAGCAACTAGCAAAATAAGTACAGAAATTTTTATTCTATTCACCATCTTCTCTGCCTAAAATTTTCTTCACCACGCGTTGTAATTCTTCTTCGCTATAGAAATGAATAGTGAGTTCCCCGGTACCATCTTTGTCGTCTATTTCAACTTTGGTTGCAAGTTCCCCCTCTAGTAACCCTCGATAATGGTCAAGAATATCGTCTTCGTCGTCCGCAGCGCCATTAGCAGCCGCCTGATTCTTTTGGCGCAACTTACGAACAGCTCGCTCGGTTTCGCGAACAGAAAAATTACCTTGTAGCAAGCGCTCAAAAAATTTCAACTGAGACGCCTCCGGAAGTCCGGCAATGACCTTAGCGTGTCCCTCGCTTAATTGACCCGCCCGAATGGCGTCCTGAATCTTCTGCGGCATATCCAGTAACCGCAACGCGTTTGCAATGGATGGCCTGGTCTTCCCTACCTTCTCGGCAACCTGTGCCTGCGTCAGTTTAAATTCTTCCATCAATCGTTTGAATGCTTCCGCGCGTTCAATGGGATTTAGGTCTTTACGTTGAATGTTTTCGATAAGCGCGAGAGAAAGCCGCTCTTGTTCATCTGCCTGGCGAACAATGACAAACACCTTGGTTAGGCCTGCCTGCTTTGCCGCACGAAAACGACGCTCACCGGCAATAAGCTGATAACGACCGCTCGGCTGCTCAGTAACGACCAGTGGCTGCAGGATGCCATGTTCTTTAATTGACTGAGCAAGCCCATCTAGCTCTTCCGCGCCAAATTCTTGACGTGGCTGCCAAGGATTCGCGTCAATAGAGGAAAGGGAAACGGATCGCATTTCGATCATAGGAAGGGGTTCAAAAGTAAGTCCCTGCTTAGTATATCGGTTTCTGTAGGGCTTTGACAACGGGCGCGTTCATCAATAGAATAATTGAACCGTTGTATTCTCAATAGTTGGTGCCAAATGCCGCGGTGGCGGAACTGGTATACGCGCGGGACTCAAAATCCCGTGGGGGCAACCTCGTGAGGGTTCGATTCCCTCCCGCGGCACCAGAACAGAACTCAACGGCTTTTTCAAAGCCAGAAGATGGGACGCGCGAAGCGCATGGCACATCATTTGTTTTGAAAGTAGGTTCGAGCTTGGTACAATAAACACACCAAAAAGGTTTCTGACCTGTTTTAGGGCAGAAACCTTTTTATGTACGGTCAAAGAAAATTAATATAGAAATGGACAAACAAAAAAACTGGCATAACGCCAGCTTGTTTATATTTTTTGGGTTGAAGTACTGTGACTTCTGTCTTCGTGCTTTCACGGCAAACCTCGACGGATAAACAAATCGGAATTTTCATCTCTTTCACCCTGCACTAAAATAATGAACTAAGGATGTATTTTGGTCGGGCTGGCGAGACTCGAACTCGCGACCTTCTGCTCCCAAAGCAGACGCGCTAGCCAACTGCGCTACAGCCCGATTAAACTTCCTCTATTAAAAGAACAACACAACTAACATTCCTTGGTGCCGAGGGTCAGAATCGAACTGACGACACGTGGTTCTTCAGACCACTGCTCTACCACTGAGCTACCTCGGCATGAAGCAGAAAAAAAGTGAGTGAAAAATCAGCAACCTCAACACTGACGTAAACAAAAGAATACGATATTTATTCTCAAAAATCAAGTATGGACGAGGGCCAGAACATCTAAGTGTTCTGGCCCCAAAATGCTGTCTGTTGTTTGTTTTGTCCCCGTTCTTCAGCATCCTCCTTGTTTGTCCAATAGCTTCTGGACATCCTCTGCCGCTTCTTTTGAAGCTGCAGTGTTGGTTCTACTTGGTACTCGCTTGGCAGCCACTCCGCTATTACGACAGTAATGGCAGTAAAGCCATCAGCATCGTAACCAAACAGTAAATTCCAATCGGACTTTAACCTTTGGTTTCGACCTAAAGGTAAACCTCGCTTATAGATAGCGGCTACGCTCGACGGCTGGTCAAGCTTCATCTGAACGCCATGCATGAGAAGATGACGCGTCTCTTTCGACAATGCTGTCAGCCCGATGCCATACGCGCCTCTAATGAGGCTAATTACCTCATGTGGCACCATGTTGGCAAATAGTCTATGCCAAGCCTTATGACGCTTCTGCGAAACCCTCCGAATATTATCGCTATCTCGCTTCCGCTCTGGACACCGGCTGCGGGGCAGCAGATGATGATTCGCTACATTGCCCGAGTTGCTCACCGGATTTCCTCCTTTATCCTTGCAGGAAAGAGGTAACTTTTCCTCATTCTTACCCTACAACCTACTGGCTGTTTAATCAAATAACAAAGCCACAAAACCAGATGGGGTAATGAAATTGTCTAAGTATGCAGGGTTTACACTTACCCCTCCTCTTGCTATAGTGCTCGCACGCAAAATGACGGCGCGTAGCCACGACGCTTCGGTCGGGATTCCGACATAAGGAGCATCATCGGCGCTTCCTTAACAACGATCCATTACGGGCGCGTAGCTCAGCTGGTTAGAGCACTTCACTGATAATGAAGAGGTCGATGGTTCGAGTCCATCCGCGCCCACCATCCTTCACTCTCCGAGCTTCGGATGGCACAGCCATCCTAAAAAAAGTAAAGTATGCCGAGCGAACGCAATGTATCGAGGGACAAACTCCTGCAGTGTTCCATCGAAGATTCTGGTGTTAAGGTTTAATGAAAAATAAATTTAAATAAAAACTACCTAGCTTTTCGCTAGGATTTTTTATTTACCACCACATCAGATGAATGACTTCGACAAGCCCCCAAAGCGCAATGCCGATAAAAGCGATAGATCCAAAAAGTGCTATGATAGCATTTTGCACAGTCCTAATGGTGCGCTCAGGTGAAAGGTAGACAAAAATATTGAGGAGCATATGACCGACAAAAACGCCAATGGCAAAACCAAACACATTTACAATATTAAACAAGGTAACGTAGCCAGCAAAATCATCGAGGCCAAGAATAAACGGTACCGTAAAGGCAAGTACAAAAACTGCCCACAAGGTTTTACGCTTCGTTTCCTTCACTTTTACGTCAGGCAAGATAAAGCGAACAATTTGCAAAACCAAATTATTGACCGGACGAAGAACGCCGCTGATAGACCGAGCAATTTTTTGCGTAAACAAACTGGTGCCGCTCTTATTTTGCAACGTATGCTCTAAACTGTCTTCGGCAAGACGCAACAAAACGAATGACGCGATAGTGACCATAAACGCCAAGAGCCATCGTACCTCTTTAAAAAATGCCCAGACAATTAAAATAGCGAAAGTACCAATGCCGTTCCCAAGCGCCGTGCCAATTTCAATCGCCACTCTGTTTTTCCAGCCGCGGTGCTTTGCCATCAAGTGCCCCATATAGATGGCAAAATCAACCGCGGTCTTAAGGTAAATCGTGAGACCCACAACAATATCCCACCAACGAAGTTCGAGGTGTATTGGTGTTGCAATAAATCGATTGAGCGTCAAAATTTCTATAAAAAGAACACCCACAAGAACAGCACAAACTACAGCGGTAAGTATCAAAGGGACAACTTGCGCCTCCAAAAATGTTTCTCTTTTTTGTGCTAATAGTTTCATGGTCTACCCGTCAGTCTACACTAAATAAGAATACCTCGAACAGGCATCTCTAAGGCACTTCACGTCCTCACTTCAAGCAATCAAGTTAAGCGCAATTCGCAAACCTTAAACTTGTACAACAAAAACCCTCGGTTAGACCCGAGGGTTTTTGGTTTACAACTGCAAAGTGGTAAGAAAATCTCCGTTTAGTTTATTGCCACCCCTTGCGGGGATCCGATACAAAGTATCAGAGTCGACTAGCTGTGTACCGACGTGAGATTGGTACACGTAAATCTCCTTAGAAAGGAGGTGATCCATCCACAGCTTCCGCTACGGATGCCTTGTTACGACTTCGTCCCTATCATCAGCCTCACCTTCTACCCGGACTGGGTATTCGGGTGCGACCAACTCTCTTGACGTGACGGGCGGTGTGTACAAAACCCGAGAACGTATTCACCGCAGCGTGGCTGATCCGCGGTTACTAGCGATTCCAGCTTCATGAGGTCGAGTTGCAGACCTCAATCCGAACTGAGAGGCGATTTAAGGGATTTGCTCCATCTTGCGATTTGGCGTCCCGTTGTTCGCCCCATTGTAGCACGTGTGTCGCCCAAGGTGTAAGAGTCATGCTGACTTGACGTCATCCCCACCTTCCTCCCGGTTACCCGGGCAGTCTCCTGTGAACAATGTAACACAGGATGAGGGTTGCGCTCGTTGAAGGACTTAACCCTACGTCTCACGACACGAGCTGACGACAGCCATGCAACACCTGTCTTCTGGCTCCCTTGCGGGCACCTCTCCCTTTCGGGAGAGTTCCAGAGATGTCAAACCTTGGTAAGGTTCCTCGCTTATTGTCGAATTAAACCACATGCTCCACCGCTTGTGCGGGTTCCCGTCAATTCCTTTGAGTTTTAGCCTTGCGGCCGTACTCCCCAGGCGGAATGCTTAAGGGGTTACCTTAGGTCAACGACACTGACAGGGTCGATACTGCCAATGCCTAGCATTCATCGTTTACGGCGTGGACTACAGGGGTATCTAATCCCTTTCGCTCCCCACGCTTTCGTCCATGAGTGTCAGAACTGTTCCAGTAAGCTGCTTTCGCCATTGGTGTTCTTGTCGATATTAACGCATTTTACTACTACACCGACAATTCCGCTTACCTCTCCCAGTCTCAAGCTTAGCCGTATCCCACGCAGATGTTCGGTTGAGCCGAACAATTTAACGCGGGACGCACTAAGCCACCTGCGGACGCTTTACGCCCAATAAATCCGGATAACGCTTGAGGTCTCTGTATTACCGCTGCTGCTGGCACAGAGTTAGCAACCTCTTATTCCTCAGGTACCGTCAGTGTTCGTCCCTGAGAAAAGCCGTTTACAACCCGAAGGCCTTCTTCCGGCACGCGGCGTCGCTCCTTCAGCCTTTCGGCCATTGAGGAATATTCTCGACTGCAGCCTCCCGTAGGAGTCTGGGCAGTGTCTCAGTCCCAGTGAGAAGGGTCGCGCTCTCACGCCCCCTACCCGTCGTAGCCTTGGTGAGCTTTTACCTCACCAACAAGCTGATAGGACATAGGCCCCTCCCTCATCGGCTTGCGCCTCTCATCCCAAAACTTATGAGTTGGGATTATACGGGGAATTAGCCCGCCTTTCGGCGGGTTGTGCCCCAATGAAGGGTAGGTTACCAATGTGTTACTCTCCCGTTTGCCGCTGACGTGCCTCGCGCTGCTCGCCACATCACGAAATTAAAAATCAAAACTTAAAAGTCAAAAGTTTGGAAGCTCACAGTATGAGCAACTTTACTTTTGCGTTTTGCCTTTTGCGTTTTAACTTCGGACGGTGCCGAACAAAGTGAGGCACGCCCGCACGACTTGCATGCCTTAGACACGCCGCCAGCGTTCATCCTGAGCCAGGATCAAACTCTCGTGATAATCATCCTTGCTCCCACCCGAAAGTGAAGAGTAGGTATGATGTAACCCTCTCTACTCAATAAAGCAGAGAGGGGTGGTTACGATATAGACACACCGTCTATATCCAGAACCAAGAAATGTTACGGAGATTTCTTACCACTTTGCAATTGTCAACGAGCGATAGCTTTCCTCGTTTCTGAGGAAAGAAAAAGAGAGAAACCAAAGTTTCGCCCTTTTTCCTACCTCCGAACATATGTTCAGGGATACTCCTAAATTGCTAAAAAAGGTATAAGCCGATAGATTGTGAACTAGTGAATGAGCTAGATAATAATAAAACCCCTCGCGGGGGTTGTCAAGGGTCTAATTTGCCGAGTCCAGGAGGGAGACAAGCCACGAACTTGGTGTCGTGCTTGCTCCCTCCGAGGGCTCGGGTTGTGGGCCGCCTTAGCGCGCCCGCGAAAAAAAGATCGGACGAGTGGTGGTACGAAAGCTCCATACCACCAGTGCTACGGACTTGCCAAACGCAGTGGCAATCAGCCACCACATAAAGATCATCTGCGCGATTTGCTGGTCCATTCTGCCTCCTCTCAGGTTGTTGAGAAAAATACTACGCCCGTATGTAAAAATCGTCAAGAGGTATTGGAGCCCGGAGGAGACGCGGCAGCGCCTCCTCAAGCTCGTCGGTGATGTTGTCGAACCACCGACCAAACGCTTCACTGGACGTCAGCGGGTACGACGCGTTGCGCAACCAAATAACTCCTGCCACGAACGCTACCATGCCGCTGATGCCGAAATCCACTCCAATGCATAGCGCGTACCTCCTTGGTCGGTCTGACCTTATTGCAATCCTACGAGCCGAAACAAGCAAGGTCAAGTTTTCTTTTTCCTTTTACTCTTCCGCCACAGTTCAATTTTTTTATGATCCCCCGTCAGCAATAGCTTTGGCACACGATACTTCTTGCCTTTCCATTTCAGTACTTCGGGTCGCGTATAGTGCGGGTACTCAAGCTCCCCATTGTCTTCCGCCTCTTCTTTAACCAAGGCATCCCAGTGTGATTCTTCGGCAAGCGAGGCAAGACGAATAACCCCCGGTACCAGTCGAGCAACAGCAGAAATAAGTACCATGGCGGCGACGTCCCCATCGGTCGTCACATAAGGACCAATGGAGACCTCTTCTGCTTTCAGCGCGGTCTTCACTCGTTCGTCAATCCCCTCGTAACGACTGGAGATGAGTATAAGCTGGTCGTACTGCTTCGCCCAACGGTAGGCGGTCTTTTGGGTAAAGGGTTTTCCTTTGGCAGACAAGATGACAACCTTACGTTTTGCTTTCTTTACGTCACTTCCTTTGGTGATGCTTGCTACGGTCTTTAAAATTGGCTCGGCTATCATCACCATTCCTGCTCCGCCGCCATATGGGCGATCGTCAGCCGTATGATGTTTGTCTGTGGCCTCGTCACGAATGTTGTGAGTGTGAATACTAACTAATTTTTTTTCTTGAGCGCGTTTCAAAATGGACTCGTTGAGATACGAATCAAAAATGTGCGGGAAGAGAGTGAGGATATCAATACACATACTTCGATGCTAGCAGTAATAAGGCACACTGCCTAGATAGCAAAACGGGCGACCTAAATCGCCCGTTTTATTTTTGCTTTACGTTGCGCTAGATGCGCAGGTCGTCAACGGCGCTCGTGTCGATGTCTTCCATTTCATCTTTCGGAGCGGCAGTCTGACGAGGAGCTGAGTGAGGGGCTGAAGAGCCACCCGCAGCTTCTCGCTGTTCTTGCCGTGCACGACGCAACTCTTCCGGTTCGTAAATTTTGAGGTTTACGCGAGCGTTGTTCTTAGCGCCGACAATGCGGAGCAAGGTGCGAAGTGAACGGGCAGTCTGGCCGCTGCGGCCAATGATGTAGCCCATGTCTTCCTTGTCGACGTGCAGGGTAATGAGTACCCCCATTTCATCAACGGTGCGTTCGGCCTTCACGGCTTCCGGCTTGTTGACGAGTGCTTTGACAACGTACTCAACAAATTCCTGATCTTTTTCCATGGTGTTCGTTTCTAATCTTAACAGATAAGACGTCCAGTACTGTCGACCTATTTTTTATGATCTGGCCAAAGCCGATCCATCCAGTCTGGTGAGAAAGAAGATAGCATTATATGTGTTTAATGTCAATTCAACATTTAATAAACCTGGCCACTAACGTGGCCGTAGATTGTCTATTTCTTTATTCGGGCAAAGAAACGATGGTGGAAAGTCCGCCGAAGACCGATCCGCCTCTGGCGGAAAACCCCGCCCTACGCCGACACTTACAATCAGTGGACATTCCTATGACTCACCGACGACGGTGAACTCACCAGCTCTTTCCTGAAATACGGCAGGACTGAAAGGGCTGGGTCAAACAGCACCATCGTTACTCAACTCGTCAGTCGTCCGCCCATTCTCCTCGGTCGTCGAAGGGGTCGTGAAAAGGAAAAACGCCACGCCGGAACGCTAAAGGGGTAGGCACGTAAAGAAAAAGAATTACATAATTAATTATGTAATTCTTTCTTGTAGCTTTTTGAGCGAAAATCCCATCGTACCGGCTGTGAGCGCGGGAAGGAACGAGTGGTAGCTAGATACGAACAAGCTGTCTGACGAAGCGGGAGACGAGGAGTGCTTGTTCGTCACCACTCGTCCTGAAGCGCGCCGTCAGCCGGGTACGTAGGGGGTCATTTTCTGATTACTTTATTCGGCCTCGACGCTTATTTAATATTGTAAGGAATCGGAGTCCCGACTGATCGTCGGGAGCGAGCAAGAAATGAGGCAACCTACAGTCCCGACGTTACGTTGGGACAAGATTCACAAATAAAAACCAATCATTACTAAAAACAAAAAGCCCCTTGCGGGGCTCTTCTTAAAATCTTAATTTTATCCTTTACTCTGTCTTTGCTTCTTCCTTGTCCGCCGTAGCCTCGGCGGAGGTGGAGGTCGATGCTTCCGCTTTTGACTCTTCTTTTGTCTCTTCGGGTTTTGCCTCTTCCTTTACCTCTTCAGGCTTTGCTTTAGCTTCTTCTTTGTTCTCCGTCTTGTCCGTCGTAGCCTCGGCGGAGGCGGAAGCTTTAGCGGAGGCAGAAGCCGCTTCTTCCGCATCATTCTTCTTTGTCGCTTCCTCGGCAATTGCCGCCTGCTTCTTTCGACTTACCTTCACAATCCGAGCCTTCTCACCTTCGATAATCTTCTGGTCAATCAAAATATTGCGCACTGTATCTGAAGTAGTCGCCCCCTCACTGAGCCAGTACTTGATACGGTCTTCCTTTAGCACATAGGCACGCGGGTTTGAACGCGGGTTAAAAGAACCCACAATTTCAATATGCGAACCCCACGGATCGCGTCCTTTTTCCTGGACGACAAACCGATAGGTCGGCTGCTTTCGTTTTCCAACACGGCTCAATCGAATAGTTACCATAAATTGCTTACGTTACAGGTTCCCGCACTATAGATGAAAAATAAAATCTCGTCAAGGATTTGCTCAATAACCGTAAACCCTTTTGCCCGAGCCCTCTCTGCTGTTGCCCTGTCGGCATTTGACAGCACAACTTCGCCAGTAGGTCGCACGTGCCAGCGATTGAAGCCCCCTTCCCCATACATTGTTGCTGAGTGGGCCCTTCCGATGTGCTGTTCTCGTTCTTTCGGGTCTTCAATAGTTGCAAGTTCTGTTCGAATACGTTTAGTCCCATCACCCTGCAAATAGTTCGTTGCTTGATTGATTCCGTTTCTACCTCCTGCTCAGGATGCCACGAAGGCGTCAACGGTGATGCCTTCAATTTCTGCCATAGCTTGTAACGTGCCCTTATCATCAGTCAGGAGATGCCGACCCAAAACAACTTTCTCTTCATTGCGTTCGGGTTTCGATAGCTGCTCGGTCATACTAAGGATTTTGAGAACAACAAAAACATGGTTACCTCTTTTTACTTACTCTTTTCGAACGCTCCGGTTTTACGGTTTTTTCGACAATTGTCATAAGGTAAAACACGGCCATTCATTGCAACGTAAACACCGTGCGGCAATGTTTGGGCAAAGGCGAGAGCGGCGCCAAGGTTAAAGAGACCATCAGAACTGCCAAATTTATACGGAATAATCGCCCCGACTAGTACAACCGTCTTGTCGTGAATGGTTGCAGCAATCGCTTTTGCCGTTTTCACCATCGTGTCCGTTCCATGAGTTACTATCACCCGATCTGCCGTTGATCGTTTTATACTACGGATGATTCTTTGACGGTCGTCGTTAGTCATAGCCAAGCTATCGCTCATCATCAATGTTTTCGCGTCTACGTTTACCCGGTTGCGACCTCACTTTAACGTTTTAGAAACGTGCGTCTTCTTAAAAAACAGAGTCCCCACTACCTCGTTGTACTCTTTGCCAAACGTACCGCCGGTTACAAATATTTGCCATATGATTACTCCTTCTGAACATCCTCTAGCTTCAAGGACAGCACCTTCGAGGCGCCATCATCACCCATAGTGATACCGTAGAGAATGTTCGCCTGCTGCATACTGGCGCGATTGTGGGTAATAACAATAAACTGCGTGCGATGAGAAAGCTGATCGATAATTTCGGCGAAGCGAACCGAGTTTGCTTCGTCCAATGCGGCGTCTACTTCGTCCAACACCACAAAAGGCGACGGATTCGAAGAAATAATGGCGCAGATAAGGGCAAGCGAGGTCAGCGCGCGCTCTCCACCAGAAAGCATACTGATATTTTTTAATCGCTTACTGGGCGGGGTCGCCTGAATGTCGATGCCAACTCGCTCCGGCGCGTTGCGATTTACCGTCTCTTCTTCCTCGGCGACGTCCTCCTCGTCCTCGTCGTCAGTAACTGCAGCGCTAATGGTCGGCAATGCAACGCGAACCAATTTTGCCGTGCCGCCATTAAACAAAATTTTGAAGAAACGCTCGAAGTCGATACTGATGCGGTGAAACGATTCGTTAAACTGACGGGTAATAGTTTCGTCAAGTTCCTTAATAATTTTTCTGAGATCGACAATGGCTTTGCGTAAATCTTCTGCCTCGCCGGTCAAAAAATCGTACCGAGATTTTGTCTCCTCGTACTCTTTGGCGGTCTCTTCGTCGATGGTACCAATCTCTGCCAGGCGACGTTTCAAACTTTCGATGCGCTGCCGCATAGCCATTTTTTCCGGCACCGAATACACGGTGCGATCAGGCGCTGGAACCTGTCCTTCGAGTTCTTCTTCAAGCTCACGATCAAGCGCTTCTTTCTCGGTCTGTAGACGTGCCAATGCAACTTTATACTCATTCTCTTTTTCAACCAGTACGCTTAGGGCTTCCCGTGTCTGGCGAATGTTTCGCTCCAGTTCGAAGACCGCCTTATTTTTCTGCTGCTCGTCTTCGTGAAACCGCTTCATTGCCTCCCCAACTGCTGCCAACTTTTCAGCAACCTTTTGCTCCTCCTCCTGCAGTTGACGAACAGTTTCTTTGAGTGCTTGACGGGCGGTTTCGTTTTCTGTTTCTGCGCCAAAAATTTGACTCTTCAACTGCTGAATGTGCGTCTGCAATCTGGTAAGCGAGCCACGCAGCGCGAGGTGAGCTGCTTCCGCCGATTGCTCGGCGGCGGCGGTGAGTTCCGCTATGGCCGCCTCAAGGTCGTAATAGATACCGGCCAACGCTTCTGATGATTGCTCGCCGCGCCGATTGCGGTTAGCTTCACTGGCAAGCGCAGTGCGCGCCTCAACCAATTTTTCACGAAGCGCCGTGCGGGCATCCCACAAACGCTGATGATTGGCTTCTAGCTGCTGGAAGCGTTCGTTAACTGAGGTTGCCTGTTCTAACTTGGCAAAAGCTTCTTCTAGCTGTGCCAACGCAGCTGCAGTTGCTTCTCTATCTGCCTGTGCTTTCTCCTTGGCGTTTGTCGTCTGACGCAACGCTTCGCTATTTTCGTAACAAATCGAACCGTAATACTGCGTTCGCACCGCGGCAAGTTCTTGCATCACCTCTTCGCGGCGTTCTAGTCGATGTACTTGGCGCGTGAGCGAGCGCAATCGTGGTGTAATTTCGTTTACCAAAACCTCCCCTTGGCGCAGGTTATCTTCGGTCAGTGTCAGCTTGTGCTCCGCATCTTCACGCTTAAGCTGCAGCGGCCGCGTACCGGAGGCTTCATCAAAATAACTCTTGCGCTCTAAAGGGCTAGCCATTAAAAAAGCGTCAACCATACCCTGACCGATGATGCTGTACGTTTTCTGCCCAAAACTGGCCTCTGCCAAAAGCATGGTAACGTCTTGCAGACGTACCTTCTTCTTGTTTAATAAATACTCCGATTCACCGCTTCGAAAAAGCCGACGTGTAATAACCACCTGACTGTAGTCAATGGGCGCCTGTTTGTCTTCGTTGTTAAGGTAAAGTGAAACCTCTGCCATACCGACGCGCGCAAGCTTTTCGGTACCCGAAAAAATAAGGTCTTCCGATTTTTTTCCACGAATCGATTTGAGGCTTTGTTCCCCCATTACCCAGCGAAGCGCATCGGCAAAGTTTGATTTCCCTGAGCCGTTTGGCCCCACAATGGCCGCAACTCCCCGCTGTTCGCTGCCGCGAGGCTGCGGAAAATGCAAAACGGTTTTATGGACAAAAGTTTTAAATCCTTGTAGCTCTAGTTTTTCTAAATGCACAGCCGCCAAGATAAATTAACAAAACGACATACCCACAATGAGTATCTCAATGACGTCTATACCAGTATACGTGAAAATGTATGCTGTCGTCGAGAGATGACAAACCTGCCAAAACGGCGGTCGTGTGATACAATAATGCTATGGCACTGTCGATTTTAAGCATTGGCATTTTAGTAAATGCGTTCATTAGCGCCACCGTTGCTGGCGCCGCCTTCGCGTTGACCTACGCGCTCTTTCGCCGTCGTCGGCAGCAAACACCGACAACCGAGGCCTATACTTGGTTCTGGTGGTTTACCGCTTTGGTGTGGTCATTCTCGGCGTTACGCTATATTGCCGTCAGCTTCGGTTATGTTGGTGTCTGGGTTGGCTACAGCGACATTTTGGTGCAGGCCTCGGTGTTTTTGGGTGGACCACCGCTTTTCTACTATTTGCTCACGCGTGTCTTTGCCAACAGACGACTGGCCGCTTTTGGTAGTCTTCTGTCCCTTATAGCTAGCCTTGTGGCACTTGGGTTTGCGCTTCGACAAGGTGGCATTCCTCTGGATGACGTCACTCCCTTTTCTGCAGAAGCAACCATCAACGTCCGCTCCTTTACTATCTTCGGTGCCGAAATTGCTCTCATTGTCCCCATCGCTATTTTTGATATTGTTCACCGACTGCGAAACTGGATAAAAAAAAGAAACCAGACTGTCCTCTATGATGCGCTACAGACCGTACCGCTGCTACTCTACGTACTTCTTGGTACCATCGACGAGTCAAAAGTGATTACCTCGTGGCCGCTAGTGGTATTTCGTATTCTTTATGTTGCCGGCTTCCTCTTTGTCTACATTATCATCACTCAAGAAGAGGCTGAACAGACCGACTATTTTGTTACCAAATCTGAAACGACTACAACCTATGCCCAATGAACCTGAAATAAAAGAGAAGGCTCCGATCGTTCAGCCACTGCCACAAAACCCGTTTACAGTTGCGGTAACAACGCCAGCGCGTACCCCAGAACCGACGCTGGTACAGGAAGGCGGTCGCCGTTCTGTCTTTCTGCGAATCCTCGGCACCTTCTTTTTGTTGTCGGTGACACCTATCGCCATCTCGGCAGGACTTACCGCAACCGTTTACCAGAGTTCTATTCGACAATTTTTACCAGCCACCAGCGTCACCCAAGTTGAGCAGGTTTTACTGGCGCAGAACATTCTCATTCTGGTGCTGGTTGTTATTATGGTTATTTTCGCGGGCAGCCTTATCTCAGCTTCACTCATTCGGCCGCTAACACGCTTAGTGAAGCTTACGCACCTCGTCGGCGAAGGCGAACTTCGTTATCGACTCAAGACCAACTCTCGAGATGAAATTTCAGAACTGACCAAAGCCTTCAACATTATGATTGATCGCCTAGAAGAACAACGGCGGCGGGAACGGCTTATCAGTCAAATGAAGTCAGAGTTCATCTCTATTGCAGCACACCAACTGCGTACGCCGCTTTCTGCGGTGAAGTGGACACTAAAAATGCTTGAAGAGGGTGACATTGGCACACTAACACAAGAACAACGAGAGTTTATAGAGCGCGGCTACCGAGTTAACGAGCGTATGGTTCGACTGGTTGGTGACCTTTTGAACGTTGCGCGTATTGAAGAGGGGCGTTTTGGCTACCAGCGCGTTCCGACCGATTTCTTGGCCTATTTGTCGCAAACCGTAGAACGCTTTCGTGTCGAAGCGGCTGCACAGGGCGCCAGTTTGTCCTACGACAAACCAAACTTTACCTTGCCAAAATTGTTCATCGATACCTCAAAAATGGACTTGGCAATACAGAACATTATTGAAAATGCTATCAAGTATTCTAAACCAGGTGGGCTCATCGACGTTACTGCTAATCGCCTACCGGAAAGCGTTGAGGTGAGTATTCAAGATCACGGGGTCGGTATTCCTGCCCATCAGATCCATCGACTTTTCACCAAATTTTTCCGCGCGGACAACGTTGTTCGTATGCAAACCGAGGGATCTGGTCTCGGACTTTTCATTGTAAAAAACATTATCAAAAACCATGGTGGCGATATTCATGCCGAATCGGAAGAAGGCAAAGGAACAAAAATGATCTTTACGCTTCCGCTCTCTGAAGCGGCCGTACCAAAACAGGAAACCGCCTTTGAAGAATTTGTCGGGGGGCTCTAAGCAAGGCTCGGTGCGGGGGAACGATGTTGCGAATCAGTAAGGTGTGCACTCATACGCTTTACTACTTCAATGGTCGTGACATCAAAAGTAGCAACACCCAAAATGATAAGCAGGTGCACCGCCTTAAGCGGTACGGTACCTAAAAAGTAGTTGAAAAACGGTAAATACATCGTAGAGAGGGCGAGCGCGATACTCCCAATACTGGTAAAGAGGAGGAAACGGTTACCTTTGATGCCCGTAACCCAAAGTGGTCGTCCAAGCGAGCGCAACGAAAAAATGTACAGAAGCGGGTTAATGGAAATGATACCAAAAATAATTGTTCTAACGTAAGCGAGATCGAGTTGTTGTACTTGTGTAAAATATATAAAGCCAGAGAGCAGCAACAAATCCCTAACAATTGACGTACCAAAAACGATGACCTTCCCCTGCGCTGTCAGTATTGCTGCACTGCGCGAAACTGGTGGTCGATGCATAACGTTTGGTTCTTCGGGCTCAAAAGCAAGTGAAAACGTAGGTAAACCATCTTGTATAACGTTTGCCCATAAAATCATCACTGGTGTTAAGGGAAGTGGTGTATTAAACAGAAGTGTACCGACAATAAGAATGAGCTCGGTAAACGACGCAGAAAAAAGAAAAAGTGTAACTTTGCGGATATTGTCAAAAGTAATACGACCCTCTTTGACCGCAGAGGCAATGGTACCAAGTCCATCGTCAAGAAGCACAAGATCGGCCGCTTCTTTGGTAACGTCGGTTGCGGCTACTGTAGCAATACCGATGTCAGCCGCCCGCAGTGCCGGCGCATCGTTAATACCGTCACCCGTCATAGCAACAGACTCTCCGTTTGCGATAAGCGCGCGAACGATACGCAGCTTATGCTCTGGCGTTACTCGACAGTAAACAGAAGCACGCTTCACGGTATCCTTCAAAAGTGCATCAGAAAGTGCATCGAGAACCGAGCCGTTCACCACGCGCCCCTCACCCAAGGGAAAACCAAGTTCTCGACCAATGGCGCTTGCGGTCAGTTCGTGGTCTCCTGTTACCATTAATACTCTAATACCGGCCTTCCGTGTTACCTCCAGTGTATCGTTTACATCACGACGAATTGGGTCACGCAACGCAACGATACCGTGAAAGGTAAGCTCTCTAATGTGTCCACGTAGCGCCTCGTCGTCATCAAATGCCGCGTTCTTTGAAAGCACCCGGTCAGCAACACCAATAAGCCGGTACCCTTCAGAGGCAAGCTTCTTTTGTAAAGCGAGTAAACGTATTCGGTCGTCTGTGGTTATCGTTTTGCCGTCGCCAAGGACGGTAGCGGCATCGAGTAATATTTCCGGGGCGCCGCTAACCAAGCAATGGACATTTTCAGAAGACTCCCCCTCTACGAAAGTAGCGATGTACTTGCTTCGTGAACTGAACGGTAAAAAAGCAATCGAAGAAAAACGGCTACGCTCTTTGATAAGTGACGGCCTCTTATTAAGCACAAACTCAAGCTTAGCCTGATCAGTCGTATCACCACGAAAGACATACGAATCTCCACTCTCTTCAATGACTGCCTCATTGGCAAGCGCCAACGCCAAGAATGCGGGCAGCGCATCGCCTTCAAGAAAAGCGTGCTCAACTTTCATGGCACCTTCGGTGAGGGTTCCTGTTTTGTCGGCACAAATGACGGTCGTAGAACCTAATGTCTCTGCCGCAATTGGTTTGCGGACCAAACCTTTTCGTTTCAAAATGCGCGTTGTTGAAACAGCCAGCACAACCGAGAGCGCGGCAACGAGTCCTTCAGGAATTGCCGCAACGGCAACCGCAACGGCGGTTTCGAACGACTGCACAAAATCGAGCCCCTCTAAAGCCCCTACGGCAAGAATGAGCAGCCCGGCAGCGACAACGGCAATACTAATCATATTGGCCAACCGCTGCAGCCGTAGCTGCAAAGGCGTCAGGTGGCTGCTCGCTGATTTGGTAAGAAGCGCGATGCGACCAAGTTCGGTTTTGGTTCCGGTCGCCACCACAACAGCCTGTCCGCTCCCTCGCTCTATGGTCGTTCCCATCCATACCATACTTGAACGGTCGCCCAACGCCGCAACGGTTTCTGCCGGCGCCGGATGTTTTTTTACCGCTGCTGATTCTCCGGTCAGTATCGCTTCGTTTATGGCAAGATCGCGCGCTGAAAAAATGCGAGCATCAGCAGCAATTTTTGCGCCGGCGCGCAGCTCAATAATATCACCGGGTACCAACTCTGCCGCATCTACTCTATGAAGCTGCCCGTTTCGTTTCACAATTGCCAAGACCCGAACAATCCTGCGCAACGAGACAAGCGTCTGTTCTGACCGATACTCTTGGTAAAATCCGATTGCTGTATTCAAAGTAACGACCACCAAAATAACTATGGTATCAACGTACTCGTGAAGCCAAAAGGTAAGCCCAGCGGCAATGAGCAGTACATAGATGAGGGGACTTGAGAGCTGACGAAAAAGAAGCCGCCACCAACCTATACCACCTTCAACCGGCAATTCGTTTGTGCCCGACGTTTCACGCCGAGTCGCAACCTCCGAGTCAGTAAGACCACGTTCGGGCTCTACCCCAAGCGAACGCAACGCGTCCTCAAACGGAAGCGCGTGCCATAGCGTCTCGTGTATTGTTGTTGCTAATTCCGCCATAACTATCGCAAAGTATAGCACGATGAAGACAGAAAGCCGTACGTTATACGCCGTACGCTCTACGCTAAAAAATAAAACTCAAAATGCAAAAAGTATAACTGAAACTGAAAAATCAAAAATGAGACACAAAACCACTAGCCGTACGCGAGAGGGAAAACGTGCCCGCCATAGCTTTAGCGTCGGCGGGAGTTATTTGAGAAAATCCCACAGGGACTTCCTTCGGTCGTCCGCACAGGGACTTCCTTCGGTCGCCGGTTTACCCCGCTTTATAGAACTTCGCGGGACTCGCGTTTGAGAATTAAAAAAGCGCCACTGGGGCGGCCAGAGGGAGTTGAACCCTCGCCGAGAGGTCCACAACCTCTTGTGCTAACCGTTACACCATGGCCGCCCCACTAGTGCCTTTAATTGAGCTCATCATACAAGCGAGACTTCTCTCTGTCAAAATATATACCTTTTATAAAGTACTAATCGGCCGAGACTGGGTAATATAAAACTTATTCTTAACCAACGCCCATTCTATGTCTTGTGGATGTTTATCATGTTTTTCAATACCAGAACAAATCTTAGCTAACTCAACTATTTGTTTACCAGTAAGCTTTTGCCTGCCACCAACTTTAGCACTTAATTTTTTTTCTATGTTTCCTTTTAATGCTTTAACAATAGCTATTTTTTGCTCAGAAACATTTACATCCAACAAAGAATAATCTTTTTTCAAAATAATATAAGTGCCGAGTGTTACTTGGCCGGAAACAAGGGCTTCACCTAAACCTAAACCAGCCTCAATTACCATTTGGTCGTAATCGTTCGTTACTGGATGCACGGTAAAAGTAATACCTGATACTTCAGATTGCACCATTTGCTGAACTACCACCGCCACGGAAACTGGTTTTTTGTGTAATTTTTTTTCAAAACGATAAAAGATAGCGCGTGAAGTAAACAAAGAAGACCAACATTTAATTACTGATGGAATTAAATTTTTTTGCGAAACATTCAAATAAGTTTCTAACTCCCCCGCCCAGGAAGCTACTTTTGAATCTTCAGCTGTAGCCGATGAGCGTACAGCCACCAAAATATTCTTACCTTTGCTTCATTTTTTATATTCCTCCTTTATTTCCTTCTGTCAATCAAGTGGCATTTTTTCGCGATGAATAATATCGCGCCTTTCTTCCGGCGCTTTTTCCACCGAATTAATATTGTTTGATTTTACACTATGCAAAACGTTTTCCAGCTCAACATTAATATCTGTCTCAATCATATTTAAAGGTCCCAACAAACATAAACAATAACTAATCTTTACTTTTTACGTTTTTCTTCTTGCATTTTTCTATAAAGGTCTTGTAACTCATCAAGGCGATTCATATCTACACCATATTCTTCTCCTCGGAATTTTATCTTTAAACTCACTTCACCGTCGCTGTCTCGGTTAATGTCAAAAACAACTCCTTCACCGGCATTAAAAGCGCCACCTATTTCCTCAAGTTTTTCAAACCCACGAGTTCCGTCCTTTTGAAGCATTATTTCGCTCAATAAGGCATCCGGCTTTGGACCGTGGGTTAAATTTTCGATACGAAGGTCTGTATCTTCGTATAAACGGTCAGACATTTTTACTCCAATACTAAGTCGATGGGCAAGTTCAGCCGCCACTTCTTCTGATGTTAAGGTACCAGCCGCTTTGGCTTTATCTGGATTATCTATCCAAAATTGAATTACTTCTGTTACATCTTTTGCACCGGCTTCCTTAGATTGTTTCATAACCGTCGCAAAATTTTTTACCGGGTCAAGATCCCCCGAGCGATAAATAACTACGTCCCCCGGTGGCATTTTTCCATGACCAGCTTTTTCTTGTGCCTCGGCGCTCATTTCTTTATTTACCAAAGCGGCAGCACCGGCTTCATCTCTAAAACTTCCTGCAATATGACCACCCGTCTCTCTCCCTCTCTTTACCCTTTTACTACCAGTAACCATTAAATAAGTTGCTTCATCTGCTAAATCTCCACCAGTTTTTTGGGCATTAGCAATTCCTTGTTCGGTTATAAAATCAGCTGACATCCCGTCGGGTAACTTACCAGGATTCTCGTGACGTCTCAAAACAAACTGTACAGAAACATTTTTCCCTTTTTCTCTACCCGCATCTTTGGCTTCTCTATGCGCCTCAGAAAATGACTTTTCTCTAAACACAATAATGATATATTAATTTACTAACTTTTATAAGTATACACTTTTATTGGCGATTTGTCAAATTAAACGTAATGGTTCAATGCCTTTGCTTCACCCTAGGGTAAACTATGGGGATATGGCATATACAATAAATACTCATATAGCAAAGGTCAGCATGGAAGGTATTAAGTTATATAGACAACAAGAGTGGGGTACTAGAATGGTGGCTAAACCTCTTGGAGTAAACCAAAGTACAGTTGTACGTTGGTTGGCCAAAGCTCCTCAGTATGGCTGGTGTCACATCCCTTCGGAAAGTAGTAGACCTAAGATTTCTCCAAGAAGAATGGACAAAGCTATTGAAGACAGAATTGTTGAACTGCGACCGAAGAGAGGTAGATGCTCTGAAGTGCTTCAGGCCGAGTTAGCCAGAGAAGGAACAATAGTGAGTTTGAGTACGGTGCAAAGAGTATTGAAAAGAAGGTATCTAATAAAAGAACGTAGTCCGTGGAAAAAGTATCACCTTTCAGGTGATAGACCGGTGGCAGAAAAGCCAGAAATATTAGTTCAAATGGATAATATTCATATTATGAAAACTAGAATAGAACGTATGTATGTAACAACTTTGATTGATGTATGTTCTAGAGGGGCTGATGCCAAGGCCAGTACCAGAATCAACACTAGGAGAAGTATAGAAGTGGCCCAAACGGCTGAAAGTTTAGCCCCTTTTCCCTTCTCTTGTATTCAAACTGACCATGGATCAGAGTTTAGTACTCATTTCACTTGTAGACTGAAAGCTAAAGGTATTCGTCATAGACATAGTCGAATAAGGCAGCCCAATGACAATGCTCACGTTGAAAGATTTAATCGCACTATCCAAGATGATCTTAGAACTGAGATAAAAAGATACAAACATCACCCACCCACCTTAAACAAACATATTAAGCTCTGATTAGACTACTACAACAATGAACGACGTCATCTTGGTTTGGGGATTCAAACCCCAGTTGAAGCGATGCGAAGGTCTTGGTCTCTATGCGATTAATACTACTTTATTCTACGAACTATCCCTTTATTCGCATCTACCCCAGTACTACAACACCGCTACGCATGTTGAGTATGGGGCAAGCCTCTGCTGACGTACTAAGCAACTCATACTTTAATTAGAGTTACTACTCCTCTATTCGCATCTACCTCTACAAGGTCGCCATCTTTGAAAGCCAAAGTGGCAACTTTTGTGCCAATTACACAAGGAACATTTAATTATCGAGAAACAATAGCGGCATGTGAGGTAATATCACCTACGTTCGTTACAATAGCTCCGGCTTTACGCATAGCGCTCACAATATCCGGCGTGGTGGCAATAGAAACAAGAATATCTCCTTGCTTCGTCTTTTTACCGTCAGTAAAAGGATTAGTAATTATTTTTACCCGCCCTTCAATATGACCAGAACCCTTACTCACCACTAAACCTTTTATGATTTTGGTGTTTTGATAAACTTTGGGGTTATATATCTTAAATACCACTTCGGCTCTTTGACCATAAAATTCAGCAATTTTCTCCTTCCCCGACACCCAAACATAAGCTTTTTGCAAGAAACTATTTTGTTACAATTAAGTTTTTTGCCCTCGGCTAATTGCAATACTTCCGACGGCCAACACCATAGCCAGTCATTAAACTTCCAATTATTACGACGACCGATTTCTTTGACTATTAAATCTTCATAATATTGCATACGCCAAATATAACCCTTGCGTAAATCTTACGCCACCAAATTGTATGACTAAGTTGGTCTACGGCTAGTTGAATATCTCGAGGAAGCTTTAATTTTTTAACTAAATTCTTTTTCTTTTTTTTAGTTTCAGTAATTTGTTGAACAATTTGTTTTTTTAATGTCGGCGTTATTTTGAATAATAAATTTTTTAGTTGTCTATAAAAATATTTTTCATTTAAAATCCTGTTACCGCCATAACTGTTTAATAGCCAATGATATTTTTGAGTGTGTTCGGCAAGGGCTATTTTGAATAATTTGTTGTTTTTTATAGAGGCCAAGTTCAACAAATCTAGCTCCTCTTGTTGAAAAAATGAACACTTAACAGGGGCTAATAATATTTCTAAATATTCTTCAGCTTTACCAATGTTAATTTTTTTTAATCTACGTAAAAGCCACGGCTCACCTCCATAATTGGCAATTTCCGGCACATGGACAATATTACAAAAAAAATCTATAAATTGATGAAAATTTTTATAGAGAGTTGATAATGCTTTATCGGAAAGTTCTTTGAAATTAATCGCCTCTAAAACTTTTGCCATCTTATAATATTGTTTAACCAAATCTTCCCACAGATTCCAAAGAGTTTTGTATTTATTTTTATTAAATAAATAAGACACAAAATATTTTTTGCCAATTTCTTCTAGATCGGAGCGATAACCATTATAAGTGACTTTATTGTCTTTAAAAACCAATATGGCTTTGGGCCATGGCCAAGGACAGTATTTTTTACTAACTCTCATGACCCCTAATAATATTTCCACCCAGACGCCTATATAAAGAGGTCAACCATCAATAGGACATCATTTGAATAACTTTTTTGTGGAATCAATACGATAAAATAGGCTATATATTTCTATGTATGTCCCTACAAAAACTCTATTGTACGTAAAAATCAGCAAAGAATCGAGTGGGGTAAAAATGCTTATTTTACAGTTTTTCCTAATGAAAATGCGACGTTTTGACGCTAGGTCTTGACAGATTTGAAGGGGTGCGCTATATTGTTTAGTTCCTTAAATGGAACACCCTGCTCTTTAGATATTAAACAGCTCAGAGGAGAGAGACTCTGTAGCACCACCCTCGGGTTCACGCCCGGCGTGGCGCTGCGCAAAAAGACGTAGCTCTCCAAAATAGTTGCGTCTTTTTGTTTGCTGGCAAGGTGTGCGGCAACTTCTGGGGCTAGACCTGTTTTCGGTAACACGAATCAGGGCGGCTCGCGGTAAGACTGGGTTGGTCTTGACTAACCTGCTCCTACTTCAAAGCCCTTAACTTGGGTGGTCTTCGGACCAAAACTCAAGTCCTAGCCCGGAGGTTGGTGGACATCTTACGATGACGCCTTTGTGGTGGTCCCGTTATCGGGGCACCCACCGACGTGGAGGGTCAGACTCGTTCCGCTTAACGTGGACGAGGGTTCCGGCGGAAGGCTGGTTCTGGTATCTACTAGAACTTCCCTTCTCAAAGAACATACCAGCACGCACCTTCGGGTAGTGTGTTGCCCTAACCCCCAGATCGGTGGGTTATTCTATAACTCACAAACATTGAAGTAGAGATGTCCCTCGTGCCGCAACGGCACATCATCTCTGCTTACAACTCGCGTGGCATGAGAGTTCCTGCCCATCGGGGGACGAGGCAGGACCAGAAAAGGAAACCGAGGGAAATTCCGCCCTCACCTTTTCGCTCGTATTGCTGCGCCGGCGGAGTGGTTGTGGTTGCGCGTATCCCTGCACCCACCCTCCGCCGAATTTTGACCGAATGGCCTTAGGTTAGATTTTGTCTAACCTCCACCTCGGTTACTGGCGCCGACGAACAATAAAAGTCCTCTCTAAGAGGGGGCCAACACTCGATATTGTACTCGTCCGCGCTGTTCAGGGGGCTTGGCTTGTCTGTACTCGCCAACGCCCCCTTCCTCTTTACGCGATAGAGAAACGCGCCCATTGCGATGAACGGCATGAACCGTTAATCTCAATGGGCGCCTTAGGCCTCCTTCGGCGCAAACCGGCACCGGCGGCGAATCGGGCAAATGAGCCGCCGGTGCCACCAAATTTTCCGAGGAGGTACGATCCTCCACTCCTCGGGATCGGAGGGAGTCAGTAAAGGGTGAGACGTTTCCCAAAATGCTCACCCCAAGCTGTACTCCCTCCAACTATCCACTGGGTCACCGCCCCCGACCTAGTGGACTAGGGAGAAGAGTGTGCGTGTTAGGTAAGTCGCCCCACAAATGACTAACCTTTACCGCACTCTTCTCCCTCCCTTTCTCTGTGCTATCCTACTAATGAGCAACTGTTCATTTCCTCTCGTGGGGCAAGTAGCTCTCAAACACAAACGTCTCTCAAACGAGAAACGTATGTCGCGAGAAAATCTCTCTCCTCCTACTTGCCCCGCGAGAGGATACGCAAACTAAAATCCCATTCAAAAGTATGGGATTTTAGTTTTGTAAATAATAGTAATAACCTTAGCCAAACTCGCTCCCTATCAGGAACCTATGAGTTGTCATTTCTTTGTGCGGGTAAAGAAATAGACGAAAGAAAGCCCACCCCACGCAGACACTAGAAGTCAGTGGGCGCTCCTAAGACTCACCGGTGACGGTGAACTCCCCAGCCCTTTCTGTGCCGTCGTGTCTCAAGAAAGGGCTGGATCAAACAGTACCGTCGCTACTCGGCTCGTCAGTCGTCCGCCCACTCTCCTCGGGCGGCGAAGGGGTAGCGGAAAGAAAAAGCACTACGACGGAGCGCTAACAGGAAAAGACACTCAGAGAAATTACATATAAAGTGAGCGTATCACTTTACTGCACCAGATTGTTGGGACCAAGTTATATAATTCTTTACTAAAACAATGCGCCTGCAATTTGCTATTTGCCATTTGCTACCCCCATCGTACCGGCTGTGAGCATGGGAAGGAACGAGTGGCACCTAGATACGAACAAGCTGTCTGACGAAGCGGGAGACGAGGCGTGCTTGTTCGTCACCACTCGTCCTGAAGCGCGCCGTCAGCCGGGTAC
>PFET01000001.1:84078-111898 GCA_002793855.1 Candidatus Uhrbacteria bacterium CG10_big_fil_rev_8_21_14_0_10_48_11
CAAGGTTCACATCATCTATGCCAAAACACATACAACCTGCAGCCCTAACTTTCTATCAGAATAAATTTTAATCAAGAAGAAATAAACTAATCGTACAGCTTAGAGCGTATGACTTAGCCACTACACTTCCACTTCTTCTCTCAACTGCTTTATCTCTGTTGCCTTGCCACTTATGGCATCAATCGTAACGAGCACTGCGTTCACTACGCACGTGCCACTCTCTGGAATTTCATGTCGCCGCGGCTCTTGCGTTAAAAAGTTCTCTATAATATTTACCTTATCAACCCCGAGCACTGTCCCCTTGCCACCGGTCATACCGACATCGGTGAGATACGCCGTACCTCTTGGTAGTACCTCGGCGTCAGCAGTCGGCACATGGGTGTGCGTACCCAACACAGCGCTCACTCGTCCATCAAGATAAAGCCCTAGCGCCACCTTTTCACTTGTCGCCTCGGCGTGTATATCAACAATGGTCGCTGCACGCGTAACATCTTTATACTCTTCGAGAATGGCATCAACGGTACGGAAAGGACAATCGGTATGCTCGTTCATATACACCCGTCCAAGCAAATTAATCACCAACACTTTCTTGCCGCCCGCATCAACCACCACCGTTCCACGACCATGAGCACCGGGCGGATAATTTGCCGGGCGAAGCAAAGCAATTGCCGGATCGTCGATTATTTCGTATACCTCCGGCTTCTTAAAGATATGGTTACCACTCGTGTAAACGGTAACCCCTGCCGCTCTGATCTCTTCAAGGGTAACCTTGGTCACCCCTTTACCATGAGCAAGGTTTTCAACATTAGCAATAACTAAATCAGGGCGATGCTGATCTTTCCAGTGGGCAAGCACGCCTGCTACTCCTCGCCGACCAATGCGGCCCATGATGTCACCAAAGAAAAGAAGCTTTAAGGTCATACGATATACGGTTTGCCTTTGGCGCTACCTTGCGTACTCAATAACTCGTGTTTCTCGAATGCAGTTTACTTTAATTGCCCCAGGGTAGTTCAACTCGGACTCTATGGTACGAGCAATTTGCTGCGCGAGCTTCACCATCGAAAGGTCATCAACCTCAGTTGGTGTGACGAAAACGCGAACCTCTCTTCCCGCCTGAATAGCGTACGCTTTGGTAACACCCGGCAGTGAGGTAGCCACTTTTTCGATTTCTTCTAGTCGCTGAATGTAGCGCTCTACCGTATCACGTCGCGCACCTGGACGAGAACCAGAAATAGCATCTGCGGTACGCACAATAACGCCTTCCACGGTTTCTGGTCTGTCTTCGTGGTGCGCAATTGCCATGTAGGCAATCTTCTCTGGTAAACCGTACTTTTTCATCAATCGATAGCCAAGTTCGGTGTGCGCACCCTGAACCTCATGATCAACCGCTTTACCGATGTCGTGGAAGAGACCGCCTTTCTTACAAACCGTAACGTCGGCGCCTAATTCTTCGGCCAGTAACCCAGAAAGCGTCCCCACCTCGATAGAATGCTGAAGGACGTTCTGTCCAAAACTGGTGCGGAACTTTAGCCGACCAAGAATTTGCACCAGCTTAGGATCGATGCCGGTAATGCCTAGTTGATACATCGCTTCTTCTCCCGCTTTTTTCATTTCAAGTGCTAGCTCGCGCTTGGCTTCCAGCACTGCTTCTTCTATCCGCGTTGGATGAATACGCCCATCAAGCATCAACCGCTCAATGGCGCGCTTTGCCAAATGACGGCGCACCAAATTAAATCCAGAAATCATAACGCTTCCTGGTGTGTCGTCAACAATAATTTCTACTCCGGTTAACTGCTCGAGGGCTTTAATGTTTCGCCCTTCTTTTCCGATGATCCTCCCTTTCATATCGTCAGAGGGTAAATCAACGGTGGTCGTCATAGTGTCGGCAGCGTGTGAAATAGCACAGCGCTGAATGACCATGGCGAGAACGCGTTTTGCTTTTTCTTCAATCTCTGCTGCTCCTTCGTCTTGCAGCTTGCGGATGCGGGCCACAATAGCTTCTTTTGCCTCACTCTCGACAGTCGCGAGCAACTGCTCGGTCGCCTGCTCGCGATTAAGCCCGGCAACCGACTCGAGTCGCTTGGTTACCTCCTGCTGTTCGGTGGCAAGTTTTGTCTCTTTTTCTTCAAGGGACGTCTTAACGGCGTCCAGCTTTTTTTCCTTTGCGTCAACATCAAGAAGTTTTGCCTCAAAAAGTGACTCACGCTTCTCTAGTCTTTTAGACTGTTCCTTCACCTCTTGACGCTCATTGCTAATCTCTCGCTTGGCCTCATCAATAATTTTGATTGACTCTTGCTTGGCGGCCAAGATGGCCTCCTGCTCCTCACGTTTTGCCGACGTAATAATTTCTTGCGCTTTTGTTTCGGCAGAGTTCACCGTGCGGGCGCCAAGCACCTGACGAACGACATACCCAATACCGAAACCGACAGCGGCTCCGATAAACAAACTGATAATAGTAAATGACATACTGGTGTTCTTCTTGCGAACACCGCTTCCGAATATGCCGAGTTGTGGTAACTGAAAAATCGGCGCGCTTTACGCTCCGATAGATGTCCTCTGACTGCTAGAAAAGTGATGAATCATGGGGAAGACAGTAAAACCGCAACATCCGTGCACATATGACCGAAAACGGGTGTTCATCGTCGTTAATAGTAAATGAAATACTCGCGGCGCAACTGTACCACGTTTCATTTACAAAAGCAAGCACGATTTATTGCCGTTTTTCTAACAAGCCGAAGCGAAAAACTATACCTTGGCTTTTCCTGAGATAATCTTATCAATGATGCCGTACTCCAGTGCTTCCTTGGCGGTCATAAAGCGATCCCTGTCGGTATCCTTTTCTACCTTGGCAACGGGTTGACCGGTATGCCCTGCCAAAATCTTATTGAGTCTATCTTTAATGCGCAAGATATGCTCGGCGCGAATTTTAACATCTGACGCTTGCCCTTCGGCGCCGCCCATCACCTGATGTACCATCACCTCGGCGTTTGGCAAAATGAAACGCTTGCCCTTGGCGCCAGAGGCAAGAAGAAATGCCCCCATACTAGCAGCCATACCAATACAAATAGTTGAGACGTCCGCTTTTACGTACTGCATGGTATCGTAAATGGCAAGACCAGCAGTAACTGAACCACCTGGTGAGTTCACGTAAACCTTAATATCTTTTTTTGAGTTGTCGGAATCAAGGAAGAGCAGCTGGGCAATAACGGTGTTCGCCACCCCGTCGTCAATAACGTCCCCCAAAAAAATGATGCGCTCTTTAAGAAGTCGTGAATAAATATCGTAGGCGCGTTCGCCGTACGTCGATTTCTCAATAACAGTAGGGATAAGAGTCATAGTAGCGTTATCCTAACAAACCTAAGCGGTTCGGTAAAGCTATACTACCTGCCAACCATTGCCTCGCTTCTCTATGCGGCCAGTGATGGTAAAGCCGGCAGCTTTTCGATGTCCCCCACCGCCAAGTGCAGCAGCAAGAGCCCCTACGTTAACATCGTCACGAGTGGTTCGAAGGCTACCGCGTACTTCACCGTTAGGCAATTCTTTTAAAATGAGCGCAGCGCGCATATTGCCAATGCCGTTGAGAAAATTTGCCAGCCCTTCGGTTGATTCGTCATCTATTTGGTGGTGCACAAAATCTTCTTGCAAAATCACGGTTGACACAATGCCAAGCGTTTCATTTTTTGTTAGCCGTGCGAGAATATCGCCCCACAACTTTAACGCGTCAAAGGGTTTCGAACGATACAGTTCAGTAATAATACGTCGACTTTCCGCTCCTTTAGCGTAGCAATGCGCGGCAATCTCAAGCGCTCGAATGGTGGTACCACCGTTAGAAAAATTGCCAGTGTCAGCAATGATACCGGTAAGTACTGCTGTCGCAATGTCTCGAGAAATAGTCCAGCCACCAAGTTTTAATACATCGTACACAAGAACGGTGGTCGCAGAAGCGTTTACGTCAACCAAATTGATACTACCAAACGGTGCCGCCATTTCATGGTGATCGATGTTGAGGAGGGGAACACCGGCATTTTTTAATTCGGTTAGTTCTGCCTCAATGCCGGTTCGTCCTAAATGACCGGCGTCGACGACTGTTATAGCGTCAATGCTAGCACGATCAAGAAGACTAAACTCTTGGACAAAAGGAATGCGCGGATCAAGTAAAAAAAAGAGTGACGCAGGAATTTCAGCAAGACAAAAAATAGTTGGCGTCGCACCCTGCTCGCGAAGGGCGTAGGCAAGTGCCATGGTCGACCCTATTGCGTCAGCGTCAACATCTTTGAGAAGCACTAAAAGTGGATGGCGCGAGGCGCGTAGTGCTTGAACTACTTGCTGGTAAAAAGAAAAAGTCATTTGCTTTATTCCTCCAGAGGCAACTCTTCGGCAACCTTATTAAGTAAGAGCTCTATGTCAGCTGCCTTCGTCTCGACGGTATCAAGCAAAAATCGAACTTTCGGCACTACCTTAATAGGCAACTCGTGAAACAGAGCACCATTAAGTTCCTTGGTTAAGCGACGTAGCGCAGTGAGTGTGGTGCCACGCTTCCCTTCTGGGAAAATGGTTACATACGCCGTCGCTCGTTTTAGGTCGGGGGTTGTAGACACCACGGTAACAGTACAGAGTACCCCCGTAGGTAGCTCCTCTTGGTGTTCAACAAGATAGCGACTAATTTGCATTCGCAGCTCTGCGCTTACCTGATCAGTCCGGCGCGACGGCATAGCTTAATTGATAACGCGACGGTGCTCGACCTCGGTGTAGAGCTCAAGGGTATCGCCTTCGTTCAATTTTGGCGCACCAAAAATTTCGCAACCACATTCACTAGGACTAGCGGCTTCACGTATTTCTTCTTTACCAGATTGCAATTTCTTAATCGTACCCGTTCCGATTTGTTCTCCACCCCGACGAACAGTAATAATAGCATCCACCCGGACGAGTCCGTTCGTTACCCGCATACCGATAACCTGCCGCTTTGGCTCCTGACGGAATATCTTCAACACCGTAGCGGTTCCGAGATCGGTATGCACAACCTCTGGTGTCAACTCTTCTGACACTTTTGCCTTTAGGTCGGCCAGCAAGTCGTAAATAACTTCATAGCGTTTTACCACGATGCCGAGCTGGTCTGCCGATTCGGTTGCTTCCCGTGTAGTCTGCACCCGAAAAGCCGCAATGGTGGTACCTAGTGTCGCCGAGGCACGCTCGATGTCACCTTCGGTAATGTTACCAAGCCCTTTACTAATAACTTGTACCCTGACTTCCGGCTGGGCAATTTTTTCTATCGACTCTACAATCGCTTCCAGTGAACCGAGCACATCTGCTTTGACTAAAAGTGGAATAACTTTTTGCTCTCCGCCTTTGGACTCGTCTCGCAAGACACTCACCACATTTGTTGCACCACTCTGCCGACGCAAACGTTTGCCCTTCTGCACCTTATACTCTTTCTTTGGATCACGAGCCTCCAGTACGTCGCCAACTTCTGGTGCATCTTTAAGGCCAAGAATTCTAATAGGTGTTGACGGTATTGCTTCTGCAACGGTTTCTCCCAAATAGTTTTTTAAAACACGGGCCTTACCAATAAGCATATCGCCATGTACAAGCGCATCGTCTACGTGCAGTGTCCCATTTTGTACGAGGATGGTAGCTACCGGCCCTTCGCCCGGATCGACACGAGCTTCGATAACCGAACCAAGCGCTGGCGCGTTTGGGTTAGCTATTATCTTTTCAGCATTAAGCTCAGCCACCAAAAGAACCATTTCGAGAAGCTTATCGATGTTTTCACCAGACTTAGCAGATATCGGCACACAAATCGTTTTCCCTCCCCAATCTTCTGGGAGTAAATTGATGGCAGCTAATTCTTGCTTGACCCGCTCAATGTTTGCCTCAGGGCGATCAATCTTATTGATAGCCACAACAAAAGGCAGACCAGCACCTTGAATCATCTTTAACGCTTCATGCGTTTGCGGTTTTAGCCCATCATCTGCCGCTACTACCAAAATACCAATATCCGCAACTTTCGCACCGCGGGAGCGCATCGTACGAAACGCTTCGTGACCTGGGGTGTCAATAAAAGTCACTACCTTCCCTTCGTGGTGCACTTGGTAGGCACCAATATGCTGGGTAATTCCACCGCTCTCTTTTGCAGCTACGTCGGTTTTGCGAACAGCGTCAAGAAGTGTCGTTTTGCCGTGGTCGACGTGTCCCATCACGACAACGACCGGCGGTCGGGGCTCTGTGGGTGCACCTTTGAGCGCCACTTTAAGTTTTTCCGATGCCCCAACCGTTCCTTCTCCCGAACCGCTCTCTCCTTTTTCTTTCACCGTAAAGCCAAGATCCTCAGCAACAACGGCAGCGGTTGAAAAATCGAGACGTTCATTGACGGAAGATAAAATGCCGTTCTTTAAAAGCTCGGTCATAAGTACGGTAACCCCAATACCAAGAGTGGCAGCGAGTTCGCGTACGGTAATTTCTGATGGTAGCTCGACGCCAGTACTGGCAGCGGCAACGGCTTCTTTAATTTCTGCTTGTTTCTTCTCCTCTTTCTGTCGGTGCTCTGTTTCACGCATCGTCGCCGTGTACGTACGCAAAATCTGCGTCGCCACACGGTCATCTACCTTAATAGCTTTTCGCCCAATATCATACCCAAGCTTCGGAAGATTTTCACGAAGCTCGTTCGGGGAGACCTTGAGTCGTCGGGCAAGTTCTGATAGATTCATAAGGTTTTGATTATAGAAGAAATTGTATCCCTCGTCAATAATAGCTTATGCCAACTAATGGTTTTCTTCTTGTCGATAAGCCCAAAGGACCGACCTCGCATGATGTTGTCGCCGCTGTTCGACATACCGCAACCAGTCTTGCTGGAAGGCGGGTTAAAGTTGGACATGCGGGAACGCTTGACCCTCTAGCTTCCGGCTTACTCATCCTTGGTCTTGGTCAAGCAACAAAATCTTTGGGTATGCTTGTGGGCCTCCCAAAATGCTATGACTGTATGATTGAGCTTGGTAGCACAACAGTAACCGATGACGCTGAGGCTCCCTTAACGCCAACACTAAACGCACAACAACCCACCAGCGAACAACTTACTATGATTCTTGGCCAATTTATTGGAAAACAAGAACAACGCCCTCCCAATTTTTCGGCAAAAAAACAAATGGGCACACCGCTTTACAAATTGGCGAGAGCCGGAAAAGTGGTTACCCCTCGATTGCACTCCGTCACCATTTTTGATTTAACGGTTCAACGTTTCGACTACCCGCTACTTACCATGTCGATACGGTGCTCTTCCGGTACCTACATAAGAAGCTTAGCGAGAGATATTGGCGCAGCGTTGAAAACCGGAGGCTTCGTGCGTGAGCTACGACGGACTGCTATTGGCCTATTTTCACTAATCGAGAGCGTTGACTTCGAAGAAATCGACCAAACTACTCTCACCACCAAACTGATAGCGCCAGAGCCTTTTTTGGCGCGTAGTGCCGATGTACAGGTTACCGAAGAATAGCCTAACGGTTGACGGCATTTAAAAACCTGCTATGCTCAATCCTACTTTTATCCGCTAGTATACCTATGCCAAATAAACCAAGCGCCGAGAAAGCACTTCGCCAGTCGAACAAAACGTTGCTTAAGCATCGAGAAATTAAAGAAGAACTTAAACGAGCCCTCAAGCAAGCACGCAAAGCGGCTGGTGAAAAATCGACTGACGCAGAAGCGATTGTTCGAGATGCTGCAAAACTGGTCGACCGTTCGGTACGAAAGAACATACTTAAAAAGAGTGCCGCCGCTCGAACGAAGTCCCGCCTTATGAAACGGCTGCAGAAAAACGTTTCGTAACAAACTGAGCCAGTGCTGTCTTTCCATCAAGTTTTCCTGTTTTGATTGCAAGGTCTACATTCGCTAAGGCGGTGTAGACCTTTTGCGTATGGACAGGATCGACCCGCCGAGCAATGGCTGAAAGTTTTTTTACAACGTAAGGATGAACACTAGAGAGTGCTTGTCTGTCGTTTCCTGCAGTGCTTAACAAGTAGATAACCCGAAACTGCCGTTCAAGAAGCGATATGAGAAGCTCTGGCGCCAAACCCCCATCTAGTTGCTGACTTAACCGAGGCAAGGCAACCGAAAGAGTACCAGCCACAATTGCTTCAACGAGACCAAACACATCTTCGTCAACTGGTGCAGCCGTCAACTCTTTTACCGTTGCGTCTTCGACAACTGTACCCAAGGGCAAATAGGCATCAATTTTTTGTATTGCATGACTCAACGCCCACAAATCTTCTCCAACACGACCGACTAGCGTTGCGCTCACGGACGGGGACATAGGGCGTTTGCTTGAAGCAAAGGTAGCCGCAATCCACCGTTCTAGTTCAGACCGCGAAAGTTTTGGAAAGGGTTGGCAGTAAGCATGACGACGCAGCCAAGAAAGAAGGGCATGCTTTGTTTTTGGTTCATCATCGGGTTCATAAAAAATTATGACATTTCCTTCCTTGGCTTCTTCGCTTAAAGCAGAGAGCACTGCATCGAGAACAGCCGGCTTTTTATTTGCGAACAAACCTTCAACGATAAGCAATCGACGACGGGCGATAAGCGCACCGCTTTTAAATTGATGGCGAACGTCAGTGACTTCAAGCGTTATTCCGTCGATGGTGCTACTGGAGAGACCGGTATCGTCAACCTCGCGGTAAAATTTCTCTCGTAGTGAAGCGAGTTGCTTTCTCGCACGATACGTGTCTGGCCCGGTGATAAAAAAAACCATATCGCTACAACGCTAGGCGAGTGAGCTTTCCCCAACTTACACCGGCTTTTAGGTGCACCTCAATAGGAGCCGACAAATCAGCAACCGAAATCATTGCCTCCTGCACTGTCCGCGCAACCGATTTGATTTCGTTTTCCGGAACTTCGAGAACGAGTTCGTCGTGTACTTGCAATACCAACTTTACTGCTGGCGCCTTGGCCTCGAGCTCTCGATAAACACGAATCATTGCCAGCTTTATAATATCAGCAGCTGTACCCTGCACGGGCATATTAACCGCCATCCGTTCACCCGCTTGGCGAACCTGAGCTACACCAGAGCTAAGTTCTGGCAGGTACCGCCGCCGACCAAATACTGTTTCCGCGTAACCAGACTTTTTTGCTTCGACAATGACTTCATCGAGATACCGCTTAATACCGGCAAAGGTCGTAAAGTAGCGGTCAATAAACGATCGCGCCTCTTCGTTTGAAAGTCCGGTCCGAGCGGCAAGACCCCAGGGGCCCATACCATAGAGAACGCCAAAATTTACCTCTTTTGCCGCATAACGCATTGCTGGTGTAACCTCTGCAAGGGTAACGCCGTTAATTCTTGCGGCGGTAGCTTGGTGAATGTCTTCCCCTCGTTTAAAAATAGCGAGCATGGTCGAATCGTTCGCCAATGACGCAACAATACGCAGTTCAATTTGCGAGTAATCGGCCGAGAGTAACCGCATCCCTTTTTCGGCAACGAAGGCGTTGCGTACTTCAGCGCCAAGTTCCGTTCTCACTGGAATATTTTGCAAATTGGGATCAGAGGACGAGAGCCTACCGGTTGCGGTGATGGTTTGATTAAAGCTGGTGTGCAGTCGACTGGTCTTCTTGTCTACCAACGCCGGCAGCGCTTCAATATAAGTGGACTGCAGTTTGGCAAGTTCTCGGTATTCTAAAATGGCATCAATGATAGGATGGGTACCTTTCATTTTTTCAAGTTCGGACGCCGCAGTAGAAAAACCAGTTTTTGTTTTGCTGATGCCTTGGGTTGATAACTTAAGCGTATTAAAAAGTACCTCGGCTAACTGTTTTGGTGAAGCAACATTAAAGGTAACGCCTGCCAGCTTCGTCACTTTTTTCTCTAGTAAGGTAAGGCGCTTACCAACTCGTGAGTGTAGTTCTGCAAGGACACCGGTTTCGAGCTTAATGCCATTTCTTTCCATGGCAGCCAGCACCGGCAGCAGCGGAACTTCGATCGTGGTAAACAATTTGTTAAGCCCGTGCTCTTGAAGAGAATGGCTCAGCTTTATCCCTAGTCGTTGCGTATAATCAGCATCTTCGCAGGCATACTCGGCAATAGCAGACAGGGGAACGTCGTCCATACTTTTCTGCTCGCCCTTTGGGTCACCGATAAGTTCCGTGATTGAAATTTTACGTTTTCCAAATTCGGTAAATGTCACCGTATTTAAGTCGTGCGCCCGAGAACCGGGGTTGAGCAGGTAGGACGCAACCATAGTGTCGCCAACAACACCACGTAACGTCACACCAGCTTCTTGCAGCACCTCCATATCAAACTTGATGTTGTGTCCCCACTTGCCAATGTTGGTGTCTTCGAGAATAGGTCTGACCTGCTCCAAATAGGTTGGGCGCTTGTTTATTGGTAAATAATAGGCCTCACCCTCTTGCCACGAAAAAGAGATACCAACCAATGCTGACTGGAAGGGATTGCGTCCGGTCGTTTCGGTGTCAACAGCAAATGACGATTGCTTTTGCAATGCTGACAAAAAATTTTTAAGTGCAGCTTCGTTATCTACCAAATGATACGAATGGTTATTATTGGCAGAATCCGGCTCGTCAGTTTGCTGTCCGGTCTTTGCTGTAGTTGGCAATTTAGCCAGAAGCGAACCAAACTCTAGGCGCTGAAAAAGCTGAACAACGACATCAATGTCTGGCTCTGAAACGGCTAACTCATCAAGCTTCCCCTTCCATGGAGCATCGCATTCAATGGTGGAAAGCTGACGCGTCATAAAGGCATCTTCCTTGTGCTCCAGCAAAAGATCGCGTAACCGCTTTGTTAACGGGGCTTTTGGCGTAGTACTTTTTTCTACAGCGACATACAACTTCTCGAGAGTCTCGTACTGCCGTATGAGGGTCGCCGCCGTCTTCTCTCCAATCCCTTTGACTCCGGGAAGGTTATCCGACGGGTCCCCTTTAAGCCCACGAAAATCGACAAGCGCATCGGGGGTTAACCCATAGCGTTCTTTAACTGCGGCTACGTCATAGATAACCCCATCGGTTAACCCTCGACGCAACGTGTATACGCTTGTCGTGTCGTTTACGAGCTGCAGGGTATCGAGATCACCGGTCAAAATAATGGTTGGAAGCTTTTCTTTATGGGCAAGAGTCGCGATAGTACCAATGAGATCATCAGCCTCGTAACCTGCAGCCTCGACGGTCACCACCCGAAAAGCAGCCAGTACCTCTTTTAAAATTGGCAGCTGGTCATACAGTTCATCTGGCTGCTTCTCTCGTGTTGCCTTGTACGCTCCGTATGCTTCGTGACGAAATGTTGCCTCACGACGATCAAAAGCGATGACAAGATGAGTCGGTTTTAGCTCTTTGGTAACCTTAAGAAAAACAAGCAAAAAGCCATACACGGCATTAACTAATTGACCATCTTTCGTTTGCAAATTTGGCAGCGCGTGCCACGCACGATGAAGCAAGGCATTGCCGTCGATGACGAGTAATTTACCTCTCCGTGCCATAACATGAATCTAGCTACGCGTCGTGACGTGCTTCTTCTGCTGGCGGGAGAAGTGTTTCTTCTTCGCAAACCGGACAGACTTCATCGTTGTCGAAACGCACCTCTATTTCTTTCTTGCAGTTAGTACAGTAACGCTTAACGTGTGGCACGCGATCAATGTGAGGCATAATAGTATGGTAAGACTTAATAGTAGTGTAAAGCTCTGCGTAACAGTGTTGTCCCGATGAATCATTGTGGAGGTGCCGAGGGGATTCGAACCCCTGCGTAGCGGTTTTGCAGACCGCCGTGTTACCACTTCACCACGGCACCCAAAAGTAACTTTATTCACTGGGAATGACGAACCAATTCGCCAGCCGGGAACTTACTCACTATAGAGTACTTTTGCCGCCGAAACAAACGTGACTTTATTCTGTGCTATAATCGAGGCAATTACTATGAACGTACTCATTTTAGCTGGCGGACAGGGAACTAGACTTTGGCCGCTCTCACGCAAAGGTAAACCGAAACAGCTCCAGCCGCTTTTTTCAGAACGCAGCCTTCTGCAGCAAACGGTTGAACGGGCGCTTCTCTTTGCTCCTCCGGAAAAAATATTTATTGTTGTGTCAAACGAATTTCAGCTCTCTGAGGTTCGGCAACAGCTGCCAATGCTGATTCCTGAACAAGTACTTCGAGAACCAGCGCCAAAGAATACCGCGGCGGCAATCGCCTTTGGTGCTGCCACTATACGAGGACAACAACCCGACCAAAACGAGGCCATTGCTGTATTGGCGGCTGATCACCTCATTGGCAATCCGGAACTGCTGGCTGAAACGCTATCGCTAGGTGAACTATTTCTTGAAACACATCCCGATTACCTCCTAACCATTGGTATCACTCCTACGTACCCGGAAACCGGCTACGGCTATATTGAACAGGCCGACGAACTTGCGCAACATATCTTTGCCGTACGTGCTTTTAAAGAAAAACCCGATGCCAAAACGGCGGCTACCTACCTCAAACGAGGGGACTATCATTGGAATGGGAGTATTTTTCTTTGGAAAGCCGATGCAATATTACGTCGACTTGAAGCCGCTCATCCAGCCTACGCCGCAATTATCAAAGCAATCATAGAGGGCGACAATCCCGATACTGCCTACTTAGATGCGCCTGTACTCTCAATCGACTACGCAGTTCTTGAGCAAGAAAAATTGTTGGCCGTTATCCCCACGGCACTCGATTGGATAGACATAGGTCACTGGCAAGCAGTTCGTGACAGTCAACAAAAACAAAAGGGCGACAATGTTGTTACTGGCAAACATGTGGGCGTCAATACGACCAATTCACTTATTATGAATACCACCGGACGCCTCATCGCAACGGCTGGACTGGATGATCTCATCATTGTTGATACCCCAGATGCGCTACTTATCTGCCGAGCCGATCAGGCGCAAGAGGTAAAAAAAATAGTTGCCTTAATCGAAGAAGAGGAAAACCAAACACTAACGTAGACTCTACTTGCCAAGCAGTGTATTCAGTGTTCGAGAAAATATTCCACCACGCGGCTTCAGCTCAATTGGTCGCGCAATAGGAGCAGTAAATGGCCGACCGATAATAGCGGATTCATACCGTTCATAATCCGGTTGCTCAACAACGAGACGGTAGCGCCCAGGCGACGGCAAGAACTGGTACGACCCGGTTTCGTCAGTATAGGTCGGGTTTACTTGATCGAACCGCGCACCTGGCCAGATAGTAAACCCGTTAGTGTCAGAGCGTTCGACGTACAGGGTAACCACGGCATTACGGATACGCTCTTGCTGTCCATGTGAGGTCAGCGAGTACACGTAACCAGCATCTTCAGCAACAATCTTGGTTGTTATCGTTTTACTGGGGCCATCAACGTAGGCAAGCTTCGTCTGTAACTGGTAACTACCGACCAGCGGCGGCACGGTAATGAACGTTGTATATACCCCCGCCTCATCCGCCACCCGATAAGGGAATGAAGCGATTGGTAAAGCGAGCGCCTGCGCCTCCGGAATAGTCATGGCATTAGCTTGAGGAATCATAAGAAATAGATTGCTAGGTACATCTTCCGGTGACGATCTTCCGTTTACTTGTGTCAGTACCAAGTTTGCCGTCACTTTTTCTACGGGTCGTGACGGTTTAATAAACATTTTGAAACTAAAGTTCGTCGGTAGACGCAACTCATTATCTGCAGAAGCAAGTAATCGGTAATCCCCAAAGGCGGCTTTTGCCACAATGGTATCAACCGGTAATGTTGCCGGCGCGGCAGTTGGTGTTGGCCTAATGGGTGCCACGAGCGGTGACGGCGTAGTCGGTTGAGGAGCAAGAGCAATTGGTGAAAGTGGTGCCACTAGCGTTGCTACCTTACCGCCGAATGCTCCTACAAAGGCCGGCACGTCCCCAACAAGGAAGGAGCCAGCACGGATTGCTAATTTCCCGACGACTGCGCTGTCTCTGGTGGTTACCTCCTCGAAAGCAGTAAAGAAGGGCTGAGGTGAAGGCGGCTCTATTGCGGCAAGTCGCTCAGTAATTCGCGCTCTTGTTTCCCCTATACCAGCTGGCACGTCATGAGCGACGAACGTTGCTACACTTTCAGCGATAACTCGTAGCGCTGTCGTATCTGCCTTGGTGTTTTCCTGCAAGATGGCGAACAACGGTTCTGGTGATGGCGGCCGGAGACGCGCCGCCAGAGTCGCCACCTGTGACTGCCAACGCTGGTAGGCTCTGGGAACAGTGTCAGTAATCACTGCGCCACTCTCCTCAACAACGACCGCGACTACCGCTACGTCTTTATTTACCTCGTTGCCAAAAGCGACAATGAACGGCCGCGGTGACGGTAGTGACGGCGGACGAATTTCTGCCAAACGAGTCACAATGGCTAAGCGGTACTGGCTTGCCAATTGAGAAACCTCTTCGGCAACAATACGCCCACCAGCGACAACTGCTTCAAAGGCAACCCGAATCCTAAACTGTACTTGTTCAAACAAACTGACAAAAAACGGCCTTGGTGATGGTTCGGGTGGTAATGCCGCAAAACGATTTGAAATATCAGTTTGTAGCCTATCGGCAAGACGCGGCACCTCCCCAATAACAGCGCGCCCACTCTCAACAATAATGCCAAAGGCAAGCTTGATGCGATCAATGACCTGACGACTGCCTTCTTCGGCAACAGTGCGGAGGGTTGGCTGACCAGATGGTGCCAGTTCGGCAAGGAGACTTCGCACATCCTCGCCAAAGTTAGTCACCATCCTTGGGGCCTCAGTCACCACAAATCCTCCTAGATTTTCTGTGGCGTTAGAAATTGTCGAAAAACTTTTTGTTGCCTCGTTGGTAATTTGTTCTATGCGCGGCAATGTCAACGCTGGTACATTGGGAATTTCTGTTGGCATCGGCACAGGAACAATAATGGAAGGTGGCAGCACTGGCGGAACCACCGGCGTCACCGTCGGCGGCGCTTCAGTGGGCGAAGGTAAACGAACAATAGCAAAATGTACTTGCCCTGTTTCACTTCGCCGCCCATCCCGTCTTGTAGCAGAAACCGCAAGCGTGTACGTGCCGGGTCGCAAATCTTTTAGCTCAAAAGAGAAGAATCCTTGTTCGTCCGCAACAGCGCTCGAGGAAACGCCAGCAAACAGCATTCGTACCCGAGCAAATGGCTCGCTCTGTCCGCGTACACTCACGTTCCCCCTATGAAACGTGCTGCCGTCAATTGGCTCAATGATTTTTGGTGCTGGTAACAGCGCGAGTGGTGGCGTTGTTGGGGTTGGTGGCGCAGGTGGGGCGGGAAGCTCAACAGTCACTAACGGGGAGGAGGCAGTCTCTACCGCGTCCCCGTTTCGTGCACGGACTCGAAACTGGTAGGTTTTACCAGCAACAAGATTGGCGAATAAATACGTTTCTGCTTTTACCCAACCTGAGGTAGCGCCGTCACTTACGTTTTCAAACAGTAATCCCGATGCCCCCGAAGAAAGGTTTGAGAAGCCACCCGTTACGCCGTTAGAACGAGCGTGCACATAAACGTCACCAGTTTTTTCGCTTACGGTTGCCTCGATACTGCCGGGCTGTTCTATAAGCGTATAGACCGGGGTATAGGTTGCCGAAAGGTTAGAAACACCGGCGACATTAGTCACCACTGCAGAGCGTCCGCTCACCTGTTTGTTTGCTGGTAGTCCACGTTCGTCTAAAAACCGGAGGTCGCTACTTACCCATGGCGGAGTACTAGCGCGAACGTTACCTTTTGCATCGCGAATCTGAAATCCTGTTTCATTTGTTGCCCGATCTTCAAAATACCAGCGAATGGTATGGGTATCTAATGCTTCACCGGTTTGTGCGCGAGGTGCTATTGGCAAAGCGCTCGCACCGACGGTTGCGGCAATAAAACCGCCACCACCAGATGGCGCTGGGGCTGCTGTTATTGCTGCGGTTGGCGTTGCACTTACCTCTGACGAGGTAATCGTAACGGTGTCTGAACTGTCAACTGCTTGAACGGTAAAATAATAGGTGGTTCCGCCGGTTAGTCCGCTTTTTGTAAAACTGGTAACGTTACCCACCGTCTCATAGGTCTCTGCACCAGATGACGCTGCCGTACCAAGTAAATAATGATCTACCGCTACGCTACCGCTTGCTGCTGTCCAAGATAACCCTACTGCTTCGGTGCCGGCTGTTGCTGTTACCAGAGGGGCACTAACAAAAGAGGGAAAGTATAAAAAACCAGCGCGGGCGGTAAAGCTACTACCTATACTTTCACCAATAACCGTTTGGCCAGTAGTGCTGAGGTACTGAAAATGCGTAGAGGTAGAGAGTCCTCCCTCTACAGACACAACCGGATCGCGGACAATAAAATGCGAGCTACTATAATCGGTAGCGAAAACCGTTGCGGCGACTATACTCACCGCAACGGCCATGATACCGGCGACGACATGAACTACATATAGAATGGCATCGCGTTTTTTCTCCATGGTTTACCCAACATACCGGCGAGAACGCAGGCGCTACTTACCGGCCCATAATTTATTTTTTCGCCTGACTGATGGCCTGCACTACCCGACCATCATCTTTCAAGTTTTCCCAGAATAGAATTTTACTGCGCTCAATGTACATAGCGTCTTCTGGACCGTGTAGCTCATCGCCAAGTTTAATGAGATTAATGTTTGGCTGTTGTTGGTTAGCACCTTCAGCTGGCTGCTGTAGTGGCTGAGAAACCTGCAAGTAATAAATATCACTTAATGTTGCGTATGGCTTGTTGACACCTTCTAGCTTTCCAAAATAGACTTGTCCGTTCGCCAAGAAAACGGCTTGCCATTTGCCATTGTCAGGATGAGGGGTAGCAATAGTACCGTAACCCCAATACCCACCCCCTAAAACGAGAACAACCACAATTAAGATGGCAACGTAGGACAACCATTTTCTAAATTGCCTTCGACTTTTTTCTGACGGCATCATCGAACCTGTTTCCGCGCGTGTTATAGGCATACGAATAATTCAAAGAATAATGTTTAAATACTAACACATTTTTAAAGTAAAGCAAAAGCTCCCTTGTGGGAGCTTTTGCTAAATTTTTCGCTAACTTAATCTGATCGAGAGGACGAACTACCGGACCCCTGTGTCGTTCCGCCTGCGGTTGGAGTTCCTCCACCGCCACCGCCGCCACTTGGTGCTGCTGCCCCGCCAAGATCGTTAGCACCGGAAACTACTATTCCGCCACCACCGCCGCCGCCGCCACCGCCATTACCTAAAGAAGTAAACTTCCAGCACGTCGTATCGTTATTCTGCAAATCATAAACGGTTGATTGAGCAGGCACCTCATTGCTTCCAAGTGCGCACCCTGCATTGCGCACCCCAACATGATCAAAGTTAGTCGAACCGGTTAGGCTTAAAAGCCACCGGTCGGTACTTGAGGTGCCAACGCCAACGGCACTAGAGAATAGGTTAACCAAAGCAGCGCTTCCTGTTACCGTAAAGGTCCCAGCGATACCAAACGTTTTTTGAGCAGCAAAACGAACTGTTTTTCCTGGCGACGTAACGGTAAGATTATAGAAGTCAGTATTACTACTGCCACCAACATTCGAGGTTGAACCAGCAGCGTCGGGAGAGGCTATGACAACGGTACCGTTTGAATGGGTAAAGGTGCCATTATTGGTCCAGTCGCCGTACACCGTAATGGCCACCGAACCACTACCAATAAGCGTACCACCGTTAGTTACTGACCCAGAAACGCTCAAAGCGGCTGCGTTAGTCGCAAGGTTTAGCGTGCCAGCACTAATTTCAAAGTTGTTGCCAACGGTGACGGTGCCCGTCTGTCCTTCATACGTTTCTGCGGCATTGTTTATCGTCAGGTTATAGTACGTAGCCGCAACTACCGCCGTTGTGCCGCTACCATTGTCACCACTATACACAACAGTAGAAGTCGACGGGGTAAAGGTGCCGGTTTTTACAAACGGTGTACCAGTAGTCCCGGCAAGCGTTAGGGTGTAGCTTTGAGCGTCAAGCGTTGCCGAGCCGCCAATGGTCAGTACTCCGTTCACGGTTGTACCGCCACCAAGGTCATAGGTTTCCGCGCCGGAAGTTTGGAGGTTATAATACGGGATGCCAATCACTGTCGTGTTTCCTCCGGTATTGTTCCCACTGTACACTACGGTCGAGGTTGACGGGGTAAAGGTGCCGGTTTTTACAAACGGTGTACCAGTAGTCCCGGTAAGCGTTAGGGTGTAGCTTTGAGCGTCAAGCGTTGCCGAGCCGCCAATGGTCAGTACTCCGTTCACGGTTGTACCACCACCAAGGTCATAGGTTTCCGCGCCGGAAGTTTCTAGGCTGTAGTAGGTTGCACTCGTCACCGTTGTATTGCCCGCAGTGTTGTTACCGCTGTAGGCTACGGTCGAGGTCGAGGGAGTGAAAGTACCGCTTATCGCTAAGGGAGTCCCAGATGTTCCGGAAAGGGTGATAGTTGCGGCACTGCCGTCCAACGTGTGGTTTGTGGCAATCGTCAGTACCCCGGCGACTGTTACGCTTGTCGTACCGCCAATGGTTGTCGTCGCAGCGGTAGTACCGTTACCAAGCACCAAATTACCCAATGTTATAGTACCTGCAGTACCACTACAGTTTACTCCTGATGAACCAATACAGTTAGCGCCAGAAGATGAACTATAAATAGTAGTCGTATTTGTGGCAGTCTGTGTTAAACCCTGACCGGAAGCAACTTCAATGCTGCCAGAGCTTGCAACGCTTGTTGAACCAACGACTAGATCATAACTACCAAGGGCAAAAGTACCACCAGAAACAAGCAACGTACCATTAACGATAACCGTTCCAGGAGTCGTGAATGTACCACCACCATTGATGGTCAAGTTCTGCAGGGCAGAGATCGAGCGTATCACGGCACCACTACCGCTTGTGTATACAACGGTCGAATCGGGTGAGGCGGTAAAGGTAGTAACGGAGAGCGGACTACCGCTACTCGTGAGTGTTAATGTATGAGCATTGCTCGTTACCGACCCGCTACCAGAAAGGCTACGCATAGTAAGGTCGCTCATAAACGAGTAGCTCCCAGAAACAGCGATTGCGCCAAGATCTTGCGTACCAGCAGTGCTGTCCGTAACTGTTTTTCCGGTTCCTGCCAGCGACAGCGTGTTAGCACTTTTTGTAAAGGTAACTCCACTTGCAAGGGATAGGTTACCGCTCAAGGTTACTGTCGGATTATTTACTGCTCCGGTAACCGTACCAGAGGTAATAGTGAGATCGGCCGCCTGCAATGTACCGACACCAATCGTTGCTGTACCCGAAGTTGAGAGGGTAAGGTTGTTGTACGTTGTTGCGAGAACAGTCGGGGCTACTCCAGCGTAGATGACGGTTGAAGTCCCTGGGGTAAAGGTTCCCGCAATTGAGAGTGGGGTCACGTCTGTACCGGTAAGATGAATGGTGTAACTGCTTGGAACAAAAGTAGCGTTAGTGTCGATGATTAGAATATTTGTTACATAGAGATCCGTACCAATAGTATAGGTATCGGCACCCGTAAGCTGCAAATTGTTATAGGTCACATCAGCAACTGTCGTGTCGCCGCCCGCATTGGCGCCGCTATAAATAACGGTTGACGATGAAGGACCGCTAAATAGCCCGTTATTGACCAGCGGAGTTCCAGACGTACCTGACAAGATTAGCGTCCCAGAAGCCGGATCGAATGTATGCGCCGCGGCAACGGTGAAGACATTACTTACCGTAATGCTACCAGAAAGTGTCGTCGTAAAATTAGGAGTAATACCATCTCCCAACGTCAAATTATAGAAGCTGTAAGTGCCGCCACCAAGCGTTCCTGTACCGTAAAGTGTTGAAGTCGAGGAAGCAAATGAAGTAATCGTACCGGCACCGCTAATTGACCCGACCCCACTTGCCGACGAACCAACCGTAAGATTGTTTGTCCCAAGCGCCAATGTACCACCACTTACTGCAAGATCGTTTGTCGCTACCAAGTTTCCTCCCGCACTAAACGTACCGCTACCATTGATGGTGAGGTTGTAATAACTAGGGGTTGAACTAACAGTTGCTCCTGTACTACTTGTATAGGCGACCGTAGAACCGGCAGAAGCTGTAAAGGTAGTGATTGAAAGAGCACTGCCGCTTCCTGTTAAAGTTAAGGTATAAGCATTAGTGGTCAGCGACCCAGCACCGGCAAGTGATTGCATTGTACTATTCGTACTTAAACTGTAGCTGCCAGAAACCGAGACAACCCCCAGATTTTGTAGTGTTGCGGTACTGTCGGTTATGGTCTTACTGGTACCGCTTAGGGTCATGGTCCCGCTTCCGCGTGTTAGCGCACTACCTGTCGAGAGCGCAAGGTTGCCACTAATAGCAAGGGCTGGGTTATTGGTAGCACCACTTACTGTACCTGAAGTCACACTCACATCGTTTGCTGTTAAAGTGCCCGCCCCTACTGTTGCGAGACTTGCCGGAGAAAGGTTGAGGTTATTATACGTAGTCGCAAGAACAGTCGGTGTAGCACCAGTGTAAACAACGGTCGAAGTACCAGGTATAAACGTTCCGCCATTAGAAAACGCGGTACCAGAACCGCTAAGTGTAACGGTTGAGCCATTTGCAATCAACGTTCCACCGCTACTAATTGCAAGACTTGCTGACGATAGCGCGTAGTTCGAGGCACTCGTATCTAGCGTTCCTGTTCCAAAACTTGTGCCTTGAATAGTTGTTGCGCCGCTCACGCTTAATGCACCGCTTAACGTAACCGTTAACGCCAAGGCAGAGCCTGCGCTTGGGTTTATGGTAAGTGAACCTGTGGTAACCGCCGGAAGTGTATAGGCACGAGCAACGGTAATCGTCGGATTTAAGGTAAGCGCTCCATAGGTTGTACTGAGCACTGCTATAACAGCATCGGCCTGGTAATTTACGGTTGCCGAACTGACGTCAATGGTGCCACTTCCTTGTGAAATACCTGCGGTGGTAAGCGTCAAGGTTGAAGTATTGCCGGTATAGGTACCTAATCTTGTACTGTCACCAATATCATAAAGGATGAGGGTAGTTGTACTAACCGCGCTACCGTTACCAACACTAAAGGTCGCGGTTGTTCCGCTGCTCACTCCATACACAGAAAGTTGACCGCCGACGGTTACATTGTGCCCTCCTGTTGCACAGGTGTGTGAGGTGCCATAGCCACACCACAACCCATTCGTTCCTTTGGTTTCAATATCACCAATAAACGTACTCGTCTGACTGTTGCCTGAAAGTACTAAAGTAGAAAAAGTAAAAGTATGACTGGCAGATCCAATGTTTCCTGTACCGCTTACTGTTGTGGTTGCACTTGCGCACGAAGTATTGTTACCGTTCGCACAATACACCGTACCGGTGCCTGTTAGGTCACCACCGCTTACGGTCAACGTTTGACCGTTAAGCGAGAGACTGCCGGTGTTTACCGTAACATCATTATTGACCGTTGTTGCACCGGCAAGCATGTAGTTACCAGCACCGGATGTTGTAAGGTTATAGTAGGTGGTTGCTGTAACGTTTGCACTCGTACCGTTTGTATACTGAACCGTAGAAGTACCATAGGTAAAGGTACCACCGTTTAAAACAAATGGTGTGCCGCTACCAGAAAGCGTTATTGTTCGTGATCCCGCAACTAGCGTACGGTAAGAATCGCCCAACGTAAGTACACCACTTACAGTAATATCAGTGCAAAGGGTTGAAGTCGTTGCATATCCTTCACCACTAAAGGTGAGATTGTAAAACTGGAACGATCCGCTTGACCCGCTACAGGTACCAACACTGGTTCCGGTACCACCAACGTTGTTACTTCCTGACCCAAGGCTAACCGTACCGCCAGTTTGCGTGATTGAACCAGCGCCAGTAATAAATCCTGATGATGCCGCAACGTAAATATCCGTACTGCCAAGCGCAAGTGTCTGACCGGTACTGACGATAAGGTTATGGTAAACAGTAATCGTTTGTGAGGCGGTTACTGAAACCGTACTTGTTCGCGTACCTACCGCGTCACCAAATTGTAAATCGTAAAAGAATGCGACTCCCCCACCACTTGATACGGTCGAAGTAAAATTACCATCAATAATGACTGTTCCAGCAGTAACAATCGCTGCACCAGATGAACCCCAAATGAGCGCGGACGTTCCTGAAGAGGTTAAATTTCCTTTAATAGTAAAACTCTTGTTATTCAGCGCGAGTTTTGAAGTGTGGGTCAAGTTTCCATTAACGGTCAACGTACCTGTGTAGGACAAATTCAAACTGACGGCGCTTACCGAATAAGGGCTGCTAGTCCCGCTTCCGGATAATGTTTCAATCCCCGCAAAAGTAAGAGTACCCGAACTTTGCGTCAGGCTTCCGTTAATAGTCGTTGCGTGCGCGACACCAGCTGCACCAAAAGTTGGACTTGTAGTGCCTAGCGAAAGCGTACTTCCGCTTTCAACAGATACGGCACCGGTAACTGTTACGTTACGTGAAACGGTAATGGTGTTGTTGTAACCAGTGTCTACGGTTAGCGAAGCTACCGTTGCTGGACCAGAAGCGTCCCATGTTGCTGCCTTAGTGCCCGCAGGAAAGACGAGCGGGTCGGAAGCACCTGGTACGGTGTCTTGTTCCCAGTTCGCCGCCGTAGAAAAATTAGCGTCAGCCCCCCCACCGTCCCACGTACCCAGCGTACCGGTTGTAGCGGACGTATCAATAACAAAATCAAAATGCTTCGCAGTGCTACCGATGTTGAACAAGGAACCAAGATTGCAACCATTGATACAAGCCCAACTTGTCCCGTTGTCACTATACATGGCCTTTACATCTCCATAGGCCGAGGAACCTTCTTGCACAGCAACTAATCTGCCAGTGCTAGTAGTTTGTGTTACCCAGTAGATAGGATTTGGAAACAGTGCTGATGTATTACCCGATGGGGTTGGTATTGAACAGGACCATAAGGTACCAGTTGTTGCTATACAGGTGTTAATGGTTGTTCCACTTGCCGTTGTTCCACTGTAGACAATGACCGCGTTCCAGGTGCTACCATTGTTAACCCAGCCAGCACTGGCTGGTTGCTCATCACCAATATAGCTACTACCATAATTGTAGACATCGGTATCAATGTTATCTTGTAACTGCCACGCTAACCCTGTCCAAATGGCACCGGCAAGGTCGTCTGCACTTCCAGACATCCACCACAATGCTGCAATTTGGTCAGTTGCCGGATTTGCCTCAAGATCTGTGTACTCTGCTTTGACGCCGAATCCAGTTGGTAAGTTTGTTTCGCTACCCCAGGCTGCTGAGATAGTGGTACCACGGGTTCGATACTTACTTGTCGCCGCACCGTTGTGCGCATACGTCATAAGTGCTTGTCCGCTAGAATGTTCCCAAGCAATATCAAAGGCGCGTGAACTGGTTCCTATATTGCTGTCGATGAGTTCAGCGCTGCCTGTTTCCCACGTTGAACCATTGTAACTAATAGAGTAAAGGCCACCTGATGTGTCAGACCACAAAAGAATCATGTTGTCAGATGTCGGGCTTGGTGAAAGCGTCATCCAGCTGACGATGGTACCTGGTTCTGACGAATATACGTAAGCTGGTGTTGACCACGATGAACCCGTCCAGCGAGTCCAATAAATTCTACCAGTTGACCCTTCGTAAACAACAACCGCGTCTCCAGATGTTTGCTCAAACGCTGCGTCAAAATTACGATTGTTCCCAGTCGTATTTAAAATAGCTGCTGTTGTAGAGGTTGCCCACGACGACCCGTCAAACTTATTTGCATGCAGTGTGGTGCTGTCGTTGTAAACAGCAAACCCGACGCGGGTACCTTTGGGGCTAAAAATCATTCTACTCCATTCGGCCTGAGACGAAGAAGTTTCTACAGAACCGGGGTAGAAAAATTTACTATCATCAGCGGCACTATTAGTATAGACCGAGTAATCAAGATCGGTACCCGAATAAGCTCCCCATGTCATCATGCCATCGTCTTGAGTAAAGGCGAAAACGGTGCCCGGATGAACGACTAAAGCTACCGTAAAAAAAAGACCGATGAGCGCCGGCGCAAAAGAACGCAACGGACGAACATAGGTCGAAAACAGTTCGCGGCCAAGTGTCAAAAAACCGGCTTGCCGAATGGCAAGATAGATGGCGGCAAACGATGGGGCGAGGTCTCGCATAATTAAAAAACGTTTATTTTTACTAACTTTTTTGTTTTTACTACTACATAATAACACGAAAATAGCTTTTTTGCAAGTAAAAATACCTACTTGCGCAGGTATTTTTTTGTTTACAATTTTCTACTAACTATTCCGCAGGTGGTGCCGTCGTGTCTGGTGTCGATGTCGGTGCTGGCGCGGGTGTTGGTTCTGGTGTTGGCTGTGGTACAACCACTACTGGCGGAGGAGTTACTTCTGTTGATGGAGCAACGGCAGGCGCTGGTTCAGTATTTGCTTGAGGTGTAGTAGTGGTAGTATTGGTCGGTGCTGCCGTACTGCTGGTTGTGGAGCTATTTGTTTGTGTTGAAGTATCGGTAATCGACTTTTTTGTTGCTTTTGAATTGGTTGTGGTAGACGATGCTTGTGTACTTGATGCATTCGAAGTATTGTCGGTAGCTGTCTCCTGTGTTTCCAAAACCGCTGGTTCAGTTATGGTTGTATCAGTTGGTGTGGCTGTACTATCGGTTGGCGCGTTATCTCCCATTGAGGTAGCAGTTGTATCGGTAGCATCAACTGACGTGCTGGCATCAGTGCTATTCGCTGGCGTCGTGCTGCCTACTGGCGGCGTTGTTGTTTCTGGCGTTACCACTGGCGCAGGTGGTGCTTGAATACTGAATGACGCACTTGGCGCAGTAGCAACTGAAAGTGCAGGACTACCATCACCGCTCGTCGTGTAATCGGCTGGCTTAGCAACAACAAAGTAGTGAACGATTGCGCCGGTGACACCAGTACCGTCTAGGGTTGTCGTCTTTAGGGTAAACCCAGTGTAGTTACCGCTACTGTCAGTAATGAAGCGAACAATTTGCGCGTGCGTCAACATATCGCCTTCGGTGGTAAGTTCAACAACCGGCTTACCTGTGCCAAGCGAATGGCTAAACGCTACCTCTGCTTCACCGCCGGCGTTCGTGGCGATAGATCCCGCAAAGCTATCGTCAGCAACAACAAGTACCCCTCGTATAGAAAGGTCGCCACGAGCATTAATGGTAAGCAAACTGGTATCGGCGTTCTTTATCGTGAAGACGGGCGCTGTTTCGTCAACGACCAGTGTATGCAAACTGAGCGTGCCGTCATTTTGTACCAAGAGTCTATTCTCACCATTGGCCTGCAACTGCAAGAGATCACCCGCGCCTTGTTGATTGATAACATAAGCAGCGTCACTACTGTTAGTGAGTAAGGTGGTTGATGCTTCGTTGCGCTGTACAAGAATGTTGCCGTCTTGGTCAACCGCGACCGTTGGGTCATAGAAGAACGGTTCGACAAAGACCAAAACAGTGTTGCTGCCCGTGCCGTCAAAAGAAGCCAACGCTTGACCAATGACCATACCGGGCTTAATAGCATGCATCGCTTCTCCTGCCGTAGAAGAGCTGGTCAGTAGGTCGCCGGCATGAATAGCACCATTCTCTAGATTAACTTTTACGGGAACACGGCCGGCAAGGGCGACTGGCATTGGGTTGTCAGCATCGGCAATGTTGTATCCGGCCGAAGTAAAGTCCCCGTAGTTGTTCGACACGATACCAATGACTTTGCTGCTATAGGGCGCACTGGATTTAACCAGCTGGGTAAGCGTGTCCCCTGTTTGTGTAGTGATTGTTTTTTCTCCGACACTAACGACGTCACCATAGGTAATACCGTCTGCTACCGGATACATTTCTGCGTAGTCAGCGCTGACCGAGCCGCTACAGTCAGTGAGCTCTTCGTTGGTCTGGGCGCCGTTCGTAGGGTGACAAACAGCCGAAGTGCCAGTACTTCTAAGACTAACAAAAGTGTTACCATCGCTATTGATGTGCGCTTTTGCAACGCCAGCGTTTTTGAGCTCAATAAAATTACCAGAAGCAAAGCTTCCCGCCCCGTTGCCGATATCCATCAAAAGTGCGGTGCCGGTGTAGGCAGCGGTCTGCTGGTAGATCTGCACAAGCGTAGCCGAAGTAGCAGTACCAGAATAAGCACGAATAGCGTTACCTGCAGTTGGTGCACTTCCGTTATCAAGTTCTGCATAGACGGCAGCTGGTACCGCAACACCACCAGCCAGCGCTGTTGTGACCCCCTGAATACCAAACGTTTTACCATAGGCGATAATACCAGTATTGACTCCTTGCGTGTTAGAGCCAACGTCTGCCTGCACCTCAAGGCCGCGAACGGTGTTTGCCAACGTTGCGCTGTTGTCGGTTACTTTAATAATTTGACCCTTTGCTGAAGTGGCATTCGTTGCGGCACCGGCACTTAAGGTAACCTCAGTCCTGTTACCATACTGAGATGAACTGGCAATGTCTGGGTTGGTGAGGGTAAGTTCGGTCTTGATACCAGCGATGGCAGTCGCACCATTACCTGAAGTTGAACCGGTAACGTGGAGAGCCGATGCCGGTGCGGCGTTTCCGATACCAACACGGGCGTTCGTACTGTCGATGTTCAAAATATTGGTGCCATTTGCTTGCTGGAATTGTACGGCTGTTGTGGAGTCGGTACCTGGAAGGATAGCAATCTTACCTGTTGTCGAACTCTTTAACGTTAAGTCTTGCGCTGTCCCGCCAGCAGCGAGTGTGAGCGCGCCTGTACCAGCAACGATACCACTTTGTGGATCGAGGGTGATGTTTCCGCTGGTTGTCGTTTTTAGCACAAGCGCACCACTGGTTGAGTTAATGGTTCGTGAAGCAGTACCGGCACCTTGAAGTTCTATACCTACCCCAGTACCGGCTTGTGAAACCGCAAGTGCTGCACCAGTAGCGGAACTGTTCGATTGCGTGACGCCAAGAACAATTCCTGAATCGGTCCCCGAGGTCGAGTTGATGCTTGAGGTGACCTGCAGTGCTGCACCGGAAATGGTGTTGGTAGATGTTGCTTGCGTTCGGCTTACGAGAACAGAGTCTTCTGAAATTGAACCACCCGCCGTACCAGAACGATTAAACTGAAACTGTCCGGTTGTCGTTGAATCAAGCGTCGCCGCAATGTTGCCGATGCCATTGGGGTCAATGGTAATGGTACCGTTTGATGCCGTTGTTGTAACGGAAAGGGCACCGGCGTTCGTGAAGAGTGGCGAAGTAACTGAAGTACCAAAAGAAGGGTTAGCAATAGTGCCTAGTGCCCCGCCTGAAACGTTAAGGTTTGTGCCGGTAAGATCAGTAAAGGCATCACTGTTTACTGTAAACGTTTGACCGGCCGTAACGGTAAGTCCGTTAGCGAACGTCTTGGTACCGCCAATCGTCTGCGCGTTGGCCGTTATGATACCGGCATTGGTTCCGGAAGCCGCGCCAATGGCAAGAGATATTTCGTCCGGACTTGGTGTTGTGTTAAGCGTCCAGGTAATGGCTGCCGCGGTGGCGCTAGCAGCACCATCTATAAAGTTGGCGTCCGTTGCCGCTGTAGCATTAACACTGATGCTGTCCCCGCTACCACCAGTGACCGTCGCCCAAGAGAGTACGCCAGCACCGTTGTTTTGAAGGTACTGTGTTCCGCTTGCTTGCGCCGTTGGCAAGGTAAGCGTGTAGCTGGTACCGGTAGCGCCACTTTGCAAGGTAACGGTATTTGTATTTGTCGCATTTTTGAAAATTGCCGCACCGTCAGCAGATGACGATGTGCCAAGTGTCAATGACGATCCCGCCGTGGCGGTTAGGGTGGTCCCCTGGATGGCGCCCGAGGAGGTGACGGCGCCGGCGTTCCACACGCCCGAGGTGATGGTGCC
>PFET01000012.1:0-75817 GCA_002793855.1 Candidatus Uhrbacteria bacterium CG10_big_fil_rev_8_21_14_0_10_48_11
CGATAAGGAAAATTTTAACTTCGTCGCCTTGTTTGAGCGAAAAGTTTGCCAAACGAAAAACATTCCATACGGTTTCAGGATTGGTTTGACTGATGATAATTCCAATTTTCATAATGATTTTGATTAGTTAATAATGTTTATAAAGTTTTCGGAGCGAAAGCGGAGAAAACACCTTATTTCCCCTCTATAAAAATTAAAAAACAAATTTATTCTCCTTTGAAAGTCTATCAAAATATCCATAAATTAAAAGGGGAAATATTTTTTGAATTGCGTATAACTAGTTACTATCTTACATATTTTGTGTATAATATAATTATTATGTATATTATACAAACTTTATGGATGACTACCTAACGAAAACCATGAACGAGCTGCAATTGAGAATTATAGCCCGAAAACCATAAAAAGCTACCTTCGCTGCTTGAACGAATACTTTGCTTTTAAGGGGCACAACATAGCGTCTTTAGATACCGAATCAATTAAAGCATTCCTTTTAAACAAGCAGGCTAAAAATGCAGCGCCGCAAACTACGAATCTTTACCTCAATGCGATAAAATTTTTCTACCGAGAAATAGCCGGGCTTAAGCAGTATATAAACATTAAATTTTCAAAACGCTCGAAAAAACTACCCATTGTACTGACGAGAAACGAGATAAAAGAAATCATTAACGCTACAACCAACATGAAACATAAGCTTATTCTTGCCCTGGCGTATGGTGCCGGTCTTCGTGTCAGCGAGGTCACCAGTTTAAAAATTAGAGATCTAGATTTAGACTCCTTAAGTATTCACCTCAAAGACGCAAAGGGCAAAAAAGACCGCCTCACTGTTTTCCCCGAAATGATTAAAGCTGACATTCAAAAAATTGCCCAAGCAAAAAATGGTGACGACTATCTGTTTGAGAGTGAGCGTGGCGGCAAGCTAACCACGACGACGTTGCAGAAAGTGTTCGTAAGCAATTTAGCCAAAACTGGGATAGCAAAACCTGCCACCCTTCACTCGCTCCGCCACAGTTTTGCAACGCACCTTTTGGAAAATGGCGTTGATGTCCGCTACGTACAGGAACTACTCGGTCACCAAAATATTCGCACCACACAGCTCTACACACAAGTTACAAATCCCCAACTGAAAAAAATTAAAAGCCCTCTATAGTCTTCTTATTACGCCCGCAGAATGCTCCCGGTAAATAATTTGCCCTCTACTGCACGCTTGACGTTAGCTAATTTGCGACCATCTAAAATAGAAACCCGAAGGCCGCTTTGTTTTGCGAGCTTTGCTGCCGTCGGATCAAATGGGGTACTCAACCGAGGTGACCATGTGGTACCAATAATCTTGAGGTACTCTGCCCACCGCATCTCGGTTATTGGTTTTGCTTTCTTGTCCTTTCGAGGGTCGCCGGTATAGACGTGCTCTATGTTTGAAAGATTGATAATACTTTTCGCCCCTAACTTATTTGCCCACAGTACAGCATCCCAATCAGAAGACGAACCTTCTTGAAATGCGGCGCCGATAATAATTTTTTCTTTTGGCGTTCGTGTTAAATCCTCTGGACGCAACACCACTTTGCCGTACGCAGAGGAACCAAACATTGTACGAACAAGCTCGGCGTTCAACGTAAGCGACCGAATGCCTATCCAGTCAAGGTCAAAGTCCGTTGGCTTACCTAGTTTTTTTGCAGCGCTGTTGTACCGACGATTTGTTCCGCCACCACCACAAATGATAACAAAGCGTCGCGATCTATAACTACCGATTAGCTTTTTAAATTTTTTTAAAAACCGAACATCAATTTCCTCCGGCACAATAATAGAGCCACCAAGTGAAATAATTGTCCATGGGGATTGCGACATATTAGTTGTCGAGATATTTACGCTTGTTCGCAAGATGCGTTTCGTAGTCTTTGGCAAAATGGGTGTGCCCCTCTTTGTCCGTCAAGAAATACCAGTAATCGTTCGTGTCCGGATAAATGGCTGCCTTAATGGCTGCAAGTCCCGGATTTGCAATAGGCCCCGGAGGCAAACCCGGATGCACATACGTATTGTACGATGAAGGATTTTTAAGATCTTCAAAGGTGAGCTGCGGTTTTTTGTTGCCCGTGGCAAGTAGGTAATTTAATGTGGCGTCAGATTGCAACAACTCCCCTACCCCTAAGCGTTTGTATATGACGTCAGCGGCAATAGGCAAATCGGCGGGATCGCGAATTTCTTTTTCTAAAATACTTGCCACAGTAAGCGTAGTAAAAATGCTCTGTCCTCGCTTTGCGATAGCGCTACGCAAATCTGGCGCTAACTTCTGGTCAAGTGTATTGAGCATTTTTGAGGCGACTTCATCTGCTGAAGCCCCTTTAAAAATGCGGTAGCTGTCAGGAAAGAGATACCCTTCGAGAGACGCGCTTGCCGGCTTATCCGCAAGCACCGAAACTGTTTCGTGATCTGCAAGCCTATCAAGCGCCTGACGAAAATCGTCGGCGGTAACTACCCCTTGTTTCTCTAAATACCGCGCAATGTCATCAATGGTCCACCCTTCAATAATAGTTATAGTGCGCTCGGAGGCGGCATCTGAACCGCTTGCCAAAATTTGCGCGAGCTCACGAACATTAAGATCGTACCCAAGTGTATACTCACCCGCTTGTAAGCTTCTGGACCATCCGCGAAGCCAGACATACGCTTCGAATGTGCGTGTACTAACGATGAGTCCTTTCTCTCTCAAATCTTGCGCAATGCTTCCTAAATTTTCATTTTTTGTAATTACGAAATGCACCGGTGAGGCGTCACCACCCGGACTCCTAAAAATGCCACCGGCAAACGTACCCAGATACAACAAAAGCGATAGGACAAGGCCGACAACAAGAAGGAAGAAAACAGATGAAAGCTTCGATGACATGAGCGCTATTCGGTTTTTAAGTATTTCTCAAGGCAGTGTATTGCCGCAATCTGATTGCTCGAACGAATCGTGCCGTCTTTCACCATTGTCAGTAATTGCTCTTTTGGCACCAGCGCGGTTTCTGTTTGCTCTCGGGAACGAAATTCTGGCGCCGTAACCCGTTCTGCATCCAACGCGACATAGACGTATATTTTTGCAGATGACGAACTATCGTTCATATCAAGAACGGCAACCTCTTCCATTTTTTCTGACGAATAGCCGGTCTCTTCAAGTAACTCTCTGCGAGCTGCTTCGGCGGTATTGATATCATGGCGACTTGTAAAACCGCCCGGCAACTCCGTTGTCTCGCGATCGACAGCGTGCCGATATTGATGCACTAGAACAACCTGCCCCTCTCTGGTTACACAAAAAGCTATTACGGCATCAGGTTCCTCCCTAACGCAAAAATCTTGAATAATAGTGCCGTCCGGCAACTGACAAACATCCATACGAACCTTATAGTACGGCGTATCGAGGACCAGCTTTGATTCTAGGGTCTTCCACGGTTTAATGTCTGGCATAGTACAGTAGTGGTTAAAAAGTAACGGGGCTACCCTTAATGGGTATCCGCCTCGGTCGGTATATCGTAAATCACATTCTTCCTTTCGACAACCACGTGCCATGACTTCTCCTTGGCAACGGCAAAAAGCGCGGCTGTTGGGTTGAAGGCGACTGGATGGTCAACCATCTCTAAAAAACTAATATCTGTTTCGGTATCGCCCACGCCCCACGACTCGGCAAGGTCAAGGCCTTGCTCTTTTATAAAGGCGCTCACAATTTCCGCCTTGCTGTCCACCGAACGCCGGTCAACAATACGTCCCGTGTACACACCCCTGTCGTCAATTTCATATTCTGTTCCCCACGTTCTATCAAAACTAAAATACTCACCAAACGGTGCCACCATTTCCGCCGGAGAGCCAGAAATAGCAAGCAGCATATAGTCAGGCGACAGAGTACGTAAAAGATCGCGCGTGTAACGGTACACGCGATTGCGATGACGAAGTAGCACCAAATGAGCGGCAGCATCGACATCGCGCCGCAGCTTACCTTTCATGGCGGCCGAGTGCATGGTAACCACGCGGCCAATGTAGTCGTCGTAACTACCGCGCCTCTCTACCCACGCGTAGTACTCCTGCAAAATATCGCCAATGACTGACTGCGGTATGATGCCAGCTCGCATGAGGCCTTTGTTAAACTCGACAAGCAAGCTCGAACGAAACAACGTACCGTCGATGTCAAAAATGGCTATCTTCTTTTTCTTTGGTGTTCCCATTACGCTCTACTTTACGCCTGGCAATAGAAACAGTAAACTGTGCCGCGCCCACTCACGCGCGCTTTAGACAATGGCCGGCCGCAACGCTGACAGGGTTTACCCGCCCGCCCGTACACCTTTAGATAACGGGTGTAGCTTCCCGCTTTTGTGTACGTTCGCTCGTAGGTGCTCGATGTAGTGCCCCGCTTTGCTACTGCACACTTCAGAATGGCGCGTATATTTTTATACAGTTTTTTCTGTTCCGCACCCGTCAATGTTCCGGCACGCCTTGTCGGCTTTATGCTAGCCGCAAAGCACGATTCGTCAGTATAGATATTACCCAAACCAGACATTTTTGACTGGTCAAGAAGAAATGCCTTTACCGTCCGCCCAGTAGCTTTTTTAAGCAACCCTTCAAAGACGGCAAAAGTAAAGGAAGGCAAAAGTGGGTCAATGCCGAATCTGGAAACAATTTTTTGCGAATCTTCAGTGGTAAATAGTTTTGCGTAACCAAACTGCCGCAAGTCGTTCACATAAAGAACGTCTCCGGTACTTAAGCTTATGGTAAGGTGAGTATAGCGATTGGGTACTTCCAAAAGGCCGGCAATAGGATGTCCGCCAAACAATACTTTACCTTTATGCCGCAGAACAATTTGACCCGTCATTTTTAAATGCACCTGCAGCGCGTAATTACCATCAAGTGCAAAGACAAGTAGCTTGCCGTACCGCTTAAGACTGGTAATGCGGCGCCCGACAAGCCGCTGCTCAAACAAGCGTCTTGGGGAAACAAATTTAGAAAGCGAAACAATAACGTCAACAATGCGCGCCCCAATGATGAGGCGCGACAAATCTCGACGAATGGTTTCTACCTCTGGTAGCTCAGGCATGCACGTTTACGACTGGTCTGCCCACAGAGACTTGCCGGTCATAAGTGACGACGGAGGTGTTGCTAAAAGTTTTAGAATGGTTGGCGCAACGTCACTCAACGCTCCCCCGCTCTTTAGTGCAGTTCCCGGAAGTACCGTTTCCCCATAAGCTCGAACAATAAACGGCACTAGTGAGTCCGTATGTTTTGTCATCGGCGTGCCGTCATCCGCCAGCATCTTCTCCACATTGCCGTGATCTGCGGTAACAACAAGGTAACCACTGGTTTTAGAAAGCGCACTATCAATTTGCCCAAGGCAACTATCTATTTCTTCGATACCTTGCACCGCCGCTTCAATGTTTCCGGTATGTCCAAGCATATCGGCGTTTGCAAAATTAAACACGATGACATCCGCAGTGTCCTTAGTAATCGCCTCGATAACGACGTCGGTAATTTCACTGGCAGCCATTGACGGCTTCTCGGCATAACGGACAACATCCGGAGAAAGTATACGACGCTGCTCTTCACCCGCGACCGCGCCCGGATGACCTCCGTTAAAAAAATAAGTAACGTGCGCAAACTTTTCACTCTCGGCAACATAGAGCTGACGAAACTTAGAAAGCACCACTGGTAATGTTTCGGCGACGACAATTTCGGGATAGCAAAAACGAGCTGCGGACAAACTCGGACCATAGTCGACCAACGTAACAAAACAAAGTTTTTCAAAGCAATGAACAGTAAACGCTCCTTCGTCTTTTTGTTCAAAGTTGGGCTCGATAAATGCTTTTGAAAGCTCACGAGCCCTATCGGGACGAAAGTTAAAAAAAATGACCGCATCCCCGTCATTGATACGACCCTCTTTATTGTCATCGCCGATAATAGTCGGCTCGATAAACTCGTCGGTCTCTCCATCTTTATAGGCATCCTCTACTGCTTGAACGGCATCTGCTTCGTGTCTTCCTTCCCCATTTACCAAGGCAGCATACGCCAACTTGATGCGCTTCCAATCTTTTTTTCTATCCATGGCGTACGACCTTCCCATTACGGTTACAATGCGTTCGTTTGGCTGTAGCGATGCACTCAAGTCACGCACAAACTTTGCGCCAGCCGTTGGTGAAGAATCTCTACCGTCGGTAAAGAAATGCAAAAATACGTGGGCGATATGTTGCTCGTTGCAAAATTTTCGCAAGGCCGCCAAGTGTTCAGGATTACTATGCGGACTTTCTGCGGTAGACAACAACCCCATCAAATGCAGCCGACCACCATTTTCTTGCGCGTGCTTGGCCGCAACGTGCAATGCTTCGTTTTTAAAAAAAGTACCGTTTTGAATGTCGCTCGTAATGCGCCGCACCTGCTGCTCGACCACACGTCCAGCGCCAAGATTCATATGACCAGCTTCGGAGTTGCCAGCTTCTCCGTCCAAAAGCCCAACCGCCGCGCCGGAAGCGTTAAGCTCTGTCGCAACTCCAGCGGCAGTAATTACTTCTAGATTACTCATCTTCGCTTGAGCAACAACGTTACCGTCGTAAGTGGACGCTATGCCAAAGCCATCCAAGATTGCAATGACAAGCGGACGACTCATAGCTCGTGACGATTGGCCAGTTCGAGCAGTCGATTGTACTTGGCAACATGTCCTCCACTTCCGAAACCACCTAGCTCTACATACTCTGCGCCGGTAGCAAAAGCAAAATCAATGAGAAAATCATCGAGCGTTTCTTTTGCGGAGGTACGCAAAATGCGAGGCACGTTCATACCCCTTGCTTTCACTGCATAGGCAAGCGCATCGCCAATCGTTCGAAAATGCCACAAGTCAATGGCAGCCGCGCCAACCGCATGATTGGTGACTGCTTCGGTAAGTGCTCCGGCGTCTCTGTTGGCAACGTCGTTGCGAAGAAAAAGCACTTGGTCTCCATACGTACCCTGCGCGCGCACCAGCGTTTGCTCGTCACGAAACGAATTCTCTACCATACCAATCGGGTAGCGCCGAATTAGCATATGGCAAAGATGAAGCATTCCTGCTTCGTCGTCTGACGTATCGGCCTCTTGCTCTTGCTGCAATGTCCGACCAAAATCTATGCCGATACGCACATCGTTACGGCGCAAACCGGCAGCATGGGTACTCTGTAATAATTGTGTAAGGGTATTATTAAGACCATCAACCGTTATCACTTCGTCGCTATTTTGTAGCGGTGCATTTGCTGACGCGGTAAACGCAGCGAGTGTCTTTCTGGCAAGATTCAGCAACGTTCTTATAGAGCGACGAGGACCACGAGAGGCTCGGGGATTTATCGCCATGCGAACAGACCGAAACGCTCCAGTGTCATCTGTATGCACCAAAATAATAGGCACCGGCATTGCCCACCCCGGTCCAGAAAAAGGAGCAAACTCTCGCAAGTGTTCATACAGCTCACGGCCTGAAGCGCTAGCACCAACGCGAGCTACTGCCATTGAAAGTGCCCGAGCAAAAGGCGCCCAAGAATCTTGGTCGTCAAATTGCTCACACAACAAATTGATTTTTCGATCCACATCTGCCTGCTCAACCGCATCAAGACCGCGCAATGCTTTGAGTGTTTTTTCGTTTGCAAAGGTCATCGCCTCGGCAAATTGCTTGTCATTCATCTCGGCACAAGAAGCAACTGCCTCAGCTCGCTGTCCGGCAATAGTACGCACCCACGCTGTGATCGCTCGTCCTCCGTGGGCATCAAATACCTCACGAAAAGTTACGCTGTGTATCGCCGTTACTCTCATAGCTACTGCTTGCGATAAAGCGGCGGCACGGCGGCCAGTTCTTTTCCGGCAAGCAAGGTTGTCATGGCGCCTCCTCCGGTTGAACGATAGTCGACGTACGACTCCATTCCCGTACTCTTCAATACTTCAAGTGTATCGCCGCCACCGACAACACCAAACGCCGGCCCCTCAGAACGGGCAGCAATAAGCCAACCAAGCGACCGACTGCCTTGCGCGAACACTGGTTTTTCAAACATACCAACCGGCCCATTCCAAACAATCGTCGCTGCCGCCTTAATGATAGTTGCGTACTCGAGAACTGTCTTTGGCCCAATGTCGTAAATAATTTCTCCGGCTTTTACTTTTTCACCATTTTCTAAATCAACTAAGCGAGGCATTGCTGTTGGACTTTTGGCTACCACTACATCTTTTGGTAAATGAATCAGCGCCTTCATCCCGCGACCAAAAAAGCGTCGCTGCTCTTTCAACAGTTTACGCAGTAGCACCTTCGATACTTTTTCTCCGACCGCTGATTTCCCAACCGGTATTTTTTGAATTTGTAAAAAAGTATTCGCCAACCCACCGCCAAGAAGAATGGCGCTTGTGTGCGGTGCCAGATTGGTAAGCACGGGAAGCTTATCCATTTTGATACCACCCATAAGAAGCACAAATGGTTTTTTGGGGTGAGAACGAACGTCTTCAAGTACCTTCAGTTCTCGAGCAAGTTGCCAGCCAGCGTAAGCAGGCAGCAGCTTAGCTACGCCAAGCATCGAGGCGTGCGCACGATGTGAATTAGAAAAGCACTCGTTGACATAAACGTCACCAAGCGACGCAAGTTGTTTTGCAAATGCCGGATTGTTTGCCTCTTCTCCCGAAAAGAACCGCAAATTTTCTAATGCCAAAATATGCCCCAGCTCAATTTTTTTTGACCGCTTAGCAAGCAACCCAAAGTCATGAAGTAGCGAAAACGAAATATCCCCCACCTCGGGTGGCAGTAGCTGCTGTAGGCGCGAGATAACCGGTCGAAGCGATAGACTGGCAACGCGGCGACCGTGTGGCCGCCCGATATGGCCAACCAGTACAATTCTTGCTCTGGCCTTTGCTAAACGAACAATAGTGGACACCAACTGTTGCAGGCGAAAGTCATCTGCTACGAGCAAACCGCCACGAGCTGTTTTTTCTAGCGGCACGTCAAGCGCGCCACGAAGGAGTACTCGCTTACCTGCCAGCTTTGCGTCGTCAGTAATTGTACGAAGTGTACCCATGCTGCTAAAGAGTGTAGCACTTTTCTCTCCTGCTCGTCAGCGCAACTTACCAAAATAACGTACCCGCTTTTGGCGGGTACGGAAGTCTTAAATTGTTTTACCTACCAATTCTGCCATTTCTACCAGTCTATTGGCATAGCCCCACTCGTTGTCATACCAAGCCATTAGTTTCACAAGGTCACCATCAACGACTTTTGTTAGGCCAAGATCAACTATGGCAGAGTGGCTGTTGCCAATAATATCGTGGGATACTAACGGTTCGTCAGTAACGTCAAGAATCCCCTTCCAGCGCTTTTCCGCGGCCGCTTTTCGAAAGAGTTCATTAACGGCTTCAACCGTGGTTGGTTTTTTTACCACAAAGGTAAAGTCGGTAAGTGAGCCAACTGGGGTAGGAACCCGAACCGAAAGTCCGTCAAATTTGTCGGTCAGTTCAGGAATTGTCTTGGTGGTAGCCACGGCAGCCCCCGTTGTTGTCGGCACGATATTGACAGCGGCAGCGCGTGCACGGCGCAAATCTTTATGCAGTGGTGGCGTCGGCCCATCAACCAAATTTTGTTCTGCAGTGTAGGAGTGAATAGTGGTGATAGCGCCCTTGCTAATACCCAACGCTTCTTCGAGGACCGCGGTTACCGGACCAACGCAGTTTGTTGTACAGGAGGCGTTCGAAACCATGGCGTCACTATCGTACTGACCATGATTAACACCAAGCAGATAAGTTTTTGTTTCGCCGCCTTTGGTTGGCGCCGAGACAACGACACGCTTTGCGCCAGCTGTCAGGTGCGCGTTTGCAGCGTCATCCCGAGTAAAACGACCGGTGCACTCTAGCACCACATCAACTTCATGCTTTCCCCATGGCAAAGTTGCCGGATCTTTCTCGGCAAAAACCTGGTACGAAATACCGTCGACAATCAACTCGTGTTCGCTGTGGGTGATAGAGAAGGGCGCTCTTCCGTACACTGAGTCGTATTTTAAGAGTTGCGCCAAGGTTTCTGTGTCAGTTAAATCGTTGATAGCGACAATCTTAATAGCTGGATTGTTGAGCGCGATTTTAAATGCCGCCCGCCCGATTCTACCAAAACCGTTAATGGCAACCTTCAACATAACGTTAACCTTGGGGTGATTACTGTCCTATTTCGTAGCGCGTGAAGCGCTTGATTTGTACATTCTCCCCCACTTTTGCCGTTATAGCAACCAGAAGGTCTTTTATTGTCTGCGATTCTTCTTTGATAGAGGACTGAGCAAGAAGCGCTTCTGCTTCTACAAACTTAGCAAAACTTCCCTCTAAAATCTTATCAATAATTGTGGCATCTTTGCCGGCCAACTTACCCTCCTCCTCAAGACGCTCTTTTGCCAAACTAAGTTCTTTTGCTTTCACCTCTTCGGGAATGTCCTCGACTGATAGGTAACGTGGATTTGTTGCGGCTACCTGCAAAGCAATGTCATGTACAAACGACTGAAAGTCTTCGTTGCGAGCGACAAAGTCGGTTTCGCAAGCAACTTCAATCAACACGCCAACACGTCCGTTCCCGTGAACGTAGGCGTGTACGATGCCCTCACTGGTCTCTCTGTCTTGCTTCTTCAATGCTTTGGCTTGTCCTCGTTTCTTCAAAAGCTCAAGCGCTTTTGCCTGGTCACCACCAGCTTCTTCGAGTGCTTTATGAATGTCGGAAATGCCCGCACCGGTTTCTCGGCGCAAGGCAACAATGGTTTCTTTTGTCATAGTACTAACGCTATTAAAATAAATCCCCCCTGACTTCGTGCCGCGCGGGCACTAGACGCTTGCCTTAGTCGCCGCTGGTGGAACCGACGGACTACTAACGCGTCGGGCAGTGCCACGCTTTACGGCGGCGGCGGCTTCGTCAATCATAAGTTTTAGCGAACCAACGGCATCGTCGTTTCCCGCAATTGGATACTGAACCAGATCCGGATTGGTATTCGTGTCACAAACAGCAACAATCGGAACGCCAACTTTGTTTGCTTCACCAACGGCAGTGCGCTCTCGACGTACGTCGATAAGGAAAATTGCTTCCGGCATACGTTCTAGCTTTGCGATACCACCAATGACGCCTTCCAGTCTATTGTACTCTCGCTCCCGCTCTAGCCGCTCTTTCTTTGTCATATTTTCAAATGACTTCTGTTCAATCATCCGGCCAAGTTCTTTATGGCGTGCAATCATTTTACCGATAACCGCAAAGTTCGTAAGCATCCCACCAATCCACCGATCGTGTACGTAAGGCATAGCAACCGCCTCCGCGCTACTCTTCACGTAGTTCTGAATTTGTTTCTTGGTGCCTACAAAAAGCACATTTCCACCCTTTACAACAATGTCCTCAATAAACTTCATTGCCTTATCCATCTGCTGCCGAGTCACTTCCAGATTGATGATGTGTATCCCTTGTCTTGCAGTAAAGATAAAAGGTCGCATTTTTGGATGCCACTTAGAAGTCAAATGTCCGAAATGAACACCCGCTTTTAGCATCTCTAAAATGCTCGGCGAGGAGTTCGCCTGCTTTTCTTTATCGGCAGTGGTGACGGGACTTGTTGCTGTAGGTTCAATCATACGTAAGATAATCCACGCTTAACGGCGTAGGGTAAGGAAAAATGCTCTAAAAATAGCAAACGCTCTCGCAATACATACGAGAGGAAAGAGCCTGAATGAGTATAACAGCTAGCAGAAATATTGGCAAGCCATTCAAAAACTCTTACGCGGAACCCGTAGCCTTGCCAAACAGCAATGGCTTTGCTACTATCCTCACACTATGAAAACAGCTATCCACCCAACCTATCACCCAAAGGCAACGGTTGTCTGCGCTTGCGGCAATACGTTTACTGTCGGTGCCACCGAACCTGAATTGCAGGTTGAACTTTGCAGTAATTGTCACCCCTTCTATACCGGCAAACAAAAACTTGTTGACACCGCACGAAGAGTTGATAAGTTTCAAAAACGTATTGAAGCACAAACAACCGCAGCAGAAGGTAAGCGCGGAAAAAAGGCAAAGCGAACGCTTCGCGCCTCTAAGCGTACACGAAAAGTTGACGAGTCGGCTAAAGTAACCGGCAAGAAACGTCCGCAAGCCGCAGCCTAGCTGCAACGGGGCGTCTTTGCCTGGTGGCAGACGATACCTGTGGTATCTCACATTGACCAGAAAAAGCTGAAAGAGCAAGTGCTTGCGCTTGAAGATCGGTTGGCTGCTTTGGGTGCTTCGCACGACCAAGCGGCATTTCGTCGTGTCTCCAAAGAATACCGAGAACAAAAAGAGCTCCTCGAGATGATGGAAGAGCATGATCAGTTGACCACCGAACGAGACGGGGCAAAGCTCATGGCTCAACACGAAAAAGACGAAACACTACGAGCGCTTGCCGAAGAAGAGCTTACGTCGCTCAGTGAAAAAATAATGACACTTGAACAGTCGCTGGATGAACTGCTACATCCTGCCGATCCGCTCGACAAAAAAAACATCATTATTGAAATTAGGGCCGCAGCCGGTGGTGACGAGGCAGCCCTTTTCGCCGCGCAGCTCTTTCGTATGTACGCACGCTATGCCGAAGATCATAAATGGAAAACCACGCTCATTAGCCAAAACAGAACCGGCATTGGGGGCTACAAAGAAGTCATTTTTTCGATTGAGGGAGATAGAGTCTACAGTCGATTGCGCTACGAAAGTGGCGTTCACCGTGTACAACGTGTTCCGGAAACCGAGAAGAGCGGTCGTGTTCATACCTCAACAGCAACCGTTGCCGTACTCCCTGAGGCGGATGAAGTTGATATTAAAATCGACCCGAAAGATTTGGATGTTAAAGCCTCTACCGCCGGCGGGCATGGTGGGCAGTCGGTAAACACTACTTACTCAGCTATTCGAATCGTACACCTACCTACCGGCATGGTGGTGCAGTGTCAGGACGAACGCAGTTTTCAGCAAAATAAGCTAAAAGCAATGGAAGTATTGCGCGCACGACTTCTGGCGATGGAACAAGAAAAACAAACCGCCTCAGAGGCAAGCAACCGCAAAGCGCAGGTAGGAAGCGGCGAACGGTCTGAAAAAATACGCACCTATAACATCCCACAAGATCGCGTTACCGATCACCGGCTGACAGAAAATTTCCACGATGTCCCGCACATTCTAGGCGGTAATCTTGACCCCATTATTGATAAACTTAAAACAGTTGAGCGTAGTAACCATGACCGTTCGGCAGCTCTGTAACGAAAGCAAGCTAAGCTACCAAGACGCAGAATATCTACTGGCACACGTCCTTGGTCTACCAAGAGAAACACTGCTTACCCATCCGGAACAAAAAGTAGGCGTACTGCGAACAATGCTTTTTAAATGGCTTACAAAAAGACGTCGACGCCATACCCCTTTGACATACCTTACGCACAAATGCTACTTTTACAATCACCAGTTCTTGGTCAATCGACACGTTCTTATCCCACGACACACTACCGAAATACTTGTTGAAAAAGCGCTCGCTATTATTAAAAAAGAGGGATCAATTCGGACGGTTGTCGATATTGGCACTGGAAGCGGGGCAATCATTATTTCGGTAGCGCTTGGCCTTAGCCGCGACGAGCAACAGCGTGTTAGCTTCCATGCCTCTGACCTCCACCGTACCGCGCTGCGGGTAGCCAAAAAAAATGCGCTGCGCCTAGGCATTAGCAATATTCACTGGCACTACGGTGATCTACTGCGGCCACTCCTCCCGACATTGCAGAAAGCTAGCGGCACAACACTGCTTACCGCTAACCTCCCCTATCTCGGAGATAGTGACTTTACAAGCACGAAGCCAGAAGTACAAAATTTTGAGCCCGCAACCTCGCTGCGTAGCGGTTCCCTTGGTCTCGATCACAACCAGCGTCTTATCAACGAGCTTTCTTTGCTGCCTTCGCCACGACCAAAACTACTCTTCGAAATGGACCCTTGTCACCAAGACGAGCTGGTAAAATACATCACCACGCGACTACCCAATGCGGCAATTGAAGTTATTGACGACGAAGCGAAGCACCCGCGTTTTATCTTTGTTTGCTAACGGCTGGTAAAAACAAAAAACCCGCCGCAGCGGGTTTTTTTTTGACCAAAAAAGTTATTATTTGTCTTCGGTCTTCTTTGTGTCTGCGTCTGACTTCTCTTCTCCTTCTGCGTCTTCAGTTTTGCCTTTCTTTTCAACCTCAACCTCTGACACATCAGCAGCCACAACAGGAGTTTCCTCTTCTTCCTTACGGGGTGGGTGTACGGCAACCACAACCGTTTCAGGATCATTAGTAATAGCAACACCATTTGGGGTTGGGACATCTTTTACGTGCAGTGCGTCGTCGATATTCGCAAGCACCCCTAAATCAACGGTAAGCTCGTGAACCAGGTCAGAAGGCAGACATTCAATTTCAACGTGATCAAGCGCTTTTACTAGCACACCACCTTGTTCTTTGACTGCTGGTGATTCACCAGAAAATGCCAAAGCAACCGTAGCGGTAAGCGTTTTCTTCATGTTAACCCTATAGAAATCAACGTGCTCAATGTCACCAGTCACCGGTTGTCGCTGCACATCATGGATGAGCACGACAAAAGGGGCAGCGTCACCAACACTTAAATCAACAAGGCTGCTTTCTCCTGCTGCGTTGAAAAGCTTTTGAAACTGACCAAGAGTAATCGCTACATCTATATTTTTTTTACCCTGCCCATAGACAACGCCAGGAATGATCCCCTCGCTTCGCAACCCTTTATTCTTCTTACCAAAAACCGTCCGCTGTTGGACGGCCAAACTAAACTTTTGTGCCATCTCGATTAAGTTATATGATCGTAAATGAACCGTCGGCAATCGCCTCGTGAAGGGCAAGTACGTCATCAGCCGTTACTGGCTGGCGCTCTTTAGCAAGTACTTCGTCACTTGCTAAATCGGTCAATATCCCAACTGAGTTCACGCCGAACATGTTTGCAAAGATGAGCGCCACTACAGCGCTCTTGCACTTTACGCAGGGCACGTGCAAAAGGTACGCATCTTCCTTTTCAGCAATCACCTTGGCGGCGCTGGGCTGATACCGTGTCTGGCACAGCGGGCAGCGAGCCATAAGGCGAAAGCCTTCTTGGAAAAACGACCGATCCAAATCATGCATTGCCATAATAAAGTACGGGCGAACTATATCAGGTGAGAGAACAAGTGTCAAGAAAATGAAATCGGGGCGGCCAGCTTGTAAGCCGTCCGCCCCGACAGTCTTTCCACTCCGTCCTCCTGAGGGAGTGGCCGCTCTTCAGGGCACAGGATCGTTTGATCGTCGGTTCTTGGTCGTGACCAATCGCACAAGCTCAAGACGGTTTATGGCGTCAACGTAGGCCAACGCCGACGCCATTACCACATCGGTGTGATTACCCCTTCCGCGGACAGCAATCTCACCCGTCCGGATCAGTACACTGACCTCGCCAAGTGCATCGGTGCCGCCAGTCAATCCTTTCGCCTGATAGCCCTCCAGCACCGAATAAACATAAGTACTTTTTTTGATGGCCTCGTAGCAGGCGTCAATGAGGCCATCGCCCGTCGCTGTGGCAGACTGCGATTTACCATCAATACTAATGGTCACCGCTACCTCAGGGTCTCCGTGGAGGCTTGCGACAACCCGTACATCCTCCAGCACGAACCGCTGACTGGCATCGGACTCATCACCAATCGCCACCACAATCAGATCTTCCGAAAAGATCTGGCCCTTTTTGTCAGCCAGCAACTTAAAGCGAGTAAATGCATCGCTAAAGTTGATAACCCTGGGATCAAATCCCAACTCGCGCAATGCCTTACTAAAGGCATGTCGGCCGGAATGCTTACCAAGCACCAGCGTGTTGCTGATCCGACCGACATCTTCAGGCCGCATGATCTCGTAGGTCCTGACGTTCTTGAGCACGCCATCCTGATGAATGCCCGCCTCGTGCGCGAACGCATTCGCGCCAACGATTGGTTTCGTCGGTGCAATCGTCATCCCGATCATTTTCGAAAGTGTCTGACTCGCCAGATAGATCTGCTTCGCATTGACACGGGTGTTAATGACAAAGTGATCGTATCGAGTATTGAGCGCCATCACCACCTCTTCCAGCGCGGTATTGCCGGCTCGCTCACCGATCCCATTGATGGTGCACTCAACCTGCCGCGCTCCGCCCTCGACCGCGGCCAAGGAATTGGCAACCGCCAGCCCCAGGTCGTTGTGACAGTGCGTGCTCCAGATGACCTGATCCGCGCTCTCCGTGCGCGCACGCAGGGTCTCGAACATCTGCCGAATTTTATCAGGTACTCCGTAGCCCGTGGTGTCGGGAACGTTGCAGACGCGGGCGCCAGCACGAATTACCTCGCCAAAGACCTGGCACAGGTAGTCGGTGTCGCTGCGCGACGCGTCCTCTGCCGAGAACTCAATGTAATCGACGTACCTGCTGGCACGCTCGACCGCCCAAGCCGCGGCGTCAATGACCTCCTGCCGGCTCATCCCCAGCTTGTACCGCAAATGGATGTCCGAGGTCGCGATAAAGACATGGATCCCTGGGGACTTGGCGCCATCCACTGCTCTCAACGCCGTCTCGATATCGGCCTCGCGAGTGCGAGCCAAGCTCAAGACTACGGGCCCGTCGACGGCACGAGCTACCGCCTTCACAGACTCTAAATCCCCCGGAGACGCAGCCGCAAAGCCAGCTTCTATGACGTCGACTCCGAGCGCCTCAAGCTGCCGCGCAACGGCGAGCTTCTCATCAACGTTCATCGTGCAGCCCGGCGACTGCTCTCCGTCACGTAGGGTCGTATCGAAGATCCGAACCCAGTCATTACTTCCGTCCCTGTATTTTCCCATTTTCTTTCCTCGCCTCTAGCCGCCCAAAGGACGGGTTGTTCAGTTGTAAAGAACAAACAAAAAAGCTCACCACCTGTGGTGGAGAGCTTTCGTACGAGTATCTTAAAATAAGCTACGCGCGAGACAACTCTCCACCCCTGGTCGGGGTGAGCAACGGAAGAAGAAGGGAGATTGTACTCTGGTAGAACTTCATAACTAAAAATAGACTAACGCCAGCCATAATACCTGTCAAGTACTGTTAGACGGTGGCCACTTTCGAAACTTGGTAACCACGCGAACCTTCCGAGCGAGCGATGTTCTGCACAATACCCAGAAGCGCTAGGTGAACCAACAGCGAACTGCCACCCGCCGAAACCAAAGGGAAAGGAATACCAACAACCGGCACCAAACCCATCGACATACCAGCATTTACAAAAATCTCCACCGAAAACAATATAATGCTGCCAAGAATAAGAAAAGCAGCAAACCAATCCTGACAACGATTGAGCAGTATAAACATTCGCACGTACATAATACCAAAAACACCCAACAGCACGACGATACCCGCAAAACCTAACTGTTCGGCAATGACGGCAAAAATAAAATCTGTTTCCGCTTCTGGTAAAAAACGAAGCTGACTCTGTGAACCTTCACCCAGTCCCCTCCCAACAAGCTGTCCGGCACCAACGGCAATGGTTGCTTGTCGCACATTATACGTAGCTGAGGTGACTGCTGTCGGCGAGAAAAAAGTTGCAATGCGTTCTTTTTGGTACGGCTTAAATAAGAAAAACCAAGCAACGGCAAAAAGGACAACAGCGGTAATCGTCGCCACAATAAAATATTTTCGCTTTACGCCAATAACGAGAACTAAACCTGCCCACAACGCCAGCAGAAGCGCTGCCGAGCCAAAGTCTGGCTGAAAAAAAACGAGTGCTGCCAAAAAAGCGGCAACAAAAAAACTCTGTGCTAAATTGCTAAGAAGATCCAGTTCTCGCGAGCGCCTCGCAAAATAAGAAGCAAGCACAATAACACCAACTAGCTTTGCAAGCTCCACCGGCTGAAAACGAAGTGAACCTACACCAATCCATCCGCGCGTACCGTTTACCACCTGTCCAAACACCAAGGTTACGGCAAGTAGCGCAAGCATCGCCACGTACAACCAACGGCTCATCGACTGCCAGCTATGAAAGTCAATAAAACTTAACCCTAGGTAAAGAACAAAACCGACCGCTGCAATAATGAGCTGTTTCTGAAACGTGTAGAGGTCTCCCCCGCCTCGACCAATGGCAACACTGTAAAGCGTAACGAGGCCAATGCCGGATACCAAAACAGTACCGGCGAATAAAGGCCAGTCGAAGCGTCCGACAAAATCTCTGATCCGCCGTGCGGTCATCTAAAGACGACTAAAAACGAATCTGGTCGGCTTGTCCTCGCATGAAGTTGTCAGCGTTGACGATGTCGACATTCGGCACTACTAAAACATCAGTCACTCCTAAAATGGTATTGTAGAGATTTATAGTAACGGGGCGTTGCTCCCCCGCCTTTAATTGGTCAAGAGCAAGGGCTTGAGCAGCTACAGCACGTGACCCCTGCAGAAGTACCACCGTAAAACCGGTCGACCAAAATCCATTAGCGCTCTCGTTTGCTACGGTAAATGACACCTGCCCGGGCAAACTCAAACCGGCACTATCAACCCCCCGACCAGAGGTAAATGAAACACCGCTAACTACAAAGTGCGGCTTCAAGGCGTTGAAAGCGTCAGGAATATGCAATCGCTGCCACTTGATGTTGTTTATACGAATCGGCAAATTCGCACTCGGTGAAGTAGCGGCACCAACGCTAACCGCAAATCGCTCCTCGTTGTTTAATACCAAAACCGTATCACTACCATTACTACCATCGCCAACCTGATACGTTACCCACGCTACCCAATTTGGATTTGGATTAAAAAATTTAACCAACGCGTCATATTTGCCATTGCGACCACTGCCTGCCAGTACCGTGCCGGTTGAAGTACTGATGGGATGCGGTGAAATAATACGATGCCAGTTCGCCGTATCAACACTGGTTGAGAGCGCGTACAGCACCTGTTGGTCTGCGACGCGAGAAAATACGTACAAATTAAGGAGCTGATAACCAGAATACAACAACACAACCGCTTCAACCGCCACCACAATACCGATGACCATAAGGCGAAATCGACTATGATTCGTTATCCAAAATTGAGCCCAACGAAACCACGAGTCGTTCAGTACCGGGTTTACGTTTTCAGTGTCACGCATATAGATTTTAGTGTAGCATATCTGTAATAAAACCGTAGCGTGGCAAACCCTAAAAGACGTTTACCGCTAACCACATTCGTGCTACACTAAGCCCAGATTTTACCGACTAACCCACATCCATGGCGAAAGAAAAATCGCAAGCAGCAAAGAAAGCTCAGGGAGCAAACGACTACACCGCAAAACAAATTACCGTCCTAGAAGGTCTCGACCCGGTCCGCAAACGACCGGGTATGTATATCGGCAACACAGCCTCTGAAGGGCTACATCACCTTATCTGGGAAGTCGTCGATAACGGCATTGACGAGGCCATGGCCGGTTTTGCCACCGAGGTAACCGTGCGACTACTCCCCGGCAACGAGGTAGAGGTTACAGACAACGGCCGCGGTATTCCGGTTGATATTCATAAGCAGACAAAAAAATCGGCACTAGAAACAGTGCTTACTACTTTACACGCCGGTGGTAAATTCGGCGATGGTGGTTATAAGGTATCTGGTGGGCTGCACGGTGTTGGTGTCTCGGTGGTGAATGCCCTCTCTGTTCACCTGCGGGCCGAGGTAAAACGTGATGGCAAAGTGTACGCTCAAGAATACGAACGCGGCAAAGCAACCGGAAAAGTAAAAGAAGTAGGCAAAACCTCAAAACAGGACACTGGTACTGTCATTCGCTTTCGTCCGGACGATACTATTTTTACGGTTACCGAATTTTCTCTAAAAGAAGTTATCAGTCACCTCCGGCAGCAAGCATATCTCACCAAGGGGGTGATGATTACAATCATTGATGATCGCTCGCCAGCAAACAAACAAGAAGACCCCTGCGCGCGTACCTACCGCTTCTACTTTGAAGGTGGTGTCGCCTCCTACGTCCGGCACCTCAACCACCTCAAAAACCCAAAGCACGAAAACATTTTCTATATTGAAAAAGAAGAAGAAGAAGAAGTTCGTGTTGAGGTTGGGCTTCAATACAACGAAGAGTACCAGGAGACATTATTCGCTTTTGCTAACAACATTCATAACCCCGAAGGCGGTACGCACCTTGCCGGCTTTCGAACGGCACTGACCCGCACACTCAACGCCTACGCGCGTCGCAAGGGGTTGCTCAAAGAAAAAGACGAAAACCTAACGGGCGACGATGTGCGCGAAGGACTGACAGCGGTTATTAGTGTAAAGGTAAAGGAACCGCAGTTTGAAGGACAGACCAAGGCAAAACTTGGAAACGCTGAAGTGCGCTCTATTGTCGATACGGTTTTTGGTGACGCCTTCTCGGCGTTTCTCGAAGAACACCCACGGGATGCCGAGGCTATCATCAGTAAGGTTGCACTAGCTGCCCAAGCACGTCTGGCCGCACGCGCCGCGAGGGCATCTGTGCTGCGCAAAGGCGCACTCGAAGGCTTTATGCTTCCTGGTAAACTTGCCGACTGTTCCAGTAAAGACTCCTCACGGTCAGAGATATTTATCGTCGAGGGTGATAGTGCTGGCGGCAGTGCCAAGCAAGGTCGCAATCGAGAGTTCCAAGCTATCTTGCCACTACGTGGAAAAATTTTGAACGTTGAAAAAGCACGCCTTGACAAAATGCTCGCCAACAATGAAATTAAATCGCTTATCATTGCGCTAGGTACCAACGTCGGCGAACAGTTCGATATCGAAAAACTTCGCTACGACCGCATTGTTATTATGACCGATGCCGATGTCGACGGCGCGCACATTCGTACTTTGCTCCTCACGCTCTTCTACCGCTACTTCCCCGAGCTGGTACGGCAAGGTCACGTCTACATTGCGCAACCGCCACTTTATAAAATTAGTAAAGGGAAAGAATCTTACTACGCTTACAGTGATACTGAGCTTGATAACATTCGCAAAGAATTAAACGCTGAAAGTGTAGCCAAAAAATCTGCTAAAAAGCAAACGAAGAAAAAAGGTTCAGATGACGAGGCGACGGAGGAAACTGAAATTAACCTTAACATTCAGCGCTACAAAGGTTTGGGTGAAATGAATGCCGATCAGCTCTGGGAAACAACCATGGATCCCGACCGACGTATATTGAAAAAAGTTGCGGTAGACGATGCCGAAAAAGCGGATGCTACCTTTACCGTCTTGATGGGCAGCGAGGTTGCCCCGCGTAAACACTTCATTCAAACACACGCAAAAGCCGTAAAGAATTTGGACGTTTAAGGTAAGGTAGCGCCTCCTCCGGTGGGGTGAAGGAGGCGCCGTGCGGTCGTTGTGCGCAGTCGATTCGGGTACGGCGATAGGGCCACCCATCACCGCAGCTAGTTAGCATCCGGTCTGCATACCGGACCCCGCAACGCACCATGCTCTTCCTCTTGTCGTGGCGTTGCGCCACGGCGGTTGAGGGAGAGCAAACAAACGCCCTGCAGTTTTAGCACAAGAATGTAGGCAAAACAAGTAGCCCTTGCCAAATCAAACCTAGTCTGGTAGGATAGAGCCGTAAATCCCCCGCAACGGGGGCTTTTAAAATCCATGAATTATGACGCTGACGAACAACCCCATAGCTAACTACCTTAAAACCTCCTACGAGGAGCTAAAGAAAGTAACCTGGCCAACAAGAGTTGAGGCAACCAAGCACTCGCTCTGGGTAATTGCCCTGAGTCTTCTAGTGGCAGCCTTTTTTGGTATTATCGACTTTTTCCTCTCCCGAGGACTTGAGTTATTACTGCGCTAAGGTATGCCTAAGCAGATTGGCGACCAGGGCCGACGCTGGTATGTACTGCACACGTACTCTGGATATGAAGAAAATGTTGAACGCAACCTCAAGCAGCGCGTGGAAACACTTGGCATTGAAGACAAAATTTTCAATGTGCTTATCCCGACCGAAAAAAAGATTAAAATTAGAAATGGTCGTCGTCGGGTCGTTACCGAAAAAATCTTCCCAGGCTACGTAATGATTGAAATGGTCGTAACCGACGACTCTTGGTACGTTGTCCGCAACACACCAAACGTTACCGGCTTTATTGGCACGGGTACGACACCGACAGCACTTTCCGAAGATGAGGTAAAGCAGATACAGAAACGGATGGGTATCGAAGAACCCAAGTACACCATTGACGTTACGCCAGATACGCCGGTCAAAATTGTTGACGGACCGTTCAAAGACTTTGAGGGTAAGGTGGCAAGCGTTGACGAGGTACGCGGCAAAGTTAAAGTATTAGTTTCTATGTTTGGGCGGGAAACTCCCGTAGAGCTCGACTTCTTACAAATCCAAAAAGCGTAACCGCTAGTTCAACCATATGGCAAAGAAAGTAAAGGCACTTATTAAACTTCAGATTCCTGCAGGCAAAGCCACTCCGGCGCAGCCTGTCGGGCCGGCGCTTGGTCAGCACGGACTTAACATTCAAGAGTTCTGCACAAAGTTTAATGCCGCAACCAAAGATCGCGGTGACGACATCACGCCGGTCATTATTACCGCCTATGAAGATCGCACCTACGATTTTATACTGAAAACCCCACCAGCATCAGTGCTCATCAAAAAGGCGGCTGGCATTGAAAAGGGTTCTGGTAAGCCCCTACAAGAGAAGGTCGGCAGCATCACCCGAGCTCAACTCAAAGAAATTGCCGAAAAGAAAATGCCCGACCTCAACGCAAACGATATTGAGGCAGCAATGAACATTGTTGAAGGGACGGCAAAAAACATGGGTATCACTATTTCGTAATTATTGTTTATTCTGTGGGACCTTCACCAGAAGGGCTAGTACCACGTAATGAAAAAGGCATGCAAAAATTAGGCAAACGACACGCGACCAATATGGCCAAAATTGAAAAACGTATCTACGAGCCAAGCGAGGCCATCGCGACGCTGAAAGATCTCAAGCACGCGAAGTTTACCGAATCGGTAGAAATTCATCTTCGGCTCGGCATCGACCCAAAGCAGGGCGACCAGCAGGTACGAGGCACGGTTACCCTACCCCATGGCACCGGTCAGACAAAACTGGTCGCTGTATTTGCTGAGGGCGAGGCGGAAATCGAGGCAAAGAAAGCCGGCGCCGACCTCGTTGGTGGTAAGGAATTGATAGACAAAATAAAAACTTCTGGTAAATGTGAGTTCGACGTTGCCGTAGCAACACCGGACATGATGGCGAGTCTAGCTAGCATTGCAAAAATCCTTGGTCCTCGCGGGCTGATGCCGTCTCCTAAAAACGAAACGGTAACTAAAAATGTTGGCGAAGCAGTTACTGAGCTCAAAAAGGGAAAGATTGCCTTTAAGAATGACGACACGGCAAACCTACATCAGATAATTGGTAAGGTTGATCAAACTCCCGAACAACTGCTTGAAAACTTACAAGCCTTTATGGACGCTATTCGGCGCGCCAAACCTGCCTCAGCTAAGGGTATCTACATCAAAGGGGCAACATTAACGACCACCATGGGGCCTGGCCTTTTGGTTGGCGTAAACTAGCGTACCGAAAAACGATTAGATGCTTTGTCTCAGCCGGCTGATTTGCTACAATAGCAGTCTATGGCGAGGCAATCACAAAAAAAAGTTATCGGACTTACTGGTCCAAAAGGCAGCGGCAAAGGGACCATTGCGAACTATCTTGCCGAACACTACGGCGCAACGGTTATCGCCGTCTCTACAATACTTAACGAAATATTGACACTCATTGGCGTTAAACGTGAGCGAGTCAATCAAATCGCTTTAGCGCAGGCTCTTCGCGCCACCTTTGGCAAAGAGGCAATGGGTCACGCTGTCGATGCTGCCCTTAATCGACTGCCACCCACAAAGCAACGTCTAGTAGTTGTTGACGGCGTCCGTCCGCTTGCCGATTGGGATCCGTGGCGAAACAACAAAAACGCAACTCTTGTCGCCGTTACCGCTAGCGCAGAAATTCGTTACCAGCGTATTCGTAAACGCGGTAAGACAGCAGAAGAAAAGACCCTTACCCTTAAAAGGTTCAGGGCTGAAGAAAAAATGCCGACCGAGACAAAGACAATTGGCGAAACTAGTCGTCACGCGCGATTCACCATTGACACCAGCGACTCAAAAGCAGCTGTTTATCGTCAGGTAGATTATGTCGCCGATAAACTCAACCTTAAACGCAAGCGGTAAGATGGCACTTCCCTACCAACAAATTAAACGTCTTGTCGAAAACGGAGGTATTCAAACTACTGCTGAAATTACTGAAGCGCAGCTGCAACCAGCATCAATAGACTGTACGCTTGGACAAAAAGTGTACCGTATTTCTTCCGGTTTTCTGCCAAAAGAAAACGAGACGGTCGCCGAACTTTTACGAGAGCGTACCCTTTACGAATTTGAACTTGAGCCCGGCACCATTCTTGAAACAAATACCCCCTACATTATACCGCTGAGGGAATCGCTTAACCTGCCGGCAACCCTAATCGCTATAGCCAGCCCCAAGAGTTCAATTGGCCGCGTTGATGTGTTTGTACGCGTCATGACCGATCACAACCCGCAGTACGACGCTATCCCTGCCGGTTATCAAGGACCCTTATATCTCGAAATTATCCCGCTGACGTTTGCCGTACGGATTTCGCCAGCGCTGGCGATGACACAGCTAAGGTTTAGAGATGAGCAAGAATGTTTTCCAACTACTGACGAGATGCGCACTATTCACGGCAGCGATCCGCTTATCTTGACCACTTCGGGCGAAGCGCTTCCCACAAAGGGTCTACGCTTAAAAGAGAACATCCTCTCCTTCACGGTTGATTTAACCGGTTCTGAAATTGTCGGCTATCGCGCGCGACACTACGTGAACAAACTGCTGGATCTCACAAAAATAAACGCGCATGATCCCGCGCTTTTTTGGCACCCAATACCACGGCAAGCAAATGGTGAACTCATTCTTGAGCCAAACTCCTTTTACATCATTGCCACCAAAGAACGGGTACGTATACCCTCGCAGATGGCGGCAGAAATTATGCCCTACGACCCCTCAACGGGAGAACTGCGCTCCCACTATGCGGGGTTTTTCGACCCAGGCTTTGGCTGCGGCAATGACGAGAATATGCATGGTAACATTGTAGTACTTGAAGTCCGTGCCCACAGTGCCCCTTTCCGGCTGACAGATGGACAGGTAATATGTAAGATGATGTTTGAAAGACTAACGGAGGTACCCGAAAAAACCTACGGCGCAAACGTTGGCTCCACCTACACCGATCCTACTATTCGCTTAAGTAAATACTTTTCTTCGCATGTCTAATGCCGTAAAACCAGACGTCTTTGCTATTACCGGTTTACCGCCAGAGGTACTGGCGGTCGCCATGGCAAAGTACAGCCGCTCAAAAAACCCAATTCGAGAAACGATTGATGAATTGACCGAGGAAAAATCCGCTGAGTTCCATGAAAAATGGGTGCTTGGTTATGGTGACGCCTCTGTTGCCGATATGGCTATCATTGCGATTGCCTGCGAAAATGTTTCGATTATTGCCTCTAAAGCTATCGAAGACACTCGGCTGGCTTCGTTTCAAGAAAAATCTACCCGCTACGTCGATTTCGACACTTCTAAATACTTTCGCCCACGTTCGGTTATGGAAAATAATGCCGAGCAATATGAAAAAACCATCAATACCCTTTTTGAAAGCTATACCGGACTACTGGATAAAACCATTGCCTACCTGCGCCGGCGCTTGTCGCGTCCAGAAAAGTTAAGCAATAAGCTCTATGAAGCAAAGCTTAAGGCACGCTCGCTTGATGCGGTGCGCTACTTTTTGCCAGTTGCAACACTAACGAACTTTGGCATGATTATGAGCGCTCGCTCACTTCGCCACCTCATTGCAAAGTTAAAAGACAACCCCTACACGGAAGTTCGCGAACTCGCTGAAGCAATTCAAAATGCCGCACTTGAGCCGGCCTATAATCCTCAGGCAAAAAAAATTGAGGAACTTCTCGCCAGCCTTCGTGCTATGGGAGGCGAAGCCAACGAGTTAGCTGATCAGGTTGCCGCAACCGCAACACTGCAAATAAAAGGCGCGCCAACGTTGATTAAACACACTGAACCTTCACCCTACCAAAAACACACAAACGAGTATCTCTCTACATTTGAGGCAGATCTACTTAAAAATGCACCAATTGCCGACGCGCCGCGTGTCGATTATCTTGAAAATCATTCGTACGAAGATGAACTGGTGACAACGTTACTCTATGGGGTTTCAATATTCTCCTACCGACAAATCTTGACTGCCGTTCAAGCGCTGGCGCCAGAAAAAAAACAGGTACTACTTCAAACGGTTGCTAGTTTCCGTGGTGACCACGACCAACCGAGACGTGAATACGAGGCTGGAGGTCAGTTCGTCTTTGACGTTCTTATGGATTACGGCGCGTTCCGTGATCTTCAGCGTCACCGTATGTGCACGCAAATTAACCAACCACTGACGACCGTACATGGCTACGAGGTACCGTTCGAGCTACGGGATGCCGGCCTCGAACAAGAATTTAGAGCAATCATTGATACGACACTCGCCACTCATACAAAACTGAAAAAAGTGGTCGGCGCTGACGCTGACTATCTGATTCCGCTTGCCTGCAAAAAGAGAACACTCTTTAAGATGAATCTGCGCGAGCTTTACCATATGGTAGAGTTACGATCTAAACCAGGTGGACATATGTCTTACCGTACGATTGTCACCGATATGTACGCCGCAGTTAAAGGCCGCCATCCGCTACTCGTAGAATCATTGCGCATTACGCCACTCGATTATGACAAAGATTTCTTCAAGCGTTAAACTTAAAAAAAAGAGAGCCGGCCGGCTCATCGTCATTGACGGAACAGACGGCACCGGCAAGGCAACACAAACAGCACTGTTGGTGAAAAAGTTACGTGCTGAAGGTAAAAAGGTTGCCATTGCAGATTTTCCCCGTTACGGGCTTCCCTCCGCTTACTTTGTCGAGCAGTACCTTAACGGGCGCTACGGGAGCGCAAAAGACATTCCTCCACAAGCTGCCTCGCTCTTTTACGCCTTAGACCGTTTCGACGCAAAACAAAAAATGATTGATCAGTTGAACGATGGCTATATCATTGTGTCAAATCGTTTTGTTACGGCCAATATGGGGCACCAAGGTGGAAAAATTATCTCGCTTGCCGAACGTAAAAAATTTTTTTCTTGGCTAGACTGGCTAGAGCATGACTTACTAGGACTCCCCCGCCCCGACCTTACCATTCTTCTTCACGTGCCTGCTGCACTTGCGCAACGTTTAATTGACCGCAAAGGGAGACGAGCGTACATTCAAGGAAAACGCGATCTTCACGAAGATGATTTAGGGCACCTGAAAGCTGCCGAAAAAACGTACTTAGAAATTGCCAACTTGTTTCCAAAGTTTATTCTCGTCGAATGTCTTCGCAACAAATCACTGCTCAGCCCTGATGAGATACACCAAGCGATTTGGAAGAAAATTGAACGCTTAGTCTCCTAAAAAATTTCATGGCCAGCACAAAATACATTCCGGTTATCGGCATGGAGGTACATGCAGAACTTAAAACAACATCAAAAATGTTTTGTCGCTGCGTGAACGACTTTGGCCTTGAAGAAAGACCAAATGTCAACGTCTGTCCAGTTTGTTTGGGTCACCCAGGGGCTCTACCAACCGCTAACGTAGAAGCGATAAAAATGGTCATTAAGGTTGGGCTGGCGCTTGGCGCTGACATTGCACGCATTTCAAAATTTGACCGCAAAAACTACTTCTACCCCGATCTCCCAAAAGGTTATCAGATTAGCCAATACGACCAGCCACTGACGGAGCACGGCAGTCTTGAAGCTAATGGTAAGCCTATCGCCATTACTCGTGTTCATCTCGAAGAAGACACAGGAAAACTTCAGCATCCAGAAGACGCACCCTACTCCCTTGTTGATTTTAACCGCTCTGGCGTCCCGTTGATGGAGCTCGTAACTGAACCTGACATCACCTCGTCAGTTGAGGCAAAAAAATTCTGCCAAGAATTGCAGCTTTTGCTTCGCACTCTTGATGTATCGGGAACGGATATGGAAAAAGGACAGATGCGTTGCGAGGCAAATATTTCACTAATGCAGGCTGACAAAGAACGTAAAGCGGAAAACTACGGCACCAAAGTTGAGGTAAAAAACCTTAACTCGTTTAAGGCGGTTGAGCGTGCAATTGAGTACGAAATTAGTAGGCAAGAATCCTTGCTAGAAGCCGGAGAACCCGTGTTGCAAGAAACGCGAGGCTGGAATGATGCTCAGCAAAAAACATACGCCCAGCGCAGCAAAGAATCAGCGCACGACTACCGCTACTTCCCAGAGCCTGACTTGCCTCCACTCGTACTCGGAAGTCTTAACGAAGACAGCCCCAAGGGTGCGGTTGCTATTTCTGTCGATGCCATACGCGAAACGTTGCCGGAATTGCCGCAGCAGCGACGAGCACGCTTTATGGAAGAATTTTCGCTAAGTAACGAAGATGCGTACTTACTCACCGCCGACCCGGCACTCGCCTCTTTTACCGAGAGCGTATTTGCTGAAATGAAAGAGTGGGTAACAACGCTGGATAGTGTTGAGGGTAGCGCGGAAGAAATTTGGGGGCATGAAATTAAAAAGATAAGTAAACTCGTTGGTGGGTGGTTAACGAGTGAGCTCTTCAAGCTGATGAAAGAATCTAAAACGACGATAAGTGGGGTACAAATTACAGCCAGTAGTTTTGCGAACTTTTTAAAGCTTGTATATGAACGCCGCGCTAACAGTTCTGCTGCTCAAATTATACTGCGAGAAATGTTTTCAACTGGTAAGGATGCGCAAACTGTTCTTGAAGAAAAAGACCTTGGGCAGGTTGACGACAACGAGTCGCTCGACGCTGTTATTGAAAAAATTATTACTGCCAACCCCGATCCGGTTAAAGACTACATGAACGGAAAAGAGAATGCGCTTCAATATCTTGTTGGCCAAGGAATGAAACAGACAAAAGGAAAGGCAAACCCTGAAAAGCTCAGAGAACTCTTTAAGAAAAGGCTTTCGAGCTAACCGTAAATCAGCAATAATCTCCCTTTTTTTAAAGGTTGACCGCTCTAGTGCAAGCTGATAACATACTTAAAGGTATGCCTATACCAACGAATCAATTCGACGACATCAGCAGGGTTTAAAACGAGTCCCCTTCGGGGGCTTTTTTTTACGCCCAAAATGGGAAAAGGAGGAAATCCTAATGGCACATTTACAAAATAATACTGAAACGCTCAACCCCTATGGAGCCTGCTCGGCTTATATTATAGGGTTTGCTATTGCCTGTAAGCATCTCTCTCTAAATTCTGCGGCAAAAATCTTCTGGTTTCTCGCAGAACACAAGCAGGAGCTCGACGAGGCACTTCCTTCAACGATGGAGGCAATAGAGCTTGGACGTACGTGTGAGCAAATCAACGCGTTTTTGGAGATCCAAGAGAGCCTCGGCGGAATGGTTCGGCACTCTATCGCGATACAGACACCATGGTGCGACACTATCGAGGAACTATGTACAAGGCTCTGCGAAGTGAGTGCCCCCCTCGTCTTCTGGGACGAATATCGCGCGCAGGCAATAATCGACCTGCTCCAACTCATCGCAAACTTGCCTGAGGGTAAAGCCCTACAGGCAATCCTTCGTCTTTACGAAGACGGAAGTCCATCATATTCGGATATTATCCGATACGGCTGGCTTGGAATGGAATCTGAAGCTGCGAGATCTGCTCTTGATGGTGTACTTGCCAGCGAAAAGTCCTTTCATCGTAATTATCAGACAACGCTTGTCACCGAGGCCGGTCAAACATGACCGGCCTCCCTCTTTTCTAATTTGCAACCCATTTTTTTATGAAACGTTCGGCCTCATCTTTACCCTTAACCCAAATAATTTCTTTGTCTTTTTTCCACCACGTCATCTGTCGCTTGCTATACTGATACGTATGCGAAACAACTTTTTCTATACACTCTTGTTTTGTCAATGTACCCTTAAGGTATTCACTAACCTCCGGATACCCAATACCGCTCATTGAGGGTCGTGACGAAGGATACTTACTGAGTAGCTTTTTTGTTTCATCAACCAAACCGCTTTGAAACATTTTTTCAACTCGTTTTTTCATTCTTTCCCGTAGTATCTCTGTGTCTACAGTAATACCAATCTTTAAACTATCGTAATGCGTACGACCTTTTTTTCTTGCCTGCAGAAACCAGTTTCCAATTGCGCTTGCCACTTCAATAGCACGAATGACACGCCGAGCATTTTTTACATCGATACCTGCAACCGCCAGTGGGTCTAGTTTTTCTAACTGCTTAACCAAAAACGGCAACCCCCGTTTTTGTAAATCTGCCGTAAGCTGTTTTCGCAATGTTTCATTTGGCGGCACTTCTGGTAATTTCCAATTTTGGACAACTGCATAAATAAAAAGAGCAGTTCCACCAACCAGTATAGGCAGCTTCCCTCGCGCATGAGCGCTCGTAATGGCTTCGCGAGCATCAAGCTTAAACTGCTGAACAGAATAAAGTTCATCCGGATTAACAACATCAACTAAATGCTGACGAATAGGTGCTGGCGGATAAAGTTTTGCGGTAGCGACGTCCATTCCGCGATAAACCTGACGAGAGTCTGCAGAAACAAGCTCTCCATCAAACATACGCGCAAGATGAACGGCAAGATCAGACTTTCCGGATGCTGTCGGGCCAACAATGGTCAACAGCAGTGGTAAACGTTTACTCATTCGGTCATTCTACCCTACTTCAAGACAAACAAAAAAGGTGCCCTTGGGCACCTAGAGGTTAACGGTAACGTATTATATATTTGCCCAGAGAACCAATGATACAAATAACGTTGCGGCGCTCGCTAGAACCATCAAATGATCATCAATAAACTCTAGCCAGTTTTGTACGCCAGTTGTTTTTAAAACAGGAACAAAAACGCCAAACGTGCTTGCAAGAAGCTCTCGCATACTTTTATTTTTTTTTATTTTACAAACTTTACTGTAGTATAGCGTATTTCTATCAAAAAATCAAGTTCGTAAATTGGAACGGCGCGCGAGATCCTCCTTATCTCGCGCGCCACATACTAACCTCATTCAATCCGCTCCCCTGCAAGGTGCGCAAATTCGTAGGCATCTACCATGGCTAGCCAGCTTGCCTCAGTGACGCTTCTCGCTGTCGCCACGGTTCGGAAGTCCCAGCCATGGAACGTCCAGTCCACGACAACCTTGACCCGTGCCGCAGAGCCGCCACTACCAACCTTAAAAACGTGGTAATCACCGAGCTCCAAGCCCAAAGCTTTGACTTCAGCAACTTTGTTCATTGCGTTATCAAGCGCATTGATGGGCCCGTCTCCACGACCGGCCACATGGTCTTCTTGCCCTGTTTCCAGACGAAGCATGATTGTTGCTTCGGCAGGCTCTGCAGTTCCATCATCACCGCTTCGATGTAATTCACATACTCGGTACCACTCGACAAAAACAAAGGAGCAATTTGATCCATTCTCTCGAAACTGCGCCATTGCAATCGAAACAGCCTCCTCGCGTACGTATTCGCCATTCATTAAAAAAACCGCGATACGTACACCCCTTTCTCCGCTAAGATCCAAAAGACCCAACTCGCTGAGTTTCGCGAAATCAATTTTTTTCATTTCCCTTCCTCCCCACTCGTTGGTGGTGTGTCATGAAGTTGTCAAAGAGCGGGTTGCCCCCTTCTCGAGTCGATATCCGTTTCTCGACGGATAGAAAACGCCAGCCCCGATGAAGGGCTGGCGTTGAAACTCAAGAGATACTTTAGCTACAACGTAAACCTTCCACCGCAAGTGGGCTGGCTAATAATGCTAATAATCTGAATTGCGCGAAGGTCCATATCGCTAAAATAGTAACAAGGCAGCTATTCCCGGTCAAGTCCTAGTGCGTCGGTCCAGCTGGTGTAAACAAATCCGTTTCGAAACGAGCTACTTCTGTACCCGTAGGATAATTATCAGCTGTAGGATCAACCTGTTTAACTAGGTAGTGGGTACTAAAATTATTTTCCTTAAAACCTTCTTTGGTAAGTAATCGTTTTTCTCCATTCATAATAAGGTAACGTTCGTTCGATTTCTTGTACTGGATAATAGTACCGTCCGGATGTACGTCGCTTGACGTAATAGGCGCCCCGACAGAAAAGGAAACAAAGTACCCATCTGGGATTGTTATTGCATTTTTTCCCAGTGCTTACCATAGAGTGCCTCACCAATTTCGTTCGTTGTAATTTCTCGAAGGTAACCATTGGGCGTTACTGCGTAAATTTTTGAATCGTTCTCAATTTTTACCAACGTTGTACCGGGACGAATAAGCACATTGCCAGCAGTCGGCAATGAAGCAATAAAATCAAATGACACATCTACAACGTTCGACTGGTTTGGGTACCAGGTACGAAAAATATCTTTGTACAAAACGTCCTTACCTTTGGCGTCGTCATGCAGCGCAAAAAACGCATAGCGCTTGAGGTCGTTTCCAATATAGTAGTAAAGCTCATTACCTGAATGGTCAGTATAACGAATAACCGAACCAGCCCCGATTACTGGACGCTGTTTGGTAACAGCGTGTCGTACGTTTACGGACTATTTAGCTCCGGCATTGGTAACAGTAAGGTCAGTGAGGTGAGCCCGCAGTGTCGCTTTGATAGGCACAGTGTCCAAAATTGTTCCATAAACAGAAAGAGTTGTAGTGCTACCAGATGAAACCAAGAAAGGGCTCGGCATCGTAAAATCAACGATACGAACATTATTATTTTCTTTGACTACTGCTATGTCGCTTGCTGATGTCGTCGTACAGTTACTTTCAATACACGTTCTGATTACAACATATACATTGTCACCGACAGCAGTGACACCATTATTTCGATCATCTATTTTTACTGTTCCCTTTATTGTTTCAATCTCCCCATTTATTGGTGCGTGGACGTAAAAACTAGCAATTTCCAGATTGGCACCCGGCGCTAGCTCGTTGGGCTGAGGCGCCGCCTCTCCTAACCCTACGCCTACAATTATCGTATTAGCCTTGCGCGCATAACTTACCGTAGGCAGCAACGTTAGTGCCAAAACAATTGAAAAAACGGTAATAATGGTTCGATTTCGCATAGAAAATAACGGCAATAATTAAGAGGCAAACCTTAACCCCTAAGGCCGTTTTTGTCAACCAAAACGCCTCCCTACCCTCTGTCACTACGTTAGTTCTGGCGAGTAGCAATTTGTGCTTGTACTCGAGAAATAAAATCAGCCAAGGTAATTTGCAATAACTCTTTTTCTCCGCGAACCCGCACAGAGAGTTGTGTACCGTCATCCCATTTTCCCTCTTTAGGCGCCTCTTTGTCGCCAATCACCAATGCGTACGGCAGTTTCTCCGAAGCTGTTCGCCGTATCTTATTACCAACCGTGTCACCACTTTGATCAATGCTTACTCGTATACCTTCCGCTTCAAATTTTTCTGCAAGCATCAAGACGGCATCAAGATGCCCTTCGCCAACTGGCACCAAGCCAACCTGCACCGGTGAAAGCCAAACCGGAAATGCTCCGGCAAAGTGCTCGATGATAATACCAATGAAGCGCTCCATTGAGCCGTAAATAACTCGATGGATGGCAACCGGCGTTTGTTTTTTTCCCTCTGCGTCAGTGTAATGCAAGTTAAAACGGCGCGGTTGCTGGAAGTCTAACTGAATGGTGCCCATCTGCCACTCCCTACCAAGGATGTCGCGCATAAGAATATCCACCTTCGGCCCATAGAAGGCACCATCACCATCAAGGACGGTAAATGCCTTACCACTCTTCAGTAGTATTTCTTTTAGTGTTCCCTCAGCACGATCCCACGTCTCACTATCTCCCATAAACTTTTCCGGCCGCGTTCCCATTCGGTACGAGTACTTGAGTCCAAAAATAGAGTAGAAGCGATCGACAATTTCAAAGACCCTAGCGTACTCATCACCGATCATATCCTCAGAAACAAAAATATGCGCATCGTCTTGGCGAAATTCACGAACCCTAAACAACCCATTTAACGTACCCGAAAGTTCATTGCGATGAATCGGATCAGTGTCCGAAAAACGTAGTGGTAAATCACGATAGCTTCTTCCGCGCGAACCAAACACCACCATGGCGTTTGGACAGTTCATGGCTTTAACCCCATACTCTTCCTCTTCGTCGGTTTTTGCCACAAACATATCCCCCCAATAATGTTCGCAATGACCAGAAGTGATGTAGAGTTCACGCTTATTAAGAAGCGGAGAAACAATTTCTTGGTAGCCGCGACGTCGATGCTCATCTCGCCAAAACTGGATAAGTTCGTTGTAGAGAACAACTCCCTTCGGTAGCCAGTACGGCATCCCAGGGGCGGTTTCGTGAAACATAAATAAATCAAGCTCTTGACCAAGTTTCCGGTGGTCACGCTTCTTTGCCTCTTCTATCATTGCAAGATGTTGAGAAAGGTCGCGTTCGGTTTCAAAAGCTACCCCATAGACACGTTGCAGCATTTTGTTCTTTTCGCTTCCTCTCCAGTACGCACCGGCAAGCTTAGTCAACTTGAACGCGCCTATTGCTTCGGTGCTTTTTACATGAGGTCCTCGACACAAATCGACAAAAGCCCCCGTTTCGTAAACTGAGGTAATCTCCTTTGCAGCCGGATCGATATCAAAAGACTCATCGGCCTCTACTTTTGTTGTCCCTTTATCGCGCAGCGCCTCTAATAGCTCAACCTTATAGGGCTGCTTTTTCTCCTTAAAAAAGGCAATTGCTTCTCCAATTGGCATTTCTCTACGAACAAACGCTTCGTTTCGTTTTTTAATCTCCTCCATTTTTTCTTCAATAGTCGACAGATTGTCGACCGAAAGCGACACGGGAAGATCAACGTCGTAGTAAAAACCATTTTCTACAACGGGACCGACACCAAATTGCGCGGTCGGGTAAAGCTCTTGCAATGCGGCGGCAAGTAGGTGCGCTGCTGAGTGGCGCATTGTTTCGACGGCTGAAAGTTTTGGTTCATTCATAGCGTAAAATTAAAAAAACCCAAAATCACAAATCGTGATTTTGGGACTTCGGTAAAATACCAAAGCGGTTCCACCCAAATTCCCCAACTGGGGCACTCATACAAACAGGCTTAGTCCTAGCGGAACGCATATACTGCGTACGGCGTTGGTAGCGCCGTCAGTTACCTGACTACACTATACGCCATCACCAATGCAGCGTCAAGCTACTGAAAGCGCAGCTCTATTTTGCTCGGCAGCCTTGGTAAATGCTGCTGCCAGTAAGGAATAAGCTGCACCTCAACACTATCTATGCCTTCAAAGTGCGACAAAAATTGCTTGACCTCTGTCGGTGTCGCGCCTACAAAGTTGATTGGTGAGAAAACTGAGCTTGTGGTATCAAGCGCTGCGCCTACGGTAGCGATACCGCTAATGAGCGCTGTCCGCGCAATGGGATCATAGTCAGCGATAGTGTACTGCCAGTTATTCCCAACCATGCTCACTTGTCCACCGGCAGCATTTTTTACCACATCGTTTAGCGCCTCTTTGCTAAAGGCGACTGCAATAACCCTTACGCGTAGTGTAGCCGTCAACGCCGCAGCACTATCCCCTGTCTTGCTCGAATAGTCTTCACTTAACGCGGTCGTAATAAAATCTGCATCGGTAAGATCACCACTAGCAACATGCGCACCGTCCGTACGCTTAACCGCATCAAGGGCACGACGCAACAACGTCTGTTTAGCATTCTCAATGTCTTGATCGGTAACCTCGCGCACTACCGCACCACCGCGCACCATAGCAACCGAAGAGGTGGCGTAGATGTCCTTTTGTAAATTTGGCGACAAGCCTGGTATCGTAAAGTGGCTCGGCCCGACGAGGTAGCTATCTTCTGAACCGTCCGCTTCGACAACCGCACTAACCTGCCCACCGGCGGGAACCCGGACAGCTTGTGTCAAACGGAACAGGATATTGTCGGGTGTCAGCAATCGCGTTGTTTCAACCAATGGCTGCGCACGGTCACTAGTATTAATAATAGTTACGATACCTCCAGCTTTCGCGGTTGGCTCAGGATTTTGCTGTAATAAAAACGTGTCTGATTCGTCCTTTGTGGTTTCTAAAAAGGTCGCAGAAATGGCACCGTCTGGCAGCGTCTTTCCTATTGTTTCTTCTGCTAGCGTTGCCTTGTACGAAACATCCCGTTCAACCGGATGACGATGCACAACAATAACCGCTCGTGAAAGCGTTGTGTACGCAATAAACCCAAGCAAAATAACTGTTAACACCACGAAAGAAATCGCAATGTTTCTTAGTAGTTTCGCTTTCGTTGGTAGTAGTTCTAAATCCCCCATAGACATAGCATAGCAAACTGTTAGAAAAGGTACTAGACAAGCGACTCTTCTTCGTTTGACTCGGTGGTTGGTTCTGGCTCACGGCGCTGAAAACGTAGCCGCTCCCATCGTTTGACGGTATCAGGAAACTGCTCCATCTCAAGAACCTCAACCGCGTCCGCAATAATTTGCACTTCGCCTTCGTGCCTTGCCACCTTTCCAGCTACCAGTACGATGTTGTCAGGCTCCCAGACCGTTGGTGACTTTTGGTACGTACTCGGAAACACGATAATCTCGGCACTAGCTGTAGCGTCAGACACTTTCACAAAACACATTAAGTCACCCTTCTTTGTAGTAATGCGCCGTACCGTATCAATAACCGCGCCCACACCAATAACGTCATCGCTGCGATAAAACGGAAGATGGCCGACAGGAATGGTGAAAGGAGCAATACCGGAGGCAAATGCCTGAAGCGGGTGCTCTGTTACGTAAAGCCCAAGCAACTCCCGCTCCCAGGTAAGACATTGCTTTGTATCCGCTGGCGGGACCTCTTCTAGTATTAATGGTAGGGGTGCGTTCATTGCTTCGCCAAACAGGGTCGCCTGTCGGCTCGCCGCGGCGGTTGCGGCCGCTCGATTGTAACGCAACATAGCTTCCGTCCCATTAAGTAATTGCTGCCGCTCTCCCCACTCGTCAAGACAGCCTGACTTAATTGCGCTCTCAAGAAACCGCTTGTTAAAATTCTTCGTCTGCATTCGTAAAAGAAAATCTTCTAACGAGGCGAACGGACCATTCTCTTTGCGCTCTTCAATAAGCGCGCGCGCTACATCCTCGCCAACGTTTTTAATAGCCAAAAGACCAAAGCGAATGTGCTGCTCGTCAAGCCAGGTAAAATGTTCGTAACTCTCGTTGACGTTAGGCGGCAATACTTCGATACCCATGCGGCGACATTCGGCAACAATTTCCCCAACCTTATCTAGGTTGTGACTCTCGGCACGCAGGACCGCCGTCATATACGCGCAAGGGTAGTTTGCTTTAAGGTACGCGGTTTGGTAGGCAACAATGCCGTAGCTGGCGGCGTGGCTCTTGTTGAACCCATAGGCGGCAAACGGCTCAATCAGTTTCCAAAGCTCTTCCGCTTTGGGACCGGTAAGTTTACTGGTGTTCATACAGCCACTAATAAAGCGCTCTTTTTCTGCCGCCATCACTGCCGGAATTTTTTTACCCATCGCTCTACGCAGCGTGTCGGCCTCCTCCCAACTATAGCCAGCAATCTCAATCGCAATTAACAGTACGTCATCCTGATAGGTAACAATACCGTACGACCGCTCTAGGATAGACTTTAACCGCGGGTCAAGGTAGGTAATTTTGCGCGCATTGTGTTTGCGCTCAATATACTGAGGAATGTTACTCATCGGCCCCGGACGAAAAAGTGCAACCATGGCCATAATATCGTGAATGGTTGTTGGTCGTAGCTCTTTAAGATACCGAGTCATACCAGAACCTGACAGCTGGAAAAGACCTATGGTTTCACCTCTGGCCAAAAGCTCATACGTTTTTTTGTCGTCTAGAGGTAAGTCGTTAATATTAATCTCAACGTTGTATATCTTTTTGATGAGTTTGACCGCGCCCCCCAAAATAGCCAAGTTGCGAATACCAAGAAAATCCATTTTCAGTATGCCAATATCTTCTACGGCGTGCATTTCATATTGAGTGATTACTTTTTCACCGCCGGCTTCCCGCTGTAATGGCATAAAATCAACCAATGGACCGGGAGTAATAACAACTCCGGCGGCATGCACCGACGCGTGGCGAACACACCCCTCAACCTTACGCGCCAAATCAAGCAGCCTGCCAACTTCCGGATCGGTTTCGTACCTCCTTCTTAGCTCCGGCTCAATCTCAAGAGCTTTATCAATCGACATTGGAAAACCCTGTGAACCAACGGGTATCGTTTTTGCTACCTTGTCGCAAAGAGCGTAAGGGTAGCCAAGCACGCGGCCGATATCTCGAACGGCGGCTCTTGCTTGCATTGTTCCGAAGGTAACAATTTGTGCTACCCGATCTTCGCCATACTTCTCTTTGACGTGGGCGATAACTTCGTCTCGCCGATCATCGGCAAAATCCATATCGATATCCGGCGGCGTCGGACGCCACTCGTTCAAAAATCGTTCGAAAGGAAGCCGATAGATTAACGGGTCTACCGTGGTAATGCCCAGACTAAAAGCTACTAGTGAACCTGCGGCCGAACCTCTAGTGGTTGCCACAATACCTTCAGCTCTTGTCCAGTTTGCAAAATCGGCGACCACCAAAAAATAGGTCGCGTAACCTTTCTTCTTAATGATGCCAAGCTCATAGCGTAAGCGCTCTTCGGTCTCCGGAGCAATAGTGCCAAAATGATTTGTGAGACCTTGGTGCGCTAACGCATCAAGGTATTCATCTGCAGTCTTCCCTGTTGGTATGGCAAAGTCTGGAAAAATCCAGGTACCAAGTTTTAGCTCGACATTGCAGCGGTCAGCAATCTCAGCAGACCGCTCAACTGCGGCAAGGTCATCAGGAAAGGCGGCGACCATTTCTTCCGGACTTGCAAAATGCAAATCGGTTGCGGTCATGCGCAGTCGATTGGTATCGCTAATTAACTTCCCTGTCTGCACGCAGAGCAATGCATCCTGCGCCTCGGCGTCCTCCTTATCTAAATAGTGACTGTCTTTGGTAGCCACAAGAGAGATACCCGTTTCTTCAGCTAAACGATGCAGTCCACTGTTTGTTTTTACCTGTTCAGTAAGCGAAGGGTGACTCTGAATTTCAAAATAAAAATTTTGCTCACCAAAGATAGAACGATAGACCAGCGCCACCTTACGCGCCGCTTCGTAGTCGTCTGCTAGCAATGCCTGTGCAACCTCTCCGCCAAGACAACCAGAAAGCGCGATGAGACCGCCAGAGTAACGGCGCAATACCTCGTGGTCAACCCTCGGCTTATAGTAAAACCCCTCAAGATGCGCCAAGGTAACTAATTTTAGTAGGTTGTGGTAACCCTCCTGATTTTCGGCGAGCAAGGTTAGATGATAGCTGCTGTCGTCAATCCGCGCACGTTTATCGGTTAAACGATTTGTGGCAACATAGGCCTCTACACCAATGATAGGCTTAATCCCCGCCTTCTTTGCCGCCTTGTAAAATTCAACCACTCCGTAGAGAACGCCATGGTCAGTAATTGCTAACGCTTCCATACCACGTTTTTTGGTCGCCGCTACCAGCTGGGGAATCTTCGGAAGCCCATCAAGCAAACTATAATGACTGTGCGTATGCAGATGAACAAATCTTGCCATATTACTCTACCAAGAGACGAAAGCCCCGACGAGCGGGGCAATAGATAACAACACCGTGGCTTGGCGAAACGTTCATGTCGCAGAATTTCGTTTACGTTTTGCACTGCTACGTGGTCGTTCGGCCTTTCGCCCAATAAAAAAGGTTGCCACTCTGGTCACCCCTTCAACGAGCAGCTGCAATGAGGTGGATGCGTGCTCTGCTTTTTCGCTTACCAATGAAATAAAGCGATCAATTACTGCCAACCGCTCACGAAGTTCGGTAAACGTTCGATGGGCATCACGAAGTAACATCACGACGTAGTACAGCATCCAGGCAATAAATACCGTTAGCCAAAGCGTGCAGAACGCAAGAATGAAATTAAGAATATCGTGGCTTGTATACATAGTTGAATGTTAGCGAATACGAATCTGCTGCTTATTTAGTGCCTTCTCAATTTTCTTCTCCACCTCGGCAACCTCTTCGGTGGTTAGCGTCCTGTCGTTACTGCGCAACGTGAAGTGCAAACTATAGCTGTACTCTCCTGCCTTTAGTCGGTCACCCTTGTAAATATCAAAAAGCTCTATCTCGGTAACCAATGGAGAAACGCTACGAATACTATCCACCATATCACTATAGCTAATGTTGCCCCCCATCACAAGGCTCATATCTCGTTTAACTGCAGGAAATTTTGGAACCGCCTGAAAAGGCATTTGCCCCTTTCTTGCTGTAATGTCGTCAAGTTTTAAATCAAACGCCGCAGCTGACAGTGAAACGCCAAGTGCTTTCAAAAAAGGTGGCAACAAAATACCCAAGGTACCAATTTGTTTTCCTGCGGCCACGACTCGAACTGCGGCACCGGGCGCAAAAGGATACGGTGCATCTGCTAAAAAGGACGGTTCTATTCCTCGCTGGCGCAATACTGTTTCCACTGTTCCTTTCGCTATTTGATAGAGGCGTTCAGTGCTCGCTCCTGATTCTGAAACAAGCCCTGAGAGGTGCACTTCTTCTGTACGGTAACGATCAATTGCCTCTTTCCCTTTGCCGCCCGGAACGTACACTTTCGCCATTTCAAAAATGTTAACGGTGTCATAGGCGCTCATATTTTTTTCAACGACATCTACCAGAGAAGCAAGAAGGCTCGGGCGCATAACTGCAAGGTCGTTATTGAGCGGGTTAGCAACTCGCAGTGAAGAAGCCTCGTTTATATTGAGCGCGCTAAGCATTTTTTTGCTAATGAGCGAGTAGCTGTATGTTTCGGTAAACCCCATTGCGCGTAATTCCTCCTTTATTTCTGCCTCGTTACTAAACCGCAGGTCAGAAAAATCTCTGCCAATCGATGAGCTCGGCGGCAAAAGACCGGCAATGTTGTGGTAACCGTACAAGCGAGCCACTTCTTCGACCACGTCTTCGGACGCTACAACATCTTGATCACGCCAGTAAGGAACGCTTACCTTTACCACCGAACCGCTACCGCTAACCCCAAAACCCAAGCGCTGAAGTAGCTGGCGGACACGGGAGGTAGGAATGTGCACACCAAGAAGTCGAACCAAGTCGACAACGGGGAAATGGATAGCTACCTGTTTCTGTTTCTGCTTTCCCCACACATCAACAACCGCACCTCGCTGATCCCCTCCACACAAGGTACGACACAAGGCGACAGCTCGAGCAAGGGCCTCTTCAGGCGCCACCGGAGAAAGCCCTTTTTTAAACAACCGTGACGCGTCGGAATCAAGCTGCAACTTACGGCTTGTTTTTCGAACATCGACGGCATCCCATGTTGCCGCTTCAAAAAGTATGTTCTTCGTTTTTGTCGTAACACCTGACAGCTCGCCACCCATAATGCCGGCAATATCAACAGGACCATCATCGTCTGCGTTCACCAGCTCACCTCCAGCCAAACTATGGGTTCTGCCATCCAAGGTTAAGATTTTTTCTCCTTTCTCTGCCGGACGAATAACCAAAGCACCCTTTAGCTTATCGGCATCGAACGCATGTAATGGTTGTCCATACTCGAGCATGACATAGTTGGTAATATCGACAATGGTATTAATAGGTCGAACACCAGAGCGAATCAATCGTTCTTGCATCCATAGGGGCGCATTGCCAACACTAATCCCTTCAACGTAGGTCGCCATAAAACGACGACAGCGTACGCGATCTTGAACGTGAATTGATAACGGTAACTTGCTACGACCAGTGCTGCGAGCAGTCTTCGGCAACCTTAGGGGCTTACCAGTAATGGCGCTAAGTTCTCGCGCAACACCAATGACCGAAGCGATGTCCGGACGATTGGTTGTCGGTTCAACCTCTAAAAGATCGTCTTCCTCTTTACCCTCAGAAACGATTGACGCTCCTAAAATGGCAGACGGATGGAGCACTAAAATAAGATTATCGTGTTCACGAAGGCCAAGCTCACTTGAAGCGCAGAGCATCCCCTCTGACTGAACACCGCGAACACTTCTAGCTTCAATAGTGAGCCCGTTCGGCAATACTGCTCCGGGTAGCGCTAAGGGTACTTTTTGACCAACGGCAATGTTAGGGGCGCCACAAACAATAGTTTTCACTTTGCCTGTTCCTGTTTGCACTTTTGCAATTTGCAACTTGTCGGCGTTTGGATGCGGTTCGACGCTTACTATTTGCGCAACCACTACATTGCTAAACTCGTAACGAGCATGTTCGATTCGGTCAATGGTCACCCCGTGCAAAGACAGCAAGGAAGCCGCCTCTTTTGGGTCTTTGGGGACGTCAAGGTAATCGCTAAGCCAGTGGTAAGGTAGAGTAAACTGCATATCGCAAAACTTAGAATTGCTGAAGGAAACGCATATCGTTTTCGTAGAGTATGCGTATATCTGGAATGCTAAGACCGCTACGCATAAGCATGGTTCGCTCTACGCCCCAACCAAAAGCGAGGCCGGAAATTTTTTTCGGATTTAGCTTGGCGGCCTTAAGCACATTTGGATGCAGCATACCGGCGCCGCCAAGCTCCACCCAACCTTGTTTACAGAGTCGGCAGCCCTTCCCGTTGCAGACCCCACAGCTAATATCAACCTCAAAACTCGGTTCGGTAAAACGAAAATGGTAGGGTCGGAGGCGAACCTCACGTTCTGTGCCAAAGTAAGCTTTTACGAAAAACTCGAGAACACCTTTGAGGTGTTGAAACGTAACACCCTCGGCGGCATAGACCCCGTCAAACTGGTGAAAGACGGGTGTGTGTGACGCATCTGATTGGCGTCGGTAGCATTTTTGTATATTGATGGAGCGGACCGGTAGGGGCAGCGTCGCCAGCGACCGTGCTGTTCCTGAGGTACCATGCGGCGTAAGCATAAAACGATAGTCACCACTTGGTTTCGCGTCCATAAAGAATGTCTCCCACTCATCTCGGGCAGGATGGTCTGCCGGCATATTAAGCGCTTCAAAAGGAAACCATTCGGTTTCAATATCAGGATGGCGAACCCGCGTAAACCCAATCTGTTTAAAAATAGCGGCAATTTCTTCTATCGCTTTGGTTACCAAATGAAGATGTCCGGTCTCGGGAGAAATGCCGGGTAACGTCGTATCGATGGCAATTTCGCCGCCTTCGATACGGTCTACCGCGTCGCTTAACAACTGTTCTATTTCTTGGCGCGCACTATTGGCCGCACCACCAACCTGTGGTCGCTCCCTAACTGGTAACTCTTTCACGCCACGCAGAAGTGTTGTCAATTTTCCTTGCCTGCCAAGATACTCAAGACGAATCGACTCTATGACATTACTGGTTTTTGCTTCTTGGATTGCTAAGCGTGCTTCCGACAAAAGCGTGTCAATTTGCTTTATCATACGTTCCGTCCTCGTCCTTGATAAGCAATCACCGCAAATTCAAGAAACGTAAGCGCGGCAATCAAGAAAAACATATTCCACCAAGTCAATAATTGCTTGCTTTGCAAAAAAAGAGCGGCAATGACTAAAAAAGAAAAGGAGAAAGCCTGCCGAAAAGAAATAGTGACCTGCCGATATACCAGTTCGTTTTTAAAAAAAAGACGACGCAATAATAACCCCAGTAGAGAAAACGTGCCAGTCAGCGCCAAGTAAAGTGCAAGGTAGAAGACACTAAATCCTAACCAACCAGCGGTCAATGGATCTAAAAAAAGAACAACTAAAATCCAGGCCGCCCAAGTCAGAACCGTACCAATGAACATTAACGTTGCGTATTGTTTCAGTGCCATAAAGCAAAGTAATCTGTATACACACGATACCAGAATTTCTCCCGTTACTCAACGCATCTATTACTCCGGTTGTGGATAGCGTCCCCTGTTAGCGGTCGGACGAACTCGCAAGCGCTTAATCCCCTGCTTCGGAAAGGTTGACCTGAGCGCTTCAAGCAGCGCATCAGCGCGTAACTTTAACTCTTGTCCTACTGCAGTATTTGCCGCGCCTATCGTTATTGTTCCGTGCGCAAATGACACCACCGAAAGGTCGGCTGGATGTAAGTCAGGAAGCATCTGTCGAATAATCAGTTCGGCATTTTCTACCACGACCGCGGCACTGACTGCTCGATCTGCTCCGGTTCGGTTAAGCGCTCCTTGTAGATAATCTCCTATTGATTTCAGCATACGGTTAGGCTTGCGAGAACGGACATATAGCTTTAAAGTCGCAATGTCCGCAGGTGTGCTTTGACGGTTTGGGCGGGAACTTGCCGTTATGAATAGTGGCTATGGTCTCGGTCACTTTTTGCTCAAGTTTATTTAAATCCGCTTCACTCCCTTTGAATGAAAGCGGTTTATTCTCGTTAAGATAATAAAACGTCAGCTGCAACGGTTCATCGTGCCAAACTTTCTTAGCGGCGAGCTGGTAGATGAGAAGCTGATCTTTATCGACCTCAGCAAGGCTTGCCGGCACCCTTCCTGTTTTGTAGTCAATAATTTCTATGCCACCCTCCACTGCATCAATGCGATCTATTTTTCCGCGTAACGTATAGGGGCCAATTTTTAACACAAAACCTTTTTCTACTGCTGTAGTGTCAGGCCAGTTACCATCGTGCAGTTTATAAAATGTTTTAAGCGACTGCTTGCCTTTCGCATAATACTCGTCATGCATTTTTCTGCTTGGGTACCATTCGTCTATCCACGCTTCATCAAAAAAGGCGATAAGATCCGTTAGCGTCGGCATCCCCTCTTGTTTCACCACTTGCTTTTCGTCGGAGAACAACCCTTCTTGCTTCTTTGCTTTGGCAGCAATGACCCGTTCAAAAAAACGTTCAAGGGCAAGGTGCATCGACTGACCAAAGCTGAAGGTGTGCCGTCCCCAGACCGGTACTTTCAAAACGTGAGCGTAGCGATACTGTAGCGGGCAGGTGGTAAATGCTTTTAGCGCCGTGTAGCTAAAGTGTTCTGGAATTGGTTCGGGAAATACCACCGGCCACATTTCCGGCGCCGTTGCCATCGGAAAGGCGCGGGCACCGTCAGAGCTTAGCGGTGGAGAAAGCGGGATACCGAGCTCTACTAAAAAACGAGAAAGTTTTTTCTTGCGTACCCCGCCGTAATCTTCCGCTGAGGTAAAATAGAGTCCTTGTTTGGCACGGGTCATCGCCACGTAAAAAAGCCGTCGCTCTTCTTCGAGATGAATGTCACCTTCTGGCAAAATTTCTTTCAATAACTCATCAGGCAACACAATGGGTTCGCTTCTCTCGGTCGACGGAAACCTGCGATCGACCAGCCCAACAATAAACACATAAGGAAACTCGAGGCCTTTAGCCGCGTGCACGGTCATTAGCTTGACGACATCGGGACCTAGCTCTGGGTCAACAGTAATTGCTCCTGTTTCTCCTGACTCCATCTCAAAGGCAATCGTCTCCAAAAAATCTCGCAGGCGCGGGTCGTCCTGAGTTACCTCCCACTGCCGAATGCGCTGATAAAACTGGTTGAGATAACTAAAAGCAACCCGAGCATACTCATCTCCCGCTGCCTCAACCATTTTGGTATAGCCGATATCGGTAAGCGCACTCACTAACAATTCGCTAGGCGGACGGGAACTAGCCGCTTCGGTGTGTCGCCTGAGCTGCGCAAGCAGCTCATCAATGCTTTTCAACGTCGCCGTTGTCAGGTTCGGTACGACACGAGCAGAAGTGAGCGCCTGATAAAGCGATAGCGATTTCCGTTTTGCATAATGGCTAAGCTGAATAGCATCCTCTCCAGAAACATTCACTGCTGGGATGCTCAGTACCCGCCACAGACTTGGACTCTCGTGGTAGTTATCAAGCAGCCGAAAGTATGACAACACATCAACAATGACCGGCGTTCGATAGAGTCCCCGATTGGAAAATGAATGATGCGGAATCCCAGCTCGAACTAGTGCGGAGCTAAACTCGTTAGCCTGATCGTTCGACCGCGAGAGTATGGCAATATCTCCCCAATTCACTTTCTCTTTCTTGCGAAGCTCGGCAATCTTTTTAACAATGAGCGCCTGCTCATCAGCCAAACTAACGCCATTAAAATGCATTATTTCCCCTTTTGTTTTATTGGCCGCCCGCAACTTTTTACTTAGCGTCATACCATTAAGCAGGCTAAGCTGATCCTCTAATCTATTTGGATTATTTTGACAGATAAACGTATACGCAAGATCAAGAATTGATTGAGCAGAACGATAGTTTGTTACCAAAACAACGCTTTTTGCTTTTGGAAAATCTTTTTTGAATTGTAAAATATTACTCATTGACGCTCCGCGGAAGCGATAAATTGCTTGGTCATCGTCCCCCACAACGGTCAAGTTAGCTCGCTCGCCCGCTAACAATTTAACGAGTTCATACTGCGCCGAGTTAGTGTCTTGAAACTCATCAACTAATAAATAGCGGAACTGTCGGCGGTAGGTTTCGAGAGTGTCAGGGTGTGCTCTAAATAATCGCAGGGCGTAAACAATGAGATCGCCAAAATCAAGGGCGCTATGCTCCAGCAAGAGCTGCTGGTACGTATGGTAGGCGCCTGCCACTTCTTCAAGCCGCGCAGATTCGTCTTCTTCGGTATTTTTTTTGCGCTTGGCCTTTTTTGTGCGCTCGGTATCCTCAGCTAAGCGTTTCTCCTCCGCAAAAGACAGGTACGCTTCCGGATAAATCTCTTCATCTTTGGCGCGAGAGAAATGACGAACGAGCGCGTGTATAAATTTTGTCGGGTTGCCTAACGGTCGGTAGTAGTTAAGCGTAAAGCGATCCAAATTTTTTCGAACAAGCAGCCACTGCTCAGTTTCGGTAAGCACTTTGAAATCATACGGTACACCAATAGCTAAAGCGTGTCGCTCGAGTATGCGCTGACAAAAAGAGTGGAAGGTCGATACCCAAAGATCGGTATAGCCATAGGGAAGGAGTTTATCAACGCGCTCTTCTATTTCTCCTGCAGCTTTATCGGTAAAAGTCAGAGCCAAAATTTCGTCCGGCTTAGCCAATTTTTTATTAATGAGCCAGGCAAGGCGCTTGGTAATAACGGTGGTCTTCCCAGTGCCCGCGCCGGCAACAATCAGAAGTGGTCCGTCTCCGTGCGTTACCGCTTGCTCCTGTTCGGTATTTAAATCCTTTAATAACTCCATATTTTAATTATAGCACGCTCAAAAAAGGAGCCCGGCGTCGCTGGTAGCGAACGCCGGGCACTGTGTGCGGATACAACCGTAACATCGCCTAGTCGTAGGCGATAAATTTGATCCGCGCGATTATCTGGGAAAGACGAGCAATAGTCGCTATGCCCCGTGTTCCCTGCCGCTTACGCAGCTCCTCCTCAAGCTGCAGCACAGCAGAACGAAGCGCATGCGGCTAAAAACCTGCTCTTTCGACGTGGTGTGTACCCTCCTTGACTACCCCCTAGTCGGAGTAGTCATCGGGATCCATGCTTTGGTAATAATCCTCCTTTGCCTTTCTGTCCTCGCACGGGAGGACAAAATGCCACGGGCGGATCTCTTCTCGAACTCCCTCCGCCACCTCTAACTCTTCAGTTTCCATTCGCATATCCTTCTCCTATGACAAACAACCCCGACGTATGCCGGGGTGGTTTGGTCTCTATGAATGAACTAGGACCTCAAACTACCCCGTCGTCGACGACGACAATACCACCGACAAGCTTAATGCCGGTAAAATTAAAATAGTTTGAGGTAATGCATTGCATTGCTAAAATCATAGCACCAATATAAAACCCGTCAAGGGCTATTCGTCGTAGAGACGAATGAGCTCGTTGTACTTGTTGATTCTCTCGTTTCTCGGAGCCCCAATTTTAACCGCATCCGCGCTGCCGGCCTTTGCTAGCTCGATAATAAAGGGATCATCCGTCTCTCCTGAACGATGAGAGACAATAGTGGTGAGTTTATGCTGGCGAGCGATTTCTAGCGCCCTACACGACTCACTTACCGTTCCTACCTGATTCGGCTTAATGATAACCCCGCTAATGCAAGCACGCTCGGCAAACCCCTCAATACGCTTTGGGTTTGTTACCGTAAGATCGTCACCAACAACCGAAAGATTAGGCAATGCCTCCAAAAGAGCGGCAAACCCCTCAGCGTCATCTTCAGCAAAAGGATCCTCGATACTAATAAGCCTAGGGATTTCGGTAGTAAATTTCTTGTACACTTCAACCATTTCCCCCGCATTTATTGTTTTGCCACCAAATCGGTAACTCCCGTCATGATAAAAACTAGAAGCTGCGGCATCAAGCGCCAAGGATAAGCGATCCGAAAGCGACGACTCTTCTATGAGCGAGCTAAGTATTTTTAATGGTTCTTCATTGTTTTTAAAATCTACACAGTAGCCAGCTTCGTCACCAACCGGCAGTGCTTCCAGCTTACGGGAAGTGCGGAGCTGTTCCCCCAAAGTTCGGTAGAGAGCCACCAGTTCTTGTGTTAGTTCGGCGTAGGATATTTTTGGAGCAGCCACGAGCATATACTCTTGAATAGCAAGATTGTTAGCAGCATGCTCGCCACCATTAATGACATTACTGTAAATGCGCGGACGAACGGCACCACTAACGTGGGCAAAAAACTCTTCGTGCAGTACCTCTGAAAGTTGCCTTGACTGTTCGGCGGCTAACGCGCGAGAGAGGGCAACAGAAATCGCAAGCGTAATGTTGCCGCCAAGTATAGCCTTGGTATCTGTTGTATCAATCCCTAGCAGTAGCTCGTCAACTTCATGAACGGAGCCGTACTCTCTGCCGAGCATTGCCTTTCGAAGCGCCTCAATTGACTGTTCGGCTTCATGGTACGAAAACACTTTTGCCTCTGCACTACCACGACTTTTACCTGAGGGCACCGCAGCACGATGAGAAACACGAGCGCCGTCGAGTGCTACAACTTCGATGGTCGGCTCACCACGAGAGTCAAAAATTTTTCTGACGCGTAGATCGTCTAACTTCATTGCTGTGGTACTACATGCTCCGGCTTACCTGCTAAAAAAGCACGAAGATTGCCATAGGTAACGTCCATAATTCTTTCCATTGCCTCTTGGCTGTTAAACGCATTGTGTGGACTTACCAGAACGTTTGGCATTGTAATAAGCACCCTATTTTCTAGCGCGAGTTTTACTGCTTCTGGATCAGCGTCAGCGTGGCGCAAGAGCGCCGTTTCGTCACCGATTTCGCCTTCCCCTTCAAGCACGTCAAGCGCCGCGCCGGCAACCGTACCGTCTTGTAATGCCGTTACTAACGCATCGGTTTCGATAAGCCCACCGCGCGCTGTGTTTACAATAAATACCCCGCGTTTAATCTGCTTGAGATTTTTTGCATTCAACAAATGATGCGTCGCCTCACTGTACGGTGCATGCAAGGTGACTACATCAGAGTTAGCCAAAAGTTCGTCCAGACTAACATAGCGGTAACCAAGCTCCGCTGCCGTTTCTTCTTTCGGATAAGGGTCGTAAGCTAGTACCCGCATATCGAACCCGAGAGCTATGTTGACGGATACCATCCCGATACGACCGGTACCAATAATACCAATTGTTTTTCCACTAAGATCAGTACCGCGTAGTTCTTCGGGAGAAAATGGACCAGATTCTTTAATACGATCTAGCGCCGTGTATACTTTGCGGGTAAGACTAAGCAGTAATCCAAACGCATACTCGGCAACCGTATGGTCGCCGTACCCAGGGACATAAGAAACAATAATTCCGCGCTCTTTACATGCCGCAAGCGCCAGATGATCAAAACCCGTTGAACGGGTCGAAATGAACTTGAGCGCCGGCATCTTAAGCAACTCTTCCTTGGTCACTTTGGAACTAACAAAAACAGATAGCACCTCTAGCTTTGCCTTGTCTTCGTCGCTGATTTCGGCGAGTGATTTTTTTGCCAAAAACAGCTCCTCGTCAGGAAATTCTTTTCTAATCCGTTCTTCTTCCCACCCCTCGAGATCGATAAATCCAACAGTGTGCGCCATACGAATTTACCGTTTCTTTTTACTGACCTTCTCAACCGTCTTCTTTCCGAAAGCGAGCAACATAGGAATGACGGCGTCAGGATTAAGTGAGATACTCTCAATACCTTTACTGATTAAGAACTTGCCAAAGTCTAGATAGTCAGACGGCGCCTGCCCACAAATACCGATATACTTTTTGCGTCGAAGACAAGCGGCAATTGCCATAGCAACCATTTGCTTCAAGGCTGGCTCGCGCTCGTTAGCGACGTGCGCAACGATACCGCTATCCCTATCAAGACCAAGCGTGAGCTGCGTAAGGTCATTCGAACCAATTGACATACCATCAAACACATCCAGAAAGGCATCTGCCTCCATAACGTTTGAAGGTATTTCGCACATAACGTATACCTTCAATTTTTTATCATTGGCGCGATCCAGCTTGTGTTGTGCCATTACCGCCCGAACCTTACGGCCCTCATCTGGTGTTCGACAAAACGGCACCATCGGCACAACATTAACCATCCCTAGTTTGGTTCGGACACGGCGCATTGCCTCGCACTCTAAGCCAAATGCTTTCGTAAACTTTTCGTCGTAGTAGCGTGACGCACCGCGCCACCCAAGCATCGGGTTTTCTTCTACTGGCTCGTACCGCTCGCCACCAAGCAATGTTCGATACTCGTTCGTTTTGAAATCAGAAAAACGAATAATGACATCGTGCGGCCAAAAGGTCGCCGCAATTTTTGCGATGCCTTCAGTAAGCTTCGCGACGTAGTATTCTCGCTTGTCGCTGTACCCAACGGTTAACTGGTCAATGGCCGCCACTAATTTTTCTGTCTTTTTGTTGTGTTGCGCCTCTTTTTGTAATTTCGCGTAGTCGATAAGCGCGTTTGGATGAACACCAACGTGTCCGGCAATAATAAACTCAAGCCGTCCAAGACCGACACCCTCCACCGGAAGCGCATGTAGACGAAACACGTCATCTGGCGAACCAATGTTTACCATAATGTGCGTCTTCATCTTTGGTAGCTTAGGCAAAGAATGACGTTTGACCACAAACGGTACCTTACCTGCATAGATGTTACCGACTTCTCCTGATGAGCAATCGATGGTAATGAGCTGTCCATTTTTAAGCACTGTTGTTGCTTGACTTGTACCGACAATACACGGAATACCAAGTTCTCTTGATACAATTGCCGCATGGCTTGTCCTGCCACCCTTGTCCGTGATAATCGCCGAAGCTATTTTCATAATTGGCTCCCAGTCTGGATCGGTTATTTGCGTAACCAGCACTTCTCCTTTTTTGAAACTTCCCATCTGTGAGGCAGATTGAATAGCACGAACCTTCCCGCTACCAATCGTAGACCAAACGGCAACTCCGCTAAGTAGCGTCTTTCCTTGACCCTTAAGCGCGTACTCGGTGTAGACCGTTTTGTCCGTTAGCGCCTGCACGGTTTCTGGTCTGGCCTGAACAATATAGAGCGTGTTGGTCTTGCCGTCTTTTGCCCATTCGATATCCATTGGCTGGTAGTGCCCATGTTTTTTTGAAAAGTAGCGCTCTATCTCTACGCACCATCGAGCAAGCGTTGTCACTTCTTTGTCGGTTAGGCAGTAAACCGTTTCGTCCTCTTTTTTTACCGAAACCTGCCGAATGCCAGTTTTTGCATAAATCATTTTTTGCTTTTTCTTACCTAGCGTCCGTTCGATAATTGCCTGCTTGCCAGCCGCCAACGTCGGTTTAAAAACAATAAACTCATCAGGAATAACTTTACCCTGCACAATCATCTCGCCCAAACCGTACGAACCGGTAACCACGACAACATTTGAAAAGCCGGTTTCGGTGTGTACGGTAAACACCACCCCGCTTGTCGCGAGGTCAGAACGAACCATAATTTGAACACCAACCGAGAGAGCGACCTTCGTGTGAGAAAAGCCCTTATCGGCCCGGTACGAAATGGCACGATCGGTAAAGAGAGAAGCAAAGCAGCGACGAGTCGCGTCAAGAACTGCCTCAGCCCCTTCGATATTAAGAAACGTTTCTTGCTGTCCGGCAAATGATGCCCCTGGCAAATCCTCTGCCGTCGCGGACGAGCGAACCGCGACCCCAATGCGCTTCCCAAAACGTTTTTCAAGCTCCCCGTAAGAGCGCACTATTTCCCTCTCCATGTCCGCAGGAAATGCTGTTTTCAAAAAAAGGTCCCGTACCTGCTTTCCTCGACGTTGTAAATCAGCAACCTTTTTTGTTTTCAACACCTTTAAAATACTGGCAATTTTCTTATCAATGGCGTTGTGCGTCACAAACTCTCGGTAGGCATGCGCAGTAATCGCATAACCGTCCGGTACGTTAATACCTTTCCGGACGAGTACCTGAAAAAGCTCCCCTAGCGCCGCGTTCTTTCCGCCAACCAGCGGCACGTCTTCAATGTGTAGTTCCCGAAAAGGGATAGTCAGGCGGTCGGTCTTCTTTGCCATAAAATAGTTTTGCTAGTAGTGAATGAGTATAGTATAGCAAACGAAAGTGCTGAAACGAAATGTTACGCTTCAATGCCAAATAGTCGTTTAGCGTTTTTTGCCGTGATACTGCCAACTTCGTCGAATGAGAGTCCTTTAATTTTTGCGAGGTGCGCTGCGGTGTAGGCAACATAGGCCGGTTCGTTACGTTTTCCACGATGGGGCACCGGTGTCAAATAGGGGCAGTCGGTTTCTACCAGCAATCGCTCAAGCGGTGTACGACGAATGAAGGCGTCCCACTGTCCAGAAAAGGTAATGATACCCGAAAAAGAAATTGAAAAACCTAAACTTAGATGCTTTTCAGCTTCTGCTTCGGTACCGGTAAAGCAGTGAATAACCCCTCGAACGCGATCACCGCGTCTCTGCTGGGCACTTTTGAGCATACGATACACATCGTCATGCGCATCCCGACAATGAATACATAACGGTAAATTAAGATCGGCTGCCAGTTCAATCTGCTGCTGAAAAACTTCCTGCTGCTTCTCTCGTACCGCCGTTTGTTCGCTTGGGCTGCCTTCTAACCGATAATAATCAAGGCCGACTTCACCAATGGCGACTACTTTATCTGATGCTGCCGCAATTGCGCGATAGCGGTCAGAGTCAAAATGTTCTGCTCGGCGCTGAAAACCATCTCCAGACGGCGCTCCATTCTCTTCGTTTGGGTCAAAGTATCCGAGAGTGGTATGGATTGGATGAAGACCTATTGCCGCCCAGACGCCAGCGTAGCGCTCAGCAGTTGTAGCAGCGGCACTACTGGTATCCAGCTGGGTACCAACAAGTAACATCTCAACCTTAGCGGCCAGCGAACGCTTAATCACTTCGTCGCTGTCATGGCGAAAGGCATTAAAATGGGCGTGAGCGTGAGAATCGAAAAGCATTAGAAATACGATTGCAGTTGACGAAGCGCTTCAGGGAACAGTGGACGCAATATGCTTGATGCGGATAGTAAATACTGGGCAAGTTGTGAGGCAATAACAGCATCGTTAAAGCCAGTCCATATTGAATACTTACCAGCAATGTAGAGCAATGTACCAAGAACAAGTACGCCAAGAATTAAACCAAAAAGAGCGCCGGCAAGATGATTGATACTTTTAAGAAACGGGAGAAAAGCCAAAAAATCAAAAGCCCGTTCAGCAATGAGCACCACGAAACCAAATAGTCGCCCAACAAGTAAAAAGAGGAGAGCGAAAGAAGCGATGCGTGCTACGCCCTGAAAAGGACCAAATACCCTACCAACAAGGTCAGCCAATGGCAAATAAAAATGCCCAGCGACAAAGGCAGCAATAATAATGCCGACGATGCCGCCGACGGCCCGAATAAAACCATTGCCAAATCCCCAAGCCGCAAACCCTAAGAGGAAAATCAGTAAAATAATGTCGAGCGTAAAAAAATGGAAAAGCTCCATACGCTAGGCGGTTAATCGGGGGAAAAGTGGGTCAGTAGTGGCGACCACTGGTCCGTGCGTTTGTGCACCCCAAACGCTCGCCTCCGTAAGCGAACGTTTAAGCTCATCTTGCCACCCGAGAGAAGTAAAGATTTTCATTGCCGTTTCCGGCATAAATGGCGTTAAGAGCCAAGCGAGCTGACGCAGGCTTTCAATAAGCGTCCCCAATACAACAGCCAACTCATCCGTTTTCTCGGCATCTTTCTTCAGTGCCCAAGGAGCACATTCGTCAATGTAACGATCTCCTTCCTTTAACACCTGCCAAATTACCTCAAGGACTCGCCCAGGTTCATTTGCCGCAAAATGCCGATGGTACGATTTCCATGTTTCGTCGAAGACCACCTTTAAATCGTTGCCAACGGTCAGCATCTCTACACCCTTAGTCAAAGCTAGGATGCGGCTCACGTAGTTTCCGAGACCGCTCGCAAGGTCGCTGTCATAGCGCCCGGCCAATCGTTCAATAGAAAAATCACCATCGCCTCCAAACGGAATTTCACGCAGCAAAAAGTAACGCAAAGCATCTACGCCGTACGTTTCCACAAGATCGCGCGGATCAATTGCGTTACCGAGTGACTTAGAAATTTTTTCTTCTGAAATAGTAAAAAAACCATGGGCAAATACCTGCGCTGGTAACGGTAAACCGGCGGAAAGCAACATTGCCGGCCATAAGGCGCAGTGAAACTTGATAATATCTTTGCCAACCAGATGCATATCCGCTGGCCACCACTTCGCGAATGTTTCGTCGTCCGTGCCATAACCGACCGCAGTAAGATAGTTAATGAGTGCATCAAACCAAACATAGATGACCTGCGAGGCGTCCCCCGGAACCGGTATCCCCCACCCTTTGGCTGTTCTCGAAATGCTGACGTCTTCTAGATGATCGGTAATGTAGCGCAACACCTCTTGACGTCGCGAGGCGGGCGCAGCAAAAGTCGGATGCTCGTTGTGATAACGAAGCAGGGCATCTTTATACTTTGAAACTCGGAAGAAATAATTTTCTTCTTTTACCAGTTCAGGTTTCCGTTTGTGGAGTGGGCAGAGTCCTTCGGGAGTTAAATCGCTCTCTCGATAAAAAGCCTCGCAGCCAATACAATACAACCCTTCATACTGCCCTTTGTAAATATCTCCCGACTGTTCTACTGCCTGCCAAAATTTTTCGACGCCTCGCAGGTGCCGCTCTTCGGTGGTTCGAATAAAGTCATCATTAGAGATACCAAGCTCATCCCACGTTACCTGCCACAATGCAGACATACGGTCAATGTAGTGCTGCACGTCCGTTTCTCCGGCGGCAGTTGCTGACTCAACATTTTTTTCCGCATTCTCGTCGGTACCAGTAAGAAACATTGTCGGCTCCCCGATAAGCCGATGATAGCGAGCAATAGTGTCCGCGGAAAAAGTCGCGTAAGCGTGACCAATGTGCGGACGATCGTTTACGTAATAGATTGGGGTCGTGATATAAAACTTTCTCATAGTAGTACTGAAATCCTAGCGCGACCAAAGCATTTGGTAAAGGCGAGACAAATTAACGAACAAAAAGAAAACCACTTCGACGTGGTACGTCGAAGTGGTTTTCGCCAAAAAACTAGCTTTAAAGGACAGCGTCCTTCGCGGCTTTAGCGACGCGGAACTTGACTACCGTCTTTGCCGGAATCTGAATTTCCTCGCCGGTTGCCGGGTTGCGCCCCATACGGGCGTTCCGGTGAACCTTTACCAGCTTCCCGATGCCAGGCACCAGGAACTCTCCGTTGACCTTAACTTCGCGGTACGCGAGGTCAGTGTAGGCCTCTACGAACGCAACGACCTCTTTCTTGCTCATACCGGTCTTCTCGGCGAGCGCCTGGAGGACTTGCGATTTTGTCATCTTCGCCATAGGCGATAATGGTTAGTTAGTAAATGAACAAAGGTATCGGTTGGGCGTAATCTGCTTGGGTGCAAAATTACCTTTCCCCAACTTGAAAACAGTATACAGTAAAGCAAAATAGCCCGCAAATACTAGCAACCCCACCTAGCGCTCTGGACCAACGACGACCGTGTACTCTCCTCTTGGCGATTCCTCCTTGGCTGCTGCCAATATTTCCGAAGCAGCACCTCGTCTAATCGTTTCAAATTGCTTTGTCAGCTCTCGACAAATCACTAACTGCCTGTTAGGGCAGCGTTCGGCTAACGAAACGAGCGCCTTTAAAATACGATGCGGGGCTTCGTAAAAAATAACTGAATCTTTGCTGTCAGCAACGCGATCGAAGAACGTTTTTCTCCCTTTCTTGTGTGGCGGATAGCCCAAAAAAAGAAACGAATCCATAGGAAAACCACAGACTGATGCCGCCGCCGCCATGGCGCTCGGTCCGGGAATCGGCGTAATTGAAATAGTGGAGCCAAATCGTGCAAATGCTTCGGCAACAAACAAGCCACCAGGATCACTAATGCCTGGGGTGCCAGCGTCGGTAACTAGCGCCACGTCACCGTTCGCGAGATACTCAAGCAATCGTTCTCTTTTTTGTTTTACCGTATGCTGATGGTACGAAATAACGGTTGGATTTGCGCCAATGTGTTGCAATAAAATCCTTGTCCGGCGGGTGTCTTCTGCGAGTACAACTGGAACCGTGCTGAGAACGAAACGCGCGCGACCGGTAAGATCGTCCAGGTTGCCAATAGGCGTCGCAACGACAAACAGCGTACTCATGCCGCAACCTCTTCAAGATACTCTTCCGCTTGCATTGCCGCCTTGCAACCCATACCTGCAGCAGTAACCGCCTGGCGATAGGTTCTATCATGTACATCTCCAGCAACAAACACACCCTCGACAGAAGTATGAACTCCATCTTTACTCTCAATGTAGCCTTGATCGTCGAGGGCAAGACTGCCAACAAACGGCTTCGTGTTCGGTATATGCCCAATGGCAACAAAAAGTCCGGCAACCGCTAGCTTTTCCGCATCTCCCGCCTCAGCAGGAGCTAACCGTAGACCAGAAACCACCATTTCACCAAGCACCTCTTCTACTGCCCAGCCAAGTTTTAACGTAATGTTTTCTGCTGACCGTAAACGATCCTGTAGTATCTTTTGAGCGCGTAGTTCTGTACGACGGTGAATAAGCGTAACGTGACTGGCAAGTTTAGCAAGGTAGAGCGCCTCCTTGGCAGCACTATCCCCACCCCCCACAATGGCAACGTCTTTACCCTTAAAAAAATAACCGTCGCACACCGCACAGCTTGACACCCCTTTGCCGATGAGACGTTGCTCAGAAGGCAAATCTAGCCAACGGGCGCTAGCCCCCGTAGCAACGATAATACTTCTTGCGCTATATTCTGTACTGCCAGCCATCATGGTAAATGGTCGATTGGCAACATTAATACTAGCAACGGATGCACTGAGAAATTCTGCACCAAACCGTTCTGCCTGTGCCCGCATTTTTTCCATCAAGTCCTGACCTAACACCCCTTCCGGAAAACCAGGATAATCCTCAACCTCAGAAGTTAGGGTAAGTTGTCCCCCTGGCTCTGGCCCGCTAATCACAAGTGGTGAAAGCGAAGCACGACTGGCATAAATGGCTGCCGTCAAACCTGCCGGACCAGAACCGATGATGATAAGATTGCGTTTATTCATAATGATACCGATAGATGACTAAACTAACGCTAGTGTACCTCGCTACCCTACTGCCGTAAACCGCTTCGTATAAACGATGGGTCGATGATATCACGCACCACCTGTCCTATAGGCTTAGTCAAGTACCCAGCCCTAAAATCAATAAACTCCTGACTGCTGCGATAAAGAGAGAGTAAATCGTCAGTATAGGTAAAAGCAATTGCATTATCGTTAAAATTGTACAGCTTAATACTGGTGAGAGAACGCTCAACATCGGTTATCGTAGTACCACCCACAACGGCAATTACCGCCAACATCTCGCGCCTCGAATGACTGTCTTTTTTTAGTTCAGCAATACCATCAAACCATGCGCCAAGAAAGGTCTGCACTGCCGAACGATTATTTTCAATGGCATCCTCCCGAAAGGCAATAACATCTGGTATGAATCCGGGGAGCGAGGCAGAAGAAAAAAGTACGGTACTCTCTGGTCTTCGCAAGGCCTGATCGAGAAAGGGTTGAAAACTTACGACCGCATCCACCTCTCCCTTTAGAAATGCCTGTGGTACCGCCTCAGCCATTGTTGGAACACTGATAACGTCAGCAATGCTAAGGTTATTTTCCTGTAACACCTCGCGCAATAAAAGCTCATCGTAACTCCCCGCCTCATAGGCTACCCGTTTCCCTTTTAAGTCCGCCACTGAAATGATACCCGATGCCGCGACAATGCCATCTGCTCCTGATGAATAGTCCACACCAGCAACCACGCGCATTGGAAACCCACTAAGCGTTAGTTTAATGGGTGCTGAAAGCGGAAACACTCCCCCGTCTGCCTCTCCGGTTTGCACGGCACGTAATGCAGCTTCGTAATCTTCACCTACGTTTATAATTTTCACATTCAATCCGCGACCAGCAAAAAAATTACGCGAAGCTACCGCCGAGACTAATTGCGCTGTCGTCCAGGAGGTTACAACGAATTTCAAGGCTACCGGTTGACGATACTGTTGGTATGATTGCCAACCAAAAACGGCAAGCAAGCCAACAATCACCAGTGTGGCAAAACTGCCAACAAGTCGCATCATAGTAGCTACACAATATCTTCCCGTTTTTCACGGAAGAAACCAAGTACGTCCTCAGATACTAACAAAAAAGCTTTGATAGGAGCTTCGAGAAAATAATCAAAAAAGTAGAGAAACACATTAAAGCGGGAGGAAGTAAGGGCAATCCACCGCCCCACTTTCAAAATAGGTAATGACAATAAATCAACAAGCGACGTAAGAAAAGTGTCTCGCCGTCGTTCCACAAACAAATCACGGACAGGCTGACGAATGCGAAGGGCAAAGAAAGAAACGATACTAAGAAAGAAAAGAAAAAAGAGAACACCCACCAAAGTGAAGCCGAAGGTGCTGAGTGTTGCGGTAATAAAACCAAACGTCAAAGCAAAAGCGATACTATAGATAAAGGTCAGTGCTCCCGTCGATACCGCAGAGGCGCGCCGAGGCGCCCGTAATTCGGGGAAAATTCTTCCGGCACCCCCGTATTTTATTGTCTCTGAAAGTCGGAGAACGACTTCGGTATTCTTTTCCTGAGGGAATCGCATCGTCAACGTCAATAGAAACATAAGAATTGGAGGAAATGACAAGTTCGTAATGAGTGGTGTCGTTGCTATTGCCCCATAAAGTAATGCCTCGATAGGTGCTTCCAGAAGAAGTGCTACCAAAATTTTTGTAAGAAAAATATATATTATGGCGCGCAAAGCGCTAGTATAAAGTCGTCCACGGGCCGCGCGATAATAACGCGTACAAATCTCCCTAACGGTTGTTTCAAATCGATTAGTATCACTAAGTAATAATTCGGCGCTAGAGAGATCATCCTTGATGACATCGTAGAGTGCATGGAAAATAAGTGATCGACGCCGAAGAGCACGATAAAACCGATCACTCGCTGGGTGAGTAATGGCTCGCTCAATTTCTTTGTGATGATGAAGCAATTCGGGAACGATACGCTCTGCGTCTGCAGGGGAAAATTGATGCCAGTTTTTCATGCGACGCCGTAGCAAAAGAAATCTAATTTTTGGCAAATCAAGTGAAAAGAGCGCCCGATAGGCAGCAACATATTCTAACGTTGCTCTGTCTTCGTCGCTGAGTCGCCACGCTGCCAAAGGACGGTCTCGGTCAAGTGAAGCACGGACAAGATTTACCAATGCTTCCTCTTCTGGTGTCGGCACCAAAAAAGCATCGAGTTCTGCTGCTGCCACGCCGGTCAACCACTGTAAAATTTCAGCACAATTATTGATCGGCGTTTGATTGATGACAGCAAACAACGATGCGTAGCGGTCAAGAATAATCTGCACCCTAGGAATTACTGATTCTGAAACTGCATCGTTCTTTAAGTACTGAGCATGCACGAATTCAACCAACAACGATCTTGCTGACCCATTAATTTCGCCGGAAGAAAACCGACGACGTAATATGCGCTGAAAAGCGTGCCGACGAAGAAGGTGCTCCTCGTGGTAGTCAACACTGTAACGAAGTCGTTCGTAAAAATGTGCCGCGTGAGACACTGCGCTCGAAACATGTATAACCGGCTCACCTTCCGTTACTTCGTAAGGTGCCTTTCCTTGCCGCAAGGTTTGTATAAAATCCTGAACCGGCCGCGCTAACTGGCGGTCAGAAAATGGCTCTTCGTTTGGCGTCTCGCCCTTCTTGGTAAACGCTGAGATAGGCATAACTACAGTATACGTGAATATGGCTTCTGAAGAAACTGACTAAGTTTCATATCGATTTTCTGCCCACCAATTAATAATATCATGCGCCACTGGCACAGCGTAGGTGCTACCTTCACCAGCCTCTTCCAGCAACACAACGACGACAATTTGCGGCTTGTCGTAAGGAGCAAACCCGGTAAACCACGCATGCGGCTTATGGTCACCTCCGAGTTCAGCCGTTCCAGTTTTTCCGGCAACCGCTACTGGCAAACTATTTAGGTAGCGCGCGCTACCACTGGTAACCGCTGCCCGCAATCCGCCACGTACGGCTGCGATGGTTGCCGCCGAAACAACATTCTCGGCAACTTTTGGGTCAGGAAATGCTACAGGATTAGGTCCAGCGCTATCGAGTAACAGATGGGGACGATAAAGAGTGCCTCCATTTGCAAGCACAGAAAGTGCCGCCGCCATTTCAATAGGAGTGACGAGAATATCTCCCTGTCCAATCGCCGCGTGGTATGTGTCACCGATGTACCACCGCTCGCCCTTCACTGACTGTTTCCATGCTGGATCAGGTATCAAACCAGAAACTTCACCTGGTAAATCAATACCAGTCGGCGACCCGAGTCCAAATTTACGAGCGTACTCGCCAATTTTTTCAATGCCGAGTCCTGTAAAATCTTGATAACCACCACCGATAATATAGAAAAAAGTATTCACGGAATCGGCCAACGCCTTGGTGACGTTCGTAATGCCATGACCTCCCGCCTTCCAATCGGGAAAGAACCACTGCCCGACTCGAATACCACCCGTACTGAGGAAACTCGTCTTTGGAGTAATGATGCCTTCCTCGAGTGCGCCAGCGGCTATAACCGGCTTAATAATAGAACCCGATGGGTAGCGACCCTGAATGGCTCTATTAAACAATGGGCGGTCGGGATTGGTTAAGAGATCTTGGTACGCCGTCGGCGATAAACCAAGGGTGAACTGATCAGCATCAAACGATGGCTCACTAACCATAGTCAGCACCTGACCGTTGCGTGGGTCGAGAACAATCACTGCGCCCTTCGTTACCTTGGCACGCGCCAAACCTTTTTTAAATGAAGCCTCCGCTACGTTCTGTAAATCGGTATCAATTGTTAACCAGCTATTCGTTCCCGGTGTTGGTTCTACTTGTGCAAATTTTTTCTGCTCTGCTCCAAGCGCGTCCACTTCAACCTCCTTGTACCCGTCGCTACCGCGAAGCGTCTCATCGTAAACAGCTTCAATACCACTCTTACCGATAACGTCTTCAATGGCATAACGACCGGTTGTCAAATCTTTGTCAGTTACATCCGCAACGTAGCCAACGACGTGACTCAAGCTCACCGCCGAACCGTCATCGTTTGGATACGCTCGACGCGGCGTTGTAAGTACCCGTACCCCCGGTAGCGAGCGCGTTACGAGGTCTATCGTCTGCCCTTCTTCGGTTGGCACATTTGCGCGAATAATAACTGGCTCGATGCCATTCTTCTTGGCCGTAGAGAGCTGCCCCCAAGAAGTCTCTAGTGCGTCGGCGCTCTGCTGCGCGGGACCGGCAATTTTTTCAAATAGCGCGCGCCGTTCTGTGCCGTCACGTGGTACATCAAAAGGAATGAGCGCTAGAGATAGCTGCGGCACGTTTTGCGTTAACAATCTTCCGTAGCGATCATGGACGATGCCGCGTGGCGCCGGAAGCGTGTAATGCCGAATACGGTTGCCCTCAGCCAGCGCTAAGTAGTGACTACCATTGAGAATCTGTAGGGTGCCCGCTCGAAACAGCAGTGCTAGCAAGCTAACAAAAACAGCAACAACAGCGATGGTCAGCTGTCGTTTATTTAGTGGCCGACCTACGTAATGCGCTAAAGACGGCCGATCAACGTAGTCAACCCACGAGACCTTCCGTCGTTCAACGGGGATGCCAGAATCAAAGTCAGGAAAAGGATTCATAGAAGACGAAAAGGAAATGAAAGTTGGTGCGGGTGCGGTCGCCGTCTAATAAAACCAGCGAACAATGCGGCGACTAGCATACCCAGTAGCCAATTTAGCAAACTCATCGAATACGTAATTTCTGCTGGATTTAATTGCGCCATCAAGTTGCTTACCAAGAGTACGGTACCAATATAGGCCGCGTAGGCAAGACTACCGGAAACCACATCTACAATCAACGAACGGTTTGTTAAAAAAAAGAGTAGACCACCATAAAGAAGTGCAAAAATAAAAGAGGCGGAGAGTGAGGACAGAACTGGGGCGAGTAGCACGCTGTCGTGCCACATACCACCCAGCAAGGTAATGACGGCTCCCTGCCACCAAGGAAAAACACTAAACACCAGCAGAAGAACCAGCGGATAGAACGCAATCGAGGCAACTGATGAGGGAAACATACCAAGCACCGCCGACTCAAAATACGGCGTCAATAGCACCAGTGCGATAGTGAGACTACGCTCCATCGTTAAGCACGATTACGCTAACAATATCCGGCGCTCCGCTTGTTGCAAATGGTTGCAGCGTTGCTTTTTGCCATAATTCTTCGGGCGTCGAACGAACCGAACTGATACTGCCAATCGGAATATTTGGGGCTAAGCCTGGAAAACCAATACCGGTAACAACGACATCCCCTTCGGTAACGGTAGCCGTCTTTGGAATTTGCTGCACCGTAAGCGACAACCCCTCTGGGCTCGCCAATATGCCAAAGGCTCCATCATGTGCTGGTACTCTAGCCGGAATTTGCAGGTCGGAACCGCTCAATAAACGAAAGACGCTGCTCTGCTCTCCAACGTCGGCAATCACCCCAATCAAATTACCATTGATAGTAACAACAGCAGAACCTTCTGCAATTCCCCGCTGACGTCCACCGTCCAAGCGCAACAAATCTTTAGGCGCGCGCGGATCAAAACCAATCACCTGCAATGGCACCACCGTACCGAGAATGGTTGACTGGAAACCAGTAATCGAGCGTAGTTCGTCGTTCTCTGCCGTTAGTTGCTCGAATCGTGCTCTATCAATAGCCAAGCGCGCTACCTCCCCTTCAAGGCTAGCTATCTTATCTGCTACCTCACCACCAACGAGCAAATGGTAGAATGTACCTCGCACGGTTGAGCTCATAACGTAAAGTCCCCGTTCAATTGGCTGCGTCAACCCGACAACGCGTGCGCTCATCTGTTTCCCCACGGGCGTCAGCTCAATAGCCACCAGTAAGACACAAAGGAGGAGGAAAAGTGCCATTCGCTGTCGCAGTCGAAACCGCATAGAAGGCAACTACGAACCGTACGGTAATTCTTGCGCTGAAGGAATGGCAACTTCTTCTAAAAGTTCTATGCTGTCGAGCAAAATACCGGTTCCGCGCACCACGCAGGTTAACGGGTCATCGGCAACCCGCACTGGAATTTGGGTAGCATCTGAAATAGCGCGGTCAAGATTGCGCAGTAATGCTCCGCCACCAAGCAATACAATACCGCGCTCGTAAATATCGGCAACGAGTTCGGGTGGAGTTATCTCGAGAATGCCCCGAATGTGTTCAATAATCGTTTTTACTGACCGGGCCATGGCTTGCCTGACCTGCGTATCATTGACGGTCACTTCTTTTGGTAAACCGCTCACCAAATCACGGCCCCGCATACTGGTCTCTAGCGGCTCCTCAAGTGGCGCTGCTGAACCAACGGCAATTTTAATGTCCTCAGCAATACGCTCGCCGAGCAGCAGATTAAACTGATCTCTAGCAAACTGAATAATATTTTTGTTAAGTTCGTCACCGGCCAATCGAAGCGATTTTGCCGTCACAATGCCCCCAAGTGAAATAACGGCAATTTCCGTTGTGCCCCCGCCAATGTCAACCACCATGTTTGCAGTCGGCTCTTGCACAGCAAGACGCGTACCAATAGCTCCCGCCATAGGCTCTTCGATGAGGTAGACCGCCCGAGCGCCGCTCGCCCGAACCACATCCTCTACTGCTTTGCGTTCGACCTCGGTTACCTCGGTCGGGATAGAAATAACGACCCGTGGACGATTTAAAAGGGAAAAGCTTTCTTGCTGCACCTTATCCATAAAGTAGCGCAGCATTTTCTCGGTTACCTCGTAGTCAGAAATAATCCCGTCCACAAGCGGTCTCGTTGCTACGATGTGTGCCGGCGTTTTACCTACCATGCGCTCTGCTTCGTGCCCAACGGCAACAATCTGATCGGTGCGAAGATTAACTGCGACAACCGACGGCTCATTAATGACAATGCCACGATCTTTCACATACACAAGGGTATTCGCGGTACCAAGATCGATACCGATATCTTTCGTTAGTCGACCAAGTGCTCGTCCAAAAATGGTCATAAGTACTGTGCTACTAGTGCTTCAAGGCCATCAACCAAGTTCGATTCTTCTTCGATCCTACGCTTAACTTCAATCTTCCCTGCACTCATTGTTTTTTCGCTAACCACTACCCGCAGCGGCAGACCGATTAAGTCAGCATCTTTCAATTTGATACCAGCAGAAAGATCGCGATCGTCGTAGAGAGGGCTCACGTTCTTTTTTCGCAAGTCGGCGTAAAGTGTGTCGGCGGCAGCAACGACAGAAGGTGAATCACCAAGTCGCACCACATGAACATCGTAAGGAGCAATTGCTTTAGGCCACGCGATACCCCGATCGTCATGGTGCACTTCAACAACGGTCCCCATAACTCTCCCGAGTCCGATACCGTAGCAACCCATGAGGACGGGCATTTCCGTTCCACTTTCATCCTTGAAGGTAAGGCCGAACGGCGCTGAGTATTTTGTTTTCAAAGAAAAAATGTTACCAACCTCTATCGCTTTTTGTTCTATAAGCTTTCCTCGATCCGCCTTGCACTGCGGACAGTTTGGTTGCTCGGCAATAATTTCATCATTGATAGCAATTCGGCAGGTAGGACAGAGGTAGATAGTATCTTCGCCAGCGGCAGTAAGCGTCTGAAACTCGTGCGAGTACTTAGCAAACGAACCGCCAGAAGCAAAAGTGAGAACGGTCTCTTCACCAATGCCACAGCGTTTAAAAATTTTTACATAGGCCTCTTTGACGACGTCGTAGTAACGCGCTAGGTCAGCCTCATCACGATGAAACGAGTACAAATCTTTCATAATAAACTCACGCCCTCTAAGCATACCGGACTTGGCACGGAGCTCTGCTCTAAACTTTGTCTGAAACTGATAGAGCGCAAGCGGCAAATCTCGATACGAATGTACGTCGCGCTTAACGAGCGGCGTAATAATTTCCTCGTGGGTAGAGCCAAGGGCATAGGCGTGACCACTTTCATCTTCAAGTTTGTACAACGGGTCGGGACCATCCCAGCGACCAGTAACCATCCAGTTCTCTTTTGGATGAAGCGCTGGCAACAGCAATTCTTGTCCTCCAATCTCAGTGAGCTCTTCTCGAATAATATGTTCAATGTTCTTTAGTACCCGATACCCAAGGGGTAGATACGAGTAAACACCCGCCATCAACTTATCAACGTAGCCTGCCTGCTGCAGCAACTGAGCATTCGTGCTCTGGTCATCGCGAGGCGGCTCTCGGAGAGTTTTACCAAATAAAGTAGATTGCAGCATAGTCGTAAAGTTGTCTTATTGTACGAGAAAAAAAGACCGTCGTCAAAGCGGCGGTCAAAAGCCAATGACAAGCTGATTAGAAGGTCACGCTGCCTGTTGCTAGTGGTACTCCGGCAACCTCGGCTGCAATTCGAGAATCACGACCAATGGTTTCGACACTTAAGAGCTGGAGCGCAATGGTATCCCCAGTAACACCGTCCGTTGTATTAACGTAAACCCGCAAGCGCATGACTTGACCAGGCGCAAGGGTCGGTCCGGTTACTCGATTACCACCGCTACCGCTTACGGGTGAACTTATGGTTGAGCCACGTGTGTACCCAGTTGTCGCATCCACTAACCGCATACTCGCATAGCCACGGGTGACCGATAGGCCACTCGAACCTGGTGCATCAATAAAGGTAAGTCCGCTTAACTGAATATCCTCGGCGCCAGAGGCAGTAACGGTAAAGCCGGCAACTGGCACATTTCTTCCGGTGGTTGCCGTGCCGCCAGTGAAAGTTGTGTCGGGTGAAACCGTAAGCACACTTCGCTCTACTACCACCGCTGTTGTTTGTTCATTTCCATAAGTCACACTGATGAGCGCGCCCGATGTTTTGCCGTGCGCGGTAATGCCGCCAATCGTAAACTGTGCCACCGAACCGTCGCTGGCAAACGAGGAATCAACCAGCAGGTCGTACCCGTACTCGCGATTAGCGGGAATAGTCACGCTCAATGGAAAACGATAGGATCCACCACTTGGTGAGACAATGGTTACATTGCCAAGTTTCAAATTAGAAAAGCCGTGGCTGTAAATAACCGGAGACGAACCGATAGGCTCCAGCACCACTTCGTCTATTTTGATATCCTCTCCCGGGCTTGCTTTCAAGAGCAATCGTCCAATTTTCGCTCTCACTTTACCGGCCGGTATTGAGGCGGCAGTGAACCGCGGGTCGTTTCTGACAAAGAGAGAAATTTCCTGTGTTGCACGAACAGGTCCAGCAACAACCGTTGCAAAAGTAACCGTGTTTGTCTCTCCGCTTACGGTAAAATGAAAATTAGAAAAATTAACTTGATACGAGTCGCTTGCCTGGACGGCATCGCTTAGGCTCCCTACTAATTCATACGTATAGGTTTTACCGTTTACTAATATGGGCGCTGTCGATAGATAGGTGGTAACTGAATGGTCGGTCACCGTATCGGCATCAACGGTGGCTATGCGATCTCCTCCTTTTAGTCGCAAAGAAAGCGAGCCAAGAAATTTTGTGTGTGGTGCAGTTGTTGCAACTTCGATAGTCAATCGATCCCAGCGCAGGTTTTGTCCACTTGGTCGAATATCGATACTAGCAAGTACGGTGTCGCTTGCCCCCTTTGTTAATGGACCACTCGGACTATTGGTAGACAGCGCCACAACAACACTTCCGCCAATAATATGCAGGGCATTAACGCCCGTCAGTAAGGTACTACCGACGGGAAAACTGCCGCCAATACCCGCAGACACAGCAGAAACTGCATAACCGAAACTGTTTCCCACGGCATAGATATCATAGTCGTTTTCAATAATAAACTGTGCCTGACGGTCGTTACCCGATATAATATCGCCGCGTAAAATAAATTCCTGACTCTGTCCGGCACTTATACTGTACGGCGAAGTAAACCGAAGAGCGACCGTGTTACCACTCGTTGAACCAGCTACAGCGACTGACCTACTGCTGCTATCAACCAGTTTCAGATGTGCAAAATCATCAATTGACCCATTGCCAACCATCGTCAGCACAAGCCGTTCAACGCTTACGGACTCTCGTCCAGTCTGCACGGTAAACTTAAAACGGTTGAGGTCTTGGTTGATTTCGCCTACACGAATATCGCGTGCACCACTGGAGAGCTGCACAACGGAAACCTGCAGCGAACCTATAAGTGCCGTGCTATTCAACACGGTGTAGGTCCTACTGAGAAGCGGAAAGGAACCCGTTATGGTTCCTCCGGTCGACTCTATATCAGCCGCGTTCTCTAATGAAAATGTAACCGTACTTTGACTACCGGTTGCTAACGTTGTGGCAAAGTTTGCCGTTAGGGTCAGTGACTGTGTTTGGTTGGCGGCAACCGAAACTGGTTTTAGAAAAGTAAAATGCACAGCTCCGTTCACAAATTGCTGCGGTCGGGTGAGCGCAAAGCCGCTCTCGTCAAACACGAGTAAGCTGGTAACGTCCCGATCTTGCAGGAAACCACGTCTGGTAATAGTGATAGCCTCCACACTAGCCGTACTGTCTCCTCCGTGGAGCACAATCTTTGCTACCTCATTTCTGGTTGTTCCAGAGGGTACCGCTACGGGAAGGCTAGTCACCGCGAGGCTGACAGATAACGCAGCGCTTGGTGGTGCTGTCGGTGGTTCGGGTGGTGCAGGCAAGGTGTCTAAACTTAACGGATCGATTTGCTGATAGCCGTCAAGCAGTGGCTGGGGAACAGTAAGAACGTCAGACCAACGAAAGCCCGCTGCAGTAAAAAGATCGGGGGACGGAATAAGCGCTCTCGTCTGTGCGGTGTAATCCAGATAATAAATGTTTGGATCGTCTGCTATTTTCACCAGCCGACCATTTCGTAATGTTCGACTATCGTCTCCACTTATATGCACTATATCCTTCCACTGCTCTCCAGAATCAAGGAAGCTTTTTTCTGTCGGAAACCAGACCTTCTGTCCACTTAACTGGTCTAAAAGATAAACGCGAGGACCCAACGATGACTTAATAAGTCGTAAAGGAGTAAACGCTTGCAACGTCGAACTACTGACGTCTTTAATATGAATGAACCGATAGGCATAAGACTGCAATACATCGAAATTTGGAATATAATGCCGAATCCCGTCAATTACCGCATAAATCTTTTTTGTACTTTGGTCGCGCAAAAGCTGAACGTCTGCATCAAAATAAGAAGTTGCGTGCGCCTGTGATGCACCAAACAAACACACTAGAGTAAAGAGTGCCGAGAAAAGTATTTTGCTCTGTTTTTTAGGCGTCATTCGCTTCAAGTATAGGGAAGAGTACGCCTAAACTCAACCACCTACCACAAATGAGGAACCGCAAGGTGTAAGCGAGAAATATCAAAAAAGGTCACCACTAAGACCAAGAGAAGTAGAAATGAAAACCCAATCTGATGAATTCTCGATTCAACGTGCGACGGAACCGGCTTTCTACGAACTGCCTCAATAAGGATAAAGAGTAGCCGTCCACCATCGAGCGCCGGCAACGGCAAAAGGTTTACGAACGAAAGGTTGATAGACAAAAGCGCAACAAATTGCAAAAGGTACAAAAAACCAAGATGCACCACGTTGCCGGTTACCACTGCAATGCCGACTGGTCCGGCAATATCGATGCCAGCGGGTGATCCGCGGACGAGATTACCAAGGGCATTACCTAGGGTAGTTACAATAAGCACAAAACTTTCGCCAGTCATCTTTAACCCCTCCACGGGTGCTTGATACCAAGGGTAACGCACAATACCGATAGTGCTAAGCTGCACGCCAAAACCAATAACCGGTTCAGCTGTACCTTCTATTGCTAAAGCGGTTGGTGTCAGTGTCACTGTTCGCTGGGTTCCTTCTTTACTAATCGTTACGGCAACTGGCTGGTCTGCATGTGCGCGTACATAGCCCTGCAAATCTTGCAGACTGGAAAAAGTATGCCCGTCCAGTGCTACCATGCTGTCACCATCAGCAATAACACCATCTGCTGGGGCATCTGGCACTACCGCCATAACTCGGTGCGTCGCGCTCGTAACAGTCGTTGCTGCTGGCGCGCCATCCGTAATGTCTTGCGGCATGCCAATACCAAAACCAATACTGAATAGTGCGACGGCAACCAGTGCATTCATGATAACTCCAGCAGCGATAATGAGTGCGCGTTTGTACACAGGCTGAACAGAAAAACTGTCAGGAGAACGATCGTTCTCGTCTTCACCCTTAATACGAACGAATCCTCCTAGCGGAATCCAGTTTAAAGAAATTACTGTTTTTCCTTTGGCCCAACGAGCAATAGCTGGTGGAAAACCGATACCAAACTCTTCAACCCCCACCTTAAAGAAACGAGCGGTCGCGTAATGACCGTACTCGTGTACAAGTACCAAAAGAAACAAGGTTAAAATAAAAACCAGTACGCCTAACATTAAATGGTATTAATTTCTTTCTCCTTACGATTACCTATATCTTCTATTTTCCCAAGATACTGACGGGTTAACTCGTCGAGCTCCTTAATGGCATCAAACCGATCGTCTTCAGTTATTTCCTTTGCCTTTTCTGCCCGCTGAATTGATTCTTTGATTCGTTCGCGCACTTGACGAACCTGCACCCTTCCCTGCTCCAGCTTTTGGCCTAATACCTTCAAAAGATTCATCCTCGTTTCCTGGGTCAACGATGGCAACGTCAAATGAAGAAGCTGACCATCATTTTTAATGCCAACATTAAGATCTGCCTGATTCAATGTACGCTCAATATCTTTTAGTAGTCCCTTGTCCCATGGTTGAACCTGTATCGTTCGAGGCTCCGGTACGCTTACGCTTGCCAGTTCTTGTAGTCGCATTTCACTACCATAAGCAAGTACCTTAATACCCTCTACTAAGCTCGGATGCGCTCTATTGCCACGAATGGTCTGCAAATCCTGCTGAAGATATTCGATGGCGTGCTCTAAATCTTCCTGTTGTTTACTGATAAGTGCATGCATACTGCTAAAATCCAATGAGTGAGCCGCCGTTGGTATTCTGGACACGAAGCACTCCTAAGTAGAGAGTACTACCCAGCTTAGGGTCTACCAATAATTTAGTCATTGTATTTGGTGCCGGCAAGGGACGTGTCTCCCATGTTGCACCGGCATCATTCGAACGATAAAGCGTTGTCGTGGTCGTGTAGTAAAGCTCGCTTGCGTTCTGCGGATTCATGGCAACATCGCTAATCACGACCTTCCCCGGCGGAGTAAGCAACTGCAGTGCCGCCCATGTTACCCCTGCGTCCGTTGTGCGAACGAGTCCATACTTTGAGGCGGCAACCATGGTGTCTGGATGCATAGGATCTACCACGATGGCGCTGACATCTTTAGCGCCGGAAAATTCTTTCAGCCCATCGCTTACATCTTGCCAGGTGGCTCCCCCATCGATTGTTTTCCAAATACCTTTTTTGGCAACAACCGCATAGAACACCGATGGATTAATGTTGTGGCCGACGATACGATTGACCGCACCACCGAGGCGAGCAACCGTTTCCCAGCTCTGACCAGCGTCATCACTTTTTAAAATTTCACCAGTAGAGGTTCCCGCAAGAACAACAGCCGCTTGTTGGTGATTAATTTCAAGACTAAGCACACTTGTATCCTTTCGAGTGTCAAAATATGGTTGCTGCCAGAACCTGCCACAATCTGTTGTCTTCAAAATTCTGTTAACCGTTGCCGCGTACACGGTGCAGCGCTCGTTAGGGTTGTAGGGAACGGCGATATCGTTAATGGTACCGCTTCGAATCGGCCCTGATTGCCACCAGCGCTGCGCCGAGTCATAGGTATAAAAAAGCCCCTGTCCTTGGCTCCCCAAATAGAGTGTCTGCCGGTCAGTTGGATCCATAACCAACGTCTGCACATTCGTGTCGTTAAGAGTTGGACGAGACTGCCCACTGGTTGTCAAAATGAGATTAGACGTTGCCCATGTATCTCCACGATCAGCTGATTTATAAACGCCCACAGGTTCGACCACTGTCTTTGAACTGCTCGTACCCAGCAATCCCTCAAAGCACCCACCCATGAGCAAGGTGAACGGCAGCAAAAGCAAAATAAGATAGTGGCGAATTGGGCGCGTCAATGTCATATAGATAGAGTAAAGAAAAAAGCGTTTAATGCCAAGCGACGGTTACTATAAGCCTCCAGTCGACGACGAAGATTTACCAGTTCAAGTGCGACGTCGCGCCAGTAAAAAAGTGAATGTGCGCCCAAAAGCGTCGCCAACTCTTTTTGTAAATAGCGATGAATAATCAATTCTGACTCACCCATAGCAAACAGTAGCCCGTCTCGTACTAGTAAAGACCAAACGTCTACAAGACGCAAGAGATCGGCTCTGGCAAAAGAGGATTCTTTGGCTACGGTTTCAGTAAAAGCAAATCGACTCGCCCTTGAACCAGCACATAACTCAATAAACTGTTGCGTTGTCTTTTTATACGTTTCATACGCTGCTTTATCGCTGAACCAACCAAGGGCGAGGCCGGGACGACCACCCGAAACTGCGGCTAGCTCTTCGGCTAACGCATGGCTTGCCCCACGCCGCTGCAGCGCTCGCGACAAGGTTGCCACAGGGACAGGCGCCAGGCGACAATACTGCAAACGTGATCGCACCGTAGCTGGTAGCTTTTCTGGGTGTTCGGCGATAAGAAAAAAAATGGTAGCTGGTGGTGGCTCCTCTAGTGTTTTCAGCAGCGCATTCCAACTCTGAACAGTAACCCGCTCTGTTTCCGGAATCAAGGCCACTCGACGATTACCGACAAGCGGCGAACTAGAAATCGCCGTAATAAACTGACGAACGGTAGCAATGCCGACTGTCTGACTTGCTTCCTCGGTAAGCACTAATAGGTCCGGATGAAGTCTTTGCGTGTCGCCCGTTTGACCAAGCAATTTTGCTGCCAGTAACCGGGCAAAAGTTTGTTTGCCAAGATGCGCCGGTCCTGAAAAAAGATACGCATGGTTAAGCTTGCCATTCGCTATCGCATTCGAAAAAAAAGTTTGCCATTTTTCTTGTCCAATAAAAGTGTGCATAGAAAAAGTATACCGCGCCAACTAGCTCCCCACAAGCTTTTCTAAAGCAGCACTGCTAACGTGTGCCACGTTTTTTGAGCAGTGTTTTGCCATGAAAACTGGCTAGCACGATTATGACCACGATGAACCAGTTCAGCAACTAAGGCAGTATCCTCAACGATATGTTTCATTGCTTCTGCTAATTCATTAGTATTGTCCAGATCAACAAGCAATGCAGCATCTCCGGCAACCTCACGCATAGCCCCCCTATCGGCGGTTACAACTGGCACGCCTGCGTGAAACGCTTCTAAAATAGGCATACCAAAACCTTCGTAAAAGGATGGAAAAATAAACGCTTTTGCACCCGCCAATAAGGCTAAACGCTCATCTTCAGAGACCCATGGTAATACGGTAATACGAGTAGCGCCAAGTTCATCAAGCAAATGGTCAATCTCCTCTGCTCCATATCCACGGGCTCCAACCAAGACCAATTCCACGATCGGGTTCGCAGTGCGAAACTGAGAAAATGCACGCACGATGCCAGCAATATTTTTTTTCGATTCCAACCGCCCAACATAAAGAAAATATGGTGCTGCCATTTGCGAACTAGAACTACCGTTTTTTTGTGCAACCGTTGTCCTGTGAGCAGCAAGTGGAGTCACTACAATTTTTTCACCGCTGACGTCGTAGACGTCTTCAATTTCATCTTTAGAAAAGGTTGAGATAGTTATAATACGCGCACAGTGTTTGATTGCGCGGCGAGCGTTAAACAGTAAATACAAGCGAGAACGGCGACGATATGCTTTAGGTAAACGAACAAAACCAATGTCGTGCAATGTCGTCACTGTACGTTTTGGCAAAACAAACGGTAACGCGCTTCCAGGAACAAACAGTATATCTGGGGGACTACTAAACAACTCCGCACTTAGGCGAAGCACCGTCCAAAGGTACCTCGGCGGCCAGCGCAACACCCGAGACTCCCAATTGTTTGGCAAGCGAGCAAGTCGCCCCTCAAGCGGGGTATCGCTATAGAGCCGAATAGTCACCTCATTTGGCACAATGTCTTTTAGCGCCTCAATGATGTGGTACGAGTACCATTCGACACCAGTCTTTACTTTTCTGTTCGCGCGCGATGCGTCTATGCCAACTACCATTCTTTTAGCATAGCGTGCGGCGCGTTACGTGTCCAAATATGCTATGGGTTACGTGTAAGCACCGCAGCTACTCTTGCGCAGTAATTTTTCCGTGTTTATTGAACCAGTATGTTACGGTCTGCGAAATGCCCTCTGCCGTCTGGGTCAACGCCGCACTACTACCAAGAACTTTTCCTTTATCCGTGGTAAACGTGGTACCTCGCCATTCTTTAGTATACCAATCACTTATATGACTACCTCCCCAGCCAAATAGCGGGTTGGCATAAAAATCTGCATAAATATAAAGGGTACGGTTTCGAGTCTCGGCAACAACGTCCGAACGCTTCCCTTTCTTTGCTGGAACACTCAAGTTTGAGAGTGCAGCTCCCTCATCTGATGGCGACAGTACAGCAGATGATTCCGCGGGCGCCACCTCTACGCCAAAACTGTAACCCGTTTTAAGATCGATAAGCTCAAGATGCGACGGATCGGTGTAACTACTTAGTATAAACTGTGGGTTATTTGGAGCGTGCTTTGCTGCTTGTGCAACCGGCACAACAAGAGCAATCAACTTAGCCTCAGTCCACGTTAGCAAATCACCAATACGAGCAGCATTCCTACTTGTCAATTGAACACTGCCTTTGTTAAGAAGCAGTGACACGGCAACCATCGGCCGATCTGTCTCATTAAAATCGTAGTACTCAATCATCGATAGTAGCTGTCTGTCATGCTTATCTGACCAATATATTATTTTGTAACTCGCTGGATTAAATTGAGCGTCGTACTCTTTTCGCTCTCCAATACAACCATATGTCGTTTTTTTTCTACTCACCTTTTCTTCGTAGTAACGCGTATCCGTAATCACATATTCGCCACTAATTATGGTTTCCTCGCTTTGATATGCTGGTCGTACACCAAGTGCACTTTCTGCAAGGTTAGCAGAGCTAGCTGCTACTGACTGCAAGCTTAAGGCGTCGCTCAGCTTATCTTTTTGGCAACTATCTGATCCTATTTTCGCAGCGGCTGTATTTGGCAGTCCAAACAAAATCAAAACTGCAACCAGTAACGTACTTACCGTTGCAACCCCATAATATGTGGTTTTTATAGCTTGTGGACGGAATTCTGTGCTCATATATCTTGATAAATATAAGAGTGTATTGTTACACAATTAACAAAACTTGTCAATCATTTTTACGTTTGGTTCACTAATTCGCTCAGTTTTTCAGCTAGCGCAGGGAAGGTTTCAAAACCATCTCGGCTCAGAAAATGGCCGGCGTTTTCTACCTTTATAACGTCAGCACCAAAATCTTCCTTCAGAAAGTTTGCTTGCGCGGCTGGTACCTACTCATCGTTCGTTGAGGCAAAGGCAATCATATTTGGACAAACAGACTTTACTTTTCCACTATCGACCGGTTTGGCTACAAATTCTTCGGCCACACTAAGCCCAATGGACTCCACAAAGCCGGCAACAAGAACAGCACACCAACACGCGACGAGGCGATCAACCCGGCAAAATAACGCAGTATGGTAATGCAGCCAAGACTGTGACCTACAAAGTAGGTTGCTTCGTCTGGATTCGGCACAGCTTCTACCAAATGGCGCACCCCCTCATCACGCTTCGGGTGATCGGGATTCGGCATCTGCGGCGTGATAACGATGTACCTTTTAGCTTCGCACTCGTTGCGCAACCGGCGAAACCAGTGATTATCCGGGTTTCCTTTCCAGCCATGAACCAAGACAATCCTAGTGCCCATACCGCATAGATAGCACTCCCACTAAATGACTGAGAAGCTTCACCTTTAGTTTGTAACCGTTTCTATCGAGTCGCCCCAGAGTAAGCGATAGCGCGCACCGCGTCCCATGCCGTTGCCGTAACCGGCACGTGACCAAAAATTTTACGGTAAGTAGTAATCGCCACGCGTTCCGAGTCGAGGTTGCGTGTTGTAGGTCGGAGACCGTAAGCCAAAACGGTTACCGCGGCGTTCTCGTGCGAATCTTCCATATTTGGTTGGTGGTGATATATAGCTACAAAATTCTTGGCTGCGACCGCTTCGCGCGTTTCGCTGCGACTTGTTGGCCACCGACCGCCCGCAATTTTCAATACATCTTGCCAATCGGTTTCGCTTGTTGGTAGATGCCCGAATGCCGCATGGAAAGAATTG
>PFET01000012.1:75827-104721 GCA_002793855.1 Candidatus Uhrbacteria bacterium CG10_big_fil_rev_8_21_14_0_10_48_11
TTACTACCTCTACGTTTTCGTCGGATGACGCAATTTTCTGAACCACGGTCTTTTTAAAGTGCGCCTCTAGCTCACTATCCTTTTGCGCACCAACCGTTTCCGCAATCACTGCAGCGTCACCCCCCGCGAGGACACCCGCGTCAGTAAGTATCTGCTCAATTTGTTGCTCACGTTCGTTTGGCTCAGTGGTTGTAGGCGTTGTGGATGAATCAGTTGTTGGTTCTTCGGTAGGTGTCTCTGAATTATCCGCACTTGTCGGTGTCGGCACGACAATACTTGGGAGGAAGCCAAGTCCGCCGCCCCCACCACCGCTTGAAGCCGCCGGTGTGGCACTGGTCGCAACCGACAACTCAGAAGATGCTGCAGATTCTCCAGAGGCATTAAGTGAGGTAATTTTGTAGTAGTAGGCCGTACTGGCACTAAGTCCTGTGTCGCTGTAGGTAACCGTGGAGCCACTCGAAACGGTTGGTTCAGATCCCAACCGAGAAAAGGTTCCTCCAGAAGATGTCGATCGGTAAATGTCATACGACGTTGCTCCGCTAACCTGCGTCCAAGAAAGCGCAATCTGTGTTGAGCTTGAAGCTGTTCCGTCAAAACCAGTTGGCGTAGAAGGTGCCGAAGGATCGGTCGACACAACAGGCGCGTAGAGAGAGAAGTGATTAGTACCCGCTGAAACGGTTACGCTCGCAACCGTAGCATCAAATTCTGCCGCAGTGTCAATTGTTGTGTCGTCGGTAATAACATCACCAGCTGCGTTCTTATAGGTAATGGTTGTCGACTGCGGTACCCAGTTTGCAGTTGTCTCGTCCCAGTAAGCCATCTTCAGTTGATCTGTTTCCGCTTTGGTATTGATAGCGCTGTCTGCTGCTGATCTCGTTGCGGCCAGCTCAGCTTTGGTGTATGTCATCTCTACGGTAACGTTGTCGTTGAGGTTCGTAATAGGATTTCCAGAAGAGTTCGTCGCCTTGATTTCTTTTGCTTTGTTGCCAAGCGGCAGCGCCGTTGAAGTCGATCGCACGTTGTTTGTTTCTTTAACTTGAATGTTACCAGCTGCCGTGGAACTACCAAGCGCATTTGCCGGAATGGTTAATCGAACACCTTGCGTCGTATCCTCCAGAGTGCCTCCGGAAGATGGGGTAATCGGTTTCGATTTTGGTGCCCGCAAAGAAACGGTGGTGCTGAGCGTGATATTTTTACCACTTACAGAACCAGCAGTAACGTCAATCGGGTTATCGGTAAGTCCGGTTTCCGCATAACCTTCGGCAACCGCGTAGACTCGCCATACCCCACTGGATACCGGGAGCGAATAGTTACCGTTAGCATCGGCTTGAGTTCCACTAAAACCACCACCTTGTTTTTCGGCTCGAATAAAGGCGTTTGCCGCACCGGTCACCCCCACCGACACCTGACCAGAAATGGTCGTCGAGGCGCTGGCGAGTGTCAACACAATGCCGGTAAGGTCACCGTCAGCAACTGACGCGTTTACCGTAAGAGAAGAAGCGTCGCGGAAGTATCCGGGGTTCATCGCGTTCAAGAAATAATCAGTAGCGGCATTACCTACCAATAAACTAAAGGTGCCGTCAGCAGCCGATTTTGTTCCAAAATGAACTCCGGTCGTCGGGTTACCAATCTCAACCCAAGCCTCGGCAATGGCGTTTGCGCTAGCATCTTTAACCGTACCAGACACCGTCCTAAGCGTTGGCAGGGTCACTGTTAGCCCTTCGTTTCCGTCAACCGTTACGCTACCGGTCGTGTTACTGTAGACCGTTGCCCCGCTAGTTGCAGCAATATCGGTTGGGCCAATTGGTACACCTGGGATGTTAACGCGAACATTGTAACTACCATTAGGCAACTGTAATGTTGCTGTGCTGGCATTAGATACCGGAACGCGATTTCCAACGCCAGTCGAACTTACCATTTCTACTGACGCATTCGCTACACTGGATGAAAACGTTACGGTAATGGTATTAGTCGCCCCAAGAGCAATGTCTTTTCCAGAGACGTCACTACCTGACACACTGAAAGCGGCAAGTGGTGGCGTCTCACCAACACCGGGCAAGAAAGCACTAATAACATACCCGGAACCTTCCGGTACCTTAAAGCTGTACGTACCGTCAGCAGCAGTAATTGCTTCGTTAAAGGTTCCGTTACCTTTCAGGCGAACAAAAGCGCCTTGAACCGCCGAACCTCCTTTGGTCACCGTACCGGAAACCGATCGAAACGTCCCGGTTGTGCTTGGTGTGAAGTTTTGATTGCTAACGCTTGCCGTTGTCACTGTTACCGTTGCTTCGCTTAAATTTCCGTACTGTGGCAAGAAGGCCCCGACCTGCCACGTACCACTCGCAACATATAACGTGTAGTTCCCCGAGCTGTCAGTTGTAGCATCGGCATGACCCGGACCATTAGTTCGATAGGCATACACCGAAGCACCCTGTACGGTATTAGTACCATCAGTTACTTTTCCAGAAATAGTGTAATCTGGTTTAGCAACTTTGATAACAAAAGAAGAAGCTGCGGCCGCTGGCGTAATCGCGGTAGTCGAACCACCAATGATAAGGTAAGTCGTCGCGTCAGTAGTAACACTAACCGGCACCTCACGCGATGGTGGCATCCCCAGTATAAACGCACCTACGATATAACTACCGTCTACGACATTCAAGGTAAAGGCGCCGGCAGAATCTGCTTGTGTGTTGGTACCTCGCCCACCCTGCGGTGAATAGGCATACACCTCGGCGTTCGCCATAACCTTACCCGATGCATCTTGTACAAGTCCTTGGATCGTTTTGGTAGAATTCGTCAACGTAAAACTAATGGTGCCGTCGTTTGCCGTACCGCTGGTTTCAGTAACCGTTGCCCCAGCAACCGTAACATCAATGGGCTTTGGCGGCAGATAACTTGGCGTTGGTGGTGGGCCGGCATTGACACCTTTCGGGTGCTGCGGACCAACGCCAACAAACCAATGACCATCTGGCAAATTAAGAGTAAAACTCTCGGCCCCTGCCGTACCGTTAAGGGTAATCTGCTTCACCTTATAGCTGCTGTCAGACCCAGCAAAAATATCCAATGGCTCATTGGCTGGCCCATCAACAGAAACCGTCACGTTGGTGCCACCCGTTGCATTGTTGGCCATGCTGAAATTGTAGGTTGTTGCCCCGCTAACCACGACCCTTTCAGGGATACTTTTCCCGCTAAATGATTTTATTCCAATGGTTACCTCCTGGTCGGTAAAGAGTGAGTACTCCCCATCCGGTAAATTCGTAAAGCTGTAGGTTGCCGTAGTGCCTCCACTAAAATCTGCTGAAGTTGTACTCATTTGTCCGGTCATAGGACTCATCAAGTAAACCTGCATCGTCCCGCTTTGGTCGTTGCCTGTTGCCGTGATAGTACCAGACAGAGTGCTTGCACCAGCCGACTGTACGAAGAACGGTTGAGAAGTCAACGATTCAAGGAGCGTGCCAGTAGCGTTCTTCGTCTTGATGTCAACGGTGTAGCCAGAGGTGTTGAAGTCTTTCGGCACGGTAGAATTTTTAACACCGGCAATGTCAAGGGTGAGAAAATCATGCCCTTCGACATTCGTTGCCGCGGATAGGTAGATGGTGGCCGTACGTGAGGAAGTGTTAACTACCACGCCGTCACCAGTCAGACCTCCGGCAGCACTACCAGTATCGTCGCTGTTTGCCGTACCTGAACAGGAAGCACCAGTTGGTGCACCAGCGCTTGCACACTTAAATGTTACGGTGCCGCTACCTGGCCCATTGAGATCTTGACGCATTGGACTGTTGACATCCTGCATGGCGCCAGATACATCAAACCCAGTTGGGAAGGTCAACACAATGCTTCCGCTAGCATTAATTTGCTTCGAGACCGGAAGACGAATACCAAAAATGGTTGTCTGCCCAGCCATGGTGTTAAACGGACGAGCATCAACTGGCGGCGCAAAACCAAAGGTATCACCAGAAAAGTTTGTCGGGACAAACGCACCATCCTGCGAAAATGCATCTCCCGAAAACGCACCAGGTCCAAGGGCACCCTTTGTAGTGGCACTATTCCCTATTGGCGCCCTACCAGTGTTTACTCCGTTGGCAGTTGCAATAGCATTACCTGATAAATCTTTAACGTTAGCCACCGTTACTAACAACTCTTTGCCGTGCAATACCGAACCGTCAATCCCGCTCTGGTACCCCTGAATGTTAAGCGTGTTCGATTTTGTATCGTAAGAAAAACTTGCTGAACTAGGAATAGTAATAACGGTACCGGCAGCACTATCAAATCCCGCGGTGCCATACTTTAAGGTAACATTTGCCGGCTTCAAAATGCTTCCAGCGTAGTTCAATGTATCCGTTGCCTTGGCGGCGTTCATTGGTTCGGTAAAGGTAACTGCCAAATTGTAATCGTCAGCGTTAACGAAGTTAACAGTCGGTGCTGTAGTATCTGCAGCGCCAGTGGTAAACGTTCGCGTTGTGGCACTGATAGCTTGGCTGTTCAGCCCTTGAATACTGGCGGTCAAATTAATGGTGTAGGTTGTGTTCGTGTTAAGCGCTGTTTTGGGGATGAAAAACGCCTGGCGCCCAATAGGATCGTAGTCAACCGTTCCGTTAACCGCCGTTGAACCTACCGAAAGGTAGAACGTACTCGTCGTTAGGGTCGTAGCACTCATATCCTTACTAAACCCGACGTTGATAGCACCAATATTGACCGGGACGTTTGTCGCACCCGTATCAGGGAACGAACCAAGAATGGTTGGTGTGCCGGTGTCGCTCCCAGTTCCGGTAGTGAAGTCGGCAGTAAACTGCACATTCGCTTCTTGTCCGGGCTGCGCAAGGGTAATACCTGTTGCCGCCTTAGCGCCACCAAGGACTTTCAGTCGATAGTTAGTGCTGGCGGAAAAAGTGCCGCTATTGTAGGAACTTTTTAAGGTAACGATGGCATTCTGCTTGCCACTATCAAGAGCGACCGTATCAATAGCAGAACTCGAAATGTCTGTTTCGGTTGCCCCAGAAACGGTAAAGAGTTTAATGTAACTCTTCAGCAGATAAGCACCGGCATCGTCAGCCATTGGCTCAGAGAAGTTCACCACCGCCTTTACGTTTCGTGGCACAGAGAATGATCCGGGAGCCGGCGTAATACCAGTTACGAATGGAGGTACAAATGCACCAGAGCCAAATGTACCACCTCCTTGAAAGGTACCGGTGTTAGAATCAAAATTCGTAAAGTCAGCAGAAGAACCGGTGGTAAACGAGAAGGCATAACTCCCGTCTGACTGGTTTCCTTGCAGGGCGTTACCTGCCGTATCGGTGATATTACTCCAGAGTAAAACAGCAATTGTTTTACCGTCGCCTAAGGTGTTCACCCCAGAGAGCGACCACACAGCCATATTGGCTTCCGGCGGCAAACCGGCTACGAATGGCGCTGTTGGATAGTAGGTCCAAGCTCCTTTCGACGTCGTAACATCGTTCAAATTTCCGGTTGCCGGATCAATTTCGTTTACCGTCAAATTACCGGAAGTGTTGACCGTCGACTGACTAATTGCCTTATCGAACACCGCAAAAATTTTGAAGTTCGAATCCCCTCCCGGCATATTCGTCATCCCGTCCATTGGTCCGGTAAATTTCACGCGCGGTTTTGTTGTATCACCACCAAAGCCACCAGCGCCACCTTGCGGTAAGGCAAACGTAAGACCAGAAGTTCCCGTCGGAATACCGTTAATAGTACGGTCAGCGTAGCCGTCTTTTACTGCCACAATGTCATAGGTACCGGTTGGCATACCAGACAACGTAAAGGCACAGCTACCATTTGTTGTTGCGCTGTATCCTGTACCATCAGCGTAGACCGTTGCCGTTTGTATGCCTGCACTACACGTGCTGCTCGAATCTTTCACAAAACCAGTTACCGTTGCCGCACCGGCGGCGACTGTCGCCACCTGAAACGGCGCATCGGCTGCATCTTTAAACTGTTGAGTATTAGTGCCGTCACTTGCCGCTAGATAGTAACGCACCACACCTCCAGCAGCCGGCACACCGGCAGAAGGAATGGTGTAGCTATAGTAGCCACTCCCCAACGAAACGCCAGCTACTTCTGTCGTCGGTGAGCAAGCGTTTGTAGAACAGTACAGCACACTGGTAGAGAGCGCTGGTGACGTCGATGAGGTAGCAATGTTATCAAAGACACGGGCGTGAAGTACAAGGTCGGCGCTTTCCGTTGCTTGGAATAAAGGCCGGTGTTGAATACTTGGTGGAGTAACATCGGTCACCGAGAAAACGGTAGTAAACCCGCGAACCTCACTCACTTCAACCGCCGTTGAAGCATTGCTTACCGTACCAAAATCTGCTGCGTACGTACGCACTCTCCAGTAGTAGGTGGTATTTGGATTCAAAAAGGTAGGCGCAGTAAGAATATTAAAGATACCACTACCATAAACAAGGTTACAGCTACTGTCGGTACAGTGACTGCCGTTAGAATTGTTAACATCAGAGGGTTTCGGAAAAACGTAGTCCCACAGTGTTGTGCCACCAAAATTCGAGGTAGTGTTCACGTCGATGCGGTAGCTAAGTACAGTGTTGTCACTGCTCGGACTAAAGCTAAAACTTGGTGGAAGTGGCACATTGGTTGCGCCAGATGTCGGAAGTGAAAGCGACAAACCGGCAGCACCAGTAGCAAAAACAGAAAAACCGCTTGGCATATTGACCACCTCTGAACCAGTGGTAATGCGGACATCCCTACTACCAAGTGCCGCCCCGCCCGCGGCCACCACGGTAAAGGTTAAGTGTGTTGTATCGGTAGCGCTGACGCTCGAAATGGCGAGGTCGGCATCTGCTGACCCATTGAGTAGTAAAGCAACGGTGCTTGAACCTGAAAAATGAGTATTACCACCAACCACACTGACACCCGTCAATGTAGCGCCCTGAGCAACACCCGGCGGCGTAAGTTGTGTAATACCTGGTACGCCACCCGCAGACGTGCCCACATTTAACGTGTAGTTACGAACCGAGGTATGTACCGCCCCATTATCACTTACACTAACCCCAAGCTGATAGCTGCCTGGTACATTATTAACTGTACCAGTAATTTTGTACGTGCCAGTATCATTTACTATCGACAAACCAACCGTAGTCAAAGTACTGGTATCGGTAGCCGCGTTAGCAGCAAAAGTATAGGGAGCGGTACCTCCTTGTGTCGCAAAGGCTACCAGTGGCGTCGTGGTGTCGTAGGTAGTACCGACAATCGCTGTTGGGATATTGGGCGTAGTAATCGTCAACGGACTCGTAACACTAACCGCAGCGGTCCCAACTGCCGTGCCGCCAAAATCGGCAATTTTATTTGAACCAGCAGCAATGGTTGAGGGCGTACCATCAAGGTCGCCGCTATCAAGATTGTTGCTCAGCGTTATCGTGGCAAAATCTTGTCCCTCATTGTGGGCAATGGCAGTAATGGTCGTGCCAACTGTGATACCGTTGTCGGTAAAGGTAAACGGCGTATCGGCAAGCTGCAACGCTCCGCCACTCGCTTTGCGAACCGGTTTATTAAACCGAACCGTTAGCGTTGATTGACCAACATACCCGCTAACCTCAGAAATGGCGGGCGGTGTTGTATCTACTTTTACATAGTTCATAGCAAAATCCGACGCCGGCCCGTTTCCGTCAGAAGTAACAACCCCTGCTGCCGGAACGGTCGCCCTAATTTCGTCATTGTTGCTAGGCGTACCAGATGTTTTAATAGCAACATAAAAAATAGCAGCACTACCGTTACTGAGCACGGGCGGTGTGGCTGGTGTTAGGGTGATGTTAGTCGTTGCTGGTGTCCAGTCTGGCGTACCCGCAAGCGTCACAACACTGTCACCACCATCAAGAGAACCCGGAACCGAACCGCTATCATCATAAAGCGCAACACCAGACGTGGCGTCCGTAGCTATGGCTTGCAAATCGCTGGTAGTAAAGCCGGTACCGCTGAAGTCGACCGTTACTGAAGTAAGAGTTTGGGCAGCTTGGCTGGCAGTCACTGAAAGTTTTAAAATCGCAATAGACGGAGACGAAGCGGGGATTTGAGACCCGGGAAAATTGCCATTAATTTCACCGTTGGCAACGGTTATAGCGCTTGCTGCCTGAGCTGGCAGCGGCACCAACTGAAGAAACGGCGCAGCTGGATATAAAAAAATAACAGCCAAAGCTGCCATATACAGAAAAAACTTGTGCAAGGCACGAGCTAGAAAAGAAAAAAACGATCGACCGATCCTCCGTCTGTTCATAGCTTTATGATTAATGATGTGGTGAATAACGTATCCTATATGTTTATATTAAAACATACAAAAAAATTATGCAAAGTTTTTTGGCCTAACGAAGATAGCGCTCTATTGCCCGCCTAACATCATTTGCATTTTTACATTCCATCAATTGCGCGCGCAATTCTTTCGCGCCAGGGAAAAAACCGAGGTACGACTTAAAATGTTTCTTCATAATGGGGAAAGGTTTTACTTCCCCGAGTATTATCTCAAATGCTTTTATGTGTTCATTAAGCACGCGCAGTCTTTCGGCAAGCTTCGGATGAATTTCTCCTTTTGCAAACAGCCAAGGGTTACCAAAAATGGCGCGTCCGAACATAACGCCGTCACAACCGGTTTCCAAAACCTTTTTTCTTGCGTCTTCAACATCAAAAACGTCTCCATTGCCAACAATAAACGTCCCGCTTCCTTTTGCTATGGTAACGGCTTCACGAACCGTGTCCCAACGAGCCGGAACCTTCGACATCTCCTGCCGGGTGCGTGCGTGAATGGTAATAACCGCCGGCTCCCCTTCAAGTAGCGCGAGAATCCACGTGGCAATCTCGTTTTGCCGATAGCCAATTCTGGTCTTTATTGAAACTGGCAATTTTGGTGCACCCGCTTTTGCCGCACGAATGAGCTCTCTGGCAAGCTTTGGGTTTTTCATAAGCGCCGCACCCGCCCCTTGCTTCTCAACGTTTTTATCAGGACAACCCATATTGATATCGACTCCATCAAAACCAAGTGCTTGCACCAACGCTGCCGCGTCGTGCATTTTGTCCGGATGCGCGCCAAACAGTTGAGCAACAATAGGACGCTCTTCTTCGCTGTAGCGAAGATCGTGAAGTAGCACGGATCTCCCTCGTGAACATAGTCCGTCGGCTGAAACAAACTGCGTATACATAACATCCGGCTTACCATAGCGCGCGATAATCTGACGAAACGGCGGATCGGTAACATCAGCCATTGGCGCCAACACGAAAAATGGACGCTTTAACTTTTTCCAAAAACCGCTTTCTACCATATACATAAAAACCGAAATAAAGTGCCCACTAGCCTACGAGGTTATGGTGCATCAGTCAACCGTGCCGAGAAGATAGGCTTTTCGTAAACGCTCCGGAAACCGCTCTATTGCATAGCGAAGCATTGTTCGAGGCATTTGTCGGTAGCGCGTCCGCAAAAAATCTTCTTCTACTTTTCTGGATCGTTTTCCTACTTCACGAAGCATCCACCCTACCGCCTTATGAATGAGGTCATGGGTATCGTTCATCAGTATTTCCGCGATTGGCTAGCGTATCGGTAAATTCATCTTCACGTATGAAAGCATAGGTCGCCACAATAGCAATGCGCCGGCGCCAGAGAGAGGGTGATGCCGCCAACCGATAAAGTTGCCGCCTAGATTGACGAAGCAGGTGCTCGCCGATAATAGCGCTTGCTGAAACGTCGACCAAGTCCCAATTGTTAATGCCCGTTAAGTGGTTGAGGTAAAATTGATAGATGCGGCACTGTTCTGTTTTGGTCGCTCTTGGGTAGCGTTGTCGCAAAACGCGAAGAGCGACCATTCGTTCTTCGTGAATTGGCGAATGTAATAATTCGGTAAGATTGGTAAACGACAGTTTGGGGTTGTACTTTTTTGCAACCGCGAGACAACCTTTCGCGTCTACTCCTAAAAACTGGTCGCCCTCTGCATACATTCCCTTTCCTGTTTTGAAATAACGACTCTCTTTCTTTGCGCGTGCAGTATTCGATCGGCTCCGCAGCACTCGCCTAATTTCAGAAACGACCCGCCCCGTTTTTTTCATGCGATGATACGCGGTACTTTTAGATAATGCTGCCTCGCCTCTTCGTCAAGCTCTGTCGATCCCCTTTGCTCCTCTCTACGCTGATACGCTTCATGGTAACTACGAATAACTCGCTCGCGCTGCTTTGGATAAAGAATGCCAAAAAGTGCAAGTTTACGTTTGCTCTCTACGTCTGGGGAGAGTGTCAAAATAGTGGTGCCATAGTTACAAGCCTTCGCAAACCATCCTTGTCGTAGCATCATTGTCCGAATAGGACGGACATCACAAATGATTTCGTCTGCTGCAATAATACCGCGAAACATAATAATCTTATCAGGCGTCAGATAATAATCTATTTTTGCCCAGTCGATAACTAGAAAAAGAATAAAAACCGTCTGCAGTAAAAAAATAGTCAGCGCCGGTAGAGAAAACACTGTCAAGACAATTGGTGCAAAAGCGAGCCCGCTCAAAAAGAAAAAAGCAAGAAAAGCAACGTAGGCGACGTTCACCAAAAGGAGCGTCATTGAGGTCCGCACAATTAGGGGGACGACGCTTTTCTGTAAATGATGAGCGGCCATTGGTAATTCTTGTTCCATAGAGGTACTGCTATGCTATCACTGTTATAAGCAGCGAACCATAAAGACCTTCCCTAAAATATAACACCAGAAACATATAGATCCCCTATTAGTTGATCAATCTTTTCAAATTTTATGCCTATCAAACCGGCGCTTCTTGCGCCGCGCACATTCTTTTCTTTGTCGTCAATATAGATGGTCGCATCGGAAAGAGTTCCTAATGTTTTTGTGGCCGCCTTAAAGACGACTGCTTCCGGCTTAAGATGATGTAAATCCGAAGACGTGACCATTACATCAAACAACGAATCAAGAGAAAAACGAGAAGCAAGGCGATCTATAAAAACTCTCGGTGAATTTGTCAAAAGACCAATACGATAACGAGGACGTAACAGGCCAATAAGTTTTTGCACGTCGGTGTTCAAACGCGCGCTACGTAGAGCTCCGTTTTCCAGCTCTTGCGCGTTGACAGTAAACGCCTTAGCAACTCGCGCCGTAAATTCACCGTACGGAATATCACCACGATCCCCCCTTGTTTCGATGGTGTCGTATTCTGCGAAGCGACTCGCAAAGTTGGGGACCTGTTCGCGCAACCACGCTTCGTGAGGAGACGAAGAAAAAACCACATCAAAGCAATCGAATAAAATGCCTTTTATATTTGCGGTCGGTCGAGTAACTGCACTTTCTTCTGCTGCTTGCGCTTCTGCCTTAACGGCCTTCAATCTCGCCTGACGTTTTGCGCCCTGCTCAACAACGGCGCTAGACCGTTCTATCCAGGTTAACAGTTCTTCACGATTTTCAAGTACTTCTTCTGGCACCTCCCAGTACGGTAAAAAAACTTTTTTGCCCTTGCTTCCATAACTAAACTGCTCACTCCCGCGTTCAGTAAAGTAAAAGTCCGTAAACTTGTCGGCTTTAAAGTAGACTCTCTCGTCGGCAACAATGCCAAAAATGACCCCGTCTTGGTAGAGTCCCCACGCGCCAAACATCGGTCGCGCGTAGACACCTTCGACGACAGCTAAAACGTCTTTGATGAGGTAGTCCTTAAATGAGCCGGCGGCCATTAGCTACAAGAACTTACTGATCCGCTACCGCGTTTTTCTGTGGACGCTTGCTGAAATCAAAGATGTAGATAATCTCTAGTATCCCGACGGTATTTATAATAAGTAAGGCAATGAACCACCCCAGATCGTGACGTCGTGCGGCTCTCCACGGCGCTACTCCTTTCCACGGAATAACCCAAACTGCCAATAAAAGAACAACCAATGGAAGATACGCTGAATTGATGAATTCTTGCATACGTTTTTGTTAAAAAATTAATTTTTATTTAAAAACGGTAAAATGTACTCTTTAACAGCACTCCAGCGCTGATGTTTTGTTTCGCTTCCGTCTTCTTTTGCGGCTAACCCAAGAAGCGTCTCAACCGTCCTCTTTTTTTCTTCAAGATGTCTGCCCCAGTTACTTAGAACGGTAATCATTCTGTTGTTACCTAACGTTTCCTTGCGAACGTCATCAAGTAACCCCTCGCAGTACTCTATGAAGGCTTGCTGGCTATTAAGCCATTCCTTTGGCGAAGTTATATGCTTCTCCGCTGACTGTTCTGCTAAAACATTCCCAGACTCTTCGATCCAATCATCCCACGTTTTTGTAAAACCACCAACATCCGCAAGGGCAAAGACTTTCTCTATCGTCGTTTCCGGATGAACCTCGGGGTTGCCAAAAGTAGAACCGATATTTCCACCATAAAGAATAGCCCGCTGATACGGAGAAAAACCTTTTTCCTCAGCAAACCCATCTCCGGCGACAGCGGCAATTTCTTCGTTACTTAATCCGTCGTCAGCAACTCGTTTCATTTCTCCGCTATGATATAAGTCGTGAGTAGCCGGAATAAGCCGATAGGCGGCACGCTGCCAATTTGGCAAATCGAAAGTGGCAAGCAATGTTTCAAATCTTTTGTCTACGTCCCGCCCGTGTCCTTCGTTATGGTACGGATTCTTATGCCCCTCGTCAGCACTAGCCTGCAGGGCAAACAATTCTTCCTTCATGGCGTCAATCTCTTCTTCGGAAAAAGTTTTTCCTCCGGCAACAATGCCTTCCCTTTCAATTGCTTCTCGTAATCGCGGCGCAACAATAGTGCGAGCGTTAGGGGTAATTTCCTCCGGCTGAATACATTTTGCTGATTCTCGTTCTTGCATAAATAACGCTATAGGTTAGCGGTCAAGCCGTTCTTTGATGCGCCGCGTCAGTCGCGCAAGATACATTGTTACCAAAACGACAATGACCGTAATAATGACAGCGTAAAGAAATTGTGCGCTTATGCTTTCGCTTGGTTTTGGAAAGTAAACGGTAAAGAGAAGACGAATGGCGTCATTCCATGCAAGTGCGGCAACAAGACCAAGTCCGGCAACAGCAAGCGCGCTCATCTTATCAAGTATTTCAACAACTATTAAGAGTCGTTTTCGCTCTTTTTGACTCGGCGGCTGTTGATCAGGTGCATCCATAGTTAAAGGTGTAGGTACTCCTGCCAACGCAGGTATAATTCGTTAGTGGCAATGAGATCACGCGCATTATAGCGTGCAATATCAAGGTAGCGTCCGGCGTTAAAAAAAGGAGTAACCTCTTCGCCGCTCATCTCTTCTTTAGGGCTCTCAATACCAAAAGCTCTGGTCGCAAGATGCAAGTTAGGTCGTGGACGGAAAGCACCATAAAAGGTTAGCTGGTCGATAAGATCAATATGCTGCGCTGCATTTCTCTGACTTGAAAGGTAGCGATTGGAAAGCAAATCTTTTGTCGGGCGTAGTTTATGCACTGCCGAGCGAATCGCCAGAAAGGGCGCATCAAAACAACGACCATTAAAACTAATAAATTCGGTATACTGTTTTGCACCCTCCCAAAACCGCGCTAACATTTCTTTTTCGGTTGTTGGCTTGAAAACCATATCGCCCTCGGTGCTTTCTTCGTGTTTTCCGTTTGGCGCTTGGTAGTACACCGTTCCCTTTTTGCGATCAGTGTCATACACACCAAGCACCACAATTTCGCCAGTAAAAGGCGATAGCCCTAATCGCTCTTTAAGTTGCGCGGAAAGTTTTTGTTGCTCGTCTTCGTCGTCGGTATAGCGACGCACCCAAGCGGTCAATGCCTCTTGCGTCGAGCTATCAAGCTCGTCAAAATTCTCCCCAATGGTTTCAATATCAAAAACAAGTTTCGCCATAACGTACTTACCGCTTCTGCGGCCAAGGTAAAATAGTATTAGTTGTCTTCTTGTACTGTTGGTACTCTTGGTTATCTTTGTAGCGTTCTTCCAACAGCGGCACGCCGGACACCTTAAGGATAAGGTAAGTAATGAGCAGCGGACCAACAAAACCAACTATCCCGTACGGAGAACCGAGAGCGATAATACCAATCCCCCACCACTGGACAATTTCGCCAAAATAATTTGGGTGACACGATAATCGCCACAGGCCTTTTGCTAAAACGTGATTTCGGTTTTCTGGTATCCCCAAAAAAGTGCTGAGTTGCCAATCGGCAATTGTTTCGAAAAGAAAACCGCAAAGCCAAATAATACTTCCCACAATAAGGGGGATACTGAGAAGGCTACTAACTGGGTCAGCGGTAACTACGGCAACAGGTAGCGCCACCATAAAAAGCAGCAATCCTTGCAAAAGAAAAACCTGAGCCCAAGTACGAACCGTTGCATAGCGACCCCAAGCAATACGCCAACGTTGGTAGCGACCGTCTTCTGGATTTTTGAGAAGACGATTAAAAATATGCCAGCTCAGTCGCAACGCCCACAGTGCGACCATGCTGGCAATCAGCACTCCGGCCGGATGTATGCCGGCACTGATAAAACCTGCCATCGCTACCACTAAAAACCCTGGCCCCCAAGCAACATCGACAATATCGTTGCGCTTAAATAGGTAGGCCAACAGAAAGGCAACGTGCAGGTACAGCAAGAGCGCTATGGCAGCCAAAATGAGTGCGGTCACTAAGAACATAGAGTACATAGTAGCACGTTTAGCAAGGTAAAAAAATTGCGCTTTGGTCAATCGAACGCTATGATACGCACACGATATGCGCATTCCAAAACGCAGGACCGAAGAGGAAGCCCGACAAAAACGAACCTTCGACCACCATCTGACGGCGGCGGCAATTGCTCGTCTTAAAAAAGATCTCATCAATCTTGAACGTGAGGTATTGCCGCCGGCAGCAGCCGAACTTCGACGCACGGCAGAAATGGGCGACCTTTCAGAAAATGCAGCCTACCAGTACGCGAAAGATAACCTTCGCCGCATTCACAACCGCATCCTTTCGTTGAGGAGTCGCATCGCGAACGCCATTGTTATTGAACATACTGCTGGTAGTTCCGGCATTATCGAACTCGGCTCACGAGTAACTATTTCAAGAAACGGTTCTGAAAAGAAGTACGAAATTGTCGGCTCGGCAGAGGCGAAACCGGCGAATGGCCGCGTTTCTCACCAGTCACCCTTGGGGCAGGCACTACTTGGTCATCGCGCTGGCGACGAAATTTTTGTGACGTCACCAAAACAAAAAATAGCCTATCAGATTGTCACTGTTGACTAGCGCACTTACTATTTAATCCGAACGTTTTTAACATTTACAAACTCTCGTATACCAAAAGCGGAAAGCTCCCGACCGTAGCCTGACTTTTTAATTCCACCAAACGGCGCACGCGGGTCGGACTTTACCTGACAGTTCACAAAAACGCTTCCGGCCGCAATCTGGGGCACCAATCGCTTTGCCCGCTCAACATTCTGTGTGAAGAGAGAGGCGCCTAGACCATACGGAGTATCATTGGCTGCAATGATAGCCTCCGCTTCATCTTTTACCACAATGATCGGTGCGACTGGACCAAACACTTCTTCGTCAAAGAGTGGCATCCCCTTCTTAACATTAGTAACCACTCCGGGAACAAAAAAGTGACCGGCACCTTCTCGCCGCGTAGCGCCCATTACTATCTTAGCGCCCTTAGCGACTGATTCCGAAACCTGTCGCTCGACGTCACGAAGTATTTGCTCACTCGCTAGTGGACCAACGTGCACTGCTGCATCCTGCGGGTCACCAACAACTAACTGTTCAAATGCGTGCACGAGTTTTTGGGTAAACGATTCGGCAACAGCTTCAACAACAATAAACCGCTTAGCGGCAATGCAGCTCTGCCCGACGTTTCCTTGCAGTCTAGCAACCGCCGCGGTCGCTGCCGCAAGCGCTATGTCAGCGTCATCAAGTACAATAAACGGATCACTCCCACCCAGTTCCAAAACTGTTTTCTTAATCTCTTCACCGGCTATGCGCGCGACATCGCTTCCCGCTTTTTCGCTGCCGGTTAAGGTTACCGCAGCAACGCGACGATCTCGAATAACGCCTTCAACCCGCCTAGCCGGAATGAGTAAGTTTTGAAATACGCCATCAGGAAAACCACTCGCGCGAAACGCCTCGGCTATGGCCTCCGCGCACTGCGGTACGTTCGAAGCATGCTTCAAAAGACCGACGTTGCCGGCCATGATTGCTGGCGCTGCAAATCGATAGACCTGCCAAAAAGGAAAATTCCAAGGCATAACGGCAAGCACGGGACCAATCGGTTCAAATGCGACATAACTCTCACTTGCTTCAACGGACAACGACTCTGGTGCTAAAAACTTTTCGGCGTGCTCGGCGTAATAGCGACAAACCAACGCGCATTTTTCCACCTCCCCTTCTCCAGCACTCAAGACCTTTCCCATTTCTACGGCCATCAACGTTGCGAGTTCTGCCTTGTGGCTGACGAGATAATCTGCCAGTGCCAGCATTCGTTGACGCCGCTCTTCAAAGCTAGTTTGTCGCCACTGCTGAAACGCGGTGTCAGCTTTAGCCAGCGCCGCCTCTAGCGCTTCGTCGGTAAGTTCGCCAAAGGTTTTTACAACTTCAAGCGTTGTGGGATTTTTTGATTCTATCGCCATATCTTTTTTAGGTTAGTAAAATTTTTTCGTTTTACTGTTTAACGCGTCTCCAAACTGCAAACTGTTTTGAGTATAATCAATGGGGCAATCGATAAGCTGAATGCCTCCCTCGACAATCGCTTTCTCTATCGCCGGCGCAAATGCTGCCGCGCTACTAATGCGCGTACCGTGCGCACCAAAAGACTCGGCCAGTTTAACAAAATCCGGATTTTTAAAAGACAGACCAAAATCCGCAAAATGCATCTCTTCCTGCTTCCAGCGAATCATCCCGTACCCTTCATCGTCCACAATGACAACCACTAAATCAAGGCCAAGTCGTTTTGCGGTTTCCAGTTCTGCCACGCTCATCATAAAACCACCGTCGCCAGTAACGACGACAACCGGCCGCTCGGGATGAAGCAACTTAGCCGCGATGCCACCAGCAAGCCCCGCCCCCATAGTAGCAAGCGCGTTGTCTAACAAAACGCTCGACTGCTCAAAAGCGGGATAATTTCTGGCAATCCATATTTTATACATTCCGTTATCAAGTGAAAGGATGCCATGTTGGGGAACGGCGCTTCGCAGATCGTGTACAAACCTCTGCGGCTTTAAAGGAAAAGATTCATCATTTACCTGTTCAGCAATGTCACTAAGTAGCGCCTCTCGTAGCTTCATAAAAGAATCGAGTTCCCAATGAGTCGAGGGTTTAATCGCCTCTCCTATCGCCCAAAGTGAGTGGGCAATATCACCAACCACCTCGCACGTTGGTACATAGACGTCGTCAATGGTTGCTGGATAAAAATTGATATGAATAACCTCATGGTGCGCTTGTGTTAGTACTACTGGCGGTTTCTCAGTAATATCGTGACCAACTACCAACACTAGATCAGCGCGCGTCAAAGCGGCGTGGACAAAATCATTGTCGCTCACCGCCGCCGTACCATGATAGAGCGCTGAAGACTCATCCTCTACCCCTTTACCCATCTGCGTCGTAACAAAAGGAATGCCGGTCTTTTCAATAAAGACATGGAGATGTTTGCGTACCAGTTTTCTATTGGCGCCGGAAGCGACAAGAATAAGTGGACGTTTCGCTCGCTCTAACGCCGCTACTGCCGCCGCTACCGCCTTAGGATCAGGCCCGGGACGACGAACTTTCTGTGCAGCAATAACTATCACATCAGTTTCTTCTGCGGCAACGTCTTCGGGAAGTTCTAGATGCACCGCGCCGGGACGCTCAAACTCGGCAACGCGAACCGCCTCGTGCACCATGCTTGGAATCCGGTCAGCCCCAACAATGGTGGCGGCCATTTTGGTTATGGGGCGCAGAATGCCGACGGTGTCGACAATTTGAAAACGACCCTGCTTGCTTTTACGAATTGGTTTTTGTCCGGTAACTACCAGTAGCGGCATCCCGCCAAGCTGCGCGTAGGCAACGCCAGTCGCGAGGTTGGTTGCTCCCGGCCCTAAGGTCGAGAGCGCTACGCCAACCTTACCTGTCAATCGCCCGACCGTTGCGGCCATAAATGCCGCCGCCTGTTCGTCGTGCGTAATAATAAACTGAAGACTAGAGTCACGTATTGCTTCCAGCAAATCAAGCGTCTCCTCGCCGGGAACGCCAAAAACGTACTTAATCCCCTCCTCTTCCAGACAGCGAACAAATAATACTGATGCTTTCATAGAGCCTCAGTATAGCACTAAGTTTTTTTGAAAGCACCTCGCTACAAAACCGGCTCAATACCCTTCTTTAAAAAACGTCCTTCAATAGAAAAGTGATCGTACCCATGTACAAAAAGCGCCAGCGCGGTGCCAAACAAGATAATGTGAGGCCATACCGCTTCACCGAAGAACGCAATTGATACGCCGATAAAACCAATAAACAGAATTGAAGTAAACCTAATTTCGAATCCCATAATATAAAAGAAACCGAGAAGCATTTCTACAATCATTGCACCCAATACAAGAAAGAGTGGTTCAAAATGGAAGTAGTTGGTCAAATGGTAGCGGGTGACGGTAGCAAGCGCTAATGAACTATGCAAAAATTTTGCGTAAAACGACGCGTACAGCAATGAAAATCCAAAAAGAACACGCAGCACGAAGGAGGCAAGCGCTTGCTCTTTTTTGACGAGCGCCGCTCTACCTAAAATGAGCGGCATCAAGGCGGCGCCCAAGTACCCAAGGTAGGTAAGCATATAAAAACCATACTGCAGTGTTGCGTCAGCAAAGATGATAAGCGCAACTACCGCCGCCACTCGTTTACCAATCCCAAAAATAAACAGTACGCCAATCACCACAAGAACAATACGCAACACCAACACCCCACCAACGATACTCGAGAGCGGCAGCTCTGGACCAAAGAGAGCCCCATAGTAGGCGGAGGCCAGAAAACTGGCGCCAATGGTAACACGCTCTATCGCTGGTGCGTACGGCTTCAGTTTAAAAAGTAACGGATCGAGAAGCCGTTCCGCCCATCGAGACAAGGAGATAATAAGGACAAGCAAAACGAGCACGATACCAAGAAATGCCCAGAATGCAAACTGGCTTTCGGACGACGCTATGGCCATGAACGGGTTTGTTGAACTGTTCACACTATCGTGTGCTATTGCCTCATCACCCAGCACGTACACTTCATGCGCGCTTGCTAGAAACGGTAGGCAAAAAAATAAAACGGTAGAAAAAATTTTAAAAAAAGTTTTCATTACAGTATTTTAGTACTAACAGTACCTCAGATTGATTCTTAACATAATACTGCGCGGCACTACGTACAGATTTTCTGACTCTAATAGTTATACCTTTATGAAGCGCACGAAACGCGTCTTCGTCAGTTTTGTCGTCGCCGATATAAAGAGGCAGCACCGACGGACCAACTTTGCGTAAAAATAATTTCGCGGCTACACCTTTGTCCCATGCGTAGGCCGGTCGAACTTCAAACACTTTCTTTCCTCTGGTGATAACAATAAGACCCTTTTTTAAAAGCGGCGAGAGTACCTCTGCTGCCGCCTCAATAATTTTTTTCTGCTGATGCCGTGGAACTCGACGATAATGCAAAGTCACCGTAATGGTTTTGTCTTCGATGACGCCCATTGGGTACTGACGCAAAACAGTAAGGAGTAACCGCTTTGCCTCACGTACGGCTCTTCGCTTGCTTTCAGAAATTGTGGCGTTACCTTTTTGGCCATTCAATTCCCATTCAAGACCATGGTTACCAAAGTAACCAACACTACCGATTCCAATTTTACGCTTTACATAACTAAGACTCCTGCCGCTTATCACCACTACGGGCAAATGCAGACTTAGTTTGGAGAGTTCTCGACGACTTTCTGGCAGCAAGCTGGCATCCTCGTAACGTTTAACAATTTTTGCGAGCGTCCCATCAAAGTCAAAAAGGGCAGCCACCCGCTTTGCTTGGGTAATTTTTTTTTGAATGGTAGCAATTTCGTTAAAGAGATATTTCATTGCTGCCCAAATTTGCCACCGCGCGAATGAGTTCTGCCGCCCAACGATAAATATTTTTGTTCTTGATTGATTCCCGCATTTTCTTTATGCGTCGACGCTGTTCCAACTGCGACATAGTAAGCGCCTGATAGATAGCTTCGCTCGTCTCTTCGGCGCTGTACGGGTTAATGATGAGTGCGTCCTTCAAATCTCGCGCCGCGCCGGTAAATTTACTTAATACCAACACCCCAGACTCGTCGTCTTGTGCCGCAACGTATTCTTTGGCAACCAAATTCATCCCATCATTTAAAGGCGTTACCAGACACACGTCGGCAACCTGATAGAGTGGGTCCAATTCTTCGTGGGTCAAATTCCGATCGATGAGCACAATAGGCGTCCATGCTGACGTACCAAATTTTTCGTTGATACGCTCTACCTCAGTGCGAACCTCTTCAGCAAACTGTCGGTACTTCTCTACCGATTGTCGGCTCAGCGGCGCTACCTGTACGAAGGTGAGCTCTTCTTGGTAACTCGGGTGCGTCTCAAAAAAGAATTCTAACCCTCGAAGCCGTTCGAGAATGCCTTTGGTGTAATCCATGCGATCAACCCCAACGGCTACATATTTAGTTTTTACGCCCGCCTCTTGTAGCACCAAGGATTTCTGTTGTGTTTTCTTAGCTGCAACATTCGTTAACGCAACACTAATCGGCAATGGCTTAATGTAACTGGTGTGTCCGTCATGAGTAACAGAAAACTGTTCAATGTCCACAATCGATTCAATTTCTTTGCGCGCTGTGTCCAAAAAATTATTGCAGTACTGCTGGGTGTGAAAGCCAACAACATCGGCGCCAAGCATCCCCTCGACAATTGCTTTTCTCCACGGACAAATATTGAATGCTTCTGCGCCGGGCCAGGGAATATGCCAAAAAATCCCAACCTCAGCGTCTGGGCGACTTTTTTTAATCATGGCCGGCAGCAGCGCAAAATGGTAGTCCTGTACCAAAATAATCGGCTGCTCCATATCTTTTATTTCGGCAAGCAAGCTCTGTGCAAACTTTCCATTTACCTTGCGGTACTCCAACCAGTCGTTCTTTCGAAATACGGGACGAGTGTGCACCATATGACAGAGCGGCCACAGTGCTTCATTCGAAAAACCGACGTAGTGGCCTTTCACTTCTTTCTCGCTAAGCCAAATACGTTTTAAGGTGTACTTCGGTTCGTCCGGAGGTAGCGCCACCTTGTCATTGCTGTCGACCACTTCCTTGTCGGCGTCCCCACTACCATGCGCAACCCAAAGTCCACCACACGCTTCCATAATAGGCTCAAGCGCGGTGACGAGACCGCTTGACGGAACAGAATACGTAATCTCGCCGTCCACCTTGCTGTGCGAGTACGGTTCTCGGTTTGATACAACAATAATTGGCCGGCCTTTCAAATTATGCTTGATAAACTCTTTCAGCCGTTCCGCAGTCCATGGCGTATCTAATTTCTCAAGACGAAGTCGCGCCTCTTCACTCGCTGCCTGCCGAGCGTTTAACAAACTCTCCGACATTTTTGCAATCTCCACCGCAATCGGGTGAAAAAAGCCATACACTTTTAATTTGGTAAGTTCATCACTTATCGTTCCGGTGCGAATCTGACGGATAGACTCTAAAATATGCTTCATTGGCTGAAAAATAAGCCACCGCAAAAGCAAAATAATAGCAATTAAAAAGACCAGCACCTGCACAAAAAGCCTAACCAAGTTGGTCGTCCACACCTCGCCAGCAACCGCATCAAGGTAATTGGCATTTTGCACCACAACAAGGGCGCCAGTCACCGCGCCGTCGCTATGAAGCGGATCAGCAAGTACAAAAAGCTTATCGCCGTCAACAGAAGAAACTTGACGAACGGTGGTGTCTCCCTTTATGGCCGCTTCTGCCACTGCTGCAAAATTAATTGCTCCCTTAGATATCGTACTCGACGAAGCGACAAGTGCACCAGTAACATCGTAGATGACTAGGCCCGTCAGTCGCTCTTTACCTGCGTCTTTGTCGAGTAGCTTATCGAGCGCAGGATTTTTTTTAATGCTATAATTTGGCTCAATTGCCTCTTTAAAACTTTCCGCCAAGAGTGCGCTATGCCGCGACAGATCATCCAGCAACAAGTTTTGCTCTTGATAATTTTGCCAATAGGTAAAAGCAAATGCAAAAAGACTTACCGCCACTGCAACGCCGAGAATCAATCCGAAAATTCTTTTCATATAATGATTACGTAACGAGTTACGTAAAAAAGAAACGCGCTCTCTATTTAGGTAAGCGCGGGCTATCGACTAGTATGCTATAAGTATGCCACATTTAAAGGAAAAAGGCAACCGAAAATATTTATTTACTGTGCCCAATTTGCATACTGCTGTTTCAGTTCGCGGATCTCAGCGTCTGTTAAGTTTTGATACACAGGACGCCAGTCAGTAGCAATCTGCCGCTGGGCAACGGCGAGTGCAACACGATTTGCGCACACCTCTTGATGCAAGTAATTTTCTACCAAATCCTTTTCTCGAAAACCGGGACGCGGCTCTGCCGCTTCGGGAAAAAGATTGGCACTGTCGTTGCTGCCACCAAGTTCTAGTGGCACCAGGTGATCAACCTCGTAATCACCGGACGGTTGCGGATACGACAACCCATACGCTTGGTAGACTGCTTCCTTTGTGTTCACCGAAACGTTCCGGACTGAAGCGCTATAGCCAACAGTACAGATAGCTTCTTTTGTTGTCATAGAAAAAATTGCACCAGGAGTACAGTTAACATCCGGCAAACCATCTTTCACCACGCACTGTGCTGTTTTCTGCGGAAGCGGCAACGCAAGAGGCGTAGGAACTGAAACAGAAAGCAACGCCCGCATACGCTGTGTCTTGGTAAGAGAAACAGTCTGCAACGAAAAAGCGATGAGCATAGCTCCACCAACAATAAAAAGAATAGGGAGTGCAATTTTATAAAACGGAAGATTTCTTGGAAAACGCATACCGTTACCCTACCGCGTTTGGTATAAAAAAAGAAACAGTGTAAACGCAGATGAGGGGGAAGCGGCCGTTGGCAGCTTCCCCCTCATAATTCCGCGTGCCGCGCCGCGAACGCGCTAGCACCTACCGGGATGCTCGTTCCTCCACTTGTTTTGCTGGAAAAGAGCAGTAAAAAGGTCGCACAGGAAAAGATAAATGGACAGCGCGCCGAAGATTGTCGCCCAACACCAATCGCTGGTCGCACCGTAGTACAGGATGAGGTAAAGCGAGGCACCTACGGCGTTGAGGAAAACGGGCACCGTTACCCAATGAAAGACGGTGTCGGCATGTGTACGGTTACGTCATGAATTCGCGCGTGTTTACCGACCAAGCACATATTGAAGGGTCCGTTATATCCCTTTCTTCGCGAGCCGGAGGGACGTTAAAACAAGTACTTGTTCACGAAGGCGACACGGTTACCGCCCAGACACCGGCAGCATTAGTTGGTGACGAGGTAGTACGCGTACTGTTACCCAGTGTCATCATCCATACCGATCAATCAATCGGCAAGGTATTTGCCCCTGGAGAGTCAATCGTCACTATGATTGATCCCTCTTCACTGCGTATTGTTGATTATATTGATGAAGATAAACGCCTCAGTAAAATTGCCGTCGGACAAAAGGCACTCTTCACGGTTGATGCCTTTGGTTCAAAGGGGTACGAGGGAGTTGTTGAAGAAATTACTGCCTCGGCAAAAACTGGTGACGTTGTCTTTAGCATTTCTGACAAACGAGAGGTGCGACAATTTGCGGTCAAGGTAAGCTATGCTACTAAAAACTACAGCGAGCTAAAAACGGCATGTCGGCTCGCCTCTGGATTTACCGTTAGACTATGGATGAAGCTGTTGCTGCCAGACGGCGCCGGCTCGTTCTGGTGACCGTCATTTTAGGAACATTCCTTGGCCGTCTTGATCAGAGGGTTATTACTTTGGCGTTGCCTGACATCATTAACGACTTTGGCATTACGGTTTCGGCGGCTGGATGGATTGCAACCGCCTACATTCTTGCCAGTGCGGTATTCGTTCCTATTTGGGGAAAGCTTGGCGATACCGTTGGTCGAAAAAAAAATTTACCTCCTTGGTTTCATTACTTTTATCGGCGGTTCGGTACTGGCAGGGTTTGCATGGAACTTAAGCGCTATGATCGTCTTTCGAGTCATTCAGGCTATTGCGGGATCCGCCGACTACCCAACCGCCATGGCCATTCTCGCCTTCACTTTTCCGCCGGGCAAACAACGGGCGCAAGCTCTTGGCATCTGGTCGTTTGCTTTTGCAGGAGCAGCCGTGTTCGGCCCACTCATTGGCGGCCCGCTTATCGACAATTTTGGCTGGCGGTCAGTATTACTTATCAACCTACCAGTCGGACTCTATATGGCTATTCATTACGTAGAAGAATCGGTCTCTGAGAGAGCAACGGTTGTGTTTGATTGGTGGGGTGCAATTTTGCTCGGTACCTCTCTTTCTGCTCTTGTACTGGTGCTCGACAAAGGCGTTGACTGGGGTTGGCTCTCGGCCTCCAGTCTCTGGTCGTACGCCGTTATTGTCCTTTCCGCGCTGTGGTTTTACTACGTTGAAAAAACCATCCGGAACCGATTATCGATTTTAAATTTTTCAAAAATCAAGTATTCGTCATGACGCTCGTTAACAGCTTTCTTGTCTTTATGGCGCTGATGGGCAGCATCTTTCTTTTGCCTATTTTTGCTCAAACGTTCCTTGGCTACGACGCCACACAAACGGGGTACCTTTTCCTTCTGGTGGCCTTTATGATTACCATTGCGGCACCGCTTGACGGCAGTCTTATTGGTAAAGTTAAATCGCAGTACGTCATTGCAGTAAGCACGCTCATTGGCGGACTAGGAATGTTTCTCTTTACCGCACTCGATCCCAGATCAACAACGCTCAACCTTATGATTCCTCTTGCGGTCACTGCTTTTGGCATCGGGTTTGGTATGTCGCAGCGCACTAATATCGTCGCCTCGTCCGTACCGCAACACGAAGTCGGTGTTGCCTCCTCTCTTTTGGCGCTTGTCAGAAACATCTCTGGTGCTTTCGGTATCGCACTCTTTACTACCATTCTCCAAAATGAAACCAACAAAAAAGTACGCGAGTATGCAGCGCACACCATCGTAAATATTCATGTTCCAACCGTACTCAAAGAGGTAACCGCACTTGTCACCTTGACAAGCGCAAGTTACCGCCTACGCAACGGTGTACGAAGAGGCGACGGCAATTCTGGTACTCGGTGCCGTACTCGCGCTTTGCATTATTGTTCCCGGAGAAGAAAAAGTCGCCAACGTCGATACGTTCGCGGTCGAATAGCTTCTTGCTTTGCTCGGACTACCAACCAAAAAGCTTTCCTATTTCTTCTGGTGTCTCACGCCGACGAGCTAACGTAATGTCGCCATCTTGCGCCACGATTTTCGCCGGCGAAGACAGCAAACAGTGATGAGACGCCAGTGCATCTTGATAGGCACCGGTGTCAAAAATAGCAATGTATTGTTGCTCGCCCTCCTCGAGATCTTCAATATTTGGTAAGCGGATGTAGGTACCAGAAGCAGTATATTTATCATCAGAGTCACATGAGCTACCGTTAAGCCATACGGGGATCATCCGCCGCGCATTCAACCGATTAACGGGAACAACGTGCCATTTTTGATGAATAGCCCACGTGTCCAATAGGTCGTTCATAAAACTACCATCAATCACGTACCACTTTTTCTTCGATCCACCACCTACGGGCTTTGCGTGAATTATTTTAAAAATTGAAATTTGCGCTGGCGCCGCTGCGTACCTCCCCCACTCCACAATAAGGTTTGGCGCAGGGACGCCCGCCTTTCTGGTCATCTTACTAATTGTCTTAACTAAACTGTTGGCAATCGCATCGACAGGGTAAAGTTTTGTTTTACTATACGGCACGGCAAACCCACCACCGAGATCTAAGGTATCCAAAGTTGGATTTGTTTTTCTCAACTTAATGTATAGAGCTGTCAATTTTTGAGCCGCGAGCACAATATCTTTACCGTCCTCAATTTGCGAGCCAAGGTGATAATGTAAAATCTTCAAGTTTTTAATTCGTCCTAGTTTCAAAATAGCCTCGGGTGATGTGCCAAACTGATCAAAACGCTTATCCCAATGCGAACGAACTTTGATATCGATGTTTGCGCGAATGCCAACGTCTCCCTTGAAACCTTTGAGTCGTTCAATTTCTCCAAGGTCTTCAATGATGGGCACAATCGAAAGCCCCATATTGCGAAGTTCGGTAATAAGATCAATGTATTTAGGAATCTTCGGCCCGTTACATAGTACTTTAATACTGGCATTAAAGTGATTCTGCCCCCACAATTTTTTAAGTAACCATAATTCGTTGTACGAAGTCACCTCAAGATCAGCCCCTTCGGACAAGATCGGAATGATGAACTCTTTATTCTGGTTCACCTTCATGGGGTAGTGATACGAAATACGCCCACGGTATTTCGCGCGACGCATCGCCGTCTTAAAGGCCGCAAACAATTGCTCTATCTTTTCCTCAAGAATGTGCGGAAAAACAATTTCCAATGGCGACCCATACTTTTTTACAAGGTCGTAAATGTTGTATTGATAATTCCCCTCTTTAACCAAAAGCATTCCATCGCGGCTCACGTCAAACCATTGCGTATCTAATTCTGCTCGACCAAGCTTCCAAGATTTTCGTACAGAGTTTGCCGCCATAGAATAGTTATCCCGCTACCTCGACTTAAGCAGAAAAGCGAATAAAGAAATACCACTCATGCCAAAACGAACGGCAGCCAAATGCCGTTCGGTTAGTGTCTCTCTGGTTGGGTAACTCTTATGCCAATGGATCATTGCTAGCTATCAATTTATAAAACGATGAAATCGTAGCACGGACGCAATCGCACTGCAAGGGTTTTTCTGTTGATAAATACCCAAAATCCTTTCAATGATGAAAGAGTCTTTCCCTCGCCTGACGCGAAGTCATCGCGACGATCATGCAGCTCAGTAGCGAGTTCTCTAGTATTCCACAATCGAATTAGATGGCGAATAAATTCGCTCTTACTGGCGAACCCTCGACGCCTTACTTCGCGCTCTACGGTACGCACCATATTGCTTGGGAGAGAAATATTAATAATGTTGCGCCTACAAACTCTGACACGGCTACTTCGCTGATTTTCCTCGACACTCCCGCTATACGCTCTGCACTAAGATTGCTACCTTATTTCTCGAAACCGCTATGCTCATCCTTCTTGCGGGCTACGCTCGTCGAGCACAAAAACTAACGGTTGTTGAACGCGCCAGCAGCAAACTTGATGCCCTCAAGTTCTTCCTGCGTATTTCTTGGGAACTAAAGGCCCTCGATAATAAAAAATACACGATGCTTTCCACGCCACTTGCCGATGTTGGCAAAATGCTCGGTGACTGGTTGAAACAGTTATATAGCGAACACCCTCAGGCGTAATACCCAAGAAGGTTCTTCCGTGAGGAAAGTTGCGGAAGGCGAGAAAACGGCAGTTGTCGTTCCAATCGTTCTCGACCCGGTTGAGATTCAGGTTGCGCTCGCCAGCGTTGCTCCAGAGGTACGCCGACGTAGCGGTTGCCATCACGGTTCGTCCAAACAGACGCGCCGTTCCGTACCGCACACCGTCATGGTCACTACCCCTCGAATACTCTCAGAGCTGCATCGGTGTTCGGGAGTTCACTCCCTTAGTGCACGGTACCAAGTTCCTGCACAGAAGGAGCAGCGGAGTGTGCGCTAGCGAACAGCGTACCATTCATCATTCTGACTTCTCCCGCGCTCCAGAGTTCAACCGCCCGCAGCCGTGACCCCGGACTGTTTCGTTTACTATCCACCTTTCACTGTAGCACAGGTTTGTTTTGAGAAAAAAGAACCCCACCACTCCCCTCATTCTCGACGTTGCGAGTTTGAGAGAAGTGGTGGGTGAAACCGAATAGACCAGGGGCTCAGCCGAGTGCTGAGTGCCCGAGTGTCCTAGGACTGGGACTTGTGGAAGGCGAGGAAACGGCAGCCGCCGTCCCAGCCGCGCCCGACCCAGCCGAGGCTCATGCCGCGCCTGTCAGCGACGCCCCGGAGGCACGCGACGCAGCGGCGGCCAGCGCGGTCCGCCCAAACCGACGCCAACTCCACGATGGGGAACCTCCGCTGGACGCTCGGGTGCTCGGCACCGAAAGCGCAGAGCTCCTGAAAGTCGGCGGGACGAAGGTCCAGACGGTCGAGCTCGGTGAGTGCATCGTTGGTGCTGATGTAGCGATTGAAACGCACCAAGATGCCCTCTTGCTCGGTCGTGCCGCTTCCCGTCAGAGGGAAGTGGGTTTCCGTGATGTCGTCGTTCGTCCAGTCGTACTTACCCACCTTGAAGCGCTGGTCGCGATTGACCGTGAAGCGGTAGGTGTCGTCGAGCGGGATGCTCGAGGTGACAGGCTGCACGACCTCGCCCTTCTCTGTCGAGATGGGCGGGACGAATGCCGAACGCAGAGCTTTCGCTACCGCGCCGCTACGGTCGTCTATCCATCCTTGCAGGGTGGTGGCGTCCACGTCGGCGAATGCCGTGGGGACGTGCTTCACGAAAGCGGAAGCGAGCTCGAACAACTGACCCGATGAGGGCGTACCATTGGACATAGCGTGTCCTCCTCTCCCATTCTTTGTAATGGGGTTGCTGTGGCGCGTATCTCTCCGCTCAACACTATGTTAAGTTTTGAGACGTACCAGAATACGACAGAAACTGCCGCAGTTCTAAGTTGTCAAAAAACGGCTAAATGTAGCACGTTTAGGCCGTTCTGTCAATCGTGTGTTATGGTTCAATACCTTGTAACCACCTGAGTGAGGTGCATTGTATATCTATGGCCTACACAACCAATCCTCACCTCCCGG
>PFET01000009.1:0-7093 GCA_002793855.1 Candidatus Uhrbacteria bacterium CG10_big_fil_rev_8_21_14_0_10_48_11
CATCGGAGTTATTGAGATTAAAATTAATCGGAGTCGGTAAAATTCTTACGGGGATTTTATTAGCACTTCTTGCAATTGCTTTCCTTCTCTTTATGATGCCAATTCGTTTGGCAAAATTAATGAAAGAAAATAAACAGCAGTAAAAATCAAATAACCGTTAGAAATTAATTTAGTTCAAAAAATATGAACAAAGAATATAAATGTGCGATGTGTGGTTCAGCGTCAAAAGATGTTCCGGGTACCTGCTGTGGCGCTGAAAGGAAAGAAGTTACGGTTAACGTATGCGTAGCATGCCAGACAGGTAAAGGAGAGCACACTCACGGTGAGGGACATAAGGATGGAAATGGCCATGATCATGATAAAAAAGATACGAGTGGCATATGCCTCGCCTGTCAAGGAGGGGACGGAGCACATACCTGCGGTGCGTAAGTACAAATAATTACAAAGTAACTACTTCTGCTGGTACTCAGAGACTCTCTCTTATTGATAAAAAACTGAAGAGATAGGAGGGAGAAAACCGAGTATTAGACAAAACCATATCACATGCTAACTATCTTAATTATAGGGATTACTCTTGATGTCATTGGAGCTATTCTGATTGCCTATACGGTGCTTCAGGTGCATAATCGCGCGCGCGAAGAACGAGCGATTGATTCCCGTGTCATAAATGAGATGAAAAAGGAGAGGGCTATGAGTATTGTTGGCATCGTGTTTATTATTACTGGGTATATTTTTCAGATGTTTGGGTTGCTTGGATAACGATTATATTAGAAAAATGAATAATGAAAACATAAAAAATGTCCCCTCTATCTTCACCATTTTCGGTGTGACTGGAGATTTAGCTGCCAAAAAGGTTATTCCGTCTCTTTGGCACTTATTTCAGCGTGGTCGCTTACCAAAACGCCTGTCTGTCATAGGATTTTCAAGAAGAGAGTTTTCAGATAAAGAATTTAAAAATCTGATTCTGGAGGCGGTAAAAAAACATGCGGATTCAGAAATAGAAGATAAAAAAATTAACAGTTTCTTTGAACTTTTCACCTATCAATTGGGAACGTTTGAGGATACAAAAGCTTTTCAGTCTCTCTCGGATCGCATTACAGAGATAGAAAGCGGTTGGAATATGTGTGCCAATAAGCTTTTTTATCTTGCTGTACCACCTTCTTCATACGAGCAAATCTTCAAAAATCTCGCTGGAGTAAAACTGAATGTGCCCTGCGGAGAAGATCTGGGATGGAGTCGTATTTTGATTGAAAAACCGTTTGGGACAGATCTCCGAAGCGCACAAAAATTGGAATCACTCCTCTCCCCGTATTTTAAAGAGGAGCAAATTTATAGGATCGACCATTATTTATTTAAAGAAATTATTCAAGGAATAGAAAACTTTCGTTTCTCAAATAATCTTTTTGAAAATGCGTGGGATAACACGATGATTGAGCGGATTGATATTCGCCTGCTTGAGTCTATCGGCGTAGAAGATCGAGGAAGTTTTTATGATTCCATTGGAACATTTCGCGATGTCGGGCAAAACCACATTCTTACTATGCTGGCTGCAATTACCATGGAGTACCCCGCAAGTATGAATGCGAGAGATATCCGAAAAAACAGAGCGGCTATTTTGAAAACACTTAGGCCGTGGACAGAGGAAACTGTGCGAAAAGAAACTTATAGATTCCAATATCTTGGCTATAAAGACATACGGGGAGTAGCTCAAAATTCTGATACTGAAACATACTTTGCTCTAAGAACAGAGCTCCTGCGTCCCCGTTGGAGCGGGATTCCCATATATATGGAGGCTGGAAAACGCATGGGAGAATCACGGAAAGAAATAGTGTTGACACTAAAACACCCCAAGGTATGTCTTTTGTGTGAGCAAGGACCACACGTTCCAAACAGAATTGTTTTTCGTCTTGAACCAAATGATGAAGTTGTTATTCATTTTTGGACGAAAAAGCCCGGGTTTGAAAAAATGATAGAAGAACGGGTTTTCTCTTTCTTTTTATATGAAAAAGAAACAAAAGTTCAGTATGTAGAAGAGTATGCAAAAATTATCAACGCTGCCATAGAGGGTGACCAAAAATTATTCATCTCTTCTGATGAAGTACTCGTATCGTGGAAATTCACGGATCCGGTTGTGGAAGGATGGAAACAAAATTTAGTACCTTTAACTGAATATGAACCTGGCAGCATTCCCAGCCCGTCTTTCTCGCACGAATTGTCAAACAGTAAAGATACAGAAACAGGCAACAATGTTGGAGAAATCGGCATTATCGGTTTGGGGAAAATGGGTGCCAATCTTGCAAAACGTTTAGGTGTGAAGAAATGGAGGGTTGTTGGATTCAACAGGTCATCTGATGCCACTAAAGAGCTTGAGAAAGAAGGTATTGTTGGCACATATTCCCTTTCAGCATTTGTAGAAAAACTTTCTGCTCCGAAAACCATATGGCTTATGGTCCCGGCGGGGAAACCGGTGGACAAGATACTTTTTGGCAAAAATAGTCTCTCCCAATTACTCAAAAAAGGCGACACTATTATTGATGGCGGAAATTCTTTCTATAAGGACTCTGTTCGTCGAGGAAAGCGATTGAAAGCAAAAGGAATTCATTTTCTTGATGTTGGCGTCTCGGGCGGTCCGGTCTCTATTGCTCTTGGAAAATTTGCCATTATGGTAGGAGGAGATAAAAAGATATATGAAAAAAGCAAACCAATTTTTGACGCAATGTCTGATACGGCTTCAGGATATATGGGGGTGGCTGGAGCGGGGCATTTTGTAAAAATGGTGCATAACGGCATTGAGTATGGCATGATGCAATCACTCGCGGAAGGATTTGGCATACTCAAAAAATCGCCGTTCAAATTTCGCCTACAAGACGTTGCCAGTGTATACAATCAAAACAGCATTATCACGTCGCGCTTAACCCAATGGTTGGAGGAAGGATTCAAGGAGTATGGAGAGGACTTAAAAAAAGTTTCCGGCACGGTAGCACACACGGGCGAAGGAGAGTGGACCGTAAAAACCGCAAAGGAGCTCGATGTTTCTGCTCCAGTTATAAAAGATTCATATCTCTTTCGTGTCCGCTCAAAAAAAAGTCCGTCATTTACCGGGAAAATTCTTTCCACGCTTCGCGCCGTTTTTGGCGGACATAAAATATAATGACCGCAAACTACTGTGGACTATAAAAATATTGCTGTTCTGAATACATTTACTCCGGACGCCATCCCCGACTTGGACGCGGCCGTCTTGGGGGCGCTTGAGCTTTTCCAAAAAGAAAAACTGCCGCGGATTGAAATTCTTTATAAGCGTCCGCTTGTTGTGGGTTCCGGCAACGCCGAAGCGACCGGGAGAATTATTTTTGAAGACACCGACGCGGTTTTTGCTTCAGAGAGTAATTTTGAAAGTAAACTTAAACACGTTCCGGATATTGACGGTGTCATTCTTATTTCGGCGTCCGGCGGCAAGCACGCGCCAATTATCGCAAAGCGTGCCAAAGAGCTTGGAAAGCATGTTTCGCTTATTACGAATAACTCAAACGCTCCGGCAAAAGAATTTGTCGAAAACAAGGATTTGTTTGTATTCCCAAAAAATCGCGAGCCGTACACGTACAATACTTCCACCTACATGGGGATGATCCTGGGGCATACACGCGAGAATCCCAAAGAGATCCAAAGTTTTATAGAAAAATACATTGATACGATTTCGTTCCCTGACCTCTCGCTCTACAGCTCATATTTTTTCATCATACCGCCGAAATTTTCCGGTATTATACGGATGCTTCAAGTAAAGTTCATTGAACTTTTCGGCCGCAGAATAGCGCACGATGTTGAAACGAGCGAATATATGAAACATGCAGTAACCGTGGTGCCTTCGGATGAGCTTTTTGTAAGTTTTGGCGAAGAAAATACAACGTGGGGCGAGCCGAACAAAAGACTCCAGCTACCGCTTCCGGAAAATGCCGGGTACGCCGCGATGATGGCAATCGGCTATTATGTTATCGCGCACATCCAAAAACAACATCCGCCGTATTTCAAAGAAAATATAGCTCTCTATGCCGAAAAGGCCTCAAAAATATTCGGGAGCGAGATACGTCCGATTGTGGAATAAGTATATGGGAAAAGAGATAAGAACAATCTTCAATAAAAATACAATTCGATTACTGCTAGGCATCGCGGGTGTTCTTACCATTTTTATTTTTTTGTCATTTATGGCGACGAGTTACGAAAACGAAATAAACGCGCTCGCGGAGCGCGAGGGCGCGTCTGGTATGGTCGCCTATATTTTTATCATAGCGCTTGCGATTATTGTCGCGCCTATTTCAACTGTCCCACTGATCCCTCTGGCTTCCGGTCTGTGGGGCTGGTTTATGGCCGCTATACTTTCTATCATCGGTTGGGCAATCGGTGCTCAAATTGCCTTTCATCTGGCACGAGGTTTTGGCAAACCGCTGGTAGAAAAATTTATTCCCCTTGAGAAGCTGACGAGATTTGAGAAACGATTTTCAAAAGAGCACCTGTTTTGGACAATTGTTTTTCTCAGGATAGTTATACCGGTTGATGTCTTATCATATGCCGTTGGGCTTTTTTCAAACGTAGGGAGCAGTGTATATTTTTTTGCGACGGTATTCGGAATATCACCTTTTGCGTTTGTGCTTGCATACGCTGGAACCTTAACTATCTCACTACAACTCGCGGTTCTCTTTGTTGCAGTTATAATTTTCATCGTATGGTATGTAAGTACAAGGATACTAGCAACATATTAGTATGGGGAATAAAACGTTTGACATTATTGTTATCGGTGCCGGTTCAGGAGGGCTGAATATTGCTGTTTTTGCAAACCGTATTGGCTTATCAACCCTGCTTATTGATAAAAGTGATAAAAATATCGGCGGTGATTGTCTTAACTTCGGTTGTGTGCCAAGTAAGGCGCTTATTCATGTAGCTCGCGCGGCGCGCGCGGGCCGTAATCTTGAAAAGTTTGGTCTAAAAAGTACCGGCGTCGTGGACATACGTTCGGTTATGGCGTATGTAAAAAGTCGGCAGGACATTATTCGCGAACACGAAAATGCCAATTGGTTTAGAAAAAGCGGTATGTCGGTGATACTTGGTGAAGCCAAGTTCGTCAGTCAAAATAGGGTTTCTGTCGGAGATGTTGTTTATGAAGGCAAACATATTGTACTTGCGACAGGTTCGCGGCCGCGTGCCATATCATTGCCGGGAATAGAGCATGCGCGGGTCTTCAACAATGAAAGTATTTTTGACATAGATTTTCTTCCCAAAAATCTTGTCATTATAGGCGGTGGTCCTATCGGCATAGAGCTTGGACAAGCGTTTCAACGCCTGGGCTCGCAGGTTACTATTCTTGAACGAGGAGAAAAATTTCTTCCAAAAGAGGATAAAGATATTACTGACATTTTGTATAAGCGAATGGTGAGTGAAGGAATAAATGTTCTTTTTCACGCTCAAGCGAAAAATATCAGAGAGAATGGAAAGCTGGCTGTGGATATTCTTGGACGCGAACAACTGCTTCCGTTAGACGCGTTGTTTGTAGGTATTGGCAGACAGCTCAACATTGAAGGTCTTGATTTGGATAAGGCAAACATAGAGCTTGAGGAAAGCGGACAGAAACTGAAGGTTGACCGATATCTGCGCACAACCAATAAAAATATTGTCGTTTGCGGTGATGTTGCCGGACAATATCAATTTACACACGCGGCCGAACTTCATGCCGGCGTCATAATTCGCAATTGGTTTTCACCATTTAAGAAAAAACTTAGTAACGATAACCTTTCGTGGGTTACCTACACCGACCCTGAAATTGCGACATTCGGTATTTCCGCCGATGAGCTTAAAAAACGCGGTATCTTTTATGAGACGATTGCGGAATCCTTCTCTCATGATGACCGCGCCATCACTGATGATTACCGTGACGGATTGTTAAAGATTAATATTTCCAAGAAAGGAAAAATACTTGGTGGAACGATGATTGCTCCACATGCCGGCGAACTTGTGCAAGAACTGATATTTGCGCAGACACACGACATGTCTCTCTCGGATATATTTGCTAAAATTTACCCGTATCCGACTGCCGCAAGAATCAACAAACGCACCGCTCAAAATTACCAAGGGCGGAAGTTGGACCCGCGTTCAAAAAAACTTTTGCATATGTTGTTTCGAATTTTCGGATAGAAATTTAAACTTAATAATAAATTTATGAAATTAGACAACAAAAAAACAAAATAAAATTAGTCCCGCAAAGTGGTGGTATATGAAATCTATCCTCGGAGTTTTAAGGATACAAACGGCGACGGCATCGGCGATCCCAAGGGTATTATAGAGAAATTGGACTACTTGAATGATGGCACAGATGCGTCTTTGGGCATAACCGCCATTTGGCTTAACCCTATCTATAAATCTCCGATGAAGGATTTTGGTTTAGTGGCCAAAGCGCACAAGCGCAACATCAAAATAATTATGGACTTTGTTCCAAACCACACATCTTCGGAGCATCCGTGGTTTCAGGAATCAAAAAAGGCAAAGGATAATTCCAAAAGGGATTGGTATATTTGGAGAGACCCGAAAACCGATGGTAGTCCGCCCAACAACTGGCTGTCTGTATTTGGAGGATCGGCTTGGACGCGTGATAAAAAAACGGGTCAGTATTATCTGCACAGTTTCCTGCCCAATCAACCGGACTTAAATTGGCGGAACAAATATGTCCGCGATGAAATGGCAGATGTTTTAAGATTTTGGCTCAAGAGAGGAGTAAACGGCTTCCGAACGGATGCGGTATATCATTTGATTAAAGACGACGAATTTAGAGACGATCCCTAATCCAAATTACGATGCCTCGAGAGACGAACCCTACAATGCAATTCTCCACGTGTATAGTCAGGGCAGGCCGGAACTTATGGAAACGAAAAACACCCTTTCCTTTTTCAAAAGAAATTTCACCTACGGCAAATCACCCAGTAGGTCATTCTACTGAATGAGAAATGCAAGGAGTATTTTCTTTCGGGGTTGCCGAGTGAAGCGAGGCGGTGGCGGGGCTTCCGTTCATCACGAATTTTTGATAAAGGAGGTTCGAGTGAAGTCGTAAAGA
>PFET01000009.1:7106-19566 GCA_002793855.1 Candidatus Uhrbacteria bacterium CG10_big_fil_rev_8_21_14_0_10_48_11
TTCGAGTGAAGTCGTAAAGACACTCCAATAATGCTCCTTCCGACACGGTCGGAAGGAGCATTATTGGAGCCACCTCCCGGATTTGAACCGGGGACCTCTGCTTTACGAAAGCATTGCTCTACCAGCTGAGCTAAGGTGGCCTACACGAGTATTGCTAATAGCTTATAGCAAATAGCAAATTGTCGGAACCAAACTGGATATTCCTTGAAGACGCATAGGAATATTGCGGAATCCGTCCGCCTACTGGCGGACTAGAACCCGCCGCTTTTCGATCTAGAGCCACGCGAGTCCCGTTTTTGTGAGGATGAAGCGTCGGGCTTGACCCGTGATTCAGCCGAGATAAAAACTGGCGTCCTTATCAGGAGGGAAAGAGGTATTCGAGAAAATCGGGAGGTTGTCTCGATTGCCTCAGCGGGATACGGGAATCGAACCCGTGCCTAAACCTTGGGAAGGTCTCGTACTACCATTATACTAATCCCGCGTCATTGCCATCACCTTTAATAGTATAGGGTATATTAAAGGCATGACGTCTTGATGGTATAGAAGGGCTACACAATTTATCGAACGAATTGAAAGACGTTTATATTCCTAGTAAGTCGAGGGACTATCTAATATCGCTCTCAATTTGCTATACTATAGGTAAAGGTACAAAAGATGACAAGTGAAACAAAAAACAAAGCCACCAACGAAATGATTCAGTTGAAAGGCGTAACAAAATCTTACGACGGAAAGATAACCGCACTCCAAGGGGTGAGTTTTTCAATTAAGCCAGGTGAGCTCGTATCAATTGTTGGTCGTTCTGGGGCGGGGAAGAGTACCGTTGTGCGATTGTTACTAGCGGAAGAGCGTGCGTCAAAGGGGACTATCAACGTAGGCGGGTGGGACATAACAGCAATCTCTCATCGGGACGTGCCGCAGTTTCGTCGTCAAATTGGTGTCGTCTTTCAAGATTTTAAATTGCTTCCCAGAAAAACAGTTTTTGAAAATGTAGCTTTCGCGCTTGAAGTAAGCGGTGAGCCCACCAAGATAATTAGAGAAGTCGTACCGCAGGTTTTAAACCTTGTTGGTTTGTCTAACCGACTGCATCAGTATCCAGAGCAACTCTCTGGTGGTGAGCAACAACGCGCCAGTATTGCGCGAGCGCTCATTCATCGTCCAAAACTGCTGCTGGCAGATGAACCAACCGGCAACCTTGACTCTATCAACACGGCAGAAATTATTGACTTACTAAAAAAGATTAACGACCTCGGCACCACCGTGGTGTTGGTAACGCATAACCGCGATGTGGTTAACACCTTGCGACGTCGCGTTATTACCCTCGACAAAGGCGCGGTCATTTCTGACCAAGCGGTTGGTCGTTACGTACTCTAATTTTTATGATTGCAGCAACCAGACGTATTGTTCGCTTTGCTCTGCAGTCGATGTGGCGCAACCTATGGCTGACCATCGCGACAGGCGCCACCGTTGGGCTGACGGTACTTTCGCTAAGCGCGCTACTTGCCATTCATGTCGGCATCGGACAGGTAGTAAACTCGGTCGAGAAGCAACTTAATCTCACCTTGACGCTCTACCCAACGGTAACCGAGTCGCAGGCAAACACGCTTGTCATCGCTATTAATGCGTTGCCACATGTACAGAAGGTAACGTATGTATCAAAAGAGCAAGTGCTAGAACAACAAAAGCAATCGGGGGATCCAGAAATTTTACGATCGATTGAAGCCATAGGAGAAAACCCGTTTGGGCCATCACTCATAGTCGGCGCCAAAGACTCCAAGGCGTATCTCAGCATCATTAATGAGTTACAGAAAAGTCAGTACTCCGCGCTCATCGAGGGACAAGAGCGGCACTTCGAAGAGAACCAGAGCTTCCTTCAGAATTTCTCCAACTTTGCCGATAAGGTTCGTTATGTGGTGCTTGCTATGACCCTTGTATTTGCCCTTATAAGCGCTTTAATGGTCTTTAATGCTGTTAGGGTCGCCATCTACACCCAGCGTGAGGAGATAACCGTTATGCGCCTTGTTGGGGCGACGACCTCGTTCATTCGGGGACCCTATCTGGTTGAGCTATTTATCTATTCGGCGTTTTCGGTTATTATCGGCGGGGGGCTCTTTATTCTGCTACTCTATGCCGGACAGCCGTATTTGACGACGTACTTTGGGCAAGAAAACGTTAATCTTCTGGCGTACTTCAAGGACAATGCGCTTATCATTTACGGCGCGCAATTTATTGGACTTTTCGTTTTAAGCATAGTAAGCGCGTTGCTAGCTGTTCGTCGCTACCTCAACGCCTAAGCGCGCCCTGTTTACTGAATTAAAGATAATCGCTACTATAGGCGAACACCTGATGGAGGATCGTCTAATGGTAGGACAGCGGCCTTTGAAGCCGTGAATCCAGGTTCGAATCCTGGTCCTCCAGCCATCTTGAGATAGGTTCGGACTCCGAGCAGTCTTTGTGGGTGATTGGAAAACATATGCAAAATTTGAAAGCAAAAATTTAAGACATTGTGAGTAAAATCTGTGAAGAGGTAGTCAGTAGTAGCGATATCGGTTTATTATTTGTGTGGTTGCGTCCCAGTTTTTTTTGATGATGAAGTACTATTGGATTTGTTAAACTTTGTGACTCATCCAGAAGGTAGAGATAGGGGAACGTCTTTTAACTATGTTAGTAAATTAGTTGCCGCACTTCTTAACGTTTTTGAAAATGGTGGGGAGATTAAGATTGGCGGTGCGATTTTTAAACGTAGCGATACAATCAATCGATTGTCTGTAGTTTTGCAAAAACTAGAGTTAACGTTTGCTAGTAATAAATTTTTCGAAAAAGCACCATCTCTCATTGCCTCGGCGTCATATTACCGAGGACGAATTACTACCTGAAGAGTTAGCAGAGCGGAAAACTATTAAACGCACCTATGTTAACGATAACTACCTGTGGCTTATGGAGTCAACCAACAGACACGCATCTGTTCGTGGCCATTATCACTTGCATCTTGTAACGGCAAAATAACCTTGTTGAAACGTAAATTAGTTGGTAGAATAATTACCTATTTAAATATATCTTTAATTCTATAATTCTATGGGACGTAGATCTTTGGCAGACAATAATACACGAAAGCTAATTCGGCTTGGTGGCGGAAGTATTGCACTTACACTTCCGATTGAGATGGTCCGAGAGCTCAAGTGGAGAGAAAAGCAGAAGGTAACTGTAAAAAAAGTAGGGAAAACGCTCGTCATTAAAGACTGGAAAAAGTAAAATGTCCGAGTATTACAACCCCAACAGGGGAGCGGCATGGAATTATGGCGGAAATAACTGGAAATTAAGCCGTTCAAAAATTGATCTTTTTATCGAATGCCCCCGCTGTTTTTACATAGACAACAAACTAGGCATTAAACGCGTACCCGGTTTTCCTTTTGCCCTCAACAGTGCCGTTGATTACCTGTTAAAACAAGAGTTTGATACTCACCGCGCAAAAGGAGAGCAGCACCCGTTACAAAAGGAGTACGGTATTGATGCCATACCTGCCGCTCACGAAGAGCTGGACGAATGGCGTCGTAATTTTGGTGGCGTTACGCATGTCCACAAGCCGACTGGTCTGCTCGTTTCTGGCGCCATTGACGATCTTTGGATTAACAGTGCAAAAGAGTATATGGTTGTCGACTACAAAGCAACCGCGAAGGAAGAGGCGGTAACTACGCTCGACAAGGAATGGCAGAATGGCTACAAACGACAAATGGAGGTGTATCAGTGGCTGCTTCGTGGCAATGGACTCAGCGTTTCAAATACTGGCTACTTTGTTTACTGCACGGGCAAACTTGACCGCAAAGCGTTTGATAAAAAAATTGAGTTTGACGTAAACCTTATTAGCTACAACGGGAACGACTCGTGGGTAGAGAAGACACTTGTAGACATTAAAGCTTGTCTTGATGAGGATACAATACCTACCGCAGGCAGTAGTTGTGATTATTGTTCATACTGGAACGCGAGAAAAAAAGTGGAGGTATAGCTATGCATACACCAACAACAATCGGACTCGGCACATGGAAGTCAGAACTTGGCAAAGTACGGGAGGCGGTACGGTTTGCCATAGAAGAATGTAGCTACCGGCACATTGACTGCGCTGCCATTTACCAAAATGAGGCAGAAATTGGCGAAGCTTTTTTAACTGTTTTTAATGGCGACAAAGTAAAACGTGAGGATGTTTTTGTAACGAGCAAACTTTGGAACGATAACCACAAACCATCACGCGTAGAAGTTGCCTGCAAACAAACATTAAAAGATTTGCAGCTGGATTACCTTGACCTCTACTTGATGCACTGGGGTATGTCGTTTCCGCAAGATTTTTCTTCAGGCACTGCGACTAGCGCTATTTTTGGTCAGGCCTCAGTACGTGACACTTGGGAAGCTATGAAAGAATTAGTGAAAAATTGTTTAGTCAAAAACATTGGTGTGGCAAACTTTACGGGACCGATGCTGTTTGACCTACTAACCTACGCAAAAGTGAGGCCATTGATGAATCAAATTGAACTTCACCCCTACTTGCAGCAAACCGATTTGGTTGCTTTCTGTCTTACTGAACAAATTGGCGTTACGGCCTATTCACCACTTGGTTCGCCCGGCAATATGACAGCAAAAGGGCTTCCTTCATTACTGGACGACGAGACCATTGTTTCTATTGCAAAAGAATTAAGCAAGACACCAGCGCAAGTGTTGCTGCGGTGGGCAGTAGAGCGAGATACCGTACCAATACCTAAAAGTGTTAACCCTAAACGGATAGTTGAAAATATTACTATTGATGCTTTTCGGCTGGCGGAAGAGCATAAAAAGAAAATAAGTAGTTTGGATCGAAACTTACGTTTTGTAAATCCGATTGGCTGGTGGAAGCTGCCCTATTTCGGCTAACTGGTCAACACGCCTTTTATTAAACACTACTCTGATTTAATGAAAGGACACTCTATCGGACCGCTACTCATCATGCTTGCCGCCGCGCTGTGGGCGATTGATGCGCTCATTCGCACAACACTAACCTTTAGTATCCCGGCAACGTGGATTGTGTTTTTAGAACACACCATCGGTTTTGTTGTGCTGCTTCCTATCTTTTTTAAGGAGCGTCAGGTTTTTTCTATCCTAAACAGAAAAGATTGGGTAACGCTTTTGGCCCTTACGCTTGTCAGCAGCGTTTTTGGAACGCTTATGTTCACCGAAGCACTATCATTGAGTTTTGCTTACCATGATTTTGCGACGCCGGTACTGCTACAAAAGCTGCAGCCATTGTTTGCCATTGCTTTAGCATGGCTATTCTTGAAAGAAAAAATATCGTTTCGCTACCTCATTCTGGTTCCGGTTGCGCTTATGGGAAGCTATATGATTAGTTTCGGTACCGATCCCATGCCACTGCAGCTTTCGGGTAAGCTACTCATCTTTGTGCTTGCTATCGGGGCGGCTGCCGCTTGGGGTTCTGGTACGATTATTAGTAAATCTATTCTTAACAAAATAAGTTTTAGATCTGCCACCGCACTTCGCTTTTTACTTGCCATACCAATAAGCCTTATTATCGCCCTTACCCTTGACCCGCACTACGCACTGTCGTCATTGAGCTTAGGATCAATTTTGCGTTTTTTAATCATTGCTTTTACTACGGGAGCTGGCGCTATTCTTATTTACTACCGCGGACTAAAACAGACAACAGCCAGTATATCAACCATTGCAGAGCTAACATTTCCTATCGTCAGTATCGTCATAGCTGTTACGGTACTGAACCCCTACGGTGCACCACAGCAGCTTACAATTGCCAATATTTTTGGTATACTTATTTTGCTTGCCTCAATTCTTGCCATAGCTTTTGACACCAAAGAAGAGGCCGTAGTGTTGGAAACAGAAATATAACGCTTATGTATCTTATTTATCCCTGGTTACTAAATGCCGTTGCTCTTCTGTTAGCGGCTGCCATACTACCCGGTATACACATTGATGGTTTGTTTTATGCGCTTATTGTGGCGCTTCTTCTTGGTTTTGTTAATGCGGTGCTTCGACCCATTTTAGCGCTTCTGACCTTGCCGCTCAACATTATTACCCTTGGGCTTTTTATTTTTATCATTAACGGTTTTCTTTTTTGGCTTGTTTCGGTCATCGCCGACGGATTTGTGGTAGATGATTTTTGGTCAGCACTGCTTGGCGCAATTATTGTATCAGCTATTAGCTGGTTTGGCAGTCGCACTTTTTTAACTGATGGCAATTAGCTAACGATGCGGAGGTACGTCATTGCGGTTTCAATTGCTGCCTTTGCGCTGCTCCTGACGGGCAGTTATTTTATTTCTCGCTGCAGTGTACCCAAGTTGCAAACAGGCACTATTTTGCTTTTGGGAACAGAAATTAGCGTTCAGGTGGTAAGCAGAAACCAAGAACTTGCGCGCGGGCTTTCCGGTAGAGCGGAACTCGCAAACAATTCGGGTATGTTTTTTATATTTTCAACCGATGACCGTTGGGGCATCTGGATGAAGGCTATGCGGTTTCCGATTGATATTGTGTGGCTGAGTAGCGACTTGAAAGTGGTAGACATTAAAACAGAGGTAAGACCCGACACCTACCCTGCTGTTTTTAAGCCGGCGACAGCAGCACGCTATGTTCTTGAACTTCCAAGCGGTTGGACAAGTGCGCATAGCGTAGCAATTGACAACACGGCAACCTTAAGTCTTTCAAACTAGTTAGAGTACGCTATACTATTCTTATGCCCGTAATTTTTATACAGCTCACCGCGATTCTTACCATTGCCGCATTGGTGTCGTGGGTAATGAAACGACTCGAGCAACCGTTAATGGTTGGCTACATCATTACCGGCATCATCATTGGGCCGGCGGTACTTGGATTGGTACACCAGTCAGATGCCATAGAAACGTTTGGCAAAATTGGGGTAGCCTTTTTACTTTTCCTTGTTGGACTACGGTTAAAGCCAAAAATGATACGCGAGGTTGGGACGATTGCGCTCCTAACTGGTGTTGGACAAATTATCGTGACGGCAATTTTAGGTTTCTTTTTAGCACAGTGGCTTGGGTTTGCGCTTTTGCCGGCACTGTACGTTTCTATTGCGTTTACCTTTTCAAGCACCATTGTTATTTTGCAGCTGCTCTACACCAAAGAAGAGCAGGATACGCTTTATGGACGTATCGCCACCGGTTTTATGCTGGTTCAAGACATCGTGGCAATGGTGCTACTGCTGTTTCTCTCTAGTACGCCCCCAAACGGAAGCCTTAGCCTTTTTATTTCCTTTGTCATAGTAAAGGCCTTCGTCGTTATTCTAGGTGTCTACGTGCTGACGGCGTACATTATTCCACGTATTGATCGCTACTTTGCGGAATCTCGGCAGGTGCTTTTCCTCTTTGCGCTTGCTATCTGCTTTCTTTTTGCAACCGTTTTCTCTGCGCTTGGTTTTTCGTTTGAACTAGGTGCGCTAGTAGCAGGGGTACTACTGTCGGTTTCCCCTTACCAGAGAGAAATTGCCTCTCGCATTAATACACTGCAAGATTTCTTTTTAGTAATGTTTTTTGTTGTGTTGGGTACACAGGTCGTACCGGAGACACTAGTTGGAAACTGGCTCTGGATTGTCCTCTTTTCACTCTTCATCCTGATTGCCGACCCAATTGTTGTAATTCTTATTATGCGGCCGTTTGACTATACATTGAGAACAAGTTTTTATACCGGTCTAACGGTTACGCAAATTTCAGAATTTTCATTAGTGTTACTTGCCACCGGTGTAAGTCTGGGGCATATACCTCAAAGTATCTTTGGACCAGCCGCCATGGTTGGACTCATTACCATTTTTGCGTCGTCATACCTCATCATGAAAAACAGACAACTATACGATTTCTTCGAACGGCCACTGAGGTTTATTTTTGGCAAAGACAACACCTGCGAAATTCCTGAGGTAACCCATACGGCAGACACCATGCTTTTTGGTTGTCATCGACTTGGTGCTGGTATTGTTGATGTGCTAGAGACAATGAAACTTAATTTTTTTGTGGTCGACCACAATCCAGCCGCCATACGTATCTTGTCTGTTGGCGGCGTAAAGAGTGTTTTTGGTTCTGCTGAAGATACCGGATTTCTAAGTACGCTACCAATGAAAAAGGCGAAGCTCATTATCTCAACGATACCAGAGGCGCAAATTAATTTGACTTTAACGACTTTCGTTAGGCAGATGAACAAGCTTGCGGTAATTATTTGCGTTTCATACCATGAAGCAGAGGCCGAGGAACTGTATGCTGCGGGCGCAAGTTATGTCGTTATCCCTCCATATTTGGGTCGTAGATACCTTATTGACCTTATACAAAACCACAGGCAGGATAGCGCAGGATACAAAGGAGAGCGGGCTAAACATCGCAAGGATCTTCAGTATTTTAAAGAAATCCTGTAAAGTACAGTACTATAGAGTAGAAATAATAATTAATACTATGCGTACCATACTATCGAGAAAAACACTTATTAAACCAAAATTTTTCTTTGCACTCGGTGCTTTTTTGTTGGCCGTGGGCATTGCTGTTGGCACTGCTAACCTTCCCACGCTTCATGCCGGCGATACAGCCTCGGCAGAAGAAGCAACGGTTATCGATCTTGTTAATAAATCACTACCAAGCGTCGTCAGTGTGGTGGGCGTGCAAGAGCTCAACGGAAGCAGCACTGTCGTAGACCGAGGATCGGGATTTGTCGTAAGTAAAAGTGGTCTAGTACTGACTAACAAGCACGTTGTTGCGCAAACAGACCTTGCGTATAAAATTTTCTTTAGTGATGGGCGGAAATACACAGCAGACGTTGTTGCTCGTGATCCATTAAATGACGTTGCACTTTTGAAAATACCTGGGGACAATTTTGCAGCGTTGACCTTGGGTGATTCTAATGGTGTAAAAATAGGACAGACGGCAATTGCTATTGGAAACTCGCTGGGGCAATACGAAAATACTGTCACCAAAGGCATTGTAAGCGGCCTAGGAAGATTTGTTAGCGCAAGTAATGACCTAACCGGCGGAATGGAAACCATAGAAGATGCTATCCAGACCGATGCGGCAATCAATCAAGGTAATTCCGGAGGGCCATTGCTAAACTCTCGCAATGAAGTTGTTGGTATCAACACCGCAATTGTATTGCAAGGTAGGGGAGTAGGCTTTGCGATACCGATTAATCTCGCCAAGCGTGCCATTGCTTCGTATCAAAAAAATGGACGTATCGTTGAACCTTACTTGGGTGTTCGCTACATCACTATAGACGCGGGACTCCAAGAAACAAATCATCTGTCCTACGATTACGGTGCACTGATAAGTTCTGGTACCGATATAACCTCGCCTGCTGTTATTACGGGAAGCCCCGCAGCGGCAGCAGGACTTAAAGAAAATGATATTATCTTAAGCGTGAACGATAGGCTCATTAGAGGCAAGAATACACTTAGAAATATTATTGCCAACTATCAACCAGGTGACAAACTTACCTTAGTCATTAATAGAAGGGGGGAAATCTTACACCTTTCGGTAACCTTGGTAGAAGTACCGCATTAGTAGTGATGGCTAACAGAATATTGATTCTCGGTAGCGGATTTGGTGCAGTCTACGCCTACCGAGAATTGCACAAGCGGCTATATGGCAATACGAACGTCGCTATCACTATTCTGTCCAACAAAAACTACTTTCTTTTTAGTCCGATGTTGCATGAGGTTGCATCCGGAGGTTTGGATCAACACGATATAGTGCAGCCAATTCGCGAAATTATACACTGCTGCGTTGATGCTTTTGTAAATTGCGAAGTGACGGGAGTACTTGCGGCGGAGAAAAAAGTACAAACAACACGTGGTGAATTTAACTATGATTATTTGGTGGTTGCTGTTGGTGCAAACGCTACTTTTTTTAATGTACCGGGGGCAGAGGGAAATGCCCTACCACTGAAGACATTGGAAGACGCTAGGCGTATTCGTTCAACGTTACTACATTTACTAGAGCAATCGCTTACAGTCACCGATAGAGAGGAGCGAAAAAGATTGCTACGGTGGATTATTGTAGGCGGGGGTCCAACCGGTGTTGAGCTTTCTGGAGAGCTAGTGGAGCTTGCCGAATCGTTTGCCCGTGCGGCACCAGCAAAAACTATTTTAGAAATTGACACACAAATTCATCAAGCTGGAGATCGAATTTTGCCAATGTTTGGGGAGAAAGTGCAAAAAATTGCCGCCCATACATTAGAGGAGAAAGGCATTACTGTACACTGCAATAGCGTCATTACAGACGTTACTCCCGAAGGAGTAACGCTAAAGAATGGAGAAGTCATAAAAGCCGGCACGGTGCTTTGGACAGCAGGTGTTGTGGCTGTGTCGCTTGCTTTTGACGACAACCTGACTGACGACCGTCATCGAATAACGGTTACGCCTTATTTAAATATAGAAAAGTATCCAGAAATTTTTGCACTTGGTGACATAGCCAACATTAAAAATGTTCCCCAAACTGCTCAGGCTGCAGTTGCTGAAGCAAAGATTGTTGGTCGTAATATTCACGCACTACTTAACGAACGACCACTTTCGGTTTTCCATTTTAAGCAGAAAGGGATTTTGGTATCATTGGGTCAGTGGCGAGCCGCCGGTACCATTGGGAGTATTACGATTACTGGAAGATTCGCATGGTGGCTCTGGCGTACCATCTATCTGTTCAAACTTATTGGCATACCAAATCGCATAAGGGTAGCGGTAGACTGGACGCTTAACCTTTTTTTTGCCCGAGACATATCAGAAATATAACGCGTATACCTTATGCGTATGACCGAACGTCGGCATTGTTAGTGCTTCAGAGTACTTTGCCGAGTTCTATGGAAATATTTTTTAGTGTTGGATAGGATTGACGAGTTATTTATTTTCAGGTAAAACTAAAGGACATTATTTTACTTGTCCTAGCGGTAATGACGACACTTGATCCGACCATTCTCCTGCTTACCGAGGAAGGGAAGAAGAAAGCGGCAGAAGAGTTAGCTTATCTAAAAACCATAAAACGACATGAAGTTTCGGAAAAGATACAAGTGGCAAAGGAGATGGGAGACATATCCGAAAATGCCGAATACGCTGCAGCAAAAGAAGAACAAGGTTTTGTTGAAGCGCGAATTCTTGAACTCGAGCACATTTTAAAAACCGCGGAAGTAGTTAGCAAGGAAGAGGCGAAAGGGGCAGTTGCGGTTACCGTAGGATCAAAAGTAGAGGTAAAAGCCGAAGATGGTAGCCAGCGCAGCTATACCATAGTGGGAGTGAATGAGGCGGACCCCAAAGCCGGCAAGGTGACCAATGAATCTCCCATTGGGCAGGCGCTTTACGGTGAAGCGGTTGGGGCGATTGTTGAGGTAAAGACGCCAAGCGGCACAAAGGCTCTTACCATTGTAAGTATTTCTTAACCCTATGGCGGAGCCAAACGACGAAATTACCACACGACGTCAACGTCTTGAGCACATACGTGCTCGGGATATTGATCCGTACCCAAGCACGGTCCGCCGAACTCATACAATAGCTGAAGTAATAGAAAATTTTGAACGTATTCTTGAACAGAAAGAAACCGTTACGATTGCCGGAAGGATACTTTCTCTGCGACCTCATGGCGGCTCAACGTTTGCTAATATTAGCGACGGAACTGGCACTATTCAGCTCTATGTCAAAGCGGACGAGATTGGCGAGGACAGCTATCAGAAACTGGAAGACATTGATATAGCAGATTTCGTTTCGTGTGTTGGCAACCTTTTTTTGACTAAACGTGGAGAAAAAACACTGCTGCTAAACGCTGCACCGACTGTTATCAGCAAAGCGCTACGACCATTGCCCGAGAAGTGGCATGGACTTAGCGACATCGAGCAACGATATCGTAAGCGCTATCTCGATCTTATAGCAAACCCTAAAGCGAAAGAAATTGTCTACCTGCGTGCGAAATTGCTTCGCGAACTTAGAACCTTTTTGGACGGAAAAGGTTACTTAGAAGTAGACACACCAATATTACAAAGTATTCCTGGCGGAGCGAACGCTCGCCCGTTTGTAACTCACCACAACACCCTAAATGTTGACTTGTATTTGCGCATTGCCCCTGAACTTTACCTAAAACAGCTTTTAGTCGGCGGCATACCAAAAGTGTATGAAATTGCCCGTTGCTTTAGAAACGAGGGCATGGATCCCACGCATAATCCGGAGTTTACCCAAATTGAAATGTACGCCGCCTACGAAAATTACGAGGACTATATGCGAATGGTTGAAGAATTGCTTAGCGCAGTAGTACCGGCTATTTGCGGATCGCTAATTGTTTCTGTTGATGGGCAAAGTATAGATTTTACACCACCGTACAAACGAGTAGATTGGAACGAAACACTAAATGCCGCTCTGGGGGAAAAGACACAGAACCTAAGTGACGACAATCTCAGGAAACTACTCAAGAAAAAAGGTGTCGATGCCGAACCAAGTGATGGTCGCGGG
>PFET01000009.1:19618-85993 GCA_002793855.1 Candidatus Uhrbacteria bacterium CG10_big_fil_rev_8_21_14_0_10_48_11
GAGGTCGAACGTTTCCAGCTTGTTGTGGCGGGCGGTATAGAGATGATGAACGGTTTTTCCGAACTAAATGACCCAGATGATCAACGACGACGCTTTGAAGAGCAAGAAAAACTTCGCAGGGCGGGCGACGAAGAAGCTCAGAGAATTGACGAAAGTTATCTTGAGGCGATGGAGCACGGCATGCCTCCAGCTGCTGGTATCGGCATAGGCATAGATCGACTACTTACGATATTGACCGACAGTGCTTCTATCAAAGAAGTAATACTTTTTCCAACCCTCCGTCCAAAAGATAGCAAGTAGTTATGGCGGCAAGAGTTCTCGTTTTTGGCACTTTTGATCTGTTGCACCCGGGGCATATTAGTTTCTTACGAGAAGCCAGTGCTTTTGGCGCGGTGACCGTAGCCTTAACGCCCGACGAACTGATAACAACCTACAAAGGTGCTGCTCCAGTAAACGATTACCACAAACGAGAGCGTCGTCTGAGGCAGCTTTCGCTGGTTACTGATGTTATCAGCGCAGACAAAAGCCCAAACACCTACCACATTTTAAAGAAGAACAAGCCTACCATGGTTCTACTCGGTTACGACCAACAGGTAATGGCGAAACAGTTGCTTAGTCGCATTCGAGAATACGGCCCTGCCATTAGCATAGCCGTTGCGCATCCCTACAGAGATAATGTCTACCGCTCTTCTCTTTTGCGAGCTGCCAGCACAAAAAAAATCAGCTAGTTGCCTTTCACATTTTAGACGCTATACTAACAGCACTATGTTAGATATCGAGCTTATTCGTAACCAACCAGATCTCGTCAAAGCTTCCCTCAAAAGGAGGGGAGGAAACACTGCTATTGTTGATAAAATGGTCACGCTAGACAATGAGTGGCGAGAAAAAGTCGAAGCAGTTGAAGCGCTTCGTGCAAAACAAAAAGCGCTATCGGCCGAAAGAAAAATAGACGAAGCTAAAGCGAACAAAGAGATCATCAAGCAGCTCGAGGAAGCACTTACAAAGCTTGAAACTGAGCGTCAAAAAGTTTGGCTTTCTCTACCTAACTTACTTGCCGATGATGTTCCTGACGGTAAGGACGAGGACGAAAATAAAATAATTCGATCATGGGGTGAGAAGCCGACGTTTTCATTTGAGCCAAAGGATCATATGAAAATAGGCGAAGCGCTTGGCATCATTGATATGGAAAAAGCAGCTGAAGTCAGTGGTGCTCGTTTTTACTATCTCAAAGGTGACGGCGCGCTGCTTGAGTTGGCGCTTTTGCAGTATGCTATGTCACGGCTTACCAACAGCGAGTGGATTAAAAAGGTTGCTGACGCGGTTGGAGACGGCGTTAGCACGAAACCATTTGTACCGGTCGTACCACCAGTTATGATCCGTCCTGATGTTTACCAAAAAATGGCTCGCCTTAACCCAGGTGTAGACGAAGATGAGCGCTACTATATTCCTTCCGACGACCAGTATCTTATTGGCAGTGCGGAGCATACCCTAGGACCTTTACACATGAACGAAACGATTGATAGCGCTGATTTTCCATTACGCTACGTTGCCTTTTCGACCTGTTTTCGGAGAGAAGCCGGTTCGTACGGAAAAGATACCCGAGGAATGATTCGGGTACACCAATTTGATAAAATTGAAATGGAAGTTTTTTCTGACGCTGCGACGTCAATTCAGGAGCAAAATTTTCTTGTTACGGTTCAAGAAACAATGTTACAAGAATTAAATATAGCGTATGAAGTTATGGCGGTTTGCACCGGAGATATGGGGGATCCTGACGCAAGACAAATTGACATTAACTCGTGGATACCAAGCCAAGGCACCTACCGCGAAACCCATACGAGCGATCTTATGACCGACTACCAAACACGGAGACTAAACACTAAAATACGGCAGGACAAAACAATTTTTTACGCGCATACGAACGACGCAACGGCAATTGCCATGTCGCGAATTATTGTGGCGATTTTAGAAAACTATCAACAGAAAGACGGGACAGTAAAGGTTCCTGAGGTGCTTCGCCCCCATTTTGGCAAAGAAATAATCGGCTAGCGTACACCGCCAACAGTATGCAGCAGCTGGCCGGAGTAGAGCTCTCAAAAATCAAACAAATTGAGCTACTTGCTGCTTCGCGACCCAACACCGTTTCTTTGGCGCAGGGGATACCATCATTTGATACCCCAAAAGAAATTAAGAAAGCAACCATAACGGCGCTGAACGCCGGACGTGTTGCTAAGTATTCACTCGCACCCGGACTTATCGAGCTGCGCGAGTTAATCGAGGGGTCTTTGGCAGAGGAGGGGTCGCAGTACGACGCGCAATCTGAAATTATTGTAACGGCAGGTTCAATTGAAGCTATTAGCTCAACTATGCTGGCGCTACTAGAGCCGCTTGATGAGGTGATTCTTTTTTCACCCAGCTATGTATCCTACAACCAATCGATACGTCTCGCTGGTGCTAAACCTGTATATGTTGCGCTAGATGAAGCTAGTGGTTGGCAATTTGACAAAGAGGCTTTTCTTGCGGCGCTGAACAAAAAGACAAAAGCGGTGCTTATCTGTAACCCTAACAATCCAACGGGAACCATTTTTGACAAACAGCAGCTTTTGGCAATTGCCGAAATTGCATACGATCGGGGCATCTATATTATCATGGATGAAGTTTATAAAGATTTTCTCTACGAAGAAGATAAGACATCTCTTTATTCGCTGACTCAAGAAGTACGTTATCGTGACCTCGTAATTCGTATTTATAGTTTTTCAAAAGCGTTTTCTATGACCGGCTGGCGAGTGGGCTACCTAGTAGCTGCCGAACAAAACGCAAGAAAGATTTTAGCGGTTCATGATGCGCTCGTAACTTGCGCGCCCGTCATATCCCAGTACGCCGCGATCAAGGCACTCGAAATGCCAAGAAAAGCATGGCTTACGTATTTAAACGAATACAAGGGTCGTCGTAATCTTATGTATGATCACCTAAACAGAATTTCCGCACTGCACTTTACAGTACCAAGCGCTGCATATTTTTTCTTTCCACGAGTAAATGCAACACGCATACGCGATTATCATAACTCTGAAATGTTGTCATTGGCGTTACTACAGGTCGCCGGTGTAGCGGTCGTACCTGGTGCTGCTTTTGGTCCTTCTGGGGAACATCACTTACGTCTTTCCTTTGGTCGGGATAGAACTACTATCAATGAAGGGATGAAACGTCTTAGTGATTTCTTTGCCGCCTATGCGTTATAGCATCAAAAAAGTATTAAGCTGGTTCTTATGCGCGTTAGCTCGCTATCGACTTGGCCGTAGTCATACGGTGGTGGTGGCCGTCGCAGGCATCGTTGGGAAATCAACAGCCAAGAGAACCGTAGCAAAAAAACTTAAAAAATTCGGCGAGGTTTTTGTATCAAAGAAAAATTACAATACCGAAATTGGTTTACCTTTAACCTTACTTGATCTTGAGCCACCTTACAGTCAAACAGTAGGGGAGTGGGGGACCATTTTGTATCGTGCTTTCGTGCGAGCCTTTTTTTCTCCTCCACTCCCTCGTCTTGCGGTAGTAGAATTTGGTGTTGCAGAAAAAGGGGATATGCTACAACTGCTAAAAATTGTTACGCCAATAGTTGCCGTCATTACTAACATTTCGGTTTCAGACTTTAACTCGCAGACAACCCTAGAAGACTTAAGTATAGAGTTTGCTGTACTTGCAGCCAGCGTGCCCAAGCAAGGCCTAGTTGTACTTAATGGTGATAACAATTACGCAAAAATAGTAAAGAGTGCGGCAAAAGCACGTATCATTACCTATGGCGCTAAAGAGGGAAACGAGGTTCATCCAGTAGCACCTAAAGTTATGAGTAGCGCTAGCGATACGGCAACGTTGGCTGCTACAATAATTAGCGATTTTATTAGTCAGCGTGGTACGCCTTAGTTATGCAACAAAAAAGATTTCGTTGGAAATTTCAACCCTCACCCAGAGCACCGTATCGAGCCCCAGCACAAAAATCCACCAGACGTGGCAGACCCTTTCCGGTAAAAAGCGTGCTTGTGGTGCTCCTGATAGGTAGTTTCTACCTTGTATTTGGCACTAGGACGTTTGCTGTCACCGGTGTAACGGTAACGGGGACTCGCTACCTTGAAAAGCAGCAAATGATTGAAAAGGTAGACGCAATACTTTCTGAAAATCGTTGGTTTTTCATACCTGCTCGCAATTTCTTTTTTGTGCCCACCGCACAAGTAAGCGCTGCGCTCAGTAACATTCGCCTTGAGCGTATCACTGTAAAAAAATCTTTTCCAAACGGCTTATCGATAACAGTTGTTGAAAAGCAACCTAAAGCAGCGTGGCGTGCAGGCGATAAATGGTATGAACTAGACAAAAAGGGTATTATTATTAATCAAATTGTATTACCAAGCACCGATGCGCTTAAAGTTACGTTTGCTAACTCGTTAGAAACTGGTGCAATCGGAAAGCAAATTATTCAACCCTCACTACTTAATACTGTATTAGCAGTAAATGCAAACCTTCCGGATTTACCAATTACAAAGGTGTCCGAATACGTTATTGATACGCAGAATAGTTACTCTATAGGACTTAGGGATACACAAGGTATTACCATCTACTTTTCGACAGAGTTGCCGCTGTCTATCCAAACGAATAAGTTGTCGGTCTTCTACGCAGAAAAAACTAGAACAGAACCGGATTGGTTGGCTAACATAGACTACATAGATCTTCGCTACGGTAGTACAAAGGTCTACTATAAGTAGTAATATTGTACGACACATAAGACTAGCCAGCTGCAGCAGAGGGTACTACGTGCCAACGCATCCCATGACACCAATAGTCAAAATGCCGTGCGCTAACACGATACTAATTTATACAGGAACCATGAAGGAAGTTTAAAATAACTTTAGTCTAATTTTTTGAAGTTACTAATTTTAAATAAACTTAAAGGCAACGTTGTTAATTGAATAGAAAATTACGTACAGAATCGCATACCAAGTCATCACGTTAAATAGAAGTGCGCTAAGGTCATATTTAAGCGTCGTATAAGATATATTGTGCGACTCATTTATGATTTCTTTTTCTTAGCAACTACCCTTCCCCCCGCAACAATTATACAAAGAATACCACCGTCTGATCACAGTTTTTCGTATTTTACAAAGAGATAATCTGTGCTTGACTCTCTCTGGTGACGTACCGATAGATACACCATGAGAAATGCAGCGCAATACAAAATGCGGAAAATAACCAAGTGCCAGTCGGTAACTAATTTTGCGAGGTCAATGACACCAAAGAAAACATACAAAAATATTGCTATGTCGTAGAGTATCTCGTAACCTGCTGCTTTTGCCTTAACTCCCCCACCGCGCCACGTTTTAAACTCTACTGCGAAGCTATAAACAAGCGCTACAATAATGGCTCCGATTGACACACGGAAAAGTACTGCAGAAATAGGATTTGCAACTGCCTCTGCCGTAAAAAAAGTAATCGGTTCGAAAATAATCCCATTTGGCTGCGCCAGAAACCAACTACCCACTATGCCAACGATAACCGCTACGGTAGTCAGTATTTTAGCGACTAAAGGGCTCTTGAACACTTTTCTGCCAATGTAGTAATAAAGCGGAATGCCGCTAATGAATACCGTTGTCTGACTCATTACCGCAGAGGCAAAACGAGGGAAATCTTCTACCCCAAAGCCGATCATTGCATTTCTATAGGCATTTTGAGCCCACAGAAGGCCCGTAAACAGCCAGAACAGCCCATAGGAGACCATCATATGGTTTAAGTGCCTAGAAAACAGCTCGTAGACCAGTATAAAGGCAACGATAGAAATAACTGCCGTAACAAAAGCGTGAAATATAAGTCCTATACTAATAACCATAAAACCATTAAGGCAAAAACATCTTAGGGTCAACGACAATGCCATTATCGTGTACCTCGAAGTGCAAATGCGGACCAGTACTGTATGGGCCGGTGCCTGGCTTACCTGGTGTTGCGCCAGAAAGAGCAATGACCTGACCTTGAGTAACAAAGGTGTCTACGGAAACGAATACCTTAGATACGTGACCGTACACGGTTGTTAGACCACCGTCGTTAACCAACACAACATACCAGTAGTTACTAGGGTTACCGGTTCTGACTTTCGCCACGTAACCAGAAGCGGCCGCCAGTATTGGCGTACCCTGAGCTGCCCGGATATCAATAGCGTCGTGGGTAAATAAGTAGTTAAAAGGATAGTCGGGATCGTGAAATCTAGTGGTAATTTTATTTTTTGGTACTGGCCAAATAAGGCGAGGGGCAGGGCCATTCGTTTCTATGCCATGCGAGCGAAGCTTGTCACGTACCGTTTGCTCTAAAGCAGCAACCGCTCTCGTTGCCTGTTCTTGCTGATCTTTAACTTGTTGCAACAGATCTGCAAACTTCTGCTCTGATGATTTCGTCTGCTTTAAAAGATAACTTTTTAAAGACTGCTGGTCTGATAAATCTAGCGACTGTTGGTGCAAATCGTCAGCAGCTGAAATAAGTTCGCCTCTCTTGTTTTCAACAAGCTGTTTTTCTTCAGCAAGGGCCTCCTGCTCTGCCTTTACTTGCACAATGAGATTGTCCATTCTGTTTTGGAGGGTATGCAAATTCTGCAACCGCCCATAAAAACTAAAAAAATTCTCTGTTGTAAAAAGTGCCTGCAATGGTGAGCGACTTTTTTCCCGAACGATATAGCGCAATAATGCTCCAAGGTCCCCTCGATACGTTTTAACTTTCTGCTCCCCATCCTTAATCTGGTTTTCGACGCTGTTTATTTCCAAATTAACCTTTTCAATGTTCAGCTGCGCGGCTTCTATGCCTACTTGTGTTTTGGAAATCTCGTCGCTCAATATACCCATCTGGTTAGCAAGCGTCCTTGTTTCGCTCTGCTTTTGCTTAAGACTTTTTTGATACTCAGCGGCCGTATCTTCTAGTTTTTTTATTTCTTCTTGCTTCGCGTTAATTTGCTGTTGCAGCGCATTAACTTCGGGGCTGTCAGCCGCTTTTGCCGTAGCGTTTACTGTAGACACTAAGGTGCCAAGTAAAATAAATAACGTCGTGATGAAAAAAACTTTTCTACTCATGCTGCGAACTTAATTTTTGAGAAGCTAAAGTAATTCTGTTAATAGTTTCTTGTTTTCCTACAACAGAAGCTAAAGAAAAAGGGCTCGGACTAACCGCCTCACCAGAAAGCGCAACTCTGAGTGGCCATAGGGTCTCCCCTACCCCAAGCTTCTTATCTGTAATAAATTGCCGTAATATTTTCTCTAGCATCTCTTCGGTGTAGTCACTTTCCGCAATTGTCTGCATATACTCTTCTAACATTTTGAGTGTTTCTATGGTATTGACTGCTGTAGACTTTTTGGCAATGAGTAGTTCTCCGGCATAGTCATCTTTTGGTTCCAGGTAGGTTGTAATAGCCGCACCTGTCTCATCAAGCTGTTGTAATCTATTCTGAACTGCCAATAACGACTTTTCGAGTAGCCCGTTAGAAATTTTCTTCCCGCTAACGGGAAGAACCATTTCTCTGTTTCCTTTGGCTACCATAGATTGTAGCACGAAGGGCAGTGCTAATTGAATAAATCTTTGTGGCGGCAATGCCTTAATATACTGGCCATTCATCCATCTCAATTTTTCCTCATTAAATATTGCTCCGGCAGCGTGTACATCCTCGAGTCTAAACTCTTCGCTTATCTGCTGTCTTGTTAGCATTTCTTTTTCGCCTTTAGGGTGCCAACCGAGCAGTGCGAGAAAATTGATCATTGCTTCTGGCAAAAATCCTCTATCGCGAAACGAAAGCGCGCTTAAATCGCCGTGACGTTTGCTCAATTTTGAACGATCTGTACCAAGAATTAATGGCACATGAGCAAAGACCGGTGGCTGCCAGTCAAAAGCTTTGTAGAGTGCCAAGTGTTTTGGTGTTGAAGAAATCCATTCTTCACCACGAATGACCGTGGTAATTTCCATAAGGTGATCGTCGATGACTACCGCCAAGTGGTAGGTCGGCCAACCGTCACTTTTGACGAGAACCTGATCATCTATAAGCGCATTAGAAAACGAAATCTCGCCTCTGATTTTATCGGCAAAGGTACTCTCGCCCTCTGTGGGCATTTTAAGGCGGAGGACGTAGGGTTCGGTGTTCATCTTTTTTTTGGCTTCCGCCAACGGTAGTGAACGGCAGTAACGATCATACCCTGTTGGCTTTTTATCGCGCTGCTGACCCTCTCGCATTTCCTGCAGCCGCTCTGCGGTACAGAAGCAAGGATAGAGAGTCCCCTTCTCTTTTAGCTCTTCGATGTACGGCTTATAGATAGCAAGTCGCTCAGACTGTCGATATGGACCAAAAGCACCACCAATATCTGGGCCCTCGTCGTGGGTTATACCATACCAGTTAAGTGCCTCAAAAATAGCCTTTTCTGATTCTGGTACAAAACGATTACGGTCAGTGTCTTCAATTCTCACAATCAATTCGCCTCTGGTGCTCTTAACATGCAGCCACTGCAAGAGCGCTATCCAAATGCTACCAATGTGTGGCATCCCTGTTGGAGAAGGCGCAAATCGCGTTCGTTCTTTTTGGTTACTTGTTGACATGAGATAGTTGATCTAAGGCGATATGAAGCATAGCGTGACGTACTGGATTGACGACCGAATAGATATCTTTTTTTTCTACCCAGCGCCAGTCAACGTGTTCAAGCTGGTCCAGCGCAAAATCATTATCATTTCCGACAAAGCGCAGATAAAAAATAGTTTGTTTCTGTCCGCGATAACCGTAGCGTCGATTGTTTACCGATAAAAGTTCGTTGTTTTGATAACGAGTCTTCCAGCTATAACGATACACGTTTTTTCGAGTTCTGCCTAAAACTTCGAACTTATCCGTACCGAGTTCCTCGTAAAGTTCTCTTTGTATGGCAAGACTGAGCCTTTCTCCCGGCTCTACACCCCCTTGCGGTAATTGCCAATGTCCTGGCTGATCTTTACGCTCTACAACTAGTACTTTACCTTGTTTATTCATTATAAAACCGACAACACTAGTACGGTAACGGAGGCTCACTGAAAACATCCACCTCATTACAAGCAAAGGAAAACCAATAATAGCCCTTCTGATTCTATTTATCCGCCACGGTTCACGCAACAACCGCCACAACCACTCTACCCCGAAACGGCGCATTAGTTTTGGCGCGCGTCTGACCCTCCCAGCCAAAATATCTAAACTACCACCAACACCAATTGCCACCTTAACGCTTGGACAGTCTTTTAGAAAAGTATGCATCCACTTCTCCTGCTGACCGTGACCAAGAGCAACAATAAGCACGGTGGGTTTTGTCTTTTGTATGCGCTCTATAACGGCTTCGTGCTCATGGTCGTTCAGTACAGAAAACGAATTCTGATACTGATACGTTCCAAGTGGCGGAGCAAACGCACCAGCAACTGTAGCATGAAATTTTTTCTTAGCTATCTCCGTCGCCTTCGTTAACACGCTGGATGTTGCCCCTAGAAAAAAAAAGCTATGTTGTTTTGGCAGATCGGTTAAAAGTGTTACTAAAAAATCAATTCCCGTTACTCGTTTTAGTCGAAGTCCATAAACGGCCCTGCAGGCAAGAACAAGACCTATGCCGTCTGGAAGTGCCATAACTGCCTCATTTAATGCCCTGCGAAATTCAGCGTCAGCGTGAGCAAGTACTACCATCTCAGGGTTAGGCGTTACCACATAGCGTTGCTCGGTCTCGTTGCACCAACGCGCAACAGAAGCGCTCGCGGCTTCTAGCGAAATATCATCGAGCACTATCCGGAAACAACTATGGCGCATAACGCAGAGGTACCTCCTTGCAAACCGTATACCTAAGCCCTTCGGACCCAAGGTCGCTGCGGTAAAGATTAACTTTTGTTGCCTGCCACGTGGGTGGCGCCAAGTTGGCATCTTGTGAAATTTTTGATTCTGAAATGCTTTGCTGTTCTTTTAACCTTCCTACTGTAACGTGAGGAATCCATGTTTTACTGTCATAGCCAAAATGGGCATTGTTGAGTTCATTCTTAAGCAAGGTATGCAGTTTTCTAAAAGCACCGCTTACGTCATTTACTCCGCAAGTAACCACTCGGGCATTGACAGCGCTTGGAAAACACACTAGCGAACCTAGAGCTAATGCAAAATTATCAGCTTCTGAGCCAACGGTAGCGGTTATCCTGCAGAGGGTAGCAAGTCCCTCATCGCTTACTGCCGGAAAGAAAAAAAGAGTACTATGAATATGCTCCCTTCCCACAATTCGAAATTGAGGGTTACTTTGTAAAAGTTGACGACCAACTGTCTGAATATACTCCTTAACCGCATCTGGCACGGATATTGCTATAAAGTATCTAGATGGCATAGCTGAATTGTAGCACACCTCGTGTACTGGGTTTAACGGTAATGTATTGACCTTTTTTTCTTAAACATTTACGATGTTAGCACTCTATAGTTATGAGTGCTAACATACCAAAATGACAAACTTTACCACAAAATCGCAGGAAGCCATGCAGCGCGCCTATCGTTTAGCATCAGAGCGCCAGCACCAACAAATCGAACCGCTTCATCTTTTTGCGGCACTTTTGAGCCAAGATGAAGGGATTGTACCACCAGTACTTAAACAACTCGAGGTTCCAACCCTTGCTCTTAAGGAAACGGTGCATGGTGAACTTGAGAAAATACCCAAAGTCGGTGATGGCGGCGTTGCTCAACTCTATCTAAGCCAGCAGATGGCAGAGGTAATGAAGCGCGCTGACGAAGAAGCGACTCACCTTAAAGATGACTATATTAGTACTGAGCATTTCTTTTTGGCATTGACTGAGGTACCCAGCACTGCTGCTTCCACCCTTAAAAATTATGGCGTTACCTACGATGCCGTACTTAAAGTATTGGTAGATGTGCGAGGCAACCAACGCGTTTCCGACGCAGAACCTGAGTCTAAATTTCAGGCGCTTGAAAAATATTCTAAGAATCTGACCTCTCTGGCTCGCGCAAATAAGCTTGATCCGGTTATTGGACGGGACGACGAAATACGGCGCGTTATGCAGGTGCTTAGTCGCAGAACAAAAAATAACCCGGTTCTTATTGGTGAGGCAGGTACCGGAAAAACCGCCATCGCAGAAGGTCTTGCGCAACGAATTGCGGCGGGAGACATACCGGAATCACTGGCCGACAAAGATCTTGTCGCGCTCGATATTGGCTCTATGCTTGCGGGAGCAAAATTTCGTGGAGAGTTTGAAGATCGCCTCAAAGCCGTACTAAAAGAAATTGATGCTTCGTCCGGTAAAATTATTTTGTTCATTGACGAACTGCATACCTTGATTGGTGCTGGTGGTGCTGAAGGTGCAATCGATGCCGCCAATATGCTTAAACCTGCTTTGGCTAGAGGTGAGCTGCACGCTATTGGCGCTACTACGCTACAAGAGTACCAACGACACATCGAAAAAGATCCGGCACTAGAACGTCGGTTTCAACCAGTCTATGTAGGTGAACCAACCCTTGAAGACACGGTGGCTATTTTGCGCGGCATCAAAGAGCGTTACGAAGTTCACCATGGGGTTCGCATTACAGACGCTGCGGTTGTTGCGGCAGCGGAACTTTCCCAGCGTTATATCACTGACCGCTTTCTTCCTGATAAAGCAATTGACCTTATTGACGAAGCCGCTTCGGCCTTGCGAATGGAAATTGACAGCCTGCCAACCGAACTTGATAAACTAGAGCGTCGCATTAGGCAACTTGAAATTGAAAAGCAAGCTTTAAAAAAAGAAACTGATCAGGCTTCAAAAGAACGTCTAGAGAAATTAGAGCAAGAACTTTCAGGCAGCAAAGAAAAGGCTGACCAGCTTTCTGTTCACTGGAAAAATGAAAAAGAAATTATCAGTCGCATACGAACAGCAAAGAAACAAATTGATGAGCTACGGCAAACATCCGATATTTTTGAACGCGGATCTGATTTTCAAAAAGTTGCGGAGATTAGATATGGTAAAATACCCGATCTTGAAAAAGAAGTTTCAGCGCAAGAAAAAAAATTGGTAGCCATGCAAAAAGAAACTGGCCAACGTATTCTGACGGAGGAAATTACACCAGAAGATATTGCCCGCGTTGTTGCCCGCTGGACAGGTATACCGGTAGAAAAAATGCTCGAAGAAGAGAGCGCCAAGCTTGCCCGCGCCGAAGAGGAGCTCGAAAAACGTGTCGTTGGCCAACAAAAGGCAATAAGCTCAGTTGCCAACGCTCTCAGACGTTCGCGTGCAGGCATTGCGGAAGAAGGGCGTCCTATTGGGAGCTTCCTCTTTGTTGGTCCAACTGGCGTCGGTAAAACTGAACTTGCCAGAGCGCTTGCTTCTTTTATGTTTAATGACGAACAGGCAATGGTACGAGTCGATATGTCCGAGTATATGGAACGACACAGTACGGCTAAGTTCATCGGCTCCCCTCCCGGGTACGTCGGGTACGAAGAAGGCGGCCAGCTTACTGAAAAAATTCGCCGGCGGCCGTATTCTGTTGTACTGTTTGATGAAATCGAAAAAGCGCACCCAGACATTTTTAACCTGCTTTTACAAATCTTAGAAGACGGTCGTTTGACAGACGCCAAAGGACGGGTCGCAAGCTTCAAAAATGCCATCATTGTGATGACCTCAAACCTTGGTAACGAAATAATTCAAGAATACTCACTGGGATTTGCGGATGACGAAAAGCAGGCGCAGGAAAAAGAGGAAGAGATGGACACGCGCGTTCTTGGGGTAATAAAGAAAACAATGAAGCCGGAGTTTATTAACCGCATTGACGACATCATAGTATTCAGACACCTGACTAAGCGTGATTTGGATACTATTGTTGATCTTCAACTTTCACTGGTTTCTAAACGACTTGAGACAAAACATATATCGCTTGACGTTAGCGACAAGGCAAAAAAGTTTCTCATCCGTGCCGGCTACAGTACAGAGTATGGCGCGCGACCACTCAAGCGAACAATTCAGACGCTAATTCTCGACCCGCTAGCAAAGAAAATTGTTGAGGGAAAAATTACCTCCGCCACTACTGTAACCATCGATAGCGACGGCAAAAAAATAAGCCTAAAAACAAAACAAGCTAACAAAAAATCAAACTAGGTCTTTCGTCGCCTGACTACCCTCGCTAACTTCTGATATGGTGCCAGGCATCCAAAGAAGCCCATAATAAAGCAGAATGATGCCGGCGACCATGGCGGTAGCGCCTAACACAATCCTCTCAACAAAAATGATTTTTGGGACAATCAAAATTGAAAGCGCTGAAAGCATTAAAGAAAACATCCCCGCAGCAAGATAGGCGGACCGACGAAAAACCACCATGTCGCTACGTCCCCTGTAACCGAGATAGAGAAAGGTTAGAGTAAAGGTAAGCGTGGTAGTACCAGCGACTACTCCAGTATAGCTACGCAGCCACTGCTCATACTGAGGCCACCAAAACACGTAAGGTCCAACCACTTCTCGTACGCTCGGTGAAGGATTAAGAAGCAGCCCAATAAAAAAAACGAGTCCAGCTGTGGCGAGAATAATTCCCGAAATAACGCCCCACTCCCTGCGGTCTAAAAAAATAAACGGTATCTGGATAAGAAGGACGCAAGAGACGTAAATAAAGAGATTTCCTATTGCGTCAATAACGGCGTTACCTACTCCGCTGGCAACAATGCCACCAAGCGCATAATTTAAAAACATAATCGTTACAACGGCAAACCATGCACCAAAATACCAAAGGGCTTCGTTTTTTCTCTGACGGTAAAGCGAAAAGACGCGCGTCGTTGCTCCAAGGGAAACGAGCGCGCTAATGAAACTAGCTATGGGGATAATTGGAATCATGTCTGCTACAGTATAGCACACCAGTTTGAGCTACCAAAAAAACAACGCCTTTTCTGTATACGTTTTGCGAAGGTTGCTATACTAATCTTATGAAATATCTTCTTGTTACGCCGAGGATACATTTACCCCGAGGTGTTCGCCAGTCTTATACCTATACCCTGTCAAATGCTAATACTGAGACCGTTGGGACCGGTACTCTTTGCGTTGTTCAATTCCGTTCGAGGAACGTAATAGGCATGGTTGAAGAGGTAGTGCGGCAACCCCTTAATGCTAAAAAGTTAAAATCAGTTACCACCATACTCCCCTACCCTCCGCTATCCGACACACAATTGTCGCTGCTCAATGAGCTTGCCCGAAGGTATGCAGCAACAAGAACTCAAGCAGTGCGAACAGTAGTACCTGACTTTCCGTTGCGCTTTATTCCGTCTGTTGAAAAAAGGACGGTAAGACGTAAATCTATAAAAGTAAAAAATATATCCAAGCTTTATCGTTATCTCACAAAAGCCAAGGGATCGCTCGTCATTACCGGCCGTGAAATGAACCCTACCGATAAAGCCATCGCTGACTATATTGTTACCCAAGCAAACAAAGGACAAGTACTTTGTTTATTTCCTGACCGCTACTCGCTAGAATGGGCTCTTCACCACTTTAGTGCGCAGCAAAATAGACGACCTAGTATTTACCATGCAGGACTTTCTAAATCTACCCTAGCAACCACGTGGAAAAAAATTGCAACTGGAGAAGCGCAAATTATTTTTGGTACCCGTACAGCACTTTTTGCTCCTTTTGCCTCGCTCTGCTCTATTCTAGCTTTTAATGCCAGCGACGACAGCTACCGCTCCTGGGACATGCAGCCGCACTATGACGCCAGGGAGCTTGCAATGGTTGTTGCAAAAAATAAAATGCCAAACTTTCTTTTTGCGGTGTTGCCATCATTCAGTATAACCGCGGGAGTTCCGCTTGTTCGCGTTCCTGCCACTACCTTACCAAAACGCGTTGCTTTTGATCGCCGCGCTCTACCATACACGGAACGAAAAAAAATATTACCCGAAGAACTTATAAAAAAGATAGCTGCTGAAGATAAACCTGTGCTTGTTTTTGCCAACAAACGTGGTTACGCTGCTCTTGTCTGTAGAGATTGCGGTTACCTGCCACGGTGCGAAAGTTGCGATCGAGCGCTCGTTTTAAAGTCTAAAAAAACAATAGCGACACTGCACTGTGAACGATGCAACGTAAACATTTCTACGCCAGAAACTTGCCCAGAGTGTACGGGGGCAAGTTTTCACTTTGTGGGAGCAGGAGTAGAAAGAATTGCGGAAGCCATTAAGAATGCCTTTCCTACTAAAACGGTACAAATCCTAAGTGCTAGCAATAAACAAAACGTTATTCTTGCCAGTACTCTTGAAAATATACGACGGGATACCGTCGATATCATCGTGGCGACTGCTGTTATTTTGCCACGACTTTGGACCGTGCCAACGTTTGACCTTACTATTGTACTCGGTGCCGAGGGACTTTTTTTGCAGACTGATTGGCAGGCAAGTGAACGTGTTCTGGCTACCCTCGAGCAGCTAAGCGCACATACCAGCGGCGAACTTATGGTCGACACCTACGGAAATGAAGACCCTGCGCTCAAAGCGTTTCTGGCAGGAACGACTGCTGATTTTTATAAACAAGAAATTAAACTGAGAAAGAAATTTAACTACCCGCCGTATGGAACGATTCTTACCCTGAGTGGTACTAGTAAAGAGCTAGACACACTCGCGGCAGTACTAAAAAAGGGCCAACTGGCAATCATAGAAATTATTTTACAACGCGAGGTCGGGGGCGCTATCAAAATGATAATACTTAAAGTAAGTAAAGAGGCTAGCCTTAAACCGCTTTTTGCTCTGCTGACCAGCGCCATTAAAGTTGACGTCAATCCAACAACGCTGTTATAGTCGGCCTATGGCAACTATTTTACCATTGGTAACGCTCCCAGACGAACGATTACACCAGCCGTCTGAAAAAGTGAGTCTTGCAGGGCTACAGCAACCAAGAATACAGACACTAATAGATGACATGATTGCGACCATGTGGAAGGCCGATGGTGTTGGTATTGCTGCGGTTCAGATTGGTAAACAGTTGCGTCTGGTTATTATTACCGACGGTGATACGCCAATAGAGCTTATTAATCCAAAAATTTTATACCGTTCGCTTTCAAAAGACTCAATGGAGGAAGGCTGCCTTTCAGTTCCTGGTTTCTACGGTCCGGTGCGCCGCCCTAGAAGCGTCTACGCCCGTGCCTACAATCGACACGGAAAAAAGATAAGCATTAAGGCTACTGGTTTCATTGCTCGTATTATTCAACACGAAGTTGATCACACGAACGGTATCTTATTTGTTGACCGTGCGGATAGGGTGCTTCCAAACGAATAGTTATTACTATGGTGAAACCACGCGTTCTCTTCGTGGGAACAGGTTTTTTTGCCGCGACAATACTTGAGGCGCTTTTTGACACTAGCACGCTAGTCGGCGCAGTTACGCAACCACCTCGACCGCAAGGAAAAAATAAAGAACGACTAGACAACCCAGTCGCCGTTGTTGCCAAAGAAAAGAACGTGCCGTTACTAACGCCGGATAAAATTGGAACGAGTTTTGAAGTGCTAGAAGCGCTAACACCCGACGTTCTTGTTGTTGCAGACTATGGTCAAATCATACCCGAGCGCATACTGCTTTTGCCCCCGCACGGGGCGCTGAACCTTCACCCTTCGCTGCTGCCAAGGCATCGTGGCGCTACACCAATTGAGTCTGCAATTTTAGAAGGAGACGATATAACCGGGGTTACCTTAATGGTTATGGATAGCAAAATGGATCACGGCCCCGTTGTTGCAGTCATAGAGCATAAACTTAGCGGTAACGAAACAGTGCTAGAACTTGAAGCGGTACTCGCGAGCAAAGCAGCAGCGCTACTTACTTCTACCTTACCAAACTACCTTGAGGGTACTGTTACCCCCCACGCCCAAGAACATAGCAAGGCAACTTTTTGTAAAATGCTTACCCGCGAGAAAGGCTACATTGACGGCAGCACAACGGTTTTGCAAGCGCTCAGAATGTACAGGGCGTACCAACCATGGCCAGGGATATGGACAACGGTAACAGTGAATAACAAACCCAAACGATTAAAGCTCCTTAAGGTAAAAGAGTGGAAAGATTTCTTACCAGAAGATACTAATGTGCTATTTAGAAATGACGACAAACTTGGTTTAAAACTTGCCGACGGCGCGCTGATAATTGAAGAAGCACAACTTGAAGGCAAAAAAGTGCAGCCAGCAAAAGACCTCATTAACGGACTCAGAGTTTAAGACGTTAAAGGAAAAGGGCCGCGCAACGTATAGAACGCGCGCGGCCCCTTCGATACTGCGTCATCCCTACTCCGGCGACCTTGCCAGCCAGAGAGGGAGGTCAATTTCTTCGCCCGGACGCAACGAGTGCATCCAGGCATCCGGACGACTGTCATTACAGAAGTACCCCTTGGTGCGCCGAATACCAGCGCAGGTATGGACATACTCCTCTTCGAGATAGCTGCTCAGCAGCAGCACATCTTTGACAGTCAACCGGTGCGACCGTGCGATACTCCAAAGCGTGTCACCACACTGTACGACGTATCGTTCGATTTCGGAGTTGCTCTCCGACTCTACTTTGGCGCTTGCGCCAAAGTCACAGCCAGAAGCAAAACACGAAACCATACAAACCAACAGAACCCTCCGCCACATCACCACTACCTCCGTTGTTCCGCCCAAAAAACGTCGGCTCTACCTCGGAACATTAGGCAAAGTCGAACCCATGTTTATAGCACGATTTTCGCTCCCCGTCAACCCGGGTGCGTAAAATAGCAATGCAAGTAACACAAGCCCTATACCAAGCGGATGATTTAAATACGGACTCCCTATGTTTACCATCAAAACTGCAAGAACACCAAAAAGTAAGCCGAGCTCTGTAACTTTTTTTTGGTATCCCCAATAGATAATGCAACTAATTAGTAGCCCATAGGAAGCAATCCCAAGAAGTCCAAGTTTTAACCACATATCAAGGTAACCCCACTCAAAAGCGGTTGTTATGTATAGTCCGCTACTGTTTTCCTCGCGCACGCGAGGATCGTTACTAATGTAGGTTACGCTACTACCAAAACCGTTGCCGATAAACTGATGTTTTTCTATTTGTTTCCATAGGGGCGAAAGCTCATTCCATCGACTTGACGCTGCCGCGTCGCTCGCTGTTAAACGCTCGTCAAGCGAAAACTTAGCTCCTGACGGCGTACCAGGAAAGGGTACGGCAACGACAGCTACAACGACAAGGTATCCTATTAGTACGGACAACGCCGAGAAACCAACCGATCGAATTGCCTCTACCATGCGTCGACTAGCTAGCAACCACACTACGGCTAACATAAGTACACCAACCCACCCAAGCCAAAAGCTTCTTGAATAACTAACGATAAGCGCAGCCGCCAAAAAGCTGACATAAAGTACAGCTTTGCCATAATGCCAAACTGGTCGATGCACGTGCGAGAGCACCGCATAAATCCATACCACCAATAGGTAGATCTGGCTTTGTATAAAGATGCGATAAAGCCCTGTACCGAGTGGGGTAAACTCCCCTATCTTACTGTCTCTCAGCCACATGTAAATATCTGGCACGAAATACTGAAAATAGGAATGGGTGAATACGTAAAATAACAATACTGTTTTTACGGCAAGATAACCGGCGGCAACAAACAAGAGATGAACACAGTCTTTGAAAAAATCTTTATCCGCGATGACCACTAACAGTGGTACGACAAGCGCAAAGTAAAGGTAAGCATTAGCGTCAAAAAAAACGGCCCCAAAGTTTGCCCCAGAAAGTACCCCGCGAACAAACGCCAACCCAATAAAGAAAGCGAGTGGACCCATTACCGCCAACAATGCTTTACCTGAAGGCTTACTTAATTGTAGACGGAGCTCTTTTACGTGCAGTACGCTTGCGGCCATAAGCAAAAGATAGAAGGCAATGCGCATAGACACCTGTGTTTCGCCAAGTTGAAGCCAAAGTAGGTATCCGTGTGACCCCACAAAAAGCTCGGCAAAAGCAACGAGTACCGCATACTTATAGTTCGTCAGCGCAAGGATGACATAGGCAACAAAAAGTATTACAAAAAAAGCGGTTCGGAATGAAGGCTCAAAATAAGCAAAAAAAGACAGCACGTCAACCAAGACAAAAAGGGGTAGCCAAACTCTTGTTGTCATCTGTTCTGGAAATAGTGCTCTTGTAATCGTCATGGTCGAAACGCTTTAGGAATGAAAGTTAATAGTAGGGCCGGCAAAAGCGCAAGATAGCTAGCGGCAGCAACAATAATTTTGCCAATACTTCTAAAGTGCTTTCGTGCATATTGCCGAGCGCTTTTAGAAAAAAACCATTGCCGCCAGAGCGGGCTACGCTGACCAAATGAGTGACCGCCGACATGCCTTGCCGTAGCCCACGGAACAAAAAAAATCAAACTGCCAATCTCTTTTGCACGCTTACAAAAATCTACCTCTTCAAACCAGATAAAAAAACGTTCGTCAAACCCGTTTAGTGAATCGAAAGTAGTTTTGCGAACAGCAAAGCACGCCCCCATCACCTGATCTACTTCACGTAACGTACTGTAATTAAAACTAGAAAGTAAATACCGACGCAACGGCAATATTGAGCTAAAAAAATGCTGCACCTTGAGCAAATTTAAGGCGAGCACAAAAACGCTCGGAAACGTGCGGACAGAAGCTTGAATGCTGTTGTCAACGTTTAGCATTTTAGGGCCAACAACCCCGACAAACGGTTGTGCTCTAAAAAAACGCGTAATACCTTCCAAGCATTGCGGCTGAAGCACGGTATCTGGATTTAGAAAAACAAGATACTCGCACTCTTGAAGAACGCTGGCACCTTCGTTGCACGCTTTTGCAAAACCAAGATTCGTAGTATGTAATGAGAGTTTTATTCTGTTTTGGTACGTTTTGAGTAGCGCTACAGTTCCGTCTTTTGATCCATTATCTACGACCACAACTTCTACACCAGAACCATCCTGTAGAACGTTTGGAATACTTTCAAGACACGCGGCAATTGTTGCCACAGAATTCCACGTTACTATAACAATACCAATGTTCATAATGGCAGTTGATGTTTTTCGATAATACGCTGTCGAGCGCTAGCGTACGCTCGATACCAACGCGGCGCCCAACCAAAATGCCTAAGCAACCACGCGGACAGCGGGTAGCACAAACGAGGCCGCCAACTACTTATGCCACGTCTTAGGAATACATTTCTCGCTCTAAAAAGTACGGCATCGACGAATAAACCATAGTGACCCTGCTCTGCCATCGTTAGCCATAAATCCCAGTCCTGAAACCGAACCAATGATTCGTCAAAACCGCAATAAGCAGCTCGACGAATAAGCGCACTGGTATGAATATAATTTTGTCGTCTTAGGGCGGCAACGTCAAACGGTCGTGAGCGAATAAGTTTTCTACCAAACCGATGCGAAGCGTACACGTAAAACGTCTCAGGGTGCGACTGAAGGGCCGTCAGATACTTCTCTAGCATTGTGGATTTGGCAATAATATCCGCATCGAGGAAAATGAGGTACTCACCTTTTGCCAACTGCGCCCCAATATTTCTTGCTTTTGGTGCGCCAGAGTGAGCGATACGCCGATAACTGCACGATAACGATTTAAACCTTGGGTCTATCAGATATTGCTTTACCGCTTCTTCCGTATTGTCGGTCGAACCATCATCGATAATGAGCACCTCATCTGGCAAACGAGTTTGCGCTGCCAACGACTCCACGCAACCCTTAAGTGCTTTCGCATGGTTGTAGCTGGGTATAATGACGCTAATCATTTTTTTTTACCGCTGACAAAAAAGTGTTAACGACGCGTTCTTGCCCAAAACGATTTTTTACTAACTGCTGTCCCGCGCTACCCATTGCACGACGTTTTCCCGCATTTTGCAACAATGAGAGAATTTGTTCTCCGAGCGCTTTTGTATCTTCCTCTGCAATAAGGCTGCCGCTTACCCCGTCTTCCATTCCCTCTGGCACTCCCCCGTGGCGCGACCCTATTACCGGCAGTCCTGCCGCACTTGCCTCGAGTAGCGCAATACCAACTCCTTCTGTGTCGCCATTTTTTAGCGTCAGTGGCGTCAGGATAAAAATGTCCGCCGCTATTCGCCAGCTCCGTGCTGTCCTGTCATCTACCTCACCCAAAAATACAATGCGATCAGGATGACTCGTTTTGCTAGCGAACTTTTTTAATTGCTCTTCAAATGACCCCTTACCAATAACATAATAAGTTACTTCGGGTAAAACTTTCCAGACCGTTTCCAATGCGTCAATCACCAACTGAACACCCTTACGCTCGACTAAACGACAAATCGTTAACAGTGCATAACCATGGCCAACGTGCAGTCGCTCTCGTGCTTCCTCTTTTTGTTCTCGTGATGACTCTACTTCTACTATAGGATAGATAACGGCAATTTTATTACGCGAAATGCCCAGCGCAATAACTTTTTTTTCAATAAACTGATTAGCGGCCAATACAACGTCTGCCCGCTTTAAAATGCGCCTTATAAGCCAGCGACGACGCACTACTTTTGCGGCGACGGTAATATCCATCCCGTGCACAAACACGGCGTACCGAATATGCTTGAAAAATGACGCCGCCCACAGGGCAGTGCCAATGGGTAGCACCTGTCCTGCAATAAATAGCTCATGCTCACGCCCTTTTTCTTTGTTTAGCAGCAAAACCCAAAATAATTTTCTCCACTTTAACAATCCCGCTTCAGCTAGTAACGGCTGGCGCACAATGGAAAACGGTAGCTCAGTGTCGTTCTCGTTTTTTGGTAGTGGTGCGTAAACACGCAACTGAGGCGCAAGAGCACACGCCAACGCTTCGTACATTCTTCCAACACCGCCACGGTCTGGAGGGAAATCAATAGTGAAAAGGGTAAACATCTCATTCATACTATAACCCTTCCGGTGGTAGTGGTTGTACATTACCACCTACTGGCCTACGCATTAACCCAAGCAAAAACCGGACATCGTTCATGGTTATCTCACGAGTCAACACTAATACGAACCCATAGCAAATTGCCGCAAGACCGACGATCGCGAAAAGCGGTAGGGCGGGTAAGGAAGCTGAAACGATATAGCCCATTATTACTGCTGCCAAACCAACCCTAATAGCGCTCACGAACATGGTCGACCACGAAATACGCACAACGCGCGATGCAAAAACCGCGTCTAAAATAAAGTAGCAGGCGTTTGAAACAAACCAGGCAGCGCTTGCCCCAAGGTAACTATAAGCTGGAATCCAGAAAAGATTACAGACAACATTTACCGCTAAGCTGACGCCAATAATTGCCGTTTGCCAGTGCTGTCTGTTGGTTGCGTTAAGTAACGAACCCAACGGAAATGACAGAAATACAAAAATAAGACTCGGTACCAATATGCGAACCGCCTCCGCTGATGGTCCATACGACACGCCAAGACGCTGCACAAAATTGTCGGCAAGCAGGTAGATACCAACGGCAATAGGCACACCGATGATCAGCAGATAACGGAGGGCCCGATCAACGGTGCGCTTTAACAAATCTGGAGCAGAAACATAGAAGCTACTCAATGCAGGATAGAGAGCCGCCACAAACGCCGCCGGTATAAAAGCAAACGCATTCATGGTTTTGGCGGCAACGCTATAGAGGCCGACCGCGGAGTTCCCTTGCAGGATACTTAAAAGTACCGAATCTAACTGCACGTAGGCGGTGGAAAACACACCTGCAATTGCAAAGGGTACGGCAAGGCGCAGTAAAAACTTGGCCGTTGTTTTGCTAAAAGACGGACGCCAAGGTTGTCCGACTCGACGGCTTAAGTAGTTACCAAGAAGCACGTAGGAAAATAAACTGCCAACAAGTATGGCAACCGAAACGTTGAAGGCTGACGGAAACAAAAAAAGCGCCGCTACCCCGACGGCTAGCACGCCAATTTTTTGAACAATAATGACAATAGATTCAAACCACAAATTTTGCCATCCTCTAAATATGCTAGTGCCTGTTAACACTAAAGAATCGGCCATCATAATGATACCGGCAATAGCTACCACACTGATGCCTGGATGAGGAATGCCAAAATAGTTTAGAGATACTATCGTCGCCATAAGGGCGCCGTAGACAAGCACCCCAAGAACAAGCTTCATGCCAAGCGTTGTGCGATAAAATTTTTCGGTTCGTTCTGGACTGCGGGCAATTTCTCGCACCAGTACCTGTGCAAGGCCAATATCTACGCCAATTGAAAAAAGGCTACTAAAGGCAAAGGCGCCGACATACTCCCCTGTTCCGACATCTCCAAGCAGTTTAGCAATAAGCAAAAAAAACAGAAAAGCAATTGCTTTCTGGATAACCAGTGCCGTAGTGAGGTAGGTAGTATTCTTTGCAATTGTTCTTGCTTCCTCTGACATGTAGCTTTAGGGTAGCATACATATCCCCCTTCCGAATATAAGCAATTTTTAGTTTGCTAACCGGTCTACGGGAACAATAGTTATCGTTTGCGGCTGATTACCATGTGGGTATTTCGCCACAAAAATATCTACGGTCGGGTACTCTCGAACACGGTCAAGCCAATGCGCATAACGGTCTTCGCACGCGTACTCCTTCCCGTCTATTTCAATTTTAGTCCCTAAGGCAAGAAAACTCGGACAGGCGACAGCACCAAGGTATACAGGTTTTCCGCTTGCCATCAAGCACTTCCCATTACGAATATTATGACAGCTATCGGTGTAGCTATACTGCGTCACAATAGCTGTAAACGTCTCAGCGACAATCTCTCTCGTAGGTGTAGCAATGCTATTAGTTGATTCGGGAGCGGCTGCAATACCTGCCAATGGACCGTATAGCACTCCGACCGCAAGCACAACAAAAAGAACGCCCTGAGCAACTCTAGTTGAAGCGCCTCTTAAGGCTTTATTTGTGGTTATAAGGGCCTGTTCGAGGCCAACTACTATAAACCAACGAATAGCATTCGCGACCAGGATGAGGTGTACTAATACCATAATAACCATATAAAAAGCCTGCTTTTTGCAAAAAGCAGGTTCGCACTATCCTAGCAAAAAATATGAATCCCGTCAAGGTAACAAAACAAATAAAAAAGGGCGCGTTGGTCGCACTCTTTTTTTTATTAATTCTATTTTAAAAAAATTGTTATCGCTTCTGCCACTGCGGTGCCCGTCTAGCACCCTTTAATCCTGGCTTCTTTCGCTCTTTCACTCTCGGATCTCTAGTCAACCAACCCATTTTTCGTAATGTTGGGCGTACCTCTTCGTTATTGACAACAAGCGCTCTAGCTACGCCCAATCGAATCGCCTCCGCTTGACCTCTCATGCCGCCGCCAGCCACCTTAACCGTAATATCAGTAGTGTCGTTCATACCAACCAAAGGTAATGGTGCGGTAATCGCCTCCTGCTGAAGCTTGTGAGGAAAATACTCCTCCAACTTCTTACCATTTACGGTAATAACACCTTTACCTTTAAGATGCAGTCGAACTCTCGCTACGGCACTTTTTCGTCGACCAACGGTTTGTATAAAATTACGAGGTTCTTTGACTGTCGCCTTGTTTACCGGTTTACTTAGTGGTTTTTTTGCAGTTTTGGTAGAAGTTGTTGGCATAGTAGCTAGTTAATCTTCAAGCGGAAAAATTGCGCCCTGCGTAGTTTTGTTTTTGGAAGCATCTGCCACACGGCTCTACGCAGTACTTCCGCTGGATCTTTTTCCCAAATTTCACGCATAGGTTTAGTTTTGAGTCCTCCAGGATAACCGCTGTAGTGGTAATACTTCTTCTGCTTCATTTTTTCACCAATAATCTTCGCTGCTGCAATATTCACCACCTCAACTGGTTGACCGCTATCGGTGTTAGGGGCCCAATTCGGCATATGCTTTCCTTGCAATCGCTTCACCGCCTCGGTAGCAATTCTACCAATGCTCTTACCGTTGGCGTCAATCGTAAGTACTTTTTTCTTCGTATCTGCCATATCGTTATACTAGTTCAATCGTAGCAGTAGACGCACCGTCACCCTGCCGACTACCTGTTTTAGTTATTCTGGTATAGCCGCTGTCTCGCTTTGCGTATCGTGGTCCGAGATCTTCCAATGCCTTAGTTACCGCATTTTTTACCGGCAACGTCTGCAACAAACGTCGACGTGCAGTTACATCATTCTTCTTGGCAATAGTAATTACGGTATCAACCATCCCCCGAACCGCTTTCGCCTTAGCAAGTGTCGTCGTCACTTTCTCGTAGAGAATAATGCTGGACACCAGATTACGAAGCATGAGCTCTCGTGGTGCTTTTTTTCTATCAAGTGTCTTGGTTTTTTGACGATGACGCATATCGCTTACTCTTTAGTAGCTTTCTTTACGTTCTTTTTCTCCAATGCCTCCTCCTTTTCTGAAGTTTCTTCGCTGACCGTTTCGCTAACTTCCTGCACCTCTTCTTCTGTATCAGTATCAGCTACCAGCGTTTCAACCTCCATTTCGTTCACCTTACCAACAGCGGCAAATTGAGCAACTAGAACTTTCGTGGCGTCCTTTACCGCCTCTTCTGGCGTCAACGTTGCATCCGTCTCAATGTTCATAAGCAATCGGTCGTAGTTGATCATCTGTCCTACTCGTGCGCTCTCTACAATAAAAGAAACTCTGCGTACTGGGGAGAAGAAAGAATCTACGGCAATCGTACCAATTTCTCTACCAGCCGCATCGCCTGTTTCTGTCATTTGATATCCTCGCCCCTTGGCTACCCAAATATCCATTTCAATTGCAGCATCTTTAGCCGTAAGCGTAGCAATGGTTAATTCCGGATTAACAATTTCTACGTCGCTATTTTTATCAATATCTTTTGCCGTCACTGCTTTTTCTCCCTTGGCAGCTAGATGCAACTTAATTGGTTCATCGCTAAAAACTCGCATACGTAGCTCTTTGAGGTTCATTATAATTTGCAGCATATCTTCTGCAACTTTTGGTAACGCCGCAAATTCATGCGGCGCACCGGCAATTTTCACGGCCGTAACTGCTGCACCCGGCAGTGACGAAAGCAGCACCCTGCGCAAGGCGTTGCCAACCGTCGTACCATACCCAGGATAAAGCGGCTCTACTATTAAACGACCGCCTGTGCTTGTTTCGCCGGCTTCAAAAGTAACAACTGAAGGAAGGTTGATGTCCAACATACGTATAAAAAATTAGCGAGAATAGAACTCGACGACGAGCGTCATATTAATGTTTGGTGGAAAGTCATCATGGGCGGGGAAGCCCGTTACCTTACCTTCTAGAGCCTTTTCATCAACGGATAGCCAAGAAGTGGCGGTCGTCCCCTGACGCCCTGCAGAGATGCTCTTCCACAACGCACTACCTTTTACCGACGGTTTAAGAGTAATAACCTCACCAGCCCTAACCTGATAGGATGGAATAGTCACTCGCTTGCCATTGATCAAAACAAAACCGTGCCCAACAAGCTGCCTTGCCTGTGCTCTCGTTCTGGCAAATCCCATACGGAAAATGACGTTGTCCAATCTACGCTCAAGCAGTTGCAAGAAAAACTCTGCCGTGTTGCCACTCTTGCTTGCCGCTTTTTCGTAGTAACCACTGAACTGCTTCTCCATAACCCCGTAAAGGTATTTCGTCTTCTGCTTTTCTCGCATCTGCGTACCAAATTCTGTGAGTCGCCGATACCCCTTCGTCCCATGCACCCCTGGTGGCTGCTGCCGCTTTACGGCAGGACACTTGTCGCTAGTGCATACTCGCTCACCGACACGCCGACACATTCTATGCTTTGGTCCAAGTAATTTACCCATAGTAAGTATTAAACGCGCCGCGCACGTGGCCTACGGCAGCCATTATGAGGAATAGGCGTAATATCTCTAATAGTAGAAACCGCAATATTATTTGCGTGCAACGCCCGAATTGCTGCTTCTCGTCCAGATCCTACCCCTTTGACGTAAACGCTAACCTCTTGCAGCCCATATGCCTTACTACGCTCGACCGCATCTCGTACAATGACGCCTGCGGCGTACGGTGTAGATTTTTTTGGTCCCCTGAAACCTACGCGGCCAGCGCTAGACCAGCTAATCACGTTACCGTTAAGATCAGTCAAGGTAACCACGGTATTGTTGTAGGTTGCCTGAATATGAGCTTCGCCTTGGCTAACCTGACGAGCTTTCTTTCCGCGCTTTCCGCGGACAGCCTTAGTCGGCTTACTGGCATCGGTCTCAGCTGTGTTGGCTTCCGTAAAAGGAATTGTTGTTGTTTCTTCAGCCATAGTGTTTAGGTCTTAGCAAGTGTTCTCTTACCGCTACCCATAGTTCTGCGCACGTTACCTCGCACCGTACGGGTGTTGGTCTTAGTTCTCTGCCCGCGAGCCGGAAGATGCTTTGCGTGTCTACTGCCGCGATAGGAACCAATATCTTTAATTCTCATTATATTTCCGATGACCTCTCTGCGTAAATCTCCTTCTACGCGAAGCTTCTTTTCTATGTACTCGCGCAACAAGGCAACCTGATCATCAAGCAAATCCTTTGTTCTGGTATCCACGTTAATTTTTGTCTCAGACAAAATCTTTTTGGACACCGATAGTCCAATGCCATAAATGTAGGTAAGCGCAACTTCAATGCGCTTTTCGTTAGGTATAGTAACACCAGCAATTCTTGCCATAAATTATTATCCTTGACGCTGTTTATGCTTTGGCGTACGACAAATCACTCGCAACTTTCCTTTGCGACGAATCACTCGACACTGAATACAAATTTTCTTTACAGACGCTCTAACTTTCATTGAATCAAATTAGTATCGGTAAGTAATTCGACCCTTAGTAAGATCGTAGGGGGTCATTTCCATGCGCACTCGATCCCCTGGAACAATGCGTATTCTAAATTTCCTCATTTTTCCTGACAGGTGAGCAAGCACTGCAGGACCATTGTCGAGCTTCACTCGGAAAGTAGCCGCCGGCAATAGCTCGGCAACCTGCCCGTCAACCTCTAGGAAATCCTTGGAGTTCGGGGCGGAAGTTGTATCCTCTGCGTTTAATTCGCCTATACGTACCTTCTGTTAGTCGGCAATAACTACCAAGACAAAAAATAAAAATTCTTAGCAAATTTCAGATTCTGAGTAAACTAAAAAAGCCTAGAATTTCTAAGGAAAAACCCATCAATAGGTCGTAATTCCTTTGTTTCTGCAACTTGTCTGCAGTGTCGAATAGAATACATTGCCAGCTAAAGAATGTCAAGGGTAAAATTGAATGATTCTGAGCGGTATGGCAACCATGGCCAAAAGGATGGCCAAACTGAAATCTTTACATCGGTAATGCCGCGCAGAAGCATCAATTTTTGAACTAATACTATTGGTTTTTTTGCGGCCACCATTTTAGCCATGCTGCCAAAATCATAGACGGGTATTGCCAGCCCCGAGACGGAAGTATTCATCCGCAAAACGTCACCACTATCTGCTACTGCCTTGGTAACGCGTACCTCTATGCTTGCTTTGTCTAAGACGGTATTGGTGGCTAACAATCTCTTAAGTTCATCATTCTCAAGATTCAATAAATCGTCCTTTTTAAAGGCAACCCCAGTGGTGAGAAGAGGATCTGAAACCACAAAGTGATCTTGGGCGTCATCAGTCCTTACCAGAAGGGGGAAAATTTGATCGTTTGGTTGCACCTCTACTTGCTCAGCAGGAATGGTAGCGAGCGCAGGTAGAGAATGGTCAATACTGGGATCCAAAACTACGTTCATAGTTGTTCTGGCGGGTTCTCCGCTTACGCTCACAGTAACGCTTGCTTTTGGAATAAAAAAAACAAACAATACACAACTAAGCAGTACTATTGAACCTCCAATAAACCACCAAGCAACGCGATGCCAACGCACAAACAACATTGTAAAACTAAACTACGATACCGTAGCTCTAATTCTACGAATTCCTCGCGAAACCGCTTCCTCTTTCTTAATCTTTACCTTCCCCACTTGCGCTGTGTGCGCCACATGAGGACCGCCACATACTTCTTTACTAAAATCGCCAACTGTGTACACCTTCACTTTTTCTCCGTAACGATCTTCAAACAACCCCAAAGCGCCGAGTTTCTCCGCCTCGGCAAAGGTCATTTCTTTCCATGAAACAGGCAAATCAGCTTCAACGGCACCGTTTACTTCACGTTCTATTGCTTCGAGCTGCTCTGACGTTACTTTTTCATTGTGCGAAAAATCAAATCGAAGTCTATCGCGAGTTATGTTTGAGCCTTTTTGGAATACGTGCTTACCAAGTACTCTACGAAGTGACTCGTGCAAAAGGTGAGTAGCAGTATGCAAACGAGTGCATTCCCATGAATCGTCAGCAAGTCCGCCATGAAATTTTTTTATCTCCCCGCCTTTAGAGAGTAGCTGATGCTGCTCGAATTCTTGCTTAAACTCTTCAAGTATTTTCTCTCTGTCAAAAAAATTTTCGGCATTTTCAAGCCCTAATTCCGGTAAAATAACACGTTCTACTTCTTCTAAACTTAACTCTACTGGAAAACCATAGGTCGCATACATTGTAAACAAATCACGACCAGTTAACCGCTTTCCTGCAGTTAAAATAGTGTCGTTCACAATTTTACGCAGCTCCCGCTCACCTCGAACCAAAGTCTGGCGAAACTTTTGTTCTTCCGCGCCGATAGCTTCAGCTATTAGCTGCTGGCGCTTAACCAAGTACGGATAAACTTCTTCATACGCTTGCACAACCGGCCTTACCAATCGATGTAAGGTGTTAGGCTCCATTGCCAACATGTCCGCGTGTCGCACCACGCGCCGCAAGAGACGTCGAACCACATATCCTTGCTCTTTATTGGACGGTTCCGCACCATCGCCTATCAAAAAAACGCTTGCGCGAATATGATCGGCAATTACCCGAAAGGACCACTTGAGCGCAGGGGCACAGTTAGCGTAAGATTGCCCCGATAGCTGTTCTATCTGTTGAACAGTGAAGTGCAAACCTTCAACGGTCGAAAACACATCGGGATTATTGTTAGCAGCCGCGGTCAATCGTTCTAGCCCACCTCCAAAATCGACATTTCTTTGCGGAAGCGGATCAAACCCGGTTTTTGTTCTTTGGTATTCCATAAAAACCGAATTGCCAATCTCCATAAAACGGCCACAGTCGCAATTTGGATGACAAAACGCTCCATAGGCAGGATCGTGTTTGATTTCAGTAAATTCGTAAAAGATTTCACTATCAGGTCCTCCGGGTTCACCCTCTGGCATTTTGTCAGGCAACCCAACTCTGCTCCACCAATTTTTTGACGCATCGTAATAAAAAATTCTTCCCCCTTTCATGCCATTGCGAGAACCTTCCTCAATGGAACCAATAACGACATCTTTCGCGTCGATTCCTTTTTCTTTAAAAAGGCTTTTCCATAGAGCAACAGACTCGTCGTCTCGCGGAATACTATTTTCTTCACTGCCGGAAAACACAGTAACATAGAGATGCTTCGGATCTATGCCAAGCTTCTCTGTCAAAAAAACAAAGCACCATGGAAGTTGTTCAGCTTTAAAATAGTCTCCAAGTGACCAGTTGCCGAGCATTTCAAAAAAAGTGGTGTGACGATTGTCCCCCACCTCCTCCATATCTTCCGCGCGAAAACATTTTTGCGAATCAGCCAACCGCTTCCCTTCCGGATGCTGCTCTCCAAGAAGATACGGTATTAACACCTGCATTCCCGAACCGGTAAATAGTGTGGTAGGGTCGTTGTCTGGGATGAGTAACCCAGAAGCAATAACTCGATGCTCCAAATCAGCAAAATAGGAAAGATATTTTTTTCTGATTTCGTTTGCTGTCATAGTATTGCTAGTATATTGACAATTCTTTACCCTGACAAGATGGGTAAAAAACATTGTATACTAAAAGCATGCCAGAACGAATTAATAAATTTATAGCGGCTCGAAGTCAATGGTCGCGCCGACAAGCAGACGAATTGATTGCTCGAGGTTTAGTAACCGTAAATGGAACGCCTGTAACCCCTGGTGCGACTGTCACTGATGCCGATACGGTTACGGTCAATGGGATGACCATTTCTGCCCCGGCTGCGTTGCTCTATCTCATGCTTAATAAACCAATCGGCTATATTACCACGACTGATCGACGTATGTCCGACAATGTACTCGATCTTGTCCCTTCGACCCAAAGACTTTTTCCTGTTGGGCGTCTCGATGTGTTGTCCTCTGGATTACTACTACTGACTAATGACGGCGAGCTCACGAACCGACTAACCCATCCTCGCTTTGAGCACGAAAAGGAGTATGTGGTTGAGGTCGATAAAACACTTACTGAGGACAAACTTGATGTACTGCGACACGGTATTCGTTTACGCGATAAACTAACTTTACCAGCTAAAGTACGGCGACTTACCGACCGCGGATTCAGTATCGCTATCAGAGAGGGTAAAAATAGACAAATTAGAAGGATGTGTGAGTATGTTGGATATAACGTAATAAATCTACGCAGAACCAGAGTGCTTTCACTCTCTCTGGGCAACCTAACGGTTGGCCGCTGGCGCTATCTGTCCGCTGAAGAGATAACACACCTTCGCCGCGACACAGGACTGCTTTAGTCCGCTGCAATGATACCCCCCCCAACGACCCTATCTTTATCGTACACAACAAGTGATTGGCCTGGCGCTACAGCACGTTGTGGTTCAGTAAAGCGAAAACGACAGCCCGTCTCTTCATGCGCAATGCACTCCACTTTTTGCAATGGTTGGCGATAACGTATACGCGCACTGTACTTCATTCCAATTTTTGGTGATTCGTTTATCCAATGCTCTTTTTCAATACGTACCATTTTTCTATACAGCACCTTATCACTATTTCCCTCAGCTACTGTTACTACATTATTCTCAATATCTGTTCCGGCAACGTAATACGGTAGTTTTGCATTAAGGGCAAGACCATGACGCTGACCGATTGTATACAACGCTGCACCTTTATGCCCACCCACTACTTCCCCACTCGCAGTAATAACTTTGCCATCTTTTTGGGGTATCCTCGTCTGTAGAAATGTTTCCAGCGGCACTTTACCAATAAAGCAAATACCCTGAGAATCGGGCTTTTGTGCATTAGGAAGGTTTATTTGCAAAGCGAGCTTACGAACTTGCGCTTTCTTGAGTTCGCCAACAGGGAAAAAACTGTGGGCCAACGCAAATTGTGTAAGTGCCCATAAGAAGTACGATTGATCTTTTGTGGAATCGACACCAGCTAAAAGTTGTGCTCCTGATTGGTGCTGCTCGACTCGCGCATAGTGGCCCGTCGCTATTGCGTCGGCTCCTTCATAAAGGGCACGCTTTAAAAAAGAGTCAAACTTGATAATACGATTGCATAACACATCAGGATTTGGTGTTCTTCCAGCTGCGTACTCTTGGAAAAAATTATCCACTACTGCACGCTGATATTCTTCGACGAAGTCATACGTTTTAAAAGGTATACGTAGCATGGCAGCAACTGCCAGAGCGTCCCGCCTCTCTTTTCGCCAGCTGCAACTGTCGTTAAATTGCAATCCCGAATCTGTCTGTAATCCTTCCCAACATTTTAAATAAACGCCTGTTACGTCGTACCCTTTTTGCTGCAACAAAAAAGCTGCGGTAGCCGAATCAACACCACCAGAAAGTCCTACATAAACTTTTTTCTTCTTATGCATTTACAGCCTCGCCAGCTAAGTTAAACTCTATACTACCATGCTTCTAGATTCTATCGGCATATCGCAGCACAGACACAAAAAATACAAGAAAAAAAACAGCAAACACCATTATAAGCGATCGGCCATGATGAATCTTTTGCTCAATAGTAAATGCCGCAAAAGTAGCAAATGCGCCCCAGACAATCGATGGTTGCACATTTTTACGCGAAAAAAGCGTGTCTTCTTTTAAATGAATCTTCTCGCTCTTTTTTGCTACGTAATCAGACTCGTACTTCATTGCTAACTTAACGTAATCGTTTGGCCTGGTTGCACGATACTTCCCTTTGAGGTATTTTGTTCATTTGTTTCTCTTGCACTTTTCAGATGCTCATCGCCTTGCTTTTTTTCTACAAATGGTTCAGCTTCTTTTTGTTTAACCTCATCGTCACTTTTATTTTCTATTGCAACTACGTTATTGATCACCAGAGGTATTTTCTCTTTTACGACGGCTGGTTTACTTGCTGGAACCGCACCCTGTCTGCCTTTCGCTCGCTCACTGCGTATGCGACTGAGGCACTCTTTGCAGTAAACAGGGCGTTTTCCATCTGGCTTAAAAGACAGCTTAGTAGGCTTACCGCACTCATTACAAACCGCATCATAGCTTAACACGTTCTTTACTGGTTCGCTGGCTAATAACTGTTTCGCCTCAGACTGAGTTGCCGTCTTTGGCACTGCTGTTTTGTGGCTAGTAACAACTTGCGCACTTCTAGATCGTTCTGTTCTCGGAGGCGCGGAACTGGCAGCTTTGTGCAAATCTACGGCTTCTTGTTCGAGGGTACTTGCCCAGCGCGAAATCTTGTCTTCGATAATTTCTCGCTCTTTTGCGTACCGCTCTCTAGACACACGAATAACTTTTTCACGATTACCGTAATTATTCGCTACCGGCTTAAGCGTATTTGCGGAAAATGGCGTTGAGGCAACGCCATCAATCATTAACTTAAGGTAAATCTGCCACTTTGCTAGGTTAACCAAATCTTCTTCAGTGAAATAAGGGCTAAACTCTTTAACCAACAACTCCGCGTCAGTAGCGCCTACACGAAAGCATACAATCGTACCAACGTTACCAAAAACGGCAGCCTGCACTTCCTCGTCTAACTGTTCGACGTACTGATGTGCGATAATAAGGTTGAGGCGGTACTTACGGGCCTCTGACAAAATATTTGCAAACGACTCGGTGGCAAAGTTTTGAAATTCGTCGACATAAAGATAAAAATCTTTTCGCTCTTCTTCTGGCGTATCAATACGACCCATAGCTGCCAATTGAATTTGCGTAATCATCATTGCTCCCAGTAGAGCAGAAGTATCTTCTCCAATTCTTCCTTTTGATAAATTCAAAATAAGAATTTTTTGATTATCCATGATGTCACGAATATCAATAGAAGACTTTACCTGTCCCACAACATTGCGAATGAGAGCATTGGACAAAAACTGCCCAACTTTATTCTGAATTGGCGCAATAGCTTCCGCCTGAAAACGATCTGGATACTTTGAATATTCGTCTACCCAAAAACTTCTCACGACTGGATCCTGAATTTTTTCAATGACGCGTTTACGGTACGCTTTGTCCGTCAAAATGCGCAGTACACCAAGTAATGTTGATCCTGGATAATCGAGTAAGGCGAGAATGGCATTCCGAAGCACGTACTCAAGTCGCGGTCCCCAAGAATCTGCCCAAATCTTTTTAAACACACCTACCAGTCCAGAAGCGATAAGATGCCGCACTTCGGGATTAACAGATTCTAAAATATTAAAAGCGATGGGAAAATTTAAATCTGCGGGGTTGAAATACACCACGTCATTTACCCTATTTGAAGGTATGAGCGGTAGTGTAGCTTCGGCCAGCTCACCGTGCGGATCAATAACCGCAATGCCGTTACCCGCCATAATGTCTGAATACACCATCTGCTTCAAAAGTTCAGACTTGCCCATACCGGTTTTACCGATAATGTACATGTGGCGACGCCGATCATCCCGTCGAATACCAAAAAGGCGGCACTTATCTCGGTAGTTCGTTTCAGCAAAAAAAGTTATATCTTGGTTGTTTGTGTTTAGCATAACCTTCTAAGCTGTCGGTAAATCTGCGGGTGGTTTTGGATTTACCTCTCCTTCCTGCCGCTTCGTCTCACTGGGGTAATTAGTGCCAATTTCGCTCGCGTAGGGCAAAGTAACTGGTGGGGAGGTGTGCTTAAAGTCCGTCTTTTGAACTGCTGCTCTAATGGGGGTCGTTTCAGTCATCATTGGAAAATGCCAAAGTGTGGCCAACTCTTCGATATTCATAACATACGGTTCTCGGCCAAACTCAAACTCACGCTCTTTGTATCGATGCATCAGTTTTCTGCGCTTCAAATTTTTTCGCCAATCGGTAAAAAAGTAGTTAGCATGAACGCCGACGTGTTTTGTGTCAGGCTTAAGAGAATTTAAGTTTTCGGTGTTAAATTGCTTAATGGCGCCAATGAACGCCTCACGTCCATGCTGTACATTAAACCGTTCTTTGGTGGCAATATAAACAAATCGAATTTTTGTTTCGTAGCCTATCTTTTTGACCTTCATTGACATCGCCTCAATACGATCCCTGTCGTAGGGCGAAAGTAGCAATAACCCGCCAAGTGAGCCTTTCTCCTGATGCCCCTCTTCGAGTACACCCGAACCACCACCAAATTGATTCGACGCGGACTGCCCAAACTTTTGAATTTCTCCTGCGATGCTAGACAGTAGCGAGCCCGTCTCCTTTGCGTGACCCATAGTATCCTTAATTTTATGAATCACTTCTTTCTTCCACGAGTTTGTTATAGGCAAAATAATAATCTGTAGCCACAGCTGTTCACCCGGACCAAGTTTACCCATTGTTTCTATAACAGCGTTCATCGGGTCTTTCATCTCTTTACTCATTATGTGCTCAAACTCTACGTAGGTACGAATAGGTAGCGCCTCATTCTCTACATAAACGACCTCTGTACCGTACATATCATAGCGCTCGTCGGGATACACCGTCGGATACCCCTCCACATAATCTTCTACTTCAGTAATTTGAGCGTCTGGATACTGACTATACACCGCCGCTTCCACTAAGTCTCGGAACTTGTCAACCGTTCTAATCAAAAACTGAACGTATCCTTCAATACTTACAATTTCTAAAGAGAAGGACTCCTGCACGGCACCATACCAATATTTTTCCAGCATTGTTTTTGTGCCATGTGCACCAGCAAGATGAGCAAAAATATTTTCAACTGCTTTTGGTGATTGCACGTTATCTCGTGGCACATCTATCGCCAGAAGTACCCAATGACACTTTTGTCTTTGGTACTCTCTCTTAATGTAGCGCATCCAAAAAAACCATCCGAGCCGCACAAAAGCAATAACAAAAATAATCCACCCACCGTGAATCACCAAATAGAAAAAAAGTTCCCAGCTAGCAATGAGCGGAGAAGCGCCGTATATGGCTGCATGCAGTAACTCAGCAAAACGTGACGGTGTTGCAACGTCCATAGATTAGGCTTGCTGAACAAGATGGTAATTACCTTCTTTGTCTTTCGTAAACATTGTAGAATTGAGAAGCGCCAAATGAATTGTCTGTTTCTTTACCATTCGTCGTTCAAGTACGGCGCGTACTATCTGCTCTCGCTTCATACTGCCCTCTTTTTGAAGCAACTCACGAACAACATCAACTACGGTACCTGGCTGGTATCCCCACTCTCTAAGCGCGTAAAGCCCACGGCCAACAAGAACAAACCGTTTGTCTAAAATGAGTTCGTTATGAACCGATGGCGCCTTGGCAACTTTCGAATCAAAATGCATCGAATTAATTTTTTCGGTAATCACATTAAAATGTAAGGGCTTTCCGTGATGCCGAAGAATTAAATAAATTTTATCATTCATTCGTCGCGGATGAATGGTTTGCCAAGAACGCATCCCCCACTCTCCAAAAATATTCTGCGCAAGCTCACCAGCTGCTGATAAATAGGCGGTCAGGACGCGATTTTCTTCCTCGGTAGTTGGTGGGTCATTTGTACCCGGAGAGCCAATAAACTCTCTTGCAATATGTACTGGTTCAGCCACTAGTTGTTGACGGCGCTCAAGGTAAAAAGGTTGTTGCCGAAAGCGTTGTAGAAGATCGCCACGCTCTATCGGGTATCCTACCGTTTTTATTGCTTCCACAAACGATTCTACTGCTCCCTTTAGTAATGCTGTATCAACGCCAGTTAAAACATAAATTGGGCGAAGACAAACATCGTCTTCCCGGTATTCAACAAAACCATCAAGTAAATGGTCGAGCAAAAAATGTAGGCAGGCTTTTGTCGAAGCTTCATGTTTTTCGTCACCGATCCTTCCTTGCGAGTAATCCAGGAGCTGATCTATAAAAAAAACTGCCTCTAACGCGCCTCCGTAACTACGCAACAGGTATTCTGTTGTTCTGATGAACAACTTTAGCTCCTCGTTCTTTGCGGAGAGCGCCCGCAATTTGTCTACAGAAGATTTAGCAATTTGACGGATACGTTCTCTGGTAACCGATAACTGATCTCCAATCTCTTCCAGCGTTTCTGTTTGACCCCCTTCTGGAATTGCAAATCTGCGACGAACAACATCGGCCTCGCGGTCCGCTAGGGTGCTAAGCAGATGATTCACTACCGCGACAGGGTCAAACGTACGTATTTCTTCTGCGTGTCGCTGGGCAATTAATTTATCTAAAATACTATACTCTGACATGATTTTATGGGCTAATACAAAAGATCAAAAATACTATCTTATTTTATGTGCTATTTTAAATTTCCGATAAAATTATAATAGCATAAAACGAATAATCTGTCAACGTCAAAGCGACGCAGTCTAGCTTCGCTTCCTACATCTCTAAACTTGTAAAATTAGTAACGTGCGATTCGTCGCTTTTCTTTCCAGCTATACCAGCTAATCAAAAGTGGCGAAGCTATAAAAATTGAACTGTAGGTACCAACGAAAATACCAATGGTAAGTGCTAGTACGAAATAGTGAATACTTTCTCCACCAAAGACCAAAGTAAAAATAAGCACGAGCAATGTCGTAAACGAAGTGTTTATCGATCGACCCATTGTTTCGTTTAAGCTCCGGTTTACAACTCGGGAAAAAGAATCAGTGGCGCGATGCAAGTTCTCTCTAATACGATCAAATACAACAATGGTATCGTGAACCGAAAATCCAAGTAAGGTCAGTAGTGCAGTAATGAAAAGCACGTTTACTTCAACACCAAGGTAGTGTCCAAGAATAGAAAAAATACCAACCGTAATAATGGTGTCGTGAAAGAGAGCGATAATGGCCGCCGTTCCAAACTGCCATGAGGGTACCGGACGAGAAACCTTTCTGAACGCCCAAGCGATATACAGAATGATTGCCCCCAAAACAGCACTCAATGCAAAAATTGATTTTTGTCGTAGCTCAGCTCCAATAGTAGGACCGATGGCGGTAAAACGCTCTTCGCTAATACTATCCCCTTTCTCTCCGCCAAATGTTTTCTCTAATGCTGCGAGTAAGGTCGCGTGATCCTCTTCGCTTAACGCCTTACCTTCTTTGGCGCCTATTCGCAGAGTTGCCCCATTGGTACCAATGGGAGTAATGTCTACGGTTCCAATAGTTTCTAGTACCGCCGCTGAAATGTCCGCTATCGCTGGACGATTACCAGCAAAGGTAATTTCCATTAACGATCCCCCAGTAAAATCAATACCGTATTTGAGTCCCCACCCTGGAAGTAAAATAGCCAGCGCGCACAGTAGCACCAAGGTACCCGAAAAGAGGTAGGCAATTCTGCGATAACCAACAATATTTATATTTGTACGTCTCATACTTCGGTCGAATTATTTTTTCGCGCCACGCCATAAAGCCACAGTCGTTTACTTGTACCGTTAGCCACCACAAGCCTTAAGAATGTACGAGTAACGATAATCGCGCTAAACATACTTACCAAAATACCAAGAGCGAGCGTCAACGCAAACCCACGAACAACGCTGGTTCCAAACCAGTAAAGAATCGTACAGGTAAGAAGCGAGGATACATTTGAATCGCGAATGGACGTCCAAGCACGCTGGAAACCAACTTCGATAGCTGATTGTAGCGGCCTTGCCTCAGCAAGCTCTTCCCTAAGGCGTTCAAAAATAAGCACGTTGGCGTCCACTGCCATACCAATAGAGAGAATAAACCCAGTTACTCCTGCAAGCGTCAACGTTACTGGCCAAAACTTGAAAAGCGCTAGGGCAATGCTGGCGTACACCAGCAAAGCAAACACCGACAAAAGACCCGGCAAGCGATAGTAAAGAATCATAAACAGTGCAACTAGAAGAAACCCGATAAACGCCGCTTCTAAACTCTGCTGAACTGCAACGGCGCCAAGCTTAGCCCCGATGGTTTGCTGCGAAACAAGTGCGATTGGTACTGGCAATGCACCGGCATTCAAACGCTGTGCTAACAGTTTTGCCTCGTCAATAGTGAAGCTTCCAGTAATAACCGCCTCGCCACCAACAATTGCCTGTTGGACTGTTGGGACACTAATCGGCTGACCATCAAGGAAAATACCAACCGGTTTACCAATATCACGCTGCGTAATTTCTTCAAAAAGTTTCGATCCTTCTGCGTTAAAGCGTAGCTGCACCTGCGGCTGGTTTGTCTGCTGGGCAAAAACGACCGTTGCTTTATCAAGCTGCTTACCTGATAACTGAGTGTTCTTCCAGCCAGCGTTTGGGTCATTTGGCAAAAAATCTCGGGCCGACGGAGCACTGATAAGAATATGACGAGCGTGAACCTCTTGAACCCCGTCGCTGTTGGTTCTCTCGTCAAGACGTTGTATCACATGATGCCCATAAGCGGTTTTGATAGGCGTTTGGGTAATCTGATTTTCTTTGAGTTGGTTAAAGAGTGCGTCACCGAATTCTGCCACAACGCTGGCTTTCGTGATGTAGTCAAGGTCACCGCCATTGTCTTTCGAGCCGGGATCATCAGAAAGCTCTTTCGCAATTTTTGCAAAATCTTCTCCGGCATTGAGGCGCTTAATAACCGATTCGGCTTTACGCTTGGCAGCCGCCTGTCCGTCATCAATCTGTTTTTGCTGGGCTGGCGTAATGGTCGGAGCTACCGCATTTTCATCCTGCTCTTTAAATTCTAGCAATGGCGTCTCACCGATCTGCTTAATGGCATCATCCACGTTCTCTACACCCGCAAGTTCAACCAATACGCGCCACTGGTTCCCAGAGCGTTCTGTTTGTACCACTGGCTCAGCAACACCAAAGGCGTTCACGCGCCGCTCAATGACGTCACGGACGCCCTCAAGCGCTGAGACCTTATCACTGTCAGGAATTTTACTGGTATCCGCGTCATAAAGTAACTGCGTCCCGCCAACAAGATCAAGGCCGAGTCGAAACGGCGTATCGACAAAGTACGGAACGCCAGCCTTCAATACTCCCCCAACCCAACCCAAACCAGTCGGATACTGCTTAGCACCGAGTTCTGCTAATTTTGGATTTACCGCATCTACCGCCTTATTGTAATAAACAGGATAGTTATAAAGTCCCGCAACAATAGTAAGCACGATGATTGCCACGAAGGTCCACCGAACTCGTCCTCGGCGGGTGCGGAAGGTAACGCGTACGCCCATCAAGAGAACACCCGGTCCTCGAAAAATGAAGACAATACCGGCACCGAGCCACTCAAAGGGCTTTGCAAGCAGTGCCCCAAGTTGCCGAAGCGGCCTAAATAGCTTTACATTTGGTTTCTTCAGATTGTTTCTACAGAAAAATCCCCTTGCGGGGTAAGCGAAACTTATAGTAGCAAAACTGAGAACGAGCGCAAGTGAGCCTACTAGTTAACGCTACCGTGCGGTCACTCGGTAGCGTTTGTTATAGTTCTTCCCTTTCTAGTAGTGAAAAATCAAGAAGCGTCCCCTCTTTGTCAAAAAGAAAGTCTCCGGTAAATCTTTTCCCTGTAATGAGTAGCGGGTACCGGTGGTGATCATCCGGAAACATTGACCCGTAGGGAATGTTCTCGACGGTAAACCACTTCGGTTTCATTTCTTCGGTCTCTACTATTTTACCACCATAGGCACCAACTTTAAAACGTGTACTTCGTGAACGAGTTCTCCACTGTTCGTTGTAAAATTGAGAATGCCAACTTTTTCAATCTGCTGCGCAACGACTCCAGACTCTTCTTCTAGCTCCCTCTTTGCCGCTTCTTCTATGGTCTCTTCTGTTTCTACCTTGCCACCAAAACCATCCCACTTTCCCGCGCCAAACCTGCGCTTCTTTAAACCAAGTAAGCTGTTTGCGTGCTGATAAACGATACAGAGATTGTAAAGTTTTTTCATTTACGTAAGAAAATTTTGCGTTGCTTTTCTTGCTGCTTTATCTATGCCCTGCCCTTTAATAACAACATCATCGCCCTAAACTCCTACTTCCCATGACACTTCTTATATTTCTTACCTGAGCCGCATGGACATGGTTCGTTGCGTCCAATTTTTTCTGAACGAATTTGTTGTGTGCTTGTCGTAACATTTCCGCCTTCCGGAACCGAAACTGCTGGTGTTCGCTCTGACATCGTCTTTGCGGGTGCGGAGAACGTCACATTCTGCCTACCCATCATAGAGGGGGCAACATCAACCGCAACACCAACTTTGTAGATGCTGTAAACAACCTGTTTTCGAATGAGGTCGAGGAGATCAGTAAATAACTTAAACGCCTCTCGCTTGTACTCAACAAGCGGGTCTCGCTGACCGTAGCTGCGAAGTCCGATTCCTTGGCGCAGATGATCCATCGCTTCGAGGTGTTCAATCCATAGCGTATCAATAGCACGAAGCAATAATGAACGCTCAGCAAGCAGAAAAACTCGTTGCTCTTGCGGCAGTGCTGCTGCCACATGTTCACGCAAGCGTCCGTACGCTGCTGTAGCGTCATCGATTATGCGCGTAATAAGTGCGTCACGTTTCGCTACAAGCGTATGCTCTTCGGCAGTACTTGAAAGTTCTGCAATGGCCGTTTCCACCTCCGTAGATACCGGATAAATCGTTCTGATTACCTGACTAATTTCTTTACTGTCCCAATCCCCTGTTTCTTCCGCGCGGGTGTGGAAAGCAACCACTGTTTCAATTTCTTCGGTAATCATTTTCATAATCTCCGGCTCTAACAAATCTTCAGCACTTTCCATACTGGCTTTAAAGTTGTCGAGCACGCGGTGACGTAAACGATAGACCGTTTCTCGATGCTTATTGATAACGTCGTCGTACTCGACCAAATGTTTTCGAATATCAAAGTTGTGGCCCTCAACCCGTCGCTGTGCTGATTCAAGCGCCTTTGAAACCATATTGTTTTCTATTGGCATATCTTCTGGAACGCCTAGTCGCTCCATCATATTCTTGATGCGCTCAGAGCTAAAAATGCGCATCAAGTCATCCTCCAGTGAAACGTAAAACTGTGAGGATCCGGGGTCACCCTGACGCCCCGAACGTCCACGCAGCTGGTTATCGATACGTCTTGATTCGTGTCGTTCGGTGCCGATAACGTGAAGCCCTCCGGCATCAAGCGCCTGCTGGTGCGCCTGCTGCCATGCTGTAAATTCCTCACCGTCCACTGGTTTACCGTCAACCAGTTCTGGTGGCGGACCGCCAAGAATAATGTCGACACCGCGACCGGCCATATTGGTCGCAAGGGTAACCGCCCCGACACGACCGGCTTCGGCAATGATGCTTGCTTCTCGTTCATGGTTTTTAGCGTTTAACATTTGATGCGGCACGCCAGACTCTAATAGCAACTGGCTGAGGCGCTCGTTCTTTTCGATTGAAATAGTACCAATTAAAACCGGCTGTCCTTTTTCATAACGTTCTTTTACCTCTCGAACGACCGCCAAAAACTTTCCGTGCTCTGTTTTGTAAATGCGGTCAGACAAGTCCTTACGAACCATTGGGCGGTTGGTGGGGACAACAACGACTTCTAATTTGTAAATCTTATGGAATTCTTCTGCTTCGGTTTCTGCGGTACCGGTCATACCAGCCAGTTTTTCGTAGAGCCGGAAGTAGTTCTGGAAGGTGATGGTAGCAAGGGTCTGGCTTTCCCGCTGAATTTTTACGTTTTCTTTTGCTTCTATTGCCTGGTGAAGTCCCTCGGAGTAGCGTCGCCCCTGCATAAGACGACCGGTAAACTCGTCAACAATAATTACCTCGCCATCTTTTACCACGTAATCACGATCTCGCTTGTAAAGGCGCTCAGCTTTAAGTGCTTGCTCGATGTGGTGCACCGTTTCCATGCCTCCGGCAGCATAAATATTCTCAACGTTCAGTAGCTTTTCAAGTTTGGCGATACCGGCCTCGGTCAGCGTAGCCGCGCGCATTTTTTCATCAACGTTATCGTCAACCTCTGGCTCTAGTCGCCTGATAAGCTCGGCAAATTGGTAGTAACGATCGTTGGACTCTTCCGCTGGAGCAGAAATGATAAGTGGCGTTCTCGCTTCGTCAATAAGAATACTATCGACCTCGTCAACGATAGCATAAGCCAAGTCTCGCTGTACTCGGTCTTCTACTCGAGACACCATATTGTCCCGTAGGTAATCAAACCCAAATTCGTTGTTAGTGCCGTACGTGATGTCGCAAGCGTATGCCTCTCTGCGCGTTACAGGGAGCAGTTCTCGAGTCTTAGGATCATAACGGAAAGCAGCATCGTGCTGAATACTGCCAACGGTCATACCCAGCGAATCAAAAACGCCCCCCATCCACTGGCACTGGAAGCGCGCCAGATAGTCGTTGACGGTAACAAGATGCGCCCCCTTGCCGTTAAGTGCATTGGTGTACAGTGGCGCGGTAGCGGTAAGCGTTTTTCCTTCACCGGTTTTCATTTCAGCAATAGTGCCGCGATGAAGAATTATTCCCCCCATCAGCTGAACGTCAAACTGCCGCTGGTTCAATGTTCGCCTTGCCGCTTCACGGACGACAGCAAAAGCTTCTGGCAATAAATCATCTATCGTTTCCCCTTCTTTGAGACGACGGCGAAACGCCTCCGTCTGTTGACGAAGCTCTTCGGAACTCAATTTTTGAATCGACTCTTCCCACCCGTTAATGGCTTCAACGGTTTTACGAACGCTTTTTAGCGCCCGCTCGTTTGGGTTACCTAACAGACTAGTTAAAAAGCTCACGATAGTATGATTACTAAGTAAAGTCCCCGCCGTTTGGCGAGGAAAGCGCAACTACACCTGCACCGCAGTTTTACGCTTTTCCCCTACTTTTGTCGAGGCGTTTTGTTTTGAGGCGGTTCATTTCTTTTTTTAACTCATCACGTAACACATCAATCGCTCGATACATATCAGCGGCGTAGGCTTCAGCAAAAAAAGTGTGCTTTGGTATTGCCACTTTAGCACCGCTTCGAAAAAGCTTTTCCCCTTTTTGGTGATGCTGGGTAGTGCGCTCTACCTCGACCTCTATTCTGAGTACGTCAGGATAAAATTTAACTAGCGCTCCAATTTTTTGCTGTACGTATGTATCTAGCGCTGAAGTTAGCTCAATATCTATTGCTTTTATGTGTATGTTCATACACAGAAACGATACCACAAATGTTCGACAAAAGCAACGTAAAAATTAAAGCGGTGGCGACGAAAAACCAACAAAATATGCTTCAGCTTCTAGCTGTATCCCAAACCTGTTCTTAACTGCCATTTGTATATCTTTTGCTAAGCTAACAAGCTCAGCCGATGAGGCGCTGCCAAGATTGACTAGCGCCAATGCTTGCTTAGGTGAAATGCCTACTGAACCTCGTTGGTAACCCCGATTAAATCCTGCGTGCTCGATGAGCCAGGCGGCGGATAGCTTTACCTTGCAATCCCCTGCCGGCCAAGTAACGAGCTCTAGTCCTGCTTCCTTAAGCTGTTCATTTAGAGCGTCCGCGCTATTGCTATCCAGAATGGGATTGGTAAAAAAAGAACCAACACTTTTACTAAACGGTTCGTCAGGACTTAGAAGCATAGCCTTTGCTCTACGCAAAGACAGTACTGCATTACGAACAGCACTTAAGCTTGGCTTTTGTTTCTTCTCGTCAAGAAATTTCTTAAGCTGTTCATAGGCGACAAATCCGGTAGCATTTTTTTTAAGAAGAAAGGCGACAGAAAGTATGACGTAGCCATTTTTCCACTTCTTAAAGTTGCTGGTTCGATAGCCAAATCCGCACTCTGGCACGGAAAATTTAACCACCTTGCCGTCCTCTATAGCAAGCGCCTCAACGGTTTCAATACTAGCGCTGACCTCTTGGCCGTAAGCACCGATATTCTGAACCGGCGCGGCACCAACCGTTCCGGGTATCCCGCTTAAACACTCGACGCCAGCCAGCCCTCGCTCTACACAAAAAGCTACAAACGCATCCCACGACACTGCTGCCTCGGCAACCACTTTTGTTGCTGTAGCGGTACTTTCGGTAACTGTTAGATTGCGGGCAACATAGCGGATAACGACCCCCCGAAAACCCTCATCGGAAAAAAGAATGTTACTTCCCTCACCAAGAATAAAAAACGCAAGTCCTGCTTCTTTTGCAGCCGCCAGCACCGCCAAAAGTTCCTGGACCGTTCTTGCTTCGACGTAGTAATCAGCAACCCCGCCAACACCCAGTGATGAATGGCGAGCCAATAACTCTCTTTCTTTTACCGGCAATGATAGTTTTTCTAAAAATGACATACCTTACGATAGTAACTTTTCTGCAACCTGCCAGACATCACCCGCCCCCATGGTCACTACGACCGCAGGCCCAGCTTCAGATCCTACGGCAACAACTGCGTCTTCAAAACTATCAACGCAGACCACTTTCGCCTGTTGTCTCTTTTCTACCGCTTGACCTAGTGCGTGGTGGTCAATTATTTTTTCTTTCTCCCGAGCTGACGCGTAGATGGGAGGCAGAATAACCACGTCGGCTTTCGACAACGCTTCAGCAAAATTATCCAGTAACTCTGCAGTTCTACTGTAGGTATGACCTTGAAACACAATTATCAACTTTCTATCCTTGTACCCACTTCTTAGTGCTTTGATAACCGCACTAATTTCTGCCGGATGATGTGCGTAGTCGTCAATGATAATGTTATCATTACTGGTACCTCTGAGCTCGAAGCGTCGGGCTGTGCCGTGAAACTGCTCTAGCGATCTGGCGCTTATGTCAACGCTCACACCTGCCTCATCTGCAACGACAATGGCAGAAAGCGCATCAAGTGCGTAGTGCTCACCGGGAAGATGCAAACGATAGTTACCATAAAATTCCCCTTTTTTATAAACCTGAAAAGTCGTCTGTCCGTTGTCGATCAAAACACTTTTTGCCTGCCAGTCGCAACCGTTAGAAAGACCAAACGTTACAACCGTTGCTTTAACCACCTCTTTAAGCAACATACTTTTCTTGTCGTCTCCCGGTAGTACGACAACGCCATCTTCTGGAACTCGCTTAACAAATGCTGAAAAAACTTCTCGGTAGGCCTCTGCGTCCTTAAAAAAATCAGGATGATCAAAATCAATATTGGTAACAATGACAACTCGGGGATGATAGTACTGCAATTTATTCTGGTATTCATCGGCCTCAAACACAAACCATTCGCCAAGACCAGTTCTGGCATTACTCCCCCACGAGCGCACCGGCGCACCGACAACAGCCGTCGGATCAAGTCCGGCAGTTTCCATAATAGAGGCAAGCATTGCTGTCGTCGTTGTCTTGCCGTGCGAACCGGCAACCGCCACCGATCTCGAGTACCCGTCGATCAGTAGGCCAAGTGCCTCTGGATAGCTCCACTGTGGTATAGCAAGTTCGTCAGCTGCTTGCCGTTCAACATTGCTGTCGTCGTAGGCGGTAGAGTAAATGACTGCTGCGGTATTTATAGTAAGGTGCGCCACATCGAACGTCTCAGCGACCAAAATATTTAATCTCTTTAGCACACTGTCAGTTGGAAATGTTTCCGCGCTGTCTGAACCACTGACACTATACCCTTGGCGCAAAAAAATTTCCGCGAGTGCCGTCATGCCAACACCCTTGATACCAATAAAATGAAGCCGTGCGGGTGGATCTGGAAATGGCATCGAGCTCATAGTGGTTTGCGTCCAAGTTCGCTATCAACCAGCGCTAAATAGTCGTTCGTCCCGTCTTTAATAAGTTTATGCAGCGCTTCACCTAGCGCCACTCGCTCCCCCTCATTATCAAGCAGTGTAAAAACGGCTCGCCTAAGCGTATCGGCGGTAAGCTCTGCTTGTGGCATAACCACAGCGGCGTGGTTAGCGGCAAGAAATGATGCATTTTCTTCTTGGTGGGAGTGCGGCATAGGGATGACAATAGCGGGTTTGCGAAGTTGCGCAAGTCCAGAAAGGGTACCCATACCGGCACGGGTGATGACAACAGAAGCAACGGCATACATATCAGGAAGTTCACCAACGACCAACTCTATTGCCCGATAACGATCTTCCTTCACAGAGTCAACTTTCTTTCCTTTGCCAGTTATATGCAGCACAAAAACGCGTTTCGTTAGTTCCGGAAGCGCCGCCAGCAATAGGCTGTTAATCGCCAGCGCGCCTGTGCCGCCGCCTATGACTAACACCACCGGCAAACCAGCTGGCAGTGCGTAGTGCTTACGAATTCTATCAACGTCACCTTCGTAAATCGATGGCGGTATCAAATTACCAATGGCGGTTGTCCCCTCTTTGGCCCAAACGCTTGTTCGAACGGTTGCTGTAAACCTTACCAATTGTAATGCTAGACCATCGCGTTTATCTTGTTCGTGAAGTAGCACTGGAATACGGAAACACCAGGCTGCCCAAACCACCGGCACGGCCACGTAAGCGCCAGCAGAAATTACCAACGAAGGTCTACCAAAAATAAATATACCCACGGTTTGTAAAAAACCTACAAAAACAAATAAAGGAGCCGTTACATTTTTTGCGCTCCAGTACCGTCGCAGTTTCCCGGACGCTATGCGGTAATAGGGTAAGTGGTACGGTGCAACGATAAAGCGCTCTGGCCCGCGCCACGTACCGAACCATACAAAATCATAATTTCGATTGTTATTGTTTGCTAATTCGACAAGTGCCAAAAGTGACGTAACTGAACCGAGCGTTCCTCCGCCCGCTAGTACAATAGAGCGCCTTTTCATACCTCCACTGTCGACTGGCGTGAAATATTTGCAACGATACCAATGGCTGCCATAGAAACGGCAAGTGCTGTTCCTCCGTAGCTCACAAACGGCAACGGGAGGCCGGTAAGCGGCAACAAGCCAAGCATGGCGCCAATGTTAATGATTGATTGCACCAGTAGCCAGAGCATAATCCCAGCACCTAGGTAGCGGCCAAAATCATCTGGCGAGTGTTCTGCAATTTTAAAACCTCGAATGAACACGTACACCAGTAAACCGATAAAAGCAACCGAGAGCAAAAAACCAAGCTCTTCACCAATGACTGCAAAGATAGAATCACCACTTGCTTCAGGCAGGTACTGAAACTTCGCTTGCGAATGTCCGTAGCCTCTCCCCCAAAAACCACCAGAACCAATGGCCAAAAAAGCTTGATTAATGTGGTAGCCAATGCCTTGCGGATCTAGTTCTGGCTTTAAGAAAATGAGCAAACGGTTAAAACGGTACGGAGCAAGTGCAATTAGCCCACCTACTGCAGCTACGCCAGCAACCAGTAGAAGAAAAAAATGCCGAAGTGGAGCACCGGATAAAAAGTACAAAACAACAGTAGCAATAGCAATTACCATCGTTGTTCCCAGATCTGGTTCAAGAACAATTAAGCCAAGAACGGTACCAAGCAATACAATAAAAGGAAGAAATCCTTCACGTAAACTACCTAGCTTTTGTTGCTTAGCGGCAAACCACGATGCCAGATAAACAATGAGTCCAAGCTTTGCTAGTTCACTTGGCTGAAAGGTAATACCAGCAAGGCCTATCCATCGACGGGCGCCACCGTAGATTTGACCGATACCCGGAATGAGCACAACCGCCAACAAAAAAACCGAAACCGAGAATAGCGGCAAGGCAAAACGGCGTATTTTTTTGTAATCAAAAAAATAAAAAAAAGCAAACCCAATCAGCCCAGGAGTAAGGCCAACTGCCAGCTGTCGCTGTAAGAAATAATACGCATCCCCATAACGACTAATAGCGGTCGGAGAGCTAGCCGAGGTAAGCATTAGTAAACCGAAGAGAAGTAAAATGCCAACCGCCGCAAGAAACCGATAGTCCGGCACACCTAGCTTTATTCTTTTTTCAGTCATAGTGTTACCCGGTCGATTAGAAAGAAGGCAAGCCCTAACATAGTAACCACTCCAGTAATAACCCAAAAGCGCATCACAATTTTTGGCTCCGTCCAGCCAATAGCTTCCAAATGATGATGAAACGGTGAGGAGAGTAAAAGTTTATGTTTAAACACTTTTTTAGAAACAGTCTGCGCAATAACCGATGCCGAATCGATGACCAAAATAAGTCCAAAAAGCGGAAGCAGTAATGCCGTGTTTGTTAGCATTGCCAAAACGCCGACCACAACACCAAGTGACATCGCACCGGTATCGCCCAAGAAAAAACGTGCAGGATGGATGTTGAACCAGAGAAATGCCAGTAATGCACCGGCGAGCACCGCAATAAATGCGGCGAGATCGTAACGGTCTTGAGCGAAACTTATGACGGCATAGGCGGCAAGAATAATAAGTAGCACCCCACCAGCAAGACCATCCAAACCGTCAGCCTCGTTAACCGAAAAGGCAGTTGAAAAGATAACGATAAAAAACACTACTAGGTACCACCAGCCTATGGTGATGTCCCCCATAAGCGGTATATGAATAGTGTCCCATCCTAGTTTGAAGTAAAACCACCATCCGCCGATTGCAGCGATAATGGCATAGAGGAACAGACGATGTTTTACCGTTAACCCTCCACTCTTAGCGCCGACTCCCCAAACGTTAAGTAGGTCATCGACAAAGCCAACCAACGCTGCTGCTAAGAGTACAGCAAGTGGCAACCACGTTTCAGCTCTAGTAAGAAAATTGAGCGCACCAAATTGTTCTGGAAAAAAAGCAGCAAGCGCCCAGAAAAAAAGAGTGATAAAAGCGGTTGTTAGCCATACCAAAATACCCCCCATAGTAGGAGTACCCTGCTTATGCAAGTGCAGCTTAGAAAAAATTGGCGTGTCCCCGCTTGATCGCACATTCTTTTTAAGCTTGAACCGATACAAGAGGTTTGTCAGAAACGGCGTCCATGCCATAGCAAGCGCGAAGGATAGCACCGCTAAAAGAAGCATCCGTAATATTGCAAAAAGTGCAACGGTGGACATGACTAGTAGTTTACGTACACCGTCAATACGCTGGCAACGAGAACGAGAAGCATAACCGCCACTGTTCCCGTTGCCAAAAAGTAGCTTGTTACTTTATCGCGACGCCAAACAAAAACACCGAGAGTTATGTTGATAAGTAGCAACGCCAGTGCTGCAGCCGGTAATAACATTGCCGTTTGCCAACTGCCCAAAAAATCAATTCCAAAATAAACGTTGTAATGCAATGAAAGTGCATCTTCTCTTGGTAAAAAGCGGTAGAAAGCAGCGGCTGAGAGCGCACAAAAGGCAAAGCTCAGCCCGTAGGCATAGCGATTGGTACGGTCACGAAAAAAGACGCCAATCTGCGCCAAGTACGGTAATCTTATCATAGAACCATCCTACCACACCGCGCCATTGAAACAAGCAGTCAGACCAGAATCGTTTGCATTTTGGCAACTGCCCGCTACAATGAAACAACGTGCTATGAACACAACATCATTTGTCGCAGCAAATGCATTCATCGTTCGCGAGGGCAAAGCACTGGCGAGCCACAAGCGAATTATATTTGAAACCTACCGCAAACAGCGGCATAGTTACGTCTAATGTTTACTTTGCTACTCCTCGTTGTCGGTTTCGCGCTCTTGATTAAAGGTGCAGACGTACTTGTCGAGGGAGCCTCTTCCTTAGCGAGGCGCTTACATATTTCTCCTCTTGTGGTTGGCCTTACTGTTGTTGCCTTTGGTACGTCGGCACCAGAACTGGTAGTCAACATCATTGCCAACCTTCAAGGAGAATCTGCCCTTGCCATTGGAAACATCATCGGTAGCAATATTGCAAACATCTTACTTATTCTTGGTGTTGCCGGAATGATTCGACCACTCAGCGTTACCCGCAACACCGTTTGGCGCGAAATCCCCTTTTCACTACTGGCTATGCTCGTCTTGGCGGCGCTCGCCAACGACGCCCTTATTGACGGCGCTGGTGTTTCGGTCCTGAGCCGCATTGACGGGTTGGTGCTGCTTGCGTTCTTTCTCGTCTTTTTAAGTTACTCATTTAGCAAAAGTAAACCTGTTACCACCGATCTGCGAGAAGAGCGACTTCCGTCTGTTTTGCGGTCGACTATGTACATTACGCTTGGCATTCTGGGGCTGGCGCTCGGTGGTAAACTCGTAGTTGATAGTGCAACAACTATAGCGATTATGCTTGGCTTATCACAAACTTTTATTGGGCTTACCTTGGTAGCTCTCGGCACATCGCTTCCCGAGCTTGCCACAACCATTGTAGCTGCTCACAAACGAAAAACTGACATCGCTATAGGAAACATCGTCGGTTCAAATATCTTCAACGTATTCTGGATTCTGGGGCTTAGTGCCATTATTCATCCTATTAGCTACACTATGATCTTAAACCGTGACGTAGGTGTTGCGGTGTTGGCCAGTGTCCTACTAATGAGCTTTGTTCTAGGTAATGGTCGTAGTCTACAACGCGGCCAAGGGTTCGTTCTTGTTCTCTTCTATATTGTCTATCTCGTTACGCTTACCTTAAGCTAGCACTTGGCAGTTTTTCTTCCGTACTGTCAAAAAAAATGGTATAGTAAAACTATGTTTACCGACAAACAGCTGGTAAAAATTATTGATTCCAGTGGCATTTTTTCTGCTCCAGATATTAAAAAGTACCAAGGCGAAGCAGACGCTAAAAGACAACCGTTGGAAAATTTCCTACTCGGTAAGCGCCTAATTTCTGAAGATAGCCTTTACGAAAATGCTGCCGGCGTATACAGTGTTCCCTTTATAAAACTTAGAGGTAAGCCAATTAGAAAGGACGTTCTCTTCTTGGTACCAGAACCACTTGCCAAACACTACCAAATCATTGCCTACGATACCGAAGGTGACGATACCATCAAAGTAGTAAGCACTGACCCTGAAAATTTGCAGGCCGTTGAGTTTTTACGCAAAAAAACGGCCAAAAAGATAGAGCTCTCTTTGACCACTCCTGACGAGTGGCAAGAGCTAATGAAGCAGTACCACAAAAGTCTCCAGGCTGAGTTTAGTGAGCTATCAGCAAAACCAGGGAAAAAATCTACCACCAAGGCTGGCTCGAAGAAGATTGATAAGGACCTAAAAGAACTTGCCGAAGATCTTCCCGTTATTGGGGTTGTCGATACGATTCTGGAGTACGCCATATTTGAAGGCGCGTCGGACATTCACATTGAGCCCACTGAAAAAGATCTTAACGTCCGCTATCGAATTGATGGTGTCTTGAAGAATGTCATGAACCTTCCCAAAACAATCCAACCCGGCGTGACTGCTCGTATCAAGGTACTCTCTACGCTGAAGCTAGACGAACATCGCCTCCCACAGGATGGTCGTTTTAAGATTGAAACGGAAGAATACAGAGTTGCGTTTCGTGTTTCTGTTTTGCCAACATTTGATGGGGAAAAAATTGTATTGCGTCTTCTCGATGAAGGTAGCCAAATACTGACTCTCGCTCAGCTCGGACTACAACCCAAAGAGCTTGATCTGCTACAGATAAACATAACGAAGCCGCACGGTATGATTCTGGTTACCGGCCCTACAGGTTCCGGAAAGACGACGACACTCTACACAGTTCTTAACGTGCTGAACAAACCAGAGGTTAACATTTCTACCGTAGAAGATCCCATCGAGTACCGTATGCAGGGCATTAACCAAAGTCAGGTAAACCCAAAAATAGGTTATACCTTCGCTATGGGCCTACGTGCGTTACTGCGTCAAGACCCAAACATTATCATGGTTGGAGAAATTCGAGATTTAGAAACTGCTGAAATCGCCGTCAATGCCGCAATGACCGGTCACCTTCTCCTTTCTACACTGCACACCAATGACGCCGTCACGGCAATACCTCGCTTGTTTGATATGGGCATCCCGCCATTCTTGGTGGCCTCCACTACAAATATGGTCATGGCGCAACGATTGGTCCGTCGCATCTGTAGCCTCTGCATTTCAAGTTATACGCTAGACAAGGCAGCACTAGATGAACTTAAAAAACAATTCGATCTAGGAGCGATTCTCAATGCATTGGTTCGTCATGGCAGTGTCGCGAAAAAAACAAAATCTTTTGGTGATCTACTTTTTTACCGAGGTAAAGGTTGTAAACAGTGCGGTGATGACGGCTATCGCGGCCGCGTTGGCGTCTATGAAATATTAAATATCAGCAAAGAAGTAAATGATGCTATTCTACGAAAAGCGAGCCGTGAAGAGCTCGTAGAGCTTGCCAGAAAACAAGGAATGACAACTCTCCTTGAGGACGGCTTCCTTAAGGCAAAGGCTGGTATAACCACCATAGAAGAGGTGCTCAGGGTAACCCAAGAATAGTATGGCAATAACCTACGTAGACGAAAAAACCAACGAGGTTGCTGCGACCCCTGCAACGGAAAAACGATCCCGAAAAATGCCATGGGAAAGCTTGAGCACCAAGCAGGTACTATTTTTGACACAACAGTTGCAAATTATGATGCATGCCGGTGTCCCACTAACAAAGACACTTGAAACGTTAAAAGCACAAGCAACTACAAAGTACCTACGGACACTACTTGAAAGAATAGAGGCTGACGTCGAGCAAGGGAAATCGTTGGCCGATGCCTTGCGTCCTTACGAAAAAGATTTCGGAGAGCTCATGATTAATATGATTGCTGCCGGTGAAGCCAGTGGTCGACTCGACGAAGTACTCGAGCAGCTCTATCTCCAAATGAAAAAAGATAATGAAATTGTTTCGCGCGTGCGTGGTGCCCTCATTTATCCAGCAATCGTAGTAGCCGCAATGTTTGGTATTGGTACTTTTATGATTGTCTTTGTTGTACCGAAACTTATTGGACTTTTTCAAGAAGTAAAAGTATCGCTTCCTTTACCGACTCGTATCCTTATTGCCATGAGCGATTTTTTTACCCACCATGGCTTCATCGCGGCCACTTCAATTACAGCTTTTATTTTATTGTTTGCGTGGACCATTAGACAACCTTGGGGTAAAAAAGTATGGCACACCATACTACTCCACTCCCCTGTCATAGGAGCAATTATTAAAAAGGTAAATGTGGCACGTTTCGCAAGGACAGTTAGTTCTTTTTTAAAAACAGATATCCCTGTCGTAAAAACATTAGAAACAACGGCGCACGTCTTGGGAAATGTTCACTATCAAAATGCTCTTATTGATGCCTCTCAAAAAATAACTAAAGGCATTACCTTGGGAGAAGCACTGCGGCCACATAAAAATCTTTTTAACCCAACTATTTTGCAAATGATCTCTGTTGGTGAGCAGGCCGGTAAGCTTGATGATATGCTTGCTGAGGCGGCAAATTTTTACGAAGCAGAAGTGAACCAAACCATGGAAACGCTTCCTTCGTTGCTCGAACCGATTTTGATGATTTTACTTGGTTTTGGTGTAGGTGGTATGGCGGTAGCCATTATTCTACCTCTGTACACGTTGACACAGGCATTTTAGCTATATGGATTTTTCATTTTCTCTACGAAGCCCAAGACCTCCCTCTGCTTTCGGTCTTGATCTTTCAGACGATACTCTAAAAATTGCCCAGCTACGTTACCACGGTAAAAAAATTACCGTCGACGTACTAATAGAGAAACGGCTACCCGCAAAAGCAATTGTAGACGGTGAAATAAAAAATATTGATGCAGTAAGCGAGGCACTAGCTACTGTTTATGGTGAGCAACGACATAAGCTTATTTCTAGTGCCATTATCGCCCTTCCTGAGGCGCAAACCTTTATTACCACTATTACGGTTCCCAAAAAGGGCAATACTGCCTTAAAGCAACTGTTGCAAGAAGCCCTGCCGGAATATCTACCCGACAGTGTTGATAAACTTTATATTGACACGCAGACTTTGTCCGAGAACGACACGAGCTGGATTGTACTTGTTGGCGCAGCACCACAAATTTTAGTTGAACCATACTTAGCTATTGCGGAACGTGCTGGCGTGTCGCCTCTCGTTCTTGATATTGAGCCAATTGCAACGGCAAATGCACTTATCCCCCACGCAGAAACGACGCCCAAAACAAGAGCAATAATAAACCTAGGACAACGCCGAGGAAATCTTATCCTGCACAGCTCCGGTTCTGTTCTTTTCACTGCTAGCCTCCCTATTTCAGGGGAAGCTGTTACCGAAGAATTAAAGGAACAACTTAAAATCACGAAAGAGCAAGCAGAAAAAACAAAGCGCTTATGCGGGTTAGACCCTAAAAAATGTGAGGGCGTGCTTCGGCAGGTGCTTGAACGCATGGTTCAACAGCTGCTTGAACGCATCGGAGAGAACCAAAAATACTACCGAGACCACTTTGCTGCAGCAACCAAAATTGAGGAAATTATTCTTGCGGGTGGTGGCGCGCACCTCATCGGGCTTGATACAGTGCTCTCGGATGCCTTGGGTATTCCTGTACGATTAGGTACACTATGGGAAAATGTATCAGTTGAGACACCTCCGGAACTTGAATCAGAGCTTCGCTATGCAACAGTAGTTGGACTAGCAGAAAGAGCTCTCAACGACGAAGCAACGCTATGATACTGACCTTAAACCTCATCCCAGAATCGATAAAGCAAAGGGTTCGAATGCAACGACTCTACGGTATGCTTAAAACTACACTGGTAGTAACAGCTTTATTCGTACTGGTCATGGGAATCTTCGTGCTTATCGGCAGACTAATTTTACAACAGCAATTTACGCGCATTGTAAACGAAACAACTCTAATAACGGCAAGCAACCGAAAAGTTGAAGGTGAGATTAGAGACCTTAACGGTAAAGTAATAACTGCCAAAAAAATTATAACCAGTACAAACCCCTGGGCGGAGTTAGTTTACGAAATAGTATCTATTTTACCCAACGAAGTAACCGTACACTCAATTGGTGTTACAGATAAAGGACAAAGTACTATTACTGGTGTCGCTACGACCCGCGACGCGCTTTTGGCATTTAAAGATTCTTTAGAAAAATCTCCATTTGCAACTGATATTGCGCTGCCAATTACCGACTTATTGAAACGCGAAGACGCTCCTTTTACCATCACTTTTACAGTAAAACTAGATGCGGTTACCAAACGTTAACATTAGTCGACAGCACCTTTGGATGATGGCTTTTGTCACCATTGTGTTTGCGGTGCCGGTTGGCATTATACTACCTAACGCTCTTCAAATTAAATCTACGGCCAACGCTATATATAGTCAGTACTACTTTCTAGAAGAGCGCAATCGCCTAGGCTACGACATCCGCAAAGCCAGCAAAGACTACGGCCAAGCGCTTCCTTACATCGATCAACTGGAGTCGCTATCTATTGCTAAAGGAGATGAACTTACTTTCATTACAGCCGTTGAATCTTTGGCGGATGATTACAAGGTAACGGTTTCACTCAATCTTTCACTTGATAAAGCTACTTCTGAAAGAAACGGGCACCTACCATTCACCTTGCTGGTAAATGGTACCTTTGCGCATACGATGACCTACCTAGGAGCCCTCAGAACACTTCCGATGACAACCAGCATTACTAAACTTAGCATTGCCAAAAAAACATTTTCTGCTAAAGATCGTTCTCTTTCGTCTGCAGACTTGATTTCTGCCACGCTAGAAGGTTTTGTCTATCGTACAACAGTTGCTACTACCGCAAAGTAATAACCATATGAAATTACCAATAAATTACATTATTAAATACAGTAGAGTTGCTATCGGTATGGCTATGATGGCAATATTTGCCGGCGTCGTTTGGTTCCTTTACCAAAATGTCTACCAGCCACTAACGCAAGCGACTTTTCTTGCAGAGCTTGAGTCGCGTGTTGCCCTCGTTGGAGTCAATAAGAATGACCTAAAAGAAGTGTTAGAGACCATAAAAACAAACGCTCACCCTCCCGAGATTGACTGGACACAAACGAGAAATCCCTTTATTGAAGGGCAAATTCTAAATACCGATACTTCCTCGCAGTTAGGAGGAACAACACTACCAACCGAGGCACCTCTGCCTAAGCAGCCTTGACCGAAAAACATAATATTGCTATAGTCATCGCTACGTAATTCATTTACCCTTAGTCCTGTATGGCCCATAAAAAAGCTGGTGGATCTACCTCCCTTGGACGGGATTCCCACGGACAACGCCTCGGCGTTAAAGTACCTGACGGTAAGCTCGCCACCGCCGGCAGTTTTATCATACGACAACGTGGCACTCATATTCGACCTGGTAAAAACGTCGGTCGCGGTGGAGATGACAGTCTGTTTGCAAAAGTAAACGGCATTGTTAAATTTTCTGCCAAGAAAGTGCGCACTTACACCGGTCATATCAAGCGTGTTGGTTTTGTGCGCGTTGACGAACAAGCGTAGGACAAAACCTTTCTGTTTAGCAACTAAAAAAAGCCCCGTACGGGGCTTTTTTAGTATGGCATTTCGCCTTGCTGACTTAGGTATGCTCTTCGCTTTCGATATGGGCATTAAGCTTAACTACAAGGATTTCGTCCCAGCTTGCTGCTTCGTCCAAGCCGGCACTCCTCGCTGCCTCATAAGGTAGAGTGTTTGCCTGCTCATTTTTTTGCTGCTTAATAGCATCGAGGGTGGTTCCTTTAGGCAATCCAAGCGTCTCTACCAAAATTTCGCAACTAGCACCTCGCGCGGATTCTACTCCGCCTCTTGCTCTCCTACATTTTCGTGTGTTTCCCGCATATGCTATAGCAGAATTTTAATAGTTACTTTTTTACCTTTTTTCTTTCTGTACTTCGTTTTTTCGCTGCCCTAATGAACGCCCGAAAGAGCGGGTTTGGTAAGAGTGGTCTTGAGGTAAACTCGGGATGGAACTGCGTCCCTACAAAAAAGGGATGATCAATAGCTTCTATAATTTCTACCAACTCCCCATCTGGCGAAAGGCCCGCAAGGCGCATACCCTTCTTCATGAATCGGTCACGATACTTGTTATTAAACTCGTAACGATGGCGATGACGCTCCTGAATGGTTCGCTTGCTGTATGCTTCACGGCTAAGCGAGTCGGCACTGAGCACTGCAGGATAACTACCAAGACGCATCGTCGCGCCATAGTTCTTGTCCTTCAACTTTTGCACCTGATCCAACATGGTATGAATGACTGGGTTCTTGGCTTCAGCGTCAAATTCTTCGCTCGTCGCATCCTTAATACCGCAAACGTCGCGAGCAAATTCTACGGCCGCAAGTTGCATACCAAGGCATAAACCGAAGTACGGTATTTTTTGCTCCCGCACGTATTTTATCGATCGTATTTTTCCTTCAACCCCACGGTTACCAAAACCACCTGGTACAATAATCCCATCAAACTGATTAAGCTCTTTTACCTTGCGAGCGTCTTTTTCGTATTCTTCTGCGTTAAGCCAACTAATTTCCGGCTGACGTCCCTCTGCCCAGGCTGCGTGCCTTACGGCTTCAATGACTGAAATGTAGGAGTCCGAAAGGGTAAAATTTCCAGTACCAAAGTATTTTCCAACAATGCCAATTTTTACCGGCTCTTGTAGACGACGAATTTTGGCGACTAACTTACGCCACTCGTCCATATTTTTCTTCTTCGGCTTTAGCTTTAACTTGGTGAGCAGTTTGTCGCTTAATTTTTCTCGTTCAAAATTAACCGGTATTTCATAAATAGAAGCAACGTCAGGAGCTGAAATTGCGGCGCTTGGTTCGATACCGCAAAAAATAGCAAGACGCTTTCTTCTTGGGGCGTCAATTTCTTTTTCCGCGCGACACAAAATAAAATCAGCCTGCAGCCCTGCAGAGTTTAATGACCGCGACGCGTACTGTGTTGGTTTTGTTTTCATCTCCCCAACCGCCTTCGGTATCGGAAGGTAGCTCACTAGCACCAAGGCTACATCTTCTGGATGCTTCAACTTAAGTATACGAATGGCTTCAAGGAACAAAATGTTTTGATATTCACCAACGGTGCCCCCTATCTCAATAACGGTAACGTCAGCCTTGCCGCGTTTTCCCGCCACGTTAATGCGTCGAATAATTTCATTTGGAATATCTGGCACCACCTCAACATCTTCGCCGTCGTAGCCCAAGTTTCTCTCTCTTTCAATGACGCTCTGGTACACTTGTCCGGTCGTAATGTAATTTGCACGCGTTGAGGTAATACCTGTAAAACGTTCGTAGTTACCAAGATCTTGATCGGCCTCGATTCCGTCTTCGCCGACAAACACTTCACCGTGCTCTGTAGGACGAATGGTTCCGGCATCAATATTGATGTACATATCACATTTTACAACGGCAACCTTGTACCCACGACTTTGTAAAATTTTTGCAATTGAAGCCGTTGATACCCCCTTACCGACACTTGACATAACACCACCTACAACGAAAATATATTTCATAAGTATGTTTGTTCTTGTACAGAAAGATAAATAGTTACCTCTCCCACCTTGGGAACAGAGATAACGATTGGATGCTTACCGATTGTTTTGATCGGTTCAGCCAATTTAATGTCAGCTTCAGAAATGAAAAATTTTTTGCCCACAAGCAAGGCGACAATCTCTTGCGGATGTACCGCCGAAAAAAGTGTCCCCTGGTCATTGCTCTTCTTTTTAAGTGAAAATGCTTTGCCAGAAATCCGCTCTAGGACGCTGGCCATCTTTTGTTGCTTCATGACACGCCCTCGCTCCTGCTGAGCCATACCGGTCTTTAGCACCTTAACGCGCTCGGTGCTGGCCGGTTCAGCAAGCCCGTTAGCCACCAGGTAATTCCGTGCGTATCCTTCACGCACCTCTCGTATACTACCGGCTACGCCTAATGATGGCACATTTTTTTTTAAAATAACTCTCATAAATCTAGCGAAGTAACTGCAAGGCGCGCTCAAGCACGGGATCAGTATCAGCGCTATCCTTCTCTGGTGTCTTTACCTCAACATCAGGCGCAATACCACCGTCGGCGATAGACCGACCTTTTGGTGTTAACCATTTCGCAACAGTAATCTTAACCGCTGAACCATCAGGCAAGTCGCGAAGTTCTTGCACCGAACCCTTACCAAAGGTATTCTCCCCAACAAGCGTCGCCAAGCCATCGTCTTGCAAAGCTCCCGCCACGATCTCGGCCGCACTCGCACTACCACCGTTCACCAAAACAATGGTCGGCTTACCGTGAAGTTTCGCTATACCTCGATGTTGATGTTCGTTTGTTATACCTCCTTTAAATTGCTCAACAACGATTGGTCCATCGTCTACCCAATAACTCGCAACATCGACAGCACCCTCTAAATACCCGCCAGGATTATTTCTAAGATCTAAAATGATGGCGCGGGGATTACTGGCGAGGAGTGTATCAACCATTTTGGCAAAATTATCCGACGTATCTTCATTAAAATGGGTAACATTAATGTAGCCAATATCCTTTACCCCTTTTGCTGTTGCTGAAATAAGCTTGCTATCAACTGATGCAATCGTAATAGTGTCGCGAGTAACATCCACGTCAAACACCTTATGCTCACCATTAATTCTTTCTAGTGTTAACTTTACGGAACTTCCACGTGGTCCTCGAATTCGGGAAACTGCCTCAACGAGTGTCATTCCGGTGGTATCAGTGCCGTCTATTGCTCGAATGGTATCTCCTGCTTCTATTTTTGCTTTAGCAGCCGGCGTATCAGCAAGTGGGGCGATAACAACAATCTGCTCGTTCTTTACTCCGATTTCCATACCTATCCCTTCGAAACTTCCTGATAATTCAGAGGTAAAATCTGCGGCTGTTTTTGGATCTAAAAATACAGTGTAGGGATCGCCGACACCAGCCACAAGTCCAGAAAGGGCACCGTACAATAACTTTGTATCAGCAATAGGTCGTTGCACGTAATTATTTTGCAATAAATTCCACACCTGCCAAAAGAGGGAGAAATTTACATCGTTCGAAAGAAAGGCCCGCGCTGTCGTGTCCTTGCCTGCAACCGTACCACTACCTAGCGCCTCTTGAATACCTCTCTCTTGACCACTCTTGTAGCCAGCAATAAAAAAAATGGCGAGTAGTGCCAAGATACTAACCACTGAAAAAAACTTCCTTCTGGAGGAAGCACCACTGTTTAGCCTGAGACCTGGTAAGGTAACCATACGTGCATAGTAGCAGAGGGCCTAAGTAGGCGTCAAAGTGAGTTGCTTTGGGGGTATCTTTTCTGCTACGATGCAACCACGAAACACTATGCACGAACAAATATACATCGTTGGGGGCAAAGAGCTTACGGGTACTATTGAAGTCCAAGGTGCCAAGAATGCCGGCCTAAAAATGCTTGCAGCAGCTCTTCTTTCTGAAGAGCCATGCACCATTACCAACTTGCCAAAAATTGAGGATATTGAGCGAATGAAAGAACTTGTGGTATCGCTTGGCGCAAAAATAACTACCTCCCCACAAGGCACGACTATTGTTGCCAAACAACTGCAAACGACCTTAGAGCCTACAATTACTGGCAAGCTTCGTGCTTCTGCTATTCTTGCTGGACCACTGCTGGCACGCACCGGAGAGGTCTTTCTCCCTTACCCAGGTGGCTGTAATCTCGGAGAACGTCCTATTGATATCTTTCTTAGCGCTTTTCGTGCGCTCGGTGTCGCAGAAGAAGAATCCGAAAAAGGATTTCGCCTAACTGCACCCCACGGCCTCGTCGGTGCTACTATTTTGCTTTCTCGGGTAAGCGTTACGGTAACCGAAACCGCAATGATGGCAGCCACACTTGCTAAGGGTACCACTACTATTAAAAATGCTGCCATGGAACCTGAGATACCGGCACTCGCTGACTACCTTAATCGTTGTGGCGCAAAGATAACTGGTGCAGGAACAAGTACTATCAGTATCGTCGGGGTTGAACGCATTGCTGGCGCGGAAATTACGCTCATACCTGATCGTCTTGATACTGGTACCTTTGCCCTACTCGGTGCTATAACAAATAGCGAAATTACTATTGCAAATGCCGAGCCAAATCATCTCGAAATTTTTTGGCAACAATTGGAACGTATTGGTGCCAACTTCACGATTGAAGGAAATACCATTAGAACCCACCACCACAATGGTCTTATTGCGCAAAACATTACTACTCATGAGTACCCTGGTTTTCCAACGGATCTTCAGGCCCCCTACACGGTTGCCATGACTCAGGCCTCTGGTATGTCACTTATCCATGAAACCATTTTTTCTGGACGTCTGTTCTATACTGATCAGCTACGCTCAATGGGTGCAAACATTATAATGTGCGACCCCTATCGTGTCATCGTCAATGGACCTACAAAACTACGGGGTAGGTTTTTAACGAGTCCCGACATTCGTGCTGGCATCGCACTTATTCTAGCTGGACTGGTGGCGGAGGGCGAAACGCGAATAGATAACATTTATCAAATTGATCGTGGGTACGAGGATATCGTTGGGCGACTTAAAAAACTAGGTGCTGACATTAGCAGAAATCGTCCAGCTTAAGTCGTATGAACTTTCGCATTAGACGTTTAATTTTCTGGTCGTTTATTATTGCCTTTTTTTTACTGTCCCCATTTATTATTTTTTATACCGCAGGGTATCGTATCAGCGAAGACGGCTCATTGAGAATTATTAAAACGGGTACGCTTATTCTTTCTTCGACACCGCGGCAAGCGTCGATTATACTAAACGGTACGGACAGCGGAAAAGTTACCCCAACTATCATTAAGGGGCTTACCCCTGGTCGTTACGAAGTAACATTAACAAAAAAGGGATACTTGCCATGGAAAAAACGCATTACCGTTCAGGAGAACAATGCGACCTTTGTCAGCGACGTTAGACTATTCAAAGACACTGCTCCTGTTGAGCTCCTAAACAAAACAAATTTGTCATTGTGGTCAAAACCACGAGGGACGCAAATACTTGTTATCGCAAAATCAAATGAAGCACCGCACTCCTTCGAGCTAAGTCTACTTGCCAAAAATCCTGCAGCGCCTATTGTTCCACTAGCTTCACTTGATGGCGACAGTCTTACCCCAATGGATTGGTCAGAAGATGAAACAAGAATCATTATACAACTTGATAAAGAGTGGGTTCTACTTAACCTTGCGACGCACCAAACAACAACACTAAGCTCGTCGGAAATTCTAGCGGGGACTTTTGCTCTTCATTATTCTGATAACGGATTACTTTATGCGGCAACGCCTAAACAAATTTACCTACTAGAAAAACAGGCTAGTAAATTTGTTCCAAGGCCGGTTAACCAAAGCGCATCTGCCTCAACGGTTACAGGACATATAGACGACTTTTGGATAGCGAATAGTAAACTTTATGAAGCTGTTAGTTTAAATGAAGGATCTTCGTTGCTTCGCGTCTCTAAGCTTGGTTCACTTAATACTGCTTCCGTTGCGCTTGTTGATAGCGGTACCTACCATTATCTAGATAGCGATGCGACAACCCTACTGTTAACGCACAACAGCGACGTATTGATATATGATATTAGTTCTCTGGCGCCTACCTTAAGGACAACTATTGCTGGCTCGATGGAAGCAGTTATTGCTGATACTGGTGCTATTTTATACACGAGAGGCTTTGAATTGCAACGCTACTCTGCTGCCACCAACTCCCACACGCTGCTCGTACGAACAACCACACCACTTACTAGTATAGGTTGGCTACCGGGTTCACAGTACGCCCTATTTAGCACAAACAACAATGTATACGCCATCGATACCGAAGGACCAGAGCTCTATACTTCATGGCTATTACTGCACTACGACGCCTTACAGGGCTACGCCAGCACCGTAGACGGCTCTATTCTGTACTTTGCCGGACAAATGCCTGATGGTACCAGTGGACTATTCGAACGTTCACTTTAAAGCTCTTCGCTTGATAGAGTGTTATTGTCTGATACTGCAGGACTTTCTGCATTCAGCTGTTTTGCCTCTGGGGTATCTGAACCGACAAGCCAACGCTCTGGCCATGGTCGATAGTAACTCTTAAATTCTTGGGTCTCGACGTGTCCATCATTATACGTAATGGTATACGTAGCAATAGCCGAACCTCCTGCATGGGCATGCTCTAAAAGCTGTTTGCTAGTTGATGCAATAGTATCTGACTCAACATAAATAGGACTACCGGCAGGTATGGTCGACAACGTGTGTGGTCCATCTACAACAGCACGGCGACCATCTTTGGTACCATAAAGGTCGAAAGTAATAAGATCTCCCTCTACATGCCCGACTATCAGAATGTTCTTGCCTGTATCATTTTTAAAACGAAAATCTGGTCGTGGGGAATAAATCGTCGCATCTAGACCGGGACCAATATACTTGCCCTTGGCATCCTTCTCATAGTAACTCACACGGTACGAATGGTTCTGCCGCGTGGTAACCGGCAGACCGGCATTGAGTACTGACCGAAATAGCGTAGTTGAAACCTGACACAACCCACCACCAAATTCTGGCACCGTGCGATCGCCCTTAATGACCAGTTCGGGCAGATACCCTGTCGTATTGTCAATTTCACCAAGTGCGCCAATAGTTGAAAATTCATTATCGGGCGCTATCAAGATACCAGTTAAAAACCGGGTACCATTTTTTATGTTTGCAATGCGGTTCTTAGGACTGCCGGCAAACGTTGTCGTAGCACTTCCAATAAGCTCCTTAATGCCGAGATCTGCTGCGGAACCATCGACGACCGGTTGCCGTACGGCGACCGGTAATGAAAGTTCACTTACTGCCTCCTTACCAGCAAGACGCGAGGTGAGCGCCTGACGCAAAAGTGAAATGGTGTCAGCTTCTTCCAGTACGCGGCCGGCACGTGGCGCCGTAAATGAGGTAACCAAATTATCCTTAATAATTACCTGTAAACTTTGAGCAGAAGTATTGACCCTCTCGGCAATACTCGCCACATACTGAGCAATGGCACGGGTATCAAAACTTACTACTAGTCGGTTACCCTCTGAGGATGAAGCGAGAAAACCAGCAAGCTCCTTCGGTGTCACCTCGTAATGGCTACCTTGATAAATAAGCGTCAGGGGCGTTGCAATGACCCGCTTTACCGAAGCAACCGCATCAACGACGGACTGAGGGTCAACGTGCGGCTGTCTCAAAATCTTTTGAGCCGCAATGGCAGAAAAGTCTAACGTTGCGGCGGCATTGAGTAAATCGTTCCTCAAACGCTGTTGATCAATGACAAATCCCGGCTTTGTATCGTTCAATATTTGTACCTCGGTCCCCTTTATAACAAACCTAATATCTCGCCCAGGCTGGTCATACAGCGCAGCGATACCTGCTATCTCATTAGATAATGCAGCCTCATCAGTTACCAACGGAGAAGAAATAACGACTGGCCGACTAAGCACTTGATAAAGCTCTTTTATCTGGTTAGCAAAATTTCCTGTTCTCCCTACGGCAGCAGCTTGCTCAACGGCAGCAGTCGCGTCAACACGAATTCCAAAACGATCCAGATGCACGAGTTGAGTTTGTCCGTCTAGGGTAACAGGGATGCCAACAGCACTAAAGCTTTGTATTCTTCCTTCAAGCTTGGCTTCTGCTACCGATACCGGAAGACCACCAACATCAACAGAGCCAATGTGGATGTTCGGCAACACGTGACCCGCATAGGCAATGTGAAATAACGCAATAGCAGTAATCGCAACTAGTGCGATTACTGCTAACATCAAGACTACTTTTTTCCCCGCTACAGTAAAAATACTCATGGTGGAGGCTTGCTATCCTCCGCACCTCTCTTGCTACTGCTGGGCTGAGGTTTTGGCGGAATCAATAATAGATTGCAGCTGCGAAATAGGCACGGCACCATTGACCGGCGTCTTCTGACCGTTGGCAATAATCACTGAGTAGGGCGTACCGGTACCGCCCGCGGCAATTGCCTCATCGTATTGATCTTGTACTTTTTGGGTGTACTTACCGCTAGATAAACACTTGTTAAAAGCGTTCACATCCAAACCGGCAGCAGATGCTATTTCTGGTAATGCTGATTCATCTAACGTATTGTTTGACGTAGTTCTACTGAAGAGTTCATCAAGATACTTCCAGAATCCATCATTTCCACCAAGTTCTGCTGCGCACTCAGTTGCCTCTGCCTCATGCGGGGCTTTGCTGTGTAGAGAAGCCAATGGGAAATGGCGGTAAACCCAAGCGACTTCACCATTGTTCTGACTGTACACCTGTTGCAACGTGGTATGGAACTGCTTACAGAAAGGGCACTCGGTGTCAGAATATTCAACTATTACAACGGGTGCCTTAGGGTCACCAAGAATGTGGTCGCTTGAGCTAACAGGAGCTATTGTGCCGACGGTAGCTGCGGGAGCTTGGTCATTTGTTGTCGGCTGCGCGACTGCATTGTTAACCGCCGTAGGAGCAGTAGCCGACGGTGTGAAGCTCACGCCATTTACATACGACACAAGAAGAATAAGAAAACCAACAGTACAGATTGCCATAACTCCACCTACAACACCCACAAGAAACGCCGATTTCGGACTCATGTTCTTAAAAAATTCATTCATAATAAATAGTTAATATTGAGTTTGCATTAGTATAACACATTTATGACAAAAATCACCAAA
>PFET01000009.1:86004-149007 GCA_002793855.1 Candidatus Uhrbacteria bacterium CG10_big_fil_rev_8_21_14_0_10_48_11
AACGTACCGGCGTCGGTCCACTCCCCATCGACAATATCAAATGTCATTTCGTTGTTTTCAATATAACTATTATTAACGTCGGTAATTTCAAGTTCGCCACGATTTGATGGTCGGAGCGTCGTAATAACCTCGAACACCTTTTCATCGTAAAAATAAAGCCCAGTAACGGCCAAATCGCTTTTTGGTTTTTCTGGTTTTTCCTCAATACCGACAATACGCTCCCCCTCAACTTCAGCTACCCCAAACCGAGGTGCATCAGTCACTTTTTTTAGCATTACTTTAGCGCCCTGCTTTTGCTTTGAGAAAGCTGACGCGGCAGAAACAATTTGCTCGGTATTGGTAAAAATATTATCCCCAAGAATAACCATAAGCTTACCACCATCAGCAAAATCTCGCGCCAGACCTAGCGCTTGCGCAATGCCGCCCGGCTCTTCTTGCACCTCATAAGAAAGGCGCACATTAAACTCTCTTCCTGAGCCAAGCAGGTTTAAAAAATGACCGGCGTGTTCTGGTCCAGAAACAATGAGAATATCCTTGACTCCCGCCGCTGCTAGTGTTTGCAGCGGATAGTAAATCATTGGGCGGTCGTAAACAGGCAGTAGATGTTTGTTGGTAACTTTTGTCAGCGGATAAAGCCGGCTACCAGTGCCGCCCGCAAGTATTACTCCTCTCATAGAACTACAGTCTATCACGTTCTTGGCTTGTAAGATACTCTAGGAGACCTTCTCGCCACGAACGAAGTAGCGGCAACTTGGTGGTTGCTAGCACCGAAAACTTAGGACGAGGCGCGGGGCGTGGAATGTCAGCAGCGGCTGCCGGAACCAATTCGATATATTTTTTGCCTTTAACCCGTTCATCGGTCGTATACTCTTTTGACGCGTCTAACACTGCCTTGGCATATTCGTACCAACTGCACGCACCGTCGTTGGTACGGTGATAGATACCAGAAGGATGCTCTTCTGCTATTAATGTTTTTACGGCCTCGGCTAAATCTTCCGCATACGTCGGACTTGCTATTTCGCTACCTTCGATAAACGACAAGCTATCTGCTTCGCTCGCTCTCTCCAGTACTAAATCAGGAAAGGTTCGCTTGGCGTTCTCGTTCCGACCGGTTTTACCAAACAATCGCGACGTTCGAATAACATAATACCGCGAACTCTGTCCTCCTACCCGAACCACCGCCTGTTCACCTTCTCGTTTCGAACGACCATAAACTGAAAGCGGATTTGGCTCATCATCCTCGGTGTAAGATTTTTCTTGCTTGCCATCAAACACGTAGTCAGTACTAAAGTGTACCAGTGTTGCTCCTAAAGATTTTGCAACGTTTGCAAGATTGAATACCGCTTTACTATTTAAACTAAAAGCTAGCTGAGAAGCTTTTGCGTTACGTTCTGCTTCATCTACTGCGTTGTAGGCGGCGGCGTTAATGATGACATCCGGCGCGGCATTTTCGCATTGCTCAGCAACAGCTGCGCTGTCCGTTATATCAACGTCTTCTCTGTCCCACGCAAAAACATCATCCTCTCGAAAGGCATTAATAAGGTATCCACCGAGCAATCCATTTGCTCCAAAAATAATAATGCGCATAACTAAACCGCACTTGCTACATTGTTAACGGCGTCCATAATACCAGGCACATCCTCTGGTTTACTATGCACATAATCCGAAGCATCATAAGGCTCTGAAGCTACACAGATAACCTGTACCGAATCTTTTCCGAGTGGCCAGTATACGTGATAAACACCAACCGGCACGGTAATACCGGGCATCCCTTGCTCCCCTTGTTGATAAGTGGGCGTCTCCCCTTTTACTACCCTCTCTTTGCCATCAGTAAGGATAACCGTAGCTATCGCACCAAACGTAGGCGAATTTTTTCGGTAGTCGTAAAAAGCCCACAGAGCGCTCCCGTTAATGACGAAAAAATTTTCTGTCTGGCGAAAATGGTAATGACCCGCCCGCGGTGCATTGCCGGTCGCTGCCGAAAGATAAATATTCTTTATTCCCTCTTTCGCTTGTGGGTTATCGGTACCGTTTGGCACCAGTTCAGCAAGGTAACCTCGCTCATCGGCAATGAACCGGCTGAAGGTTACCACCAACCCTTCTATGGCTGTTGTTGTTGGCGTCTGCATAACGCTTCGCTATCCCAAATGATTGTTAATGTTTTCTGCTTTCGCCTTGATGTTGTTCACCCACTCTTGGTTATTTTTATACCAGGAAATTGTCTCAGCAATGCCATCTTCAAACTTACGCGATGGCTGCCAGCCCAGCTCGGTTCGCAATTTTGTAGCATCAATAGCATAACGCCTATCGTGTCCCGGACGATCTTTAACAAAAGTAATGAGAGACTCGGGTTTGTCCAGAATGCGTAAAATATATTTTGCAATTTCTATATTTGGCTTTTCAGCGTTGCCGCCAATATTGTAAACCTCACCTGCTTTGCCTTTATGCAAAACTGTGTCTAACGCCGAACAGTGGTCGCGAACGTAGAGCCAATCGCGCACGTTCTTGCCGTCTCCATACAGCGGCAGCGGCTGATCATTCATTGCTCGGTCAATAAAAAAGGGAACAATTTTTTCCGGAAACTGATACGGCCCGTAGTTATTCGAGCAGTGGGTTACCAAAACATCGCTTCCGAAGGTCTTAAAAAAAGAGCGACACAAAAGGTCGCCACCCGCTTTGGCGGCGGCGTACGGAACATTGGGCGCAAACGGCGTTTCTTCGGTAAACGCAGAAGGGTCGTCAAGGTCAAGGGAACCGTAAACTTCGTCAGTCGAAACCTGCAGGTGACGGATGTTTCCGCGCTTTCTCTCGGCGTCAAGCAAGGTCTGCACGCCTAACACATTAGCCAGCACAAAATCTCGTGACCCAACGTGAATACTTCTGTCCACATGCGTCTCTGCGGCAAAATTAACAACCGCGTCTACGTCAGAGACCGCTTTGATAACGGTTGCCTCGTCAGCAATATCTCCCTCAATAAAAGAGTACCGAGGATTGCCCGCTAGATCTCTCAAATTAGCCAGATTACCGGCGTAGGTCAATTTATCAAGATTGACCACCTCGTAATCAGGATACGTTTCAATAAGATGATGGATGAAGTTGGAGCCGATAAAGCCCGCTCCTCCGGCAACAAGTATGCGCATAGATGCATCAAGCTTACTCAATTCTTGCCTGTTCGACAACTACCAAAAACAACATGGCCCTTTATGGGCCACGTTGTTTTTCTTTTATCTACTGTTGCTGATTGTTTTGTTCATCCTCCTCACTATCACGATAGTAATAGCGATACCAAAGGTAAAGCAAAATAACCAGAAGGAGAAGCCACCAGTACCAGCAAATGCTAAGGATAGCGTAGCACCCCGTACCACCAGTAGAAACGGTAACCGTCGGCAAGGTTTCTTCTTCTGGAGGTGTTACTATTGGTTGCTGGTTATTGCCCCCTTGTGTTTCTGTACCCTGTACTTCACCGGCAGGTGGGGTCACCTGTCCCGGACCAGTTTCCGCACCCGCAACTTCACCTGGTGGAGTGGGTGTTGGAGCTGGTGTTCCACCACCGCTTGGTGGAGGTGTCACTACGGTTGGTGGAGGTGTTGAGGTACCGCCACCGCCTCCACCACTCGTTGTTAAGGTAGTGGTTGCTGTTTTGGTCGTTGTACCACCTGCGGCATTACGGAAACGCGCATATACGGTTTTTAAGCCATCGCCAGACGTAAGCGTCCAAATGGTCGAGCTTGTCGCCGGTATAAAGCCTGGGGAATCACTAAAGTTCGAGAAATTACTTACTGCAATACCGGTAACATCAACACCGTAGGTAAATAGCAATGTTATGTTTGTGCTGGTAACGTTGTCACCTTCAGCAATGGCAACCGCTATGGTTGATGCGTCAGGACCAGATGGCGTTATGCCACCACCGCCTCCGCCGCCACCGCCTCCTCCGCCACCGCCTCCGCCAGTAGAGGTAGAACTAATAGTAACGTCTTGTGTTGTGGTAAGAATACCGTCAGTGGCGCTAAAACTTGCAGTGAACGAACCGACACTCGTTGGCGTCCAGCTAAAGGCACCGGTCGCTGTGTCGTAGGTCGCCCCAGCGGGCAAAGTCGGAGTAACCGTAACGGTATCCCCGTCAGGATCGGTCGCTATTAAGGTAAAGGTAATTGCAGTATTCACGGTGCCACTAGCACTGGTTGGGCCACTAAAGACCGGCGCGTGATTGTCGCACTTTACCACTGGATCGAAGCTAACATAGAATCCGTCGCTTGCGGTCGTTACGATATTGGCAAACGATATCGTATTTGTTGTCGTGTCCGCAGTGACGTCATCGCTTCCACTTTCCAATGGATAAGTAACATCGCTTTCAACGGTTGTAACGGTTGTGTTAGCAAACTCAATCGTTCCGTTTACTGATTCGCTATTATCTCCACTCTCCAAATTGCCGTACAGAATGACGCGAAGTTTTCCGTCAATCCTTTGCACTGCAAGTCCCGCTACATCGGCGTACGCCGCAATATCAGGGTCACTAATGGCGACTCCGTTTTCCACAATGGGGAACCAAACACCAGGAAGGAGGGCATTGGTGCTTGAGCCAAGGTAAATGACTGGATCAACATTACCCGTACCGGTCTTGCTGGTACTTTCAAAGCCGACGCGCGCGTAAGTAGTATCAATACAGGAAAGCGCATCACCAGCGGTAATTTCTGTTGAAGCATCAGCATTGAGCGAGCCATCAGTCACACTAAAGGTTGGTGTAACGACTTGGGTCGTCGTCGGCAACCAATTAAAGACGCCAGTCGATGGGTCAAAGACTGCGTCAGACGGCAAATCAGTAGCGCTCAAGGTGAGTGCGTCACCATCAACGTCGTCGGTCGTAACGGTAAATGACACAAGCGTGTTAGCCGTAGCAGCTACGGTAGCCGGTGCAACAATAGTTGGTGCATGGTTACCGCCACCGCCGCCTCCCCCACTCGTAATGGTAATGGCCACTGTCTTTGTGGTCGTGTTTGTTCCGTCGGTTGCCTCAAAGGTAGCTGTGTAGTTACCGGTTGAACTTGGTGTCCACGTAAACAGGCCGGTCGTTTCATCGTAGGTAGCACCACTCGGTAACGTATTATTTAGGGTCAGTGGGTCACCATCCGGATCGCTAATTGTTTCCGTAAAGGTCAGCTCTGTACCGTCAGTTCCGCTGGCCGTATCCGGACCGTCAATGATCGGCGCTCGGTTACAGGTTAATGAACCTTCGGTAACAATGAAGGCATCTGCCTTGACGCTCAGTGCTAAGTAGAAACCAACGTTTCCGCTAAGTATACCAACCTGATCTGGAGATTCCATGGCGTTGTCTCCAATATCCGATGCCGTACCAACAGCTGAAGTACCACTAAACTCTATGCGTCCGTCTATGCGTTCGTGATTTAGCTGAATACTGCCGGTACTTTCATGGTAACCGTAATCTAGTACTCGCAACGCACCGTCTTGGCGCTCTATGGCAAGACCGGCAACATTAGCATAAGGGGCAATATCGCTGTCCACAATGGCAGATCCGTCAGCATTCGTAAGTGGGAACCATGCACCTGATGGCAAGTAGTTGGTATTTTGTCCAGCGTATACCACTGGCGCAAAGTTTCCGGTGCCACTATTCTCGTATCCATTAATCAATATGCGAGCGTAAGCAATTGGCTCACAAGAAATTTGTTCGGTTACGGTAATGACTGTTTGTGCGCTTACGGCGTCCGTTCCGTCGCTAACACTAAAGGTTGGTGTAAACGTGCCCGTTGTTTTTGGAAGCCAGTTGAAAATGCCGCTTGCAGGGTCGAACACCGCGCCAGCTGGAAGATCGGTGACGCTCAGCGTCAACGGATCTGCATCAGCATCGTCGGCGGTTACGGTAAACTGAACAAGTTTGTTTGCCGTAACATCAACGGTTGCTGGTGCAACAATGGTGGGTGGAGTGTTTTCAGTTCCGCTCCCACCATCAGTTATCGTGATGGCAACTGTTTTTGAGGTACTGTCGAGCCAATCAGAAGCAGAAAACGTTGCCGAATAGGTACCTACCGTATCCGGCGTCCAGCTAAAGAGCCCTTTAGTTTGGTCAAAGGTTGCACCTGTTGGTAATGTATCGTCAGTCAAGGTCACTGCATCATTATCCGCATCACTTCCGGAAACAATAAAGGTAAGCGCGCTTCCTGCCGGGCCAGTTACCGTACGTGGTGCGTCAATGGTTGGTGGTGTGTTGCATACTGCATCTGACAAGCTAGTAATGAACCCGTCCGAGATAAAACCAAGAGACATATAAAATGCCACATTGCCGTTCACGATTGCTGCGACATCTTCAGGGTCAAGGGCTCGCACGCCGACGTCAGAAGTCGGATGTAATGCCTTTGTACCTCGAAACTCGATGCGGCCATCAATACGTTCCCAGTTTGCTGGCGTTCCGTCTGCAGCCAAGAAACCATAGTCAACAACTCTTAGCGCACCATTCTGTCGTTCAACAGCCAACCCTGGCACATTTTCATAGCCAGCAATGTCAGGGTCGATAATCCACGATCCGTCGGGATTCGTCAGTGGGAACCATTGTCCGGATGCGATAGAGGTTGTCCCTTGTCCCACATAGGAAACTGGCGAAAAATTACCCGTCCCAGAATTCTGATATCCGTTAATGATAATGCGCGCCTCAGCAACCGGTGTACAAGGTATGGCGTCGCCAATATCGAGCGTAACCTCTTGACTTGCCGGATCGATGCCGTCGGTAGCTGTCACTGTTACCGTAAAGGTTCCACTTGTACTTGGCGTCCAGGTAAAGATTCCTGTAGACACGTCAAAGGTGGAGCCTGACGGTAGACTGGCTGCGCTTAGGGTAACCGTGTCGCCGTCGGCATCGGTAGCGCTTGCGGTAAACGTCACGTCAACACCGGCATTGCCGCTAATGGTAGTGCTAGGAGAAATGGTAAGTACGGGTGGAGTGTTACCGCCACCGCCAGTTCCGGTGTACGTGTTTACAAAGGCGCAGGTAACGTGTCCACCAGCCGCAAGATCAATGTCAGAGGGGTCGTACGTTGTTGCGCTTCCTTCAACAGTGCAGCTCACCGGTGACAATACCCAGCCATCAACGGAACCTTCCGTAACAGCGTGCGCTCCGGGGAGAAGTCCTGTGTAGTCATGTGAATCACCATTGCCAAGCATCGTATCGGCTCCGCCATCCAAACTGAAGGCGAACTTGCGATCGCTCGAGCTTGGGTCGGTAGTTTTCGTAACCGTAATGGTGCCCAGTTGTACGTTGCCGAAATTGCGCTGGGTCTTATTTCCGTGCGAGGTCATGGCAACCGTGTAGCTGCCGTCATCTGCCCCGCCAAGAGTGCTATCAGCGCTGGTTGGGTCGGTCTGCTGCCAGCCGACTTGCACTTGCTCAGTTACCGTGTAGGTACCAGGTCCAACGACATCAAAGCGATACTTACCCTCACTGTCCGACGTTGTTATTCTTGGTGCTGAACCAGTATCAAGAACAATGGTCCAGCCAGAAAGCAAAGGTTCCCCAGACTCATCCTCACCGCTAAGGTTAAGATCGCTGTAGACGTGTCCACTAATACTGCCGTACTCAAAGTTACCAAAATCTTGGTTCGCCAAATCTTCACCGGCGCTGACGGTTACCATATGAATACCCGGATCTGCCGGATAGGTCTGTACCCAAGCCGTCTGTGATTCTTCGCTAATAGTGTAGTTATCAGGGACAACGTTCAAGAACTGATAGAAACCGTTACTGTCAGTAGTTGTTGTTACCGCTGGGTCAACACCGTTATCAAGATCGATTACCCAACCTGACAACCCCGGCTCTCCGTCATCCTTTACTCCATTACCATTTACGTCCTTAAATTTTACGCCTGAAATCAAAGCAAGTTCGGTGCTGTTGTAGGTACAGACAATTGCTTGCCCTGCCGCCAAATTAAGTGCTGAGGGATCCTGCCCATCAGTACAGCTTGGAGTTGAATCAAGCTCGAATCCAACAGAAGCCGTACCAACAAGGCTATAAGTGCTCGGTAATAAATCGTCAAAGGTGTAAGAATTGCTACCGGCAATTGTCGTATTGTGAGTCGAGCTGTCGCTGGTTTTAGTCAAAGCAAAGTTAAAGCTACCGCCGGTGGCAGAATTGACGACCGTGATGGAACCACGTTGCGTGTTGGTATAGGCACAACTAATATCCTGTCCAGCCATAAGCGTAATATCGTTACCACTATTGTAGGACGTGCCATCGCAGGTTACGTCACCCCTGTCCCATCCGGTTACGTCGGCTTCTGTAACTTGATAGATACCTGGAAGAAGACCACTAAACGTGGCGCTCTCCCCGTCTTTCAGCGTGGCTGCACCGCTAGATGTCCCAGAAAGAGCAAAAACAAATGCTTGGTCAGAACCGCTTGGGTCGGTAGTTTTAGCAACCGAAATTGAACCCAGCTCCACATTACCAAAATCAAGATGCTGAATGTTGCTATCGTCAACAACAACCTGCGTGTATCCGTAGTCACTTGGGCATACAGTACCACTGGTTGGGTACGTCTGCTGAAAACCAGTCGGAATTGTTTCGCAGACTGTGTAGCTACCAGCAGGCAAATTACTCGCGCTATACTCGCCGATTGTCCCCGTCTGTACGGTTACGGTAACTGGACCAGTCAAGGTAACAGTAACAGCAGACAATGGCATACTGTCATTCTTGATGCCATCGGCATTGAGATCGTTAAATATTGTTCCGCCAATAATGGCGTTGTCGAGAGGCGGCTCAACACCGTCACCCCAAACCGTAATGTCGTCTAAACGGGTAAAACTAATGTTCCCAGATGGCGCAGTGGTTTCAAAGCGCAAAGTAAAATTAGGATTATTGCCTGCTCCTTTCAGCGAACCAAACGATACCCAGTGCAAGAACGAATCATTGGTGTCCTCAGGTGCTTCAAGCTGAAACCACGGCGCAGAGCCGGTCAAAGAATAGGATGCGGTAAAGAGGTTATCTTGGTTAGACACGCGTCGTGCATAGGCAACGTGAATACCATAAGCACCAACCGTACTAATGGTTTTGGTTATGGTGTCGTGAACATTCTTCCTTCCATCAAGTTGTACCCCGTGTCCTTTGTCCGGCGTACCATCGTCCGTATAAAAGACGCGATCATTATTTCTGGTTCGTTGCTTAACTTTTGCCGTACCTTCAGTAATCCAATTTTCCGGTGGCTTATTTTTGACATCGTCTTCAAAACCGTCGTAAAAAACGGGTGCAACCGTGCCGACCACAAAAACGTCATCAACGCCAACATACTCACCGTCAACGCCCCGCATCAAGAACTGAATAGTGATCATGGCGTGGCGGTCGGTATTATCAATGGTATAGATATACTGTGTCCGGTCAGGATAGGCATCAGTATGCGGAACCGGGGCGATACTTTCCGCCGTTGGCTCTACAAAAGGTCGATTGTCGAAAGCATAACGGAAAAGCAGTGAACTCTCTGAACCAGTCGCAAAGTTATCAATTGTTGAAAACTCTACCGATAATGTTTTGTAGCCTCGTGTCGCAACTTCTCTGCTTGCCGCATCATCTATACCAGTTGCGGTATGACCATTAAGTAGCAGCCCTTCGGTACCAACTGCTCCAACCGCTGCTCCACTCTGAGTGGTTACCGCTCTTGTCCCGTGGTGCCATGCGCCTTTGACGGGTTCCCAGTTATTGTAACCAAAGTGATGGTTAGATTGTTCAAAATTATCGTAAAAAAGATTATTTCCCGTCGATGAACTAGCATTGGCTACTTGCGCCGCAAAGGGCATACTTACTGGCCCAAAGCTTCCCAGTACCATCGTCAAAATAGTAAGCCCAGTTGTTATTTTGCGCGTAAATAATTTAAGTTGCGCCTTGCGACCCACCAACAAACGGCCAGTCGCTCCCCAGAATTTCCCCCCTGTTAATTGCAGTTTAAAGTGAGTCATATAAGTCTAAAATTAAAAGCAAACAAAAACGAACGTCACCGTATGCTATTTTCATAGCGGATGTGTTTCTTTTTATTTTTAGGTTTTCCTAGTCAGTTACTAGTTTACCCGCTTTTACGAATCAAAAATATAAATCTTGGCGGTTCTTCTCCCCTTTGAACCATACAAATCGTTGTTGCCGAGCACGTTGGCTCCGAAAATCAAAGTTCTTAAGAAATCGTCGTTTTTCTGTGATGTCTGTCTTTGCTTAGACGAAGTACAACTCACTATAGCAAACGTATATTATTTGTCAACAAACAATAAAAATAGCTGTGGATAACTATCCTGTATATGCTAGACCAAAAAAATAGAACAAAAACAAGTTCCTCCTTTTACACAATCAGAAGGAAAACAGCCAGCACCACAACAGCAATAGAGTGGCTAACCAGCGAATGATGACGAATGTGAAATTTAAGAGCAAAGAGGTAAACAAGGATACCAGCTGCCAAAAAGACACTAAAAGCGAGATAAAACGCACGAACCTTGTCATTCAAGTTTTGCACCTTTAGTAAACCGCCAAAAAATGAAGCAAATCGATCAGTACCTTCGTTGAAGATGTATAACTGCTGGGTTTTTGAAGCAGGTGCAACAAGCGCCACCGGCTTTGTTTCTGGTAACAAACCCCTAACTAATGCCGTTAAGGTAAGCTGTTCACCATTATTCGAAAGTGTTTTTGCGTCATAGGGGACGCTACCGGTCCACTGCCCGTCACTATTTTGAGATAAATCGCTCTCTACGCCAGCAAGTTGAGCTCTGACAGCCTCAGCTTTGGGAGCTTTAACCGCAACCTTAAGCGCGGTGTTCTCCTCCTTAATAACCAACGAAGAGTCGTCAAATAAGCTAGGAGCTGTGGTTGTTTTAGGGTTAGTTTCAACTGGCGCGGAGGCAAGAATACCCGCTGGTTGCCCGAACATCTGCACCACAAAGGTTGACGTTACCCCTTCATATTTTCCCGTTGCGGTGCCGACACCAATTTCGGTATAGACTTGATTGACGATATTAGCCCGATGGGAAGGGCTTGCCATCCAACCAGCATCAACATCTTCAGCAGAATGAAAGTGTACTGCCAAGTTTTCCCCAGCATAGGTGTAGCGATATCCCACCTGCTGCATCCATACCCATGGGGTCGTACCGTCGGGGCTAGTATGGGCAAAATACCCGTGGGCGAGCATATCCATTGCCTTGTCCTGGGCTGCGGCAGACAAAAGCTGATTTACCTTAAGGTTTGATAACCCTAAGTTTTCACGCTCTTGATTGGTTAACTCAATAATATTCTTAGCGGTGATAGAGCTCGAATAAAGACTAGATGAAGGCAGTGTAATTGGTCCCAAGATGATAAGCACCTTAAACAGAATCAAAACTACGCTGTAACCAAAAAGTACGCGATGCCGTAGCGCTTGTGGACGATAATCGTTACCGGCATGCGGAATGAGGTGATCTTTCGCCATTTTGTAGCCACGCTTAAAACCACGGTGAACCGTGTTATGCATTGCCGACTTTTTTGGGCTTATTTTTCGTGGCATAGGTGGCGGATTTAAAAACGACGCATTGCGTTTCTAAAAACGGTACACTGTAGCCTAAAATTTATCATTTGTCAATACCTACCGCAGCGCGGATATTTTTTGCAATGGTTTCCGCTTCTCCCTCGGCGTACTTGTGATGCTGCCACGGCTGAAGTCCGTCGTCGGTTTTTCTGGGGATAATATGAAAGTGCGTATGAAAAACTAACTGCCCAGAAGCTTTACCGTTGTTAAGAGTAATATTAAAAGCTTCCGCATTTGCTCCCTCCATTACCGCCTTCGCTATCAGCTGCAAGCGTGAAGTAAGCGCCGCCAATGTCTGGATCGATAATTGAAGAAGGGTGTCGGAATGTTCTTTAGGAATAAGTAACGTATGCCCCGGCCGGATTGGCTGGATGTCCAAAAAAGCAACAACCGCATCGTCTTCATAAATTTTCGTACTCGGTATCTCTTCGGCAACGATTTTACAAAAAATACATTCTTCCATAATTATCCTTAAGGTAACAACAAAGCGGTTAACAAAACGAGGAACAACGGTACCGCAACAGCTGCGCTACTGTGTGCATTGGTCACTAGTAACAGTATAACACCGGCTAACAGGCTAACCAAAACAGCGGCAACGACAGATAGTCGTTTGGGTTCATTGCCCTCGCTACTATAAAGCACGATCCACGGTCCATAGCAAAATAGAAGTAGCGCTACCAAAAATAAATCAACAGCACCAGACACCATGCCAGGGCGAAATAACTCCGCCGCAATGTACACAAAAAACCACGCCAATAAAATGACAAAGTACTTTTTATGCTGTTCTGGGTTACCTATCATACGCCACAAAACTATGTACTCTTAACCAATCAACCAGTGCAGAAAAAGTAAACGGGCGACCAGCAAAGTCAACGGTAAAACCGATAAGATGCGGTGGCGAAGCTGCGTCAGTAAGACGAGGAATGGAAATAATAAAACGAACACGCTGATCTCGAACAAGCGCATTGGCAAGTGCAAAGCTGACCGTACTACTAGTAACAATTGAAGACGCCGGCAGTTCTTGTATGCTATAGCGCCACGACGCTGCAGTTGTTGGCGGCAGAGCAATACCAACACCGAGTGGCACCTCGCTCGCATAAGTAACGGTAACCAACGCGGTGTCGAGCCTACGAGGCAACCGGACATCCAAATAGAGCGGCTCGGCATTCACTAATACTACCTCTTCTCCGTTTTTATCACGCATCACCGCCACTCTACCCTTGGGATAAAGCACGCTAGCTCTTGCTGTTTCGTGTGAAAAATTTGCGCTCATTTCATACTGTCCGCTCGGCAGCGTGTCCTTATACAATAGCCAAGCCAGCACAACAGCCGGCAAGCATAACAAAACACCGTAGACAGCGCGACGACTCATAGATGAACTACTGGGTAGAGCCACGCCCCATCAGGCAACGAAAACGGTTGATGAACAATTAACCGTTCAGCGCTAAACGCCGCGCGTTCGACATCGGTCAGTTGCTCTAGTCGGTAAACGTAGAGCGGCACCGCGTCCGCAATAATCGGCAGCGCCTGCATAACCTCACCATAGGTACTGTATGGCCGGTCACCGGGGCTAATCACTCCGCGTTCAGGGAAAAATAATTTATCAATGCGATCTCCAACAATGACGGCATTGTCGCCTGTGATGTGGTTCACGGCACTCGCAACATCGCGATACGTTGCCAGACGAGCGGCAACAAGTGCCAGACCTTCACTCTTGTCAAAATACACTTGCGCAAAGCTAATAAACCCAAGTACCACCATAAGTGAAGCAAGTACTGGCTTTAATCGTGTGTAACCACGAAAAAAATCATACAGTCCCCAACCGGCATACGGCAGCCACACAGCGTACATTGGCAACCAATAACGAACGTAAGAGTTACCCAACGTTAGGCGCTGCACGCCAACGGTGTCCGCAATATGCCAGCTGCCATAGTAGAGAGCAACAACCGTACTAACGAAAAGTGCGCTGTAAAAGTACCAACGCTGTTCGCTAGTAACCGTGCGGCGTTCACGCCAAGCACCATAGAGACCAAAACTGACCAGTAACCAAAAAGGTAAAACGAGTAGAACTCCGTATTGGAAAAAGTTTTTTACAATACTTAACGGATGAAACCCAAACGGTAAAACAATACTAAAGAGTGACTGAAGCAGTCCCCCGTGCACCGTTGCGCTCGCCGCGCTGTGTACCGCCTGATAACCGATAGGAAGTGGCAACCCGTAGAGTACCGTAAAAACTAGCGCCATAAGCGCCGCTAGACTGCCGGCGGAGCTGACCGCAATTGTCAACTGCGCAAGCGTAACCTCTTTGCGTAACGCCCACAGTGCTGCAAGTCCTAAGGGTAATAGCCAGAGGACTTCGGATGAACGAACAAACAAGGCAAGCATAAAAAGTAACAACGAAAAAGTCAGCCACTCAACCGAGTGCTTCTGCTTCAGCAATCGGCAGTATCCCCAGACCGAAAAAATAATGAGATCAAGAAAAAGAACATTGTGATAAAAACCACGACTGGCGTAGTACCAGAGCGCCGGATGAATAGCCAAAAGAGCCGCTGCCAGTAGCGCGCTCTTTGCCGAGAATAGTCGTCGCCATGCGCCGTAGGCAGCCAGGAGTGCAAGCACGGTAAAAAACGGGGTCAGATACGGCAATGTTGCTTTACCGACCACTAACGCAAAGCCGCCATAAAGAAGCGGCAGACCAATGAAACTTGCCGGTACAAGATAATCACCAATCGACAACATTGCCCGCGGGTGTATAACACCACCTACAGAACTCGAAAGCGGTTCAAAAAAATGAAGACCGGAACCACCGGCAACCGTTGTGCTAAAAAAGTAGTTTGCAGTTTCGTCCGGAGAGTTAAAACGTAGTGGCGAAGACGATGCTGCCCACGGGAAAAAGGCGTAGAGTAAAAAAGCCAGTACTGCCATCAGCAACACAATCGATAGTTGTGCGCTTGCGTAGCGGCGTATGGTATGCGTTGCTGAATTGATTACCGTTTGAATCGTCATTCGTCTCTAGGTACAATACCAGTTATGTATAGAAACACTATTGCAGCTATCCCCCCTCTTCTCATTTTGGGTGCTATAACCCTAAATACGACACTTTGGCACCTTCCGCTCATCGGTATTGTTGCTGCACTTTTCTACCTACTGCTTTACGCCAACCTCGCAGGCAAGGTATTTGTACGCAATGGCGATGCCCTACCGCAAACCTTCTTCGGCTTTTTTATCTTGCTGGCGTGCTTTTCGCTGATAGGAACCGGCCTCTATTACCTGCACAACCTAGGCGCGGCTTCCATTCTTGCGACGCTTATTATGGTGGCGCTGGCCCTCACCGTTGCCACCTTGCGCAACCCGCACTATGCAAAATCAGCGGTTTCTATAAGTATATCACAGCAACACGTGCGTCCGCCCATTCTTTTTTTCTGGGCAATCATGGTTGTGGCGCTCGCCTTCGCTACAAAATTTCTACTCCTAGCAAGAACGTCTGAAGCCATTCGTTCACCATGGGGCGTTATCGATCCCGCTTTTTTCACTTGGTACTTCCTCGCTGCAGTTGCAGCGCTTTGTATCATCTTTTTTTCTAAAAACAGCAGACCCGTCACCACAACAGTCATGCTTGGATTACTGACAATGCCAGCAACGCTTCTTGGTGTGTTGGTTTACCGCGTCGGTTTTGGTTTCGACCCATTTGTACACCAAGCGACAGAATCGCTCATTGCCACAACGGGCGTAGTTCATCCTAAACCGTTCTACTATATTGGCCAGTACGCGCTTGTTGTTATTTTGCATACCCTAACCGGCGTGTCAGTACCGCTTCTCGATACTTGGTTGTTGCCCACGCTTTCACTTTTACTTTTCCCAACCGCGCTTTTCGGCGCTTTACGTTCAACCGGCATACCTACCAAAATCGCGGCGCTAACTTCATTGTTACTTTTGGCGCTTCCTCGAACGGCATTTATTGCCACAACGCCACAAGGGCTCGCCGACCTTGTTTTTGTCATCGCTATTTTTCTTTACTATCGACAACAGGCTTCGGAGTCACGCACTCTCAACTGGCTGTTGATACTGCTTGCCCTGGTCGCGCTCGCTATTCATCCTCTAGCCGGACTACCGGCGCTCTTTTTGGTTTGCTTTCATCTCTCTAACGCTTACCGCCCAAAGAGTCGCACTCTTTATGGTGTAGTTACCACTCTTGCCGCTCTCACCTTGCCGCTCATTCTTTTTTTGCAAAACAGCACCCGCGCTGCCAGCAAAGCCATTGCCACGTTGCCAACCGTGCCAGCAGAAAACGTGTCGCGTGGCTTACTCTACCTTGAAGAGCATTACCATCTTCTACTCGATGGCGTTTACCTCTACGCCTTCAATCTCCAGCTTATACTGCTACTGCTTGCCGCTTCGGGTGTCTACCTACTTATCAAACAAAAACAGTTAAGGCGTTACTACGCCCTGCTAACGCTTAGCGTCATTTTGCTTGCAGACGCTGTAGCCGTACAACATTTTATCCCCTTCTCTTTCTTAATCGACTACGAGCGCGGCAACTTTACCGGTCGCATTTTCTTTCTTGCCTTTGTTTCTCTGCTCCCATTTGTTGCTGTTTCGTTAAATGCTTTCTTCGCGCGCCTCCTCAAAGCGCCCCGCTCGGTTATGGTTTTCTTTATACTCTTCATTTCGGCTCTCGCGACCGCGGGCGTATACCTTAGCTACCCGCGCTTTGATACCTACCAGTTTGATCGTGGCTACTCAACCAGCGTTCACGATGTGAGTGCGGTAAACGTTATTGATAGTAACGCTACCGGCGACTACGTCGTACTTGCTGACCAAGCGGTCGCCGCGGCGGCATTGAAAGAACTTGGATTTCAAAAGTATTTCGCCCCTACTTACGGACAAAGTGGTGAGCCCATTTTCTTCTACCCCATACCAACTGGCGGTCTTTTGTACCAAGACTATTTAAAAATGGTCTACGAAAAAGCTGATCGAGGTCCTATTGATGAAGCGCTTACTCTCACGGGCGCCAGTGAAGCGTATTTTGTACTGAATGACTACTGGTTTGATTTTGAAAAAATCCGCGATACAGCAAAGCTATACGCTGACGACTGGCAAGAAATTGACGGCGGGAAGCTGACGGTTTTTCACTACACCAAAAAGTAATTTTGGTGGCGAGGTCGGATGCGTTTTTTCGCACCCGGCCTCGCCACGTCTTCAGAGCTTGACCTCGTGGCGACCAAATGATTTTGCGCTCAGCTCCTGCGCGGCGATCCTGACATCTCCGCAAACCTGGAACGTTGAACCGAGAGCCGTGTAGAACTCGCTTGACCCCTCCAAAGGTATGAAGAAGACCAGAACGTCGCCGTCCTGAATCTCGGCCTCCCTCCGCAGCAGCTCTGGCAAATCAGTTACCCCCGGAATGATGGGCGTTCTCTGAATCTCAGGTGCAGGCATCTCCGGAATCTTCTGGGTTACCCGTGTAGCCACATGAGCGAGGCCTTTACACGCGTACGCTTTCACCTCGGACCAGCTTCTTCTGCGAATCTGGCGCCCAGGCCGACCTATGAATTCTCCGAGCTTGTCAACGGCGTTGTTAACGTCGCCATGACTGGCGTCGGGTTTCATTGCTACCACTACCACAAACATCTTCCGTTTTTCCTCCGATCCTAATCCCAGATCATCGTCTGGGGCTCAGCAGTGTCAATCATAACAAAGTTGACCATGGAATCGTTGCATCTCCTCTCTATACCTCTCTCTGAGAGAACGCGCTCTGCCGTAGTAGGGCTGAGAAAGAACAGCGCTACCCCATCCGGATCCTCTGTCGTGGCCTCACCCAGATACGGGTCGAGCCGACACAAGAGGCTCTTTTTGCGCCGCCCTGATACCAAGCGGCCCAGTGATCTGATCAGCCATAACACGCTCCGACTCAGACTCTACGTAGAGCCAGTTGTGATTGTTGTCGCACCCGTGGCGTGAAAAAAATCCTTCCATCCTAGCACTTGCCGTGACCAGCTGGTTTGCTTTGCTGGATGGGTCGTGCACCTCCGTACCCACCCAAAGAATAACTACAAATTTCAATGAACTCCTCCTACTCTTTTTGGGTTGCCATTACCCTAGTCAATCAGGTCTTTTGCGTCAAGTCAATAAGTTTTTCAATGTATTCTTTAGGGGTAGCAAAAACAACGGGCGCAACACTATCCCCAACCTTTGTACTGTCTATACTTTCAAAAAGTGCTTTCGCTAACGCACCACTGTCCCCTGCTGGCACCATTTTAATACCAGAAGAAAGTGCTGTCAGCTCTGCCATACCGCCACTATCGCTCGCCACAACAAGTACGCCACGACTTAACGCCTCTATGATGCTTCGCGGACAATTTTCTAACAACAATGACGGGTACACAAACACGTCGGCAACTTCCCAGATGGCATCGAGCTGCTCTTGTGTTAAAAAGCCACTTGCAATAATACTCGTATCTCGCGTAGCCGCCTTTTGCACGGCACTCAAATAACTGCCAGCGCCAACCAACAACAACCGGCAATTCTCGTGCTTCATTTGAGACCATGCCTCAAGTAAAACGGTAATGCCTTTCTGTTTTTCTATCTGACCAATGTAAACGAAATTGATACCGTCATGCCCTTTCTTTTTCTGGTTGCTGGTTGGTGCCGCATTTGGCAGCACCACTTTTTTTGTTTTAGAAAATAAACCGTACCGCGTATAAAAATCGTTCAAAAATTGTGAAGGAAATATCGTTATGGGTATAGACGAAAAAAGATAACGAGTGAGCAATCGGTAAACGCGCCTTAGGGGCGAGCGCAAACGTCGCGCCTCCTCACCGGAAAACAAAAGTCCGCTTGGCTCTACTAGCTGCACATCATGAACGATATGCACGTAGCGTTTCGCGTGCTTGGCAAAGAGTCGCGGCAGCAGGTAGCCAAGTCCTCGCAGGTTATGGGTAACTACAAGGTCAGGCTGCTCTCTACTAAGCACACGGCGCGCGACAACGTACGAATGCAAATTACAAATATCAATCATTCCCCACAACGCTCGCGCCAGCATACTATGCTTACCAATAAACGCGTACGAAAAAAGATTGAGAGGGAAAAAACGGTACACGCTTTCTTTCCCTTCTAGAGAAAGCTCAGCCCTAAAAGATTTAGATCCTGCGAATGGCGTAGTTGTTAGGATACTCACTTGCCATCCCGCTTCTTGAAACCCTTCACTCATCGTTTGGACAACCGTTTCTGCGCCGCCCCTACTGTACGGCCGGTAAAGGTTCGAAACAGTCAGTACTTTCATAGAACAAGCGTGAGCAGTTCTGCCAATTTGTCGCCGATTACTTTTTTACTGTACTCACTCTCTACCACTACCCGACCACGTTCTCCGTACCGTTCGGCAACCGCAGGACGGGTAAGAAGGTGAAGCAACGTTTCGCCAAGCGCTTTGCTGTCCTCCGCTTCTACTAATTGTCCGGTTTCGCCATCTCGTACCACGCGACGCACACCGGCAAGATCAGAAGCAACCGTTGCCCTACCGCTTGCCATCGCTTCTAGTAACACAAGTCCAAAGGCTTCTGACGCGTCTATCGAAGGTAGCACAACAACGTTTGCTAAGCGGTAATAATTTGGCAACTCGTCATTGCTAACACCGCCAACAAAACCAACAGCATCTTCTATACCAAGTTTTTTTGCCAATCGTTCAAATGATTTGCGTTTGTCCCCTTCACCGATAAGCAGCAGCTTTGCATTTGGCAGCGCGCAAAGCACGCTTCGCCATGCGGTAAGTAGCATCGGAACTCCTTTAAAATAATGGGCACTGTCCAAACCACCAACAAACAGCGCAACTGGCGTATCGCTTTCAAACCCGTACTCTTTCGTCAGCAGCTTTGGTCGCTCTGCTGGAAAAAATCTTTCGGTATCAACGGCCAGTGGTAATTCTCGAAGACGTTTATCTATTGTTTTCAAATGCGGAGCCAACAGCGACTGTTCAGCGTAATCTCTGGTGCTCACTAAAATAAGTTTTGCGTGCGCCAACAAGGGCGCGAGGTAACGGCGATGATAGCGCGCAAACAAAAATTTCTTCCAGCCGTGCCCGACAGTATCCATATGGTAATACACAACCAATTGTTGGTGAGGTAGTACACCGTTTTTGGCGTACCCTTCCGCGCCGCCAATAAACGGGTAGTGCAAAAACACGATATCGCTATCTTTTGTCTGCTGGCGAAGGGTCGGCGCAAAAGCCGCGTTGCCATAGCGAAGCACCGACAGGCATCTAACCACCTTTACTCCCCCAGCGCTCTCTACGGCCTTTCCGGCGCCCCCAGCAGGGGTATAGACAGTCACGTCATAGCCGCGCGCCGCCAATGATTGCGCCTGCTCGACGGCAACGTTTCCCATACCGCCGGCGTAGGGCGGATACGTAGAAACGACAATGGCGACTTTGGGTGTACTCATTACCAAAAGATAATAGCGCGAATTAAGAGGTAATAAAACTCCAAAAAAGGATTCACGAAGTAGAGTGGCGTCGCGGCGACTGCTTGGTAACGAACACTTCCGCTCATATGACGTAACACTTCGCTGTCCTTTACCGTACGCGTTTTTTGTCGCCGAGCACGTTCTTTCATTAGTTCGGAAAAATGAACAACAATGTAGAGATACCCTTTTACCTTTAATGGCAACCAACCCTTAAAAAGCGCAAAACCAACAATGCCGACTTCCATCGCGAACCACGCCGGAAACATAAGCAAGAGGGTCAGCCAGTGATAATTTTGCAAAAGTACAATAAGCCGATTACGCTCACCGTAATAATATTTGATATTCGCCGAACGGCTAAACTCGTAGCGATGAAAGGCACGCGCTGAAGGCACTAGTACACTTTTCTTTCCGGCTAGTAAAATACGCCACCCAAAATCGAGATCCTCGTGGTACATAAAAAAAGCTTCAGGGAAAAGTCCCAGCGTTTTTACGTCGGCCGTTCTCACCATCAGCGCCGCGCCTGACGCGTACGTCACCTGACGCGGTGCTTTAAGGTACGGCACCAATGCTCCGCTGGTTATCTTTTCTCCTTCCCTGTCAGAAAAACCAAACCCAAGGTAGTGAATGCAATTACCCGCAGAGTTTACTTGCTCTCTGTCTTGATCAAGCAAAATAAGCGCCTGCGCCGCTGCCGCCTCTTTTTCGTTTTGAAGAGCAGCAACAAGCTCCGACAAACAGTTGTCAGCAACAAAGCAATCTTGATTAATAAAGGCAACATACGACGCGCCACATTTTTGTGCTTCAGTAAAGCCGCGCGTGCAGGCACCGACAAAGCCGGTATTCGTCTGTTCTTCAACAATTGCTACCGACGGATACTGCTTACGAACATTTAAAACCGAATCGTCCGTAGACGCATTATCGACAACAATGACAGCTAGCTTTGCGCCAACAGATTTTTTCAACGCTGCAAGACAACGCAGCGTGTCGTTGCCGCCGTTAAAGCTGGGTACGACAACAGCAAGAGACGGGTTACCGTTCATCGTCCCCTTGATCATCTACTTCGTCACTGAGCGCCAACGAGCGTACCAATTCGGTAAGGGAGTGTTCTAGCCTATCTGTCTTTCTTGACTGCTGAAAGAGCGCGTAAAAGAGAAGCAGTATAGAAACATACAGTACGGCATCAACACCACGTCCCACACCAAGAAAACGCGCTGCCGCATCGGTCGTCTGCGGCAGGTAAACAACAATCACCGTTGCCACCCAAAACAAAAGCCACCACAACAGCTTACGCCGGTCGAGCGTACCGCCGCGGTAACTTTTCACCGCTCGCCAAGCGGCAAACAGCGCGAAGAGGGTAATCAGCCACTGTATCGGCATAGCTAGTCGTGAGGGAAAAATTTATCCAGCACCAAATCGCGCACAATCCTAACGGCGTTCAGCTTACGTTGACCGCGAGCGATAGCGTACGGCGTGTAATGGATAGTTACCGGCACCTCAACGTAGCGTAAAGATAAATCAGCAATACCGTCGATAATTTCTGAGGCGTGCGCCATACCGTCTTGCCTCACCGGCAGACGCCTCGCGGCATTTGCAGAAAACGCGCGCAGCCCATTGTTGGTATCGGTCAACCAAATACCGGAAAAGATACGGGTAAATAAAATACCGGCTTTGAGTAGCAACCGCTTAGCGAAAGGCAAGTTTGGTGCGCTACCAAGAAAACGAGAGCCAAGCACCACGTCGCACACGTCGTTCACAATAGGTTTTACTAGCGCTTCAATATCGTTACTGTCATGCTGTCCATCAGCATCAAAATGCACAAGAACCTCCGCGCCGTGGCGAAGCGCGTACTGCGCACCAGTAGCAAGCGCCGCGCCTTGCCCGCGGTTGATGCGATGATGCAGCACTACTGCGCCGGCACGTTTTGCTTCGGCTGCTGTAGCGTCAGTAGAACCGTCGTCAACAACAACCACCCGTTGAACGCGCGGCAAAACCGAGGCAACCACCGCCGCGATGCCGCTCGCTTCGTTGAAGGCGGGAATGACGGCAAAAATCCGCATAACGCAATTAAGCTCCCTGGTTGATGAGCCCTTGGCTGGCCTTTAAGTCTTCTATCGTCTTAATGAGTCCGTCTTTTAATAGTGTTACCGGAAACCAGCTCAAGTTCTCTTTGGCGCGCGCAATGTTCGGGACAAGGTGTGGACGAAAACCATCGGGGTAATCCGGGCGAACCAACAGCTCTACTTCTTCGCCGACAATCTGCATCATCTGATGCGCAAGGTCAGTCAGCTTCAACGCTTGATCGCTACCAATGTTGACCGGTTGTTCGTCTCCGGCTGCCATTAGTCTAATAAGACCCTTCACGGTGTCGGTAATGTAAGAAAACGAGCCAACGGCTTCTGACCCGCCGTAGACAATAACCTCTTCGCCGCTAAGTATCCTTTGTAAAAATTCAGTAAGCACGTTAGAGTCGTCCAGACGCATTCGCGGACCATAGGTGGTAAAGACACGCGCTACGCGAACGCTAATCTCGTAATTGCGCCGATAGGTTTCAACCAGCGCCTCGCCAAAACGTTCGGCAACGGCGTAAGCGCTAAAGTTATCAATGTGCGGCACAATGCCTTCGGCGCTCTCGCTGACGTGATCCCCGCCGTTTAGCACCTCGCCGTACGCTGCGTCGGATGATACATAGCAAAACGTTGCCTTGTTCTCTTTTGCAAGATCAAGCGCGTATCTAAGCCCAACCGAATTAACCATCATTGTTTCAACCGGAAACTTTTTGACATCAATGCGAGAGGATGGGGACGCCAAAAAGTACACCTCCTGCACCCCTTGCCACGCTGCCTTAAATTTCGTCAACGCCCGTTCACTACCAGAAAGCGAGAACGGTTCGGTGATGTCGTGGCGAATAAAAGCAAAATCTGGGTTTGAGAGCAGGTGATCAATGTTCTGTTCTGAACCAGTCAAATAGTTATCGAGGCAAATAACCTTAGCCGTCTTCACCAACTCGTCGCAGAGATGCGAGCCGATAAAACCGGCACCTCCAATGACGAGGACGTTCTTCTTTTCAAATATTGGTTTAGCCATAAAGTCCTGTTTACGTTTCCTAATGGTCTAAAGTATAACGAAAAACCCACTTTTTGGCGAGCACAAAGTTCCAGCAAATCGATACGGTAACAATGGCACACAGCTTAGCGACAAGGTCAAAGATATGAAACTGTTCAACAAACACTGCCAGCAGTAAGTTCTGCCAAACAATGCCGGCGCCATACACCAGCAAGAACTTTCCATAACGATGCAAAGAGAGCGGCTCTGGGTGACGAAAGGTAAAGCGATGATGCAAGGTGTAGGCAACTGTCGCCCCAATGAGCGACGTACCAATACTGGTTAAGAGATAATATTCGTAAAGAAACGGCACCAAGCGGGTTAGTATCCCATACGAACCAAAGTCAGCAGCGGCCGCCGTTAGCCCGACACTAAAAAAACGCAACAGTTGAAAGGCAAACGCCACCATAATTAGCTAGCGCAGCACCACAACGTTTATCCCGCCTCGATAGTTTTCGTTGTAGGCAAAAAACTGACCAATCACATTACCGCGAGAAGTAAAAATGCGTACCTGTGGGCCGCCGCCAGAAAATGGCGCAATGACAATTTCGTCCTTGCCGTCACTCGTAACATCACCGACAGAGAGCGAAACACCACCGCGGAATACTTCCGGCAAAACGAAGAACTGACCAAGTACTCCGCCACTGCTGTTAAAGATGCGTACCTGTGGGCCGCCGCCGGCAACCGGCGCGGTAACAATTTCCGCACGACCATCGCCGTCCAAATCCCCCGCCGCGACGTTGACGCCGCCGCGGTACGTCGGGTACGGGTACCACTCGTCAAGCAAATATCCTTTGTCATTAAAAACACGCACCGGCAAATTCTTTAGCGTGGTAGAACTCACAATAATTTCATCTTTGCCATCACGGTTAACGTCCGCCGTCGCTACACTAAAACCACCACGCAATTTTTTGTCATAGGCAAAAAATTGTAGCTTCACGTTGCCACCGCGGTCGAATACTCTAATCTGTGGGCCGCCGTTAGCAGCTGCCGCTACCATAATGCTACCGACGCCATCACCAAAGACATTGCCGGAAGCAACGTTTATCGGTGAGCGCATTGGTCGGTCAAAGGCGTACCACTGCGACAACGCAGAGCCGGCAGTTGAGAGTATACGTAACCTACCAAGGCCACCAATCCCCTCGCCTTCTACAATGCGCTGCTCACCGCGAATGATGGCACTAATACGCAAAGTGTTTTCTTCTGGTACCAGACGAGAGTTTTCACTAATAGCAATGCCACCACCACCGACAAAGTCTCGGTCATACGCCGGCCAGCTATATTGTATACCGCCATCGTTATAGAAAAGCTTTAATGCCGGCTCATACCCACTATGGGCAACGGTAACAATCCGACCATTGGTACTTGCTATTGCGACGGGCGGCGTCAAGGCTGGTGAAGCGGCACCCAAAATCGCTCGGCTGGCATTTATCCGTCCGGCGCCGAGCTTGTCGTTAAACCCACGGTTAGCCACAGAAATATGATCCGCGCTTTTAAGTATGACGTTGGTAATTTGCGCGTTGGTCAGCGCTGGATGCGCCGCCTTAATAAGCGCCGCCACGCCGGAAACTACCGGTGTCGCAACAGACGTGCCGGACCAACCGCCACCGTAAGCATCGGTTAACCCTTTGGCAAGGTCGTATACTTCGGTGCTATAAAAGAGCGTCCCCGGTGCAGAAATGTCGACGCAACTGCCATAGTTAGAACTTTTTAATTTCTGATCGAGTGTGTCAGTTGCGGCAACACCCAAAATCCAATTTTCGTTTGACCCACTGTCAAAGCACACCGGATAGCGCTGGTCAGCATCGAGGTCGCAGTCGGTACCATTGTTGTTGCCCGCCGCCACCACAACCAAAACACCGGCGTCGTAGGCGCGCTTTAAGGACGCGTAGAGTCGGTTACTATATCCGGGACCGACAAAGCTTAAATTGATAACGTTGGCACCGTTATTGACCGCGTAATCAACTGCGTCCGCAACGATATTGACGTCCCCCTCCCCCTTAGAGTCGAGAACACGCAATGGCATAATGCGCGTGTGCCACGTAACGCCAGCGATACCTTCAACGTTGTTTCCTTCTGCCGCAATAATGCCGGAAACAACCGTACCGTGATTTAAGGCGGTCAAACTAAACGGCGGCGTTGCGTCCGGTCGTGGGTCAGGGCTGTTGGTAACAAAATCCCAGCCATGGACATCGTCAACGTACCCGTTGCCGTCGTTATCTTTACCATCGTGTTCTATTTCACCGGGGTTCGTCAAAATGTTGTTACGTAAATCCGGATGGTAGATATCTACTCCGGTATCCAGTACCGCAACAACAACGTCCGGGCCGCCGGTTGTCGTCTCCCACGCATTAGGCGCGCCAATCTGCTGCAGATACCACTGCTGAGGATAATGAATGTCATTCGGGTCAAAAGCGGCTAGTGTCGTTTCTGTAAAAAACGCAAATAGCAGCACTACGGTTGTAATGAATTTGCCAGTTTTAAAAAATGAGGGCATGTCTAACATAGACTTAAGTATAGCAGGACAACCACTATTTTATTCCAAAATAAAAAACTACTTGGTTGTCCCCTCTAATTCCCTGATTTGGTTGCTAATATCATCATGCAAAACACCGGGGGGTGTGCGACGTAACCATTCGTTATAATATTTGATAGCGTTTTCTTTATTGCCTTGCCCTTGCCAATATTGCGCCGATAGACGTAAAAACTCATCACTACCAGTCTGGGTGAATGCATCCGCATAGATTTTTGGTAGTAGGTACGATTTTTCTGTTAGATAATTCTGGTACACGTCTGCCTCGAGAATGTAGCCATCTGAAAGTTTAGGAAATGCTCGAACCGACTCCAAGGCATAGCGCTCAGCTTTAGCAAAATCACGAGTTACCTCATACAACTTGACCAAATTCCACAACACAACCGTTGCCTTCGGAGCATACTGATATGCTTTCAAAAAACTTTCCTCTGCGCCCGCGTAATCTTGAAGTCCATACTGCTGAGAACCGAGATCAACCCAAAGCTGAGCGTCGTTTGGCGTTTTAGCAATGCCGTCGAGTGCGGCAACAATCTGCGGACGATGAACATCCTTATACGAGTCACTATCACTGTACCTTCGGTCAAATTTAGCAACCGTGCGTGATTTCACCGCATCTCGATACGTGTTGACCCCAAAACTTTTTACGTTTTCGATTTTTTGAGCCAGTCCGTCTTTGCCACGAGTAATCGTCTGAATAACAAGTTCTTTCTTTTGATACACAAAAAACCCACCAGCTAAAAAAACTAGCAATCCTATAAATAATAAACCGCGCACGATGTATCGCTTGGTCATAGAAGTAAACACAAGATACCGCCTTTTCTTAAATATTTCAACCGCGACCAAAGCAAATCCCCCCGGGCTTTCGCCCGGGGGGATTGCTTTCTTTATCCGATTCGAATAAACGAATCGAGTAGAGAAGAATCGCTACCTAGTACTGGTTCAATTGACCAGTAACCGGGTAGTAGTCAGTCACGTCCATGACCTGATTGCCAGTGCTGACGTTAAGAATCGTCGCCTGACCTGAGGTCGTAGTCGCAAATGTACCTGCTGTCGTGGTTCCTGTTGAACCGTACTTACCGTTCACGTCCGTGTAGTCCCATCGTACGCCACCCAATGTTTGTGTGGAGTCGATTGCCGCTGAGGCACCGAGCCACTGACCCTTACCGGCTTGACCGTCAAGGTAGAGCTGGTAAGTGAGAGGGTTCGTGGTTGTTGCACCCGTACGAACCGCAGAGGTGTTTGCCTTGACGACAAAGTCAGTCGAGGATCCTCGTGAGATCGTAATCGGGCTAGAGAGCAAGAACGTTACGACGCTGCCACTTGCAATGCGAGCTGTTGGCGCGTTAGCTAAGATGTTGTCCGTTCCGTCATTGACGAAGAACGAGACAGTCTTTGCTTGGCCGTTCTGCCAGAGCTGCATGTCGTAGAGACCAGCGCTGTTAGTACCCGCAGTCAAGATGATGGTACCGGCAGGGACACCACCAGAACAGGTGGTGCTACCGTCAGCAATCGTCACGTACTTGGACGTAAGGGCAATAATCGCAGTCTTCGACGTCGTGTTGACACCAGTAAAGGTTTCGAGTGTTGTTGTACCACTACCACTCTTGACCGTCACCGTGTCGCTCGCTGTGTTACCGGTCGTTACAATGACCTGGTAAAGATCGACTGGCACTGTGGTCTTCTGGCTCACAGTAATGACTCCTGAAGTCGTACACGGATCACTGTTAGCGGCCACTGAGGTCACTGGTGCCAAGTATGAACCGGAGGTCTTTACCTGAAGAGCATTGATGATGAGATCACGCGTTCCGGTTGCGGCGATGTTGAAGTCAGCAATGGACTGGCTGGTGGAACCAGCAGTACCGCTTACTGAAGCAACAGTCACGACTGGCTCAACGTTGTGGTTGATGAGCGTATTTGATTGGAACTGAAGGTTGGTTGCAGCTGGAGTAATAGTCGCGTCGTAAATGATAACGCGACCTCCTGCTACGGTAACCGTCGCGGCAGTACCCAAAGTGAGTGTCGTGCTTGTTGGCGCAGCGCTCACAGTAAAGCCGGAACCGGAGTTCGTTTCAGTACCACCCGACGTGACAACACCATCGTTGTTCAAGTCGATAGCAACTTTTTGACCAACCGTAAATTGAGATGAGTCATTAACCGTCAAGGTCGTTGAGGCCGAGCTCGTTGCGGATGTAACACCACCCGAGGCGCGGACCGTTGTACCTGACGAGTTGCCGACGTACTCAAAGTACGTTGGTGCAACGAAAGTTTGCTGACCAGGGGTCTGCACACCGGAACCGGTGGCGGTCGCCTTAACGGTCAAAACCTTTGCAGAGTCAGACTTGACAACAACAAAACCGAGACCAGTGAATCGAACTTCACCGCTCACAATTTGTGCTGTTGAACCAACCTGAGTTGAACCATTGAAGAGTTTGACGTCCTGGTAGTTACCTGAACCATTAGTGAAGGCAAGGTAGAGCTTGTTCAGGGTCAAATCTTCTGCGTTGGTGTTCTCAGAGACCTTAAGGGTTAGGAGCGGAACATCAATTTGGCTCGCGGTCACTACCTGCTGAATTGGCGTACCAGCAGCATCAGACTGGAGAAGAAGCGTACCGTTGGCAGTCATAGTGATTGACTGACCCTGAGTGGCGGTTGCTGTCTTTGTGGTCTGTGATGATTGTCCAACACCGGCAGTAACGGAAAGTTTGGTTGAGAGGATGTCTGATCCAGACGTGTACGGGTTGAAAGCCGTTGAGACGTCAGCGTAGACATCGACCTGAACCGTGCCGGAAGCCGGAACGACCGCATTACCCGAGAACGAATCAGTTGAACCAGCGGTAACGCTTGAGATTGGTGTCCCAAAAGCGGTTTCACCAATCTTCAAGTTTACGTTGCTGATACCTGTTGGTACCGCAGCAGTCGTAAAGACAGCTGCCGCAGTACTCGTACCGTTGTTTGTACCAATAAGCACGCCCATCGTAGTCAAGTTAACCCCTTCAGCTGCACCGGCCTGGACGTTGAAGGAACCAATCTTGAGATTGGAACCACCCTTAACCAGGTTGGTTGGGTTGTAAGAGGAGTTGCTTGAAATGGTCAAACTACTGGTGTCTACTTGTCGCTGAATACCAGTAACAGTACTGGTGTCAGTGATGTAGTTGTTCGTTGACACGCGTCGAGCGTAGAAGCCCGTGATACGTACGGCATACGAATCAGTGCTCACCGCTGCTGAATTAATGTCAACGTAGAACTTCAACTTACCGGTGGTACCGGCCTTGACCGTGTAGTACGTGTTCAAGGTCTGTTGAGTACCGGCAACCCCGCTACCAGTACCGGTGGTCAACGTCGTCGAACATGACGCTGTACCAGGAGTGCTGTAGTAAATGGTTGCGCCCGTAGCAGATGAAGTATACACCGTTGAATCGTTTCCATTGTTGATCTTAACAGTACCTGTCAAACAGGTGCTGCCGTTCGCCAACGCAGTGGAACCGTCTGAGGTAATCTGCCAGGTCAACTTCTGAACTTCAATGTCTTCACCAAATGCCTTAACGTCAAATGACGCCAAGAGAACGTTGGTAGCACCAGGTGCTACTTTGGCAGACGGTGAATCAGATGAACGGGAGATAATCATCGAACCGGTCTTGAACTGAACGTAGTTACCTACGTCAGCGCCAGAACCATCACCAATGGGGAAGGTTGAAGAACCTGCCGCCGTTGGCAAGATGCCGGAACCGGTGGACGTACCATAGATCTCAAGGTCGTAGTCGTTCTGCACCGTAAAGTCGAGCGTTCGGCCAGCGCTGTTAGAAACGCCAGGAACGTCTACGGATAAGGTGAAGTCTCGCTGCGTACCTTTCGGAATGGTGTATGGACTTGCCGATAAGTCAAAATTGACTTTACCAGAGGTAGCGGTTGCCACGGTGGCAAGAACGTTACCGTTTTGGTCCTTCAAACGAATGTTGGTGTAATCACCGTCAGCGGCAGAACCATTGTTGAAGACCGTCAGGTGGTTCAATGTGGCACCCTCTTGACCGGTTGTTTCAGCAATGCGGAACTTCTGCACGTCAAGGTTGGTTGAACCTTGGTCAATCTGTGTTGGTGACGTACTTGTTCCACCAGCCAAAGTTTGTGAGGTGATGGTAACGGTGGCAACGCTACCCGAGGTCGGGATGAGCGAGAAGCCGTTACCCGACACTGGGAAACTACCGCTCACAGTTGCAGTTGTTTTAACATCAGCTGCTGAGAGAACGGCGATGGCGTAGGTACCAGACAATGACGTGCTTGCGGCAATGTTTGTCTTTGCCCAAACGGAGACGGTCTGACCAGCCGGAACCACCAAGGGGTCATTCGGGAAAAGTACGTTAGCCTTGGTGTCGCCGAAAGTAACAACGTTACCGTAGCGTCGACCAGTGGCGTCGTAGATACCGACACCCGAGAAGGTTGAATCTTGTGACAAACCTTGACGCGTCAAAACGATACCCGTGACGTTCACGGAACCATCGGCTGAAGCAGTCAAGTTGAGCTTTGTCGACTTGTTGTAGGCTGTACCCGCTGCCTGGATGCCAGGAGCTGCCGTATCAGCGGCCAGAGCGACTGTCAAACCAGAACCGCCTGGCGTTGATGTTGAAGCACCGCCGGTGAGGTTCCAGATGCTTGTGTCGGCGGAATTAATCTGTGAACCGGTGCTAAGTGCGTTAAACACACTGTCGTCGGCGACCAAAACATCCTTCGACTGAAATTTGTTAGCCGTAAAACCAGCGGCTGTCACCATGCGCTTTGAGGAACCGTCGACGTAGTAAACGTCGTTGGAGCTTGCCTGCTTGATGAGCGAACCGGTGGGGTAAGAATTTGTACTGATTGAAGAACCTAGGGTGTAGTTCACAAAGAACTCATCTGGTACGTCATCAACCAGTGATGCCCAGTTTGACCCATAAAGAGTGGTCGCAATAGACTCGTTTTCAATCCAGCGCAGTGTGCCACCTGGCTCAACTGCGTAGACATGCGGGTCGGTTGTGATCTTTACGAGACGCGTACCTGGGCGGTACGTGATGTTTCCCTTAATGTGGTAGGACTGCATTTCGGATTGTGACACTGTCACAACGCTCGAAAAGTCAGAGTACCAAGTAAAGTACGTCTTGCTGTTTGGGAAGACGTAGCGTAGGCCGTCTGTCCCGAGGTAGTAAACCGAGGTGCTCCCATCCATCTTGATGAGGTCACCGGCGGATGCCGCTCGCGTAGCGAGCGGTGCAAAACCGGCACCGATTGACCAAAGAATGGTCGTGGCGGTAACCGCAATGCTTACACCTCGCTTAATAATATTACTCATGTTTCGTGGTTTCCTTTTAGTTACCTTCTCTAAAATTGAGAAGGATTTGCTAAGAGTTAACCATGAAACTCTGCGCATAGCAGATCGACCTTTGTTCCGTGGTCCGGCTTAACAGCCAGCCAAGAACAACCGATGTCTGATCGGCTGTACTGGGTTGAACGTTAAACATGAGCATGGAGTCTGCCATGGTAAGCGCGTTAGTAAATTAGTTAGTAGGGGTTGATTGCCCGTCGGGCGCGGCGCTGTTGCTGTCTAGCGGAATAGAAACCTTGGTGGAGCCGTCTGCTTGCTGCTGGTCAGTGGTGCTGGTGTTGCCACCATTTGCATCTACCTTTGTGCCGCCGGTGCTTGTTGTTGTGCCAGAAGTATCTGCCGGTTTATCACCAGTTTTACTGTCAGAGGTACCAAGTACTTCACCCTTGCTAGAACTGTCCGTCGACGTAGTGCTGTCTTTTGGTTGACTGGTCGCATCAGTGTTGCCAGTGCTGTCAGCCGGTTGATCTGCCGGAACGTCAAGTTTATATACAATGTCTTCTACCTTCTTAATAAGGGCGATAGCGGCAAGGTAGTCACCGGAAATAACTTTCTCTTTTGCTTCGGCAAGACCCGCCTTGGCTTCTACGTTACCTTTAGCACCACCAAGCAGGTTGAGGTTGTCTTCGGTCGTCTTAATTTTTTGATCTAGTTTATCCCCAACCGATGAATCGTTTGGATTTTTCTCGGCAATAACTTTGAGGGTTTCTGTCTCTGCACGGTTGACCGCCTCTATCGCTTTACCGACAGAACCGGATACCGCGGCGCCGCCGACAGACTTTGTGGTTTCTAGCGCATGGACGTAGTCATCAAGACGAGCGTCAAGGATACGTGCGATTTCTACGCCTTGATTTGGCTGACTGTCTGATACTTCGCTTGCTTTGGCGGTCGCCTGCGCTAACTTATTTTGAAACTGTCCGACCAGCTCCGCCACCTGCGGGACGTTACCGCCTTTCTGCGAAGTAAGAATGGAGGCCTCGATCAGACGTCGTGAGGCAAACTCTACCTCTAAACGAACCCGCTGCTGTGGTGTTCTGGCAACCGCAAGTTCTGCTGACTCTACTGCCAGCTTAACTTGGTAGAGTGGTTCACCCGGAACGCTGCCGTTAACTGCTGTTACCACGTAAGCACCAGTGCCAACAATAAACACAACCGCAAGCAACGCAGCTGCCGCGGTGCGTCGAGCAGCAACAGAAAAAATACCGGTGAAAGTTTCTTCTACATTCCAAAGGGCAACGCGAACCCGCTCGACAATAGACAGCGAGGTCTCACTTGCCGCGTCTTCGGCAATACGTCCCAGTAAACCCGCGCGCGTAGCACGAAGCCACTCGGCATCTGGCCGAAGCTCTGCCTTGAGCGCCGTTAGGTTTTTTGTAAGCTGGTGGTTTTTCATTGCTGCGTGGTTGATGATTCTATGTTGGTTACCGCTTCGCGAAGTGCGTCGAGTGCTCGGTGGGTGGTAACCCGAATGGCACCGCGCGACTTCTCTAAAATCTTTGCGACTTCTGCAATGGAGTAATCTTCGATGTAGCGAAGCAGAATGACTTCACGATACTCGTCCTTTATAGCGGCAAGACCTTTGGTGACAGTCTCCAGGTCAGAGCGGAACGACAGGTTTACCGCAAACGATTGCTCAACCGGTTCCATCACCCGCGCCATCAATTCTGCTGAGGCGGTTACCGAGTCTTTCGCTCGGCTGCGGTAATGGTCGATAACCACGTTGCGAGCCAGTCGGTAGACAAACGGTCTGAAGCTCGTTATCTTGTCTTCTCGCTTCTGGACGTACTCCCAAGTTTTCAAAAAAACGTCTGCTGTTAAATCTTCCGCCTCGACGCTAGAAGAAACTTTAAAGTAGATGTACCGATAGATTCGCGGCGCGTAGACATCATACAGTTCGCCAAACGCGTCTGCGTCCCTATCGTACAGCCGGTACAGTAAAATCTTTTCTCGCCAAGGTGTATTTTGCAGATCGTTCTAACGCTAATTAAGACGAAAAAAATAGCGATATGTTACAGCTACTGTAGACATCCGCTCGCCAAAAAGATATAAGCCCTAAAACATTGCTAAAAGTATAGTAGAAGCACATATATTTACAATAGCAGCAACCCCACAGGATTACTTTTAATGTTTGCTAAACTAAGAACAATATGGGATAACCTGATAACCGGTTTTGGTTCTGCGTAGAGCCAAAGAGTACGGAAATGTTATCAAACTATGCGCTGACCTGTGGACAACAAGTTATCCACCTGTTGATAAACTATCAAGTGTTACGGTTTTGCTTATGGTTTCTGTTCCGCGCATATATTTGATGACAATTTGGTCACCCGGTATATGCGACGACAAGATAGAGAATACATTACTGCTCTCGGCAGCGCTTTTACCATCTATGCTGACAATGATATCCCCAGCCTTTAGCCCAGCCGTTGCTGCCGGACTTTTTGCGACCACCGCAGAACCAGAAGCACTGTACACAAAAGCCTCTGCTGATCCGCTTTGTACGTTTGTTGTTATTGCGTAACGTAAACCCAGCTGTGCGCGATTTGGTTCGTCATAGCGCAGTACACGATCTAACAAAGTTCTTAAAGCATCACCCGGATAGATAACTGCCGTATTGTTTCCGCCGTCAATAAGCCCTACTACGTCACCACCAATGCTATACACAGGTGAACCGACAAGTACGGAGGCGTTTTGCGTAACCCCCAAAACTGTTGAAAGAGTATCACTGCTTTCTGTTATCCCATCCTTTGCTCGACGGGGCACATCAACGCTGGTGATGTTCATTCGTGCAGCTTCCGAAGTCGGTGAGGTGGCAACAACAGTAATGCCAACCATGTAGTCTTTTGCGGCCATAAACCTCGCAGAAGAAAAGGTACCGTCCCCTACTTTGAGCAGTACAAATGGCGTTGCTGTGTCTTTGACTATTCTGGTAATGAAGTGAGCCTCGCCTTGAATACTTATGACGTCACCAACGACAATGGGAACGTCAGCAATGCTGCCAAACCAACCATCGTCAGTAAGTGAAATTGCCGCAGCTTTAGCTGCAGTTTTTTGGTAAAAATTTTTATCTCCAATGTGGATAACGCTGTTTACGTTATACACAGCCCCCATAAAGGCTTTACTCTGCTTTACAATGTCGTTAATTCTGCTCCCCTCTTCTACCACAACCGTACCGGGTGAAGAAACGATGACCGATTGTGTCCCTGCTGGTATCTCTGCACGACGAAGCCCCGGAGCGAACCAAAGCAAAAGTCCAGCTCCGGCAGCGCCGGTGGCAAGACCGATGAGGATAAGGATAGCGAGCGGAATACCGGTTCGCTCTTTTGGTGGAAAAGTTGGTATTTCAGTAAGTGGCATAACGTGAAGTATAGCAGAAAAAAACCCTCGCGTCGGTGAGGGTAAAAACTGTGCTATTTATGATTACTTTTTCTACAGTAACCAACGAGTCGTAATCAAAATAACGGCAAGGGAAATGATGCTGATGTAGGCGTAACGGCGAAACACGATTGGACGCAGAGTGCCGTCGAGATGCGCGCGACCAATATTGGTAAAGAGGTAATACGCGAGGACAACAATAAACGCTTTGACTTCAACCAAGTTTGGCAAAAAGTTAAGCACCCAAAACAGCTCACCAATGACTACAGCCTGCGCTACCAACAACAACCAAACACGGCTTGGTGCGTAGCGCTGTACCCAGAGCGTTCGGTAATCTATATAGAAAACAATAAACACGACGAGCAAGGCCGAAACCGGAATGATGCTGGTAACGTACTGCTCTGGTAGAATACTTGGGTCGAGGAGCAAATGGTAAAGAAAAAGCGACGTAAACCAGACAATCAAGGTGTTGAGGGCAAGAGACGCGTTCTCTAGTGATTCGTCGTGGTAATTTGCACGATCCCAGTAGTAACGCCAGATGTGCTCCCAAAAGATGAAAATCGCCACCGCGGCAAGGAGGATAACCGCCTGACGACCAAGCGAAGTTCTAGCGAAGAGCAGCAAAATGCCCGCGCTTATCGTAAGCAGTAATGGCGTAAAAAGCGTATGCCACCAGCCAGCCACCAGAAGCGCGCGTTTGGAAAGGGCGATGCTGTTGATAACGACTATGCCGCCAACAACCGGCAAGATAAACTGCCACTCGGTGGGCGTAGTTACCAAAAACTCCAAGAACAACACCACCATTGCGGCAGCCAAAAAAGGAAGGAGGCGGCGTACTGGCTGTTCGCGAATGAAGCATGCCAGTCTGACTAGGTGCGATCGTAAAATAACCAACCAGCTGCTCGGTTTTGAGAAAAAAGCCATAACTAGTTAGCAAGCTCTAACCCGGACAGCCAGTCGAGCCCATGAATTGCCTCATTGAACAGTATCGTACCCGTGCTGACCTTATCTGTAGCTGGCGGATCGCTCGCGTAACCACTTTGAAGATGGGTCAAGGCGAGAATGAGCCCGAGGTGAAGATCTTTGTATTGTGCGGGGACACGTAGCGACAGCAATGCTATTTTTGCATCATCTATGATTGCTTTTCTGCTTGCTTCTGTTTGCTTTGTTGTATACGCCTTTTGAAAAACAGTAAGAGCTGTTGCAAGGTCGTGCTGGTAGGCTTCTGGTTTGATGGGGCTTTGGATGCTCATTGCGCCCGCCGCAGTATCGGTTGTTTTCGACACTGGTTGTTGAGAATGCGAAAACACGGAGATAATGCCAGCCATTACCGCCAAAACAAAAATAAAGACAAGGGTAAATTCAAGTTTTTTACCCATAACTAAAGGGCAAAGTCGGCGGCGTTAAGCTCTTGCCATTCGCCAGAAACATCACGTTCGACCGTGAACACGTGAACAATGTCAGATTCGTCGTATTCGCTCTTGACCTCTGCCGTAGAGCTCGCCCGCTTACTATAGACACGCTTCTCCCCTATCTTGCGAGGTTGCGAGGTCCACGAGAGCCGCAAACGGCCAACAGGTGAGGTAACAATGTAGCTCTCTACCGTACCAGGACGACCGACAAGGTCTTCGATATATTTCGAATCTATCTTGCCTTCGTCTTGAAGGCGACCAATTAAATCTTGCCAGCGTTCGTCAGTCATAGTGCACTTAGTATACCAAGTCAAAATCTCGTTGACAAAGCGCCCCTTAAAATGGTAAAACGAAGCGTTCTTTAAAAAGTGAACAGATCGAATAAGGGTCGACAATCCGCTCGATAAATCGACCCCAACTTGCGTCATAGACGCGAGGTAAACCAACAGGCCGACGGTTGCAAAAGCCTTCGAAAGATTTCTTGCTGTGATGGCTACGTGCTATGCCATCCTGACATGCTGGCAAATACACCAAGTCTTGGAACGCCCGCCATGCGTGACCGAGATTTATCTGAGTAGGTATGCCTACCTGACAAGTCTGGCGGGCCTGCTGACAGGCGTCTGCATGGTACTCTTCCTGGTTCGGCGGGGCTATCTGATCTCGCCTCAACAACATAAACAGAAGCGAGATGATGAAAATTGTCCCGGTTGGGCCAGTTAGCTTTAGGTGCCGCACCAAGCGCGACACTCAATGCGCCGCTTACAAGCGGGAGGTTAATAGTAGACAGAGAGAACTCCGGAAGAAAAAGACACAACCTGCTGGTGACGCGAGCTGGTTTTTTGCGCTACGGTGATGATATTCGTTGTCGCAGTCGCACTGTCCCGTAGCAAGGTTCGGCATCACCACAACATTTTCGGCGTGCATACGCACGCCGAGGGAGTAAGGAAGTGAAACAACCGCCCCAGTGGAAGATAAATAACGCCCGGCGCGGCATCGAAAGCCCGCTGCTCACTATCGCACTGGTCGTACTGCTGAGCAGTATGGCAGCGCTTTCGATGGCGAAGTGGAACACCCTCGGCTCCGAGGAAGCGGTTCGCTTCGCCAAACTGGCGCTTGGCATACCTACGTTGCTCATTGCCATCGTCTCTGCCGTTCGGGCAGAGAGAAGGAGGTCATGATGACCAGTCATCAATGGGAAGAAATTCCCTACGAAACGAAATTCTCAATTACGTACACCGTCGCGTTCTTCGTGATCGCAGAACTGCTGGTGTGGGCCATCCTTGGATGGGCGCTCGCTTTCGCGCTCTTCCTCTGTGGTGTTGTTTTGGCGGCCTTGCTCGTTCTCTTTCTGTCGATGGCAGGACTCACGAAGGAAGCGGAAAGGAATAAAGATGATATGGACGACGGCGCTTGAAAAGATTCGGGGAGTAGCAACAACAATAGCGTTCGTTTGCGTTTTTGCTGCCCTGTACGTCATTCAACGTTTCACTTTGACCAGCAAAAAATGAGGGAACAGAAGATGATGAGGCAAGAAAAAACGGTAAGTTACGGAGGGCGAATGTTGATACTAGCCCCAACCACCGCGGGCATCGTTGGTGCACTGCTGACGATTCCCTTCTTTGGATGGAGGGCAGCAAGCCTGCTCTTCGTCGGTGGCATCACCGTCGGCCTGACCGCAGCGGTTCTTCTCGGACTACTCGGAAATAACGAGGAGCACAAGGCATGAGGAGAATTAGGGGACTTCAGTCAAGGGTTGCGCTGTCGGTCAGCGCAGTCTGTTTTCTCGCTCTGTCCGCGTTCGGCGCGGATGGGCCGAGAGCAGGAATCCATGTGCTCATTTTCTTCGGATTTCTCTTCGCATTGGCGTGGGGCCTCTCGAAGGCAATGCGCTAGGGAGAAAGTATGATGAAATCTGTTTTTGTACTGCCGATAGTGGCGGGACTACCAGTGCCTCTCTTGCTTGTTGCTGCACTGCTCGGTGCCTATGCAGCGCAGAACAGCACGGAGTGGGCAGAGATGCTCCACCTGTGGAGCTTCTGGGGCGCAATTGCTTCTTTCTGTGGGGTGCTTATCTGCGGCCTCTTTGCTGAAGACATGAGCATAGAGGTGCAGAAGGAGGACTAATGAAAGAATTTGAAGATCTCACATGGAAGGGGGGGCGCCGCCTCATGAGGCAATGTCTTCTCTATGCGGGACTCTTCGCCATCGTAGCCATCTTGGCACTCCCCTTATCGCATGGAGGAGTGAGCATCGTATCTAAAATGGCAACGATGGCGTGCCTGGCATCGGCGTGGGCGGCCATGGTCTGCCGTTCGATCTGGCCACCGAGGTCACAACGATGACCTCGGTGAAACACAAGGAGGACAGTTCGTAAAACCGGCGGTGTCGCAGCTCAAAAAAGAGTTGCACCCGCCGGTTTTCATATACGCTCCATTCTCTTCACGCCTGCCCAACATACAACATTCCAACATTCTTGAGAATGTTGGAATGTCATTTTTTTAAAATTAATCCATTGACGGCGCAGCTTACAAATGTTAAAAAAAGGTATCCGTTTCCTCCTGTCCGCCCTTGTTATTGCGGAAACAAAAAAGGAGGTGTGTCGTGCACACAAGAGGAAGAAAGGAAAAAATCAAGCGCCAGTCAGTCGTCCTGCGACGGGACGGCTACGACCCCAGCAAAAGAGCGGCGATTATACTCGGCGGAGTAATCGCCATGTCGATCGTGGGGGTACTGCTGATGCTCTACCCCCATGCGACGACCACGGTTCTCGTCGTGATAATTTTGGCCGGCCTCGCAACGCGCGTCTTCTGCGCCGTCAGCCGCTCCGGCATCTTCCGTTCGATATCGTAATCGACAGGAAGAGGCAGCCGACAAGGAGGAGCGCAGTGGTCACCCGCTGCGCTCCTCCCCCCTCTCGTCACTTCTTCACTGCCGAAGTAAAAATTTAGGAAAAAAAATTACCTCACCCCCACCCCAATCAATCATTCCAACATTCTTGAGAATGTTGGAATGACTTTACTGCAGCGCTCGAAACATTTTCAAAAAACGAACAACTATTCTTCCATAAGGCGAGAGCGAATGCTCTACAAATTTACCGCGATACTTTTTATTGAGCAAACCAGACTGAACAAGGCGACGCGTGTGTTCACTTATCGTTTTACTATTCGCACCAATGGCTGCAACCAACGAATCGAGGGTAATACCCTCCTTACGAGCTACGAGAAATAAAATATCAATCCGGTAATGATTTGCAACTCCCTTCAGGTGTCGTTCTATTTGCTTGGCTGTTTTTTGTTTTTTCATATTTTTAGTATACCACATTCCAACATTCTTGAGAATGTTGGAATGTTTAATGAATCGTTAGCGGCGTGTCGACACAGGTTCCCCATTATTTATGCTACTCTTCTTCGAAATATTCTCGACCTTCTAACTCATCCGGTAAAAAGCTTTGCTCAATTTTTTCTCCACGCTTCTTCGCCTCTGGTGTGTACTGATAATTTTTTCCATACCCTAAATCTTTCATCAACTTGGTCGGCACATTACGTAAATGAATCGGCACGGGCAATGTTCCGTACTCTCGAATATCTTCAGTAACCCGGCGGTAGGCGCTATACACCTCATTTGATTTTGGCGCCTTGGCAAGATATCCCGCAACCTCGGCCAGTATTACGTTACATTCTGGCATACCAATAAAATGCGCTGCCTGGTACCCAGCAACCGCAACGCCTAGCGCGCTTGGGTCGGCAAGCCCGACATCTTCACTGGCAAAGCGAACCATCCGCCGCGCAACATAAAGCGGATCTTCCCCTGCCTCTAGCATCCTACCTAACCAGTAAATTGAAGCACTAACGTCTGAGCCGCGCATACTCTTATGCAGTGCCGAGATAATGTTGTAGTGCTCTTCCCCCCCCTTGTCATAGCGTAGATAAGCCGTCTGCAGTGCCCCCACGATATCGTCTTTTGTTACATCGCTTCGTTTTTGTCGGGCGGCGGCTTGCGTCGAAAACTCTAATGAGTTAAGGGCAACGCGAGCATCTCCGTCCGCAACTTCGGCTAGGTGACGAAGTGTCGCACTTGAAATTCTAAAATCTTTGTCACCAAGACCATTTTCCGAATTATTAAGCGCCCTCTCGACAATTGCCGCAATGGCGTCAGTGGAAAGCTTTTGCAGGGTGTAAACGCGACAACGGGACAAAAGGGCGCTCACCACCTCGAACGAAGGGTTCTCCGTCGTTGCACCAATAAGCGTAATGGTACCGTTCTCTACAAACGGTAACAATGCATCTTGTTGTGATTTACTCCACCGATGAATTTCGTCGATAAAAAGAATGGTGCGCTTGCCATAGAGCGCCTGCCGTTCTGCCGCAACCGCAATGACCTTGCGCAATGCCGTGACACCGTCGGTCACTGCATGAAAGCTCACGAACGACGCGCCTGTCATCTTTGCGACAATGCGGGCAAGCGTTGTTTTGCCAGAACCAGGTGGTCCCCACAAAATCATTGACGGTACTTCGTCTGCTTGAATAGCTTGCCGCAACATCGCCCCTTCCCCAATGATGTCTTCCTGCCCGTAAAAATCCTCTAGCGTTTCTGGCCGCATACGGTCTGCAAGCGGACTGGTTGTTTTCTTTTGCTGTTCGTTAGAAAAGAGATCGTTCATAGCGTTATTTTAATTTGTTTCTTTCGCCCGTGCGCACCGGACAGTATCCGTACGTGCGCTACCGGTACACTAAAGGCATCTGCCAAGTATTCACTCAACTTATCGTTCGCTTTGCCTTTTTCTGGTTGGGCAGCAACCTCTATCTTCACCGTACCGTCAGTCAGAACGCCTCTTGCTTGCGTTTTTGATCTGCCGGGCAACACCGAAACCGTAATCACCACAGAGCCCTTACGTAAAATTGTTTCTCGCTCGTCTTCCCACATATACGCCAGTTTACCCCCTGAAGGAGTGCCCGCGCAACCGCAAAAACAGAAAATTCGCCACGTCTCCATTTACCATTGATAGAAAGTGAAAATGCCGTTATAGTGCATTTCATTGCCGGGCTGTAGCGCAGTTGGCTAGCGCGCGTCGTTCGGGACGACGAGGTCGCGGGTTCAAGTCCCGCCAGCCCGACCATTAAATTTCTTTGTATATAAACAAAAAAGAACTAAGGAGCTAGCAACCAACAAGGCCGTTGCTAGCACAAAACCGTTTGACAGAAACTTCATTTGGATTCCGAAAGAGGCATTCAATCCGATTCGGCGTTACTTCGTCAGAGAAATAAATCTGCTCCAAAGAGGAGTAAGCTATCGCTCAAGCGCACTTTTTTTTCATCTACGCGCAGTGGAGCAAGAACACTATGCTTTTCTGCACAAGGACGTTGGCAACGTCGCGCGATTTCCTCTTTTGGTACCCATTCATTTTTTTATTTGACCTCATCCCCTATATTATCTTTTGCACGATTAAGAGAAAATCACTTCGCTCCTTTTTTGAATGTTCTCTTCTAGATCAAAATACTCAGCGCCATTAAATTTATTTTTTTAACCCTTTGCCCTTCTCGAACGTACCGCTCGTTCACTGCCCACTGCTTCGCTGATAGTATCAAAACCGTCTTTTTTTAAAAGCTTTACTAGCCCCCTATTAATTTCGCCAATAAGTTGCGGGCCTTCAAAAATCATTCCGGTGATGACTTGCACCAATGATGCACCTGCCTTTATCTTTTCGTACGCGTCAGCGGCAGAAAATATACCACCGCAACCAATGACAACATAATTCCCTTGGGCGCGTTGATATACATAACGGACAAGCTCGGTTGATAGATCTTGCACCGGCTTGCCGCCAATGCCCCCCTTTTGTGATACGTTTGCGTCAATAATAGTTTTGTTTGCCCTGTTCTTTGTAAGGTTCGTGCAGATAAACCCGTGCACTCGATGTTGCTTGGCGGTTTCAAGAATTGCATCTACTTCAGCAAATGTAAGATCCGCGGACAGCTTCAAAAAAATTGGTTTCGTTATTTTAATTTCATCAATGCTGGTAAGTAAGGAGTCCAGTTTGTTGGGATCAGTAAACGGTTCGCCACCATAAGCGTTTGGGCAACTGATATTTATAGTTGCGTAAGCTCCTACGTTTTTTAGTTCGACAAATGCTTTTGTATAATCTGCTATACCGCGGCTAACATCAACCGTGTCGGGACTGTTCGTTTTGGCAATGCTAACGCCCGTAGGAATGGTAAATTTTTTTTGCTTCAAGTTTTTTGTAATGCGCTCACAGCCATCATTTTTTAGCCCATAATAAACGACTAGTCCTTTTGATTTAGGCAGTCTCCAAAGACGGGGTTTTGCGTTGCCAGCACAAGGTTCGCCGGTGACTGATCCAACCTCGACAAAACCAAACCCGACCGAGGGCAATAGGTCGGTAAGCTCTCCGTTTTTATCAAAGCCCGCAGCAAGCCCGACAGGATTTGTAAATTTAATGCCTAAAATTGTTTGCTCTAATTTTTTGTGTTTGTACGAAAATAATATTTTCGTAGTAAAACGAAACGCCGAGCAACGCCCTAATACTTTACCAACGCGAATAATGCCGTCATGCACTACTTCGGGGTCAAACCTAAAGAAAATTGGTTTAGCAATGTATGCGTATAAAAAATGACTACACCAATTTCGAATGGCTGTTCCTATTTCTATCATTGGTCTTGCGTACTTTTTTGAAAAAGTCCACCTTGTAATACCCCAAGGCGATGTAGCCGATAACTTACCGCAGTTATCACTACCCCGAAACCGTAACGAATACTGCGCATAAAATTAATAGATGACGCTTCTGGAAAATACCGAGCCGGACAAGAGACCTCGCCAACGTGATAACCAAAGTAGAGAGCCTCAGCCAACATTTGGTTGTCAAAAATGAAATCGTTAGAGTTTCGTGAAAGCGGCAAGGTTTCCAGCACGGCGCGAGAAAATGCTCGGTAGCCAGTATGATACTCTGACAGACGCTTGCCGGTACATACATTTTCAAACCACGTTAAAAAACGGTTGGCCACATATTTGTATAACGGCATACCGTTTTTGTATGCACCTTCCGAAATGAACCGTGAGCCAAGCACAGCGTCAAACTGGCCGTTCGCTACTAACGCCGCCATGGGTACAATTAACTTAGGGGTGTACTGATAGTCCGGATGAAGCATCACTACCACGTCAGCACCGGCAGAAAGCGCCGCACGATAGCATGTTTTTTGGTTAGCTCCGTAGCCAAGATTGGTATCGTGAACAATAGTTGTTATACCTAGCTCGTTTGCAATACGCGCCGTCTCGTCATTGCTCTTGTCGTCAACCAAAATAACCTCGTCTACATACGCTTTAGGTATTTCGCTGTAGGTGCGCGCCAATGTTTTTGCCGCATTGTACGCGGGCATGACGACAACAATTTTTTTGTCGAACAGCATACCCGGGCAAAATATTCTTAGAGACTCTTTTTATCGAGAGACCCTTGAAGCGCGCTTAGCACTTCTATTGGTATGGCAAACACGATGGTGTTAGATTGGTCGCTCGAAATGTCATTAATGCTATTGAGCGTTCTTAGATGCAGTGCACCTGGGCTTCCGCCCAAAATTTTTGCCGCTCGCTGTAGGTTCTCTGCGGCAACCACTTCACCTTCAGAGTTAATAATAACGGCACGGCGCTCACGCTCCGCCTCAGCTTGCTTGGCAATGGTACGAACCATCTCTTCCGGCAGTACAATATCTTTTAACTCTACCGAGTCAACTTTAATACCCCACGGATCACTCGCCTTGTCGACAATTTCCCTGATACGTTCTGCTGCGGCGTCTCTGTTTGAAAGTAGTTCGTCCAAGGTCATTTCACCAACAACGTTTCGCATTGTCGTCTGCGCCAGCTGAGAAACAGCGTTGCGATAATCTTCAACCTCAATAATTACTTTTTGCGAATCGGTAATGCGATAGTAAAGCACGGCATTGACACGCGCTGAAACGTTATCTTTGGTAATGGTTTCTTGATACGGTACGTCAACGACTTTTACACGAATGTCCACCTTGGTCATACTCTGCACAATCGGCCAAACAAGGCGCCATCCCGGATCGACAAGACGCTTAAATTTTCCAAACTGAAACTTAACACCGCGCTGATACTGCTCGACCTGACGAATACTGATAACTACGATAAACAAAACAACACCAAGAAAAACATAGAGACCGGCCATAGGACTTAATAGGTTAAGCGAACTAAAGAGAGAAATATTATCAAAGATAAGCGGTAAAACAAAAATGATAACCAGCAAACGAATAACTCCCGTTACCTGCTTTGTCGTCTTTTTTTGAACTGACCAATCAACTTCTGCAGCTGTTCATCCGGCGTTGGCTCCTTTTGTCGCGGCATATATATTTAAGTGTAGCCGAAAATAATAGCGACCGCCATAGCAAAGTATGGATAAAAAAGCTTGTAAAATTGATTAAAACATGGTATGGTATAAATATGGATGCCTCCAGAAATCCTTTCAAAAAATTTTTCAATAAAGACAGAATCGGAACCGGATCTCACTTTGTTGAAGGTGACGACAGAGCTGGCCCTACCGCACGGAAGTTCGGCAAGGGGCTCAGTGGGGACTTCTATAAAGCAAAATGGACTGCAGCCGGTACAAAACGCAATCTTACAAAAAACCTGTCGAAGGAAGATGTCAATTTCATAGACAAACTGGTTGGGCACGAACTTCGAGCGTTACCAAAAAATGCATCCGGACTAACCCGCTGGCAGGGGCGAAAATTGAAGTTAAAAGTATATCGTGCGTTTAAACGAGGAAAAACAGACGGCAGCCAGCAATTACATTTAAGCAAAGCTGATGTAAATGATGCGAGGAATATTATTGAGGCTCTCGGAGATAAGCACCTAGACTACTTAAGAGAAGGAGGACGATTCCCCCGAGGGGAGAGAAGTGAAGGCGAACCAAATAACTTCAAAACTAACAGGCAAAGAGGTGTCCTTATGTCCAGAACGAACGACAGGGTCAAAGCAACAAGACATATTTCCCGTCTTAACACAACGTCAGATAGGCACGCTGAAAGTTTTAATACAGAACGACCTTCAAATCGATCAACGGGAACTTTTCAAATTAGACAACAGATGTCGCGACCGAAACTAAATAAAAAGGAAGATCCTCCCGAAATGAACATTGGCTAGTTAAAAGAAAAGCTGGTGACGATATGCGCAAAGGCGTCGGCTCCCCTGCCGGCGTTTGTGGCATCTCGGTAAATTAGACGAAACGTTTTTTGGTTTCTCGTAAACTGGTACTCCACTCGCTGTTCACCATTTACTGACCCGCTATAGCGTGCAGCGCTGACACCCCCTACGGTTGCATCCTCTTTTTGTAAACCAGCAACGTCAGTCGCAAACGCCGATAATGGCAGATCGCTTACCTCTATTGCCACCAACCCCAAGGGGTCAGCGTTCAGTCCTGCAAGTGGTGCTGTATCCATAATGAGGTAATCATCGACATTGGGATGTGTGCCGTCGATATCGTTCTTGTTGTCGTGTTCCCAATACCAAAGGCTTGGCCGGTCAATAGTGTAACCCACTGATCTGTTGGTATAGGATTCGAATGCAAGATTTGTAATGGGCGCGCTTGGGCCTGACGGTGTCGTCGTCCCCTCTGCTGGTTGAGTAGTTTTGCTGGTGGCTGGCGCAGGCTCGGTAGCTTTTGCTGGTTCGTCAGTAGCTTGGTTATTTTCAACTAGGCCACCCTGTAACACGTTGTCGCTCGCCAACGTAAACGATGCATCAACGCCATTGACGCTAACGGTATAGTCCCCTTTCGAGAGACCAACAACGGGGAGTGAAATATTTTTCGTAAACGGAACGAGAGCTTGCGTACAAAAAACATCAGCTGCGCGCGTTGTTGGCAGCGTTACCGTAAAATGATTACCTGACTTATCTATTTTTGCTTCTGCCAATTTTGTACACCCATCCGCAAGGTTACCCGCTACCGCAAGCTGAATCTGTACGGGAAACGACTCCAGCGTATGTACTTCAACAGTATCAACCAAAACAAGGCCAGCGGTACTATTTTTTGTAGCAACGTTGTCCGCAACAGACGCATTAGACTGTTGTGGAATTGTTTTTGAACGCTCACGAGCATAGTAAGCGCCGGCAAAAGCCGCCAACACAATGACAGCAATAAGGAATACCGTTTTTTTCATACCAGTAAGTATACACTATTCGTAACGTAACGCCTCTATGGGGTTTTTCCTTGCCGCTTGACGAGCTGGATACAGTCCAAAAATGAGTCCTACAAGACCAGACACAATTAGTACCAAACTGGTGGCAAGTACCGGTATGGTAAACGGCCAAGTTAAACCAAGCACTTGAGTGATAATGATTGAAGCAAGAAAGGAAAGACCAAGACCAATACTGATACCGATTAGCCCACCAAGACCCGTTAGTATAACTGCCTCCAAAATAAACTGTGTTAAAATGTCGCGCTCTGTTGCCCCGACGGCTTTTCGTAAGCCAATTTCTCTCGTTCTCTCGGTGACCGAGACCAGCATAATGTTCATAACACCAATACCGCCAACGACGAGTGAAATGGCAACGACAGCCGAAAGAAACACGGTAAGAATCCCAATAATGTTGCCCACCTGACTAATGAGTCCTTCGGGAGTGACCACAAAAAAATCGTCTTTGGTAGGATCGGTGATATTATGCGAAGCGCGCATAGTCGCCTCAACATCAGTAACGGTGCGCTCAACATTCTCTGCTTGATCTACTCGAATTAAAACCTCGTTATAAAAGTCGATGCCAAGCAGGTAGGTGCGGGCGGTGGTATAGGGAAGAATGACAAGGTCGTCGATATTAAAAAACGCAACTTGCCCTTTAGGCGGATACACTCCCACAATGCGGAAGGTCTTATTCTTTATCGTAATGATTTTACCGACTGCATCATCGAGCCCAAAAAGTTCCCGCTTAACCTTGTCGCCAATAACTGCAACGCTTGCGTTCGAACGTATATCAGTATCGTCAAGGATGGTCCCCTTGTCGGGATAGACATCGAACATCTTTGATAAAAATGCTGCCGACCAGCCAATAACCTGCGCGTTGCGATAGGTTTCCCCTTGGTAAGCAACTGACCCCGGCACAATAAGCGCCGGTGCTATGTCTGCAAGATGTGGCACATTGCTTTTCCTCGAAAGCGCCTCAACATCTCGCTGTTTAAGCGAATCAGCAAATAGCGTTCCGGCGATATCTGATGGCCCCGTCGGTTCACGACCCGGACGAACCACGACAAGCTCCGCGCCGGTACCGGAGAGCTGACCTAAAATCAGCTCCTTCGAACTCTGCCCAACCGAGGCAATGACCATAATGGAAGTAATGCCAATGACGATGCCAAGAATAGTAAGACCAGAGCGCGATTTGTTAGCGCTAATACCACGAACGGCTGTCTTAATAGTGTTGGTGATTTTAGTCATCGGATTTTTGTATCCGTCGCAATCCGCCCATCCATGATGCGGATAGTTCGGTCTGCGTAGGCGGCAATATGGTCGTCATGCGTAATTACGAGAACGGTACGATGCTCGTCGCGATTCAGCTTTGTGATAATCTCCATAATACTTTTACCTGAAGCCGAGTCGAGGTTACCCGTCGGCTCGTCGGCAAGCAAAATTTCAGGCTCGTTAATGAGCGCACGGGCAATGGCGGCTCGCTGCATCTCGCCGCCAGATAGCTCTGAGGGTTCATGCTCTAAACGATGCGCGAGGCCAACAGCCGTCAGCGCCTTCTTTGCGCGTTCGTCCCACTCGGCACTTGGTACCTCAGAGTACGCTAATGGCAATTTTGCGTTTTCTAAGACCGTTGTTCGCTTAAGTAAGTTAAAGGCTTGAAACACAAACCCTATTTTTTTATTGCGTATACGCGCGCGTTCAATTGGCGAATAGCTCGCAAATGTTCGGCCTTCAAATTCGTAGACTCCCCCTGTTGGTTCGTCGAGAAACGCTAAGATGTGTAATAGTGTTGACTTTCCGGAACCGGATGGCCCCATGATTGCCACAAACTCCCCTCGCTCGATAGAAAAGGTAATATCGTGAAGCACCGTCGTTTTGACACCTTAGCCAAAGTAGGTCTTCGAAAGATTTTTGGCACTGATGAGAGGTGTCATGGGCAGATAACATGCCCCAATGGCTTAATTCTTAATCTCGTTAACAATAATTTGATCACCTTCGCTAATGCCGCTCGTTACTTCTATGTTGCCCGTTGAACCACGAAGTCCTGTTTCAATCTGTACCGTTTCAGGAAGACCATTTTTAAGTACCCGAACTGCTCGTTGACCATTATCAGTAAACACGGCGCGTTGCGGAATAATGATAGCGTCAGTACGGGTGCCACTCATAATGGTTACGTTTGCGGTCATACCTGAGCGAACACGCTCGTCAGGTGTCGTAAATTGCAACACCACCCGATAGGTAGAAACGCCCTCGATAACGGTTTCTGCTGGGTCGATGCTACTAATAGTCGCGTCAAACGCCACTTCGTCACCATAAGCATCGAGCGTCACCGTTGCTGTGTCGCCAACATGCACTTTGGCAATGTCTGCTTCTGGTACGTAAGATTTAATTTCAAAAGTAGCTTCAGAAATAAGTGCGATAGCAGATGCGCTAGACGCGACAATTTCACCAGCAGTGACGTCTCTAGCGGTAACAACACCATCAATGGGCGAACGCAATATTGACTTACCATACTCTGCGTCCGCGCTTGCAAGGTTGGCGTTGGCACGATCGATCTCTGCCTTCTGCGATGCCACACTTGCTTCCGCTTGTCGTACCGCAGCTTCTTTTGCGGCCAACTGCTCGGCGGTTGGTCCAGAGAGCGTAATGCTTAGTTGATCTTTAGCAACCGCAAGCGCTTGCTCGGCATCACTTACTACTGCCGTCGCTTTTGAAATAACAGCAGTATTGCTTGCCTTTTGTGCGGCAATGGCCTGCTGCACACCAGTAACGCTGGAAATAGCGGTATTTACGTTTGAGCGCGCGGTATTAAGACTAGTTCGATACGACGTTTGGTTAGCCGCCGAAAGACTGGTAGAAACGTTGATGGTGTCATTCAGCCTCGATAGAAAATCTCGAATGGTGCTAAGCTTCGCTGCCGCCGCAATTAACGCGCTATCAACCGCTGCCTGATCAGTAACACTAACGTCAGCAAGCGACTGCAAGGATGCCAAAATAATACCGGAGGTAAGCCTCCCCTGCTCCGAATCTATTTGCGCCTGACTATCAGCCGTCACAAAACTCAACTTAGGATTATTCGAGGCGTCATCGGTAAAGAAGTCATCAATCTGTTTATTCACCGCATCGTCTGCCTCGCGGTACGCCTCATGAAGTGCGTCTACGGCGTCACCGTAGCCGTTTGCCAAATCGGTGGTCGCGGTTACTTTGGTGTTTGCAAGAGAAACCCTTGCGTCACTTACTGTTTGTTCAGCTCGGCTAACCTGTGTTTTTGCTAGTTGTATTTGTTCTTGAGTAGAACCCTGTTTTAGTTCTGCTAGTTGTGCCTGTGCAGTATCAAGCGCTGCCTGGTACTGACCAAGGTGGGCTGTGGCACTCGCCACTGCCGCGCGCGCTTCTGCAATACTGGCACTTTGGGTTGCTGCCTCTAACCGAACCAGAGGCGCATTCTTTTTGACGTGGTCACCAACTTTTACCAGCACCTCGGCAACCCGACCACCGCGCTCAAAGGCAAGAGTCACATCGGTCGCCGCCTCTACGTGACCCGTTACGTCAACGGTCTGCGTGATAGTGCCACGTATTGCCGTTGTGGTTTCGTATGTTGGTCCGGATGACCTGCCAAACTGCAAATAGGCAACACCACCAATGACAACCAAAACGGCAATACTAATAACAATCTTAGTTTTCGAAAAAGCTAACTGCACAATGATACCTAATGCAGATAACGGCTACGGCGGCGCCACTTAAATACCAACCAGCGATCTAACCCCCAGATTTCACCAGCACGAAGGGTAATTAGTAGCCCAAGAGCCATGATATAAATAATATGTTGATCAATTAAAAACCCATTACTCACGTAGGGAAAGTTCAGCCCAGGTAAATAGTAAAGCAGCATCAGTAGCATACCGAGCGAGCCAGCGAAGCGTACAAAGACACCCAAAATTAGTGCAATGCCAAGCAACGTTAACCCCCACTCGTTTATCAGGTTTACCCAGCCAATATTGAGGGGTGTTGCAAGCCATGCGTAAAGCGCAGGAAAGGTGTTGGCGTTTGCTAAATAACCGGCGGCAGACCAAGATGCGTTTGTTAACTTCGAAATACCGGCATACAAAAAGAGCGACCCTAAAGTGAGACGCAGTAGTACTAACCAAACTTTTGCAAAACGTGTCATAGGATAGAATTAATTCGTCGTCATTTTACCAGAATTGCCCTAATTTTGCAAGCCCCAGAAGTTACTGCTTTTCCCAACCGATAATAGGATGTATTTCCCACCAGTTGTGGGGAATATCAAAGCGGGTCAGACCCCAAAGGCGAACGGTGTCACCAAGCTTCGGCAGCTCCATCGGAATCTCCGGAATGCCCTCGGTGACGAGCGGCAACCCAAAAGAATCACTAATAATAACGTGGTAATCCCCGTCAGGATCTTTTACTACTTCGGTTACCTTACCAACAACGCTGACTTTCGTTTTAGCGGAACCATTGATGATGTAACTCGTCAGGTTGGTATCATGATAGAGCAAGTCTTCTTCTACCCCTTCCCCTTTTGTGACAAAAAACGATAGCAAACGTGAGAGTGGTCCGGGAATAGTCGCACGTGGGTTCACCGTTTGACTGCGAATATAAAATCCAAGCACACCACCAAGTCCAAACATAACCACAAACAAAACAGCCAGTACCGCTTTTCTCTTCCTTGTGGATTTACCAATGTGCTGTGTAATGATTTTTAGCATACGATTATTTCCTAAAGCATAACACGCACTGAATCAAAAACGAATACTGCTAAACAACAAAGGAGGGCACGCCCACTGGCTGCCGACGCGTCAGTAGCCATGCACCAAAAATCATCGGCACAATACCGGCTAACTGCCACACCGTTGGTACCTCGTGCAAAATGAGATACGCAAAAAGTAAAGTCAACGCCGGCGCTACCGACCCTAGCCCAAGAGCCTTAGCAATACTAATTCTGTGAATACTTTCAATCCAAAACACTTTTGCTAGGCCCAAAAACAAAACACCGTTAATAATAAGAAATGGCAAAACGCTGTACACCTCGGGTGCAGTTGGTAGTGGAGAAAAAAGTAAGGCAATACAAAATAAAAGAAAACCTCCAAAAAGACTCCTCATGCATAAGATGTACGTGGCACTAACCAGCATACGAGCACGACGCGTAAAATAATTGCCGATTGGAGGGATAGCCGTCGCAAGCACCATGAGAATGTCGCCGAGATGAAAATGATAGCTAGCACCAGAAAGTACAATGAGCGCCCCAAGCGCCATCATTACGGTACCGACGACTGTCAGCCGGCCGTAAAATTCTTTGCCCAATCTCCCAAGGATACTCATGGTAAAAAAGATTTCCATAAGCCCTAGGATAGCTGCGTTTCCAGCGGTGGTGTAGTGAAGCGCAATAAAAACCAGTCCGTAAAAAGCAACCGCATTCGTAGCAATGATAAACACCATATCACGCCACGCCTCGCGAATACGTACGTAATGCCACTCTTTACGAACAGTGATAACACCCAAAAGAAAAAGTCCAGCCCAAAAAGCACTGAACGCCGCCGCGTAAAGTGGCGCAATGGTCGCAAAACTTAGTATTGAAACAATCGGGAAAAACGACCACAACAATGCATGAAAAAACACGTAGTACTCCCCCACCTGTTCTTTGTGAGGGGCAAGAACAAAACGAGCACTAATCATGCAAACGGACGACGCCTACTTCTTGGCGATTTTCTTTGCGGCCTTACGCTTCTTTGCCTTTTTGACTACCGTTCGGGCGGCAAGCAATGCCGCCAGCCCACCCAACGCGGCGGCTGCCTTGTTACGAGCTTCAGGGTCGATTGCCTCGTAGCGTTCTCGACCATGTTTGATAAGGGCTGCAACGTCTGCACCCACTTTGCCAAGCTGGGTTCTAAGCTGCTTTAAATCAGCTTCTGCTTTCTTCATGGTCGAACTTGCTTTCTTGTTCATAAAAAATTAAGTTAACAATGCTTAAAGTATACTCGTTCTGTTTAAAAAAGCCACCTCAAACTAGGTCTCCTTTTCGGTAGATTCTGCCATCTGAAGAAATGTTAAATCTCGCAGTCATATAAACTTACCTTCATAATTTTTAATCGTGCTCTCCTCTTCTTCTAAGATGCCCACGCGTCAGAAAGACTTACCCACTGAGGCGTAAAACCATCTGCTGCTTCCTCATCTGCTTCGAGATGCGGCATACCTTGTTTGTGAGTTTACTTGGGATTATGATAGTCAAGGACTGTAATAACTTTTCTAGTCCTTTTGCTTGACGAAAATAATCGGCAGCAATCTTTATAACATATCTCTCTTGCTGGCGAGCGGACAATTTTTCTCAATCTCTGCGCAACCGTTCAACATCGCGCTCAATAAAACATTCGTAGTTGAGGTCGTCCTTGAGGTAGCAAAATGAACGCAACCATCTTCCGGTCAAACGAATACACGCATCACGTGCATCATCATTAAGCCGTGTCCACACACGGACAGGCAATTCATTCCAGACGCCCAAAAGGGTTACCGCTGTTTTCATATTTAAGACAGTAACCTATTCGCAACCTTACAAAAAACCTTAAACAATAAACAACCAATTCGCTACTTCTTTGGTTATTCCTTTTACCGCAGTACCCATTCTTAAAAAGTATACAGCTATAGTACGACAAGCGCTGCACTAGGTAGCGCTCTCAAATGACAAACGAAGCGCGTTTATAATAACAATAACATCAACAACCTCTTGTAGTACCGCACCGGCAACGGGTGGAATATATCCAAACGAGGCAATGACCATAAGACCAATACTTAACCCCATACCAATACCGATGCTTTGCTTTGCTAGCTGAAGTGAACGTTGGGCGATATGCACCGCGTCATGAATTCTAGCCACACCATCACCGCTAATCACAATGTCCCCTGTTTCAGAAGCCGCCGTTGCGCCACCATGCGCCATGGCAATGCCAACAGAGGCAAACGCCAAAGCGGGCGCATCATTAATACCGTCACCAACCATTGCTAGCGGGCCGTACTTTTCTTGCAATTTTTTGACCCACATTACCTTGTCCTCAGGTAGAAGCTCGGCGTGAAATTCTTTAACGCCAACCGCAATAGCCGTTTTTTCTGCAACTGCATGTTTATCACCTGTTAACATGACAATTTTTCGCATGGCATGCTCGTGCATTTTTTGAAACAAATCATGAACGTCAGTACGGATAACATCCGCAAACGTAATATAGCCAAGAATAGCTGTTTCACTTGCCAGGCAAACAATTGATAAGCCTTCATTGCGCGCTATCTCTTCAAGTTCGGCAAGCTTGTCTGGAATAGGCATCTCGTTTTTTCTCATGAAGCCCAGAGAACCAACAGTGTAGGTCACGCTATTAATCGTGCCACTGGCACCATGGCCGATGATTTCAGAAAAATTTTCTGGATACACCAACACTGCTTGCCGTTGTTGAGCCGCCGTTACGAGCGCTCGGGCAAATACGTGTGTTGAAAGCTGATCAATGGACGCAGCGAGCTGTAAGATAGCATCTTTAGGTAAACTCCCCAACTGTACGATGCGAACGACTTCTGGTTTGCCAATGGTGAGCGTTCCTGTTTTGTCAAAAATGAGACCGCGAACACGTGCGAGACGTTCTAAGGCAATACTATTTTTAATAATAATCCCTCGGCTTGCTGCTTTGCTCATGCCCGAAATCATAGCAATTGGTGCGGCCAAAATTAGAGGGCAGGGTGAAGCAACGACGAGCACTGCAAGCATTCTAACCGGATCACCAGAAACGAACCAAGCCACCCCAGCCAAAGCAAACGTGGCGATAGTAAATATGCCAGCATACCGATCTGCCAGACGCACCACCGGGGCACGTTTTTCTTGTGCGCTGGCAACAAGGCGAACAATTGTTTGGTAGCGACTGGTAGAACTCGTATTGGCAACGCGAGCTGTAAATGGTTGGTTCAACGCCAAAGAACCACTATATACCAACGAACCGACGGCCTTACTTACCGGTAAACTCTCGCCAGTAATTGCTGACTCATCGACAGCAATCTCCCCCTCTGTTACGACACAATCAACTGGAACGATTTCGTTCGGTTTAATAATAATCGTGTCACCAACAGCAACCTCTTCAATGGCAACCTCTTCTAGCTGGCCATCACTCTTTTTTCGGTGAGCGAAATGAGGCGTGTTCTGTAGAAGTTTTGTGAGCTCAGCGCTGGCGCGGCCTTCGGCGTAGGCGTCAAGCGTTTCTCCCGTGGAAAGCATAAGCAAAATAACAACGCCCGCGACGTACTGCCCCATGACGAGCGCAGTAACAATAGCAGCAAGCGCAATAAAATCTGCACCAAGCTGACCCGATAGAGCAGAGCGAATAATACGATATGCGCCAGAGATACCGCCAAGAACAATCGTGACCATAAACACATCATTTCCGAGTGAATGGCTGACAAACAAATACAAACCCCCACCCACAACGGTGCCTATTAGGACTCCTGCAAGATGTAAATATTTTTTCATAGTTATTCGTGGACAAAGGCTGACTGCTTAATCCTATCACAAAAAGAACGAGAGAGTATGAAGGCTACCGAGCTAGCCTGCGGTGGCGCACAACAACAAAACTAAAGGTAGTCCTTCCTAAAAAAGATTACCATCTAACAATGCTCCCCTGCTACAAAACCGGTAGTCCAACAAAGCTGTAGACTATAGCCACCCGACGGACGGTCGATATTGAGCATATCTCCAACCAGATACAGCCGAGGCACCAGCCGGGACTCCATTGTCTTAAAATTAACCTCTTTCAGGTTCACCCCGCCCGAAGACACAATCGCTTTGTCCGCACCAAGTAACTTCTCGACAGATAGCGGGGTGTGCTTAAAAAGAATGACAAGTTTTTTTCTTGATTCACTACGGACGCTATGGTTTGGCGTTTCGTTTTCAATAGCTGCTAGTCTTAAAAGTACTGGCACTAGTGACGACGGTACTAACTTGCCAAGCACGTTTTTAATTTTCTTATTTATTTCCGCAATAAGTAGTGCCTGCAGCTGAGACTTAAGTATGGTATGATCTACGCCGGGAAATAAATCTAAGGCAATAGTTACCTCTCCATATTTTAAAAGTTCTCCTACCTCTTTACTCATATGAAGCACTGTTGGCCCGCTAATACCGACATGGGTAAACAACAGCTTCCCCTTATAAGCCTCCTGTTTATGTCGGTTTTGAAAAGTGGTGAGTTTTATGTCACTCAATGTTACGCCAGCAAGTTTTTTCACCCACGCATCTTTGATAGCTATAGGCACAAGTGAAAAATCATTATCAATAATGTTATGACCCAGTTTTTTTGCTATTTGAAACCCATCGCCAGTTGCTCCTGTTTCTGGTCAAGATAGACCACCCGTGGCAATAATGCAAGACTTCGCAAACACAGTGCTACCATCTTTTAGTAGTACTTCAAACTGTTTATCTGTCACCGCAAGATCTGTAACCGTTGCCTCTGTCCTTACTTGTACGTCGCCCTTTTTTATATACTCCACAAGTACATTCCAAACCGATACGGCTTTATTCGATGCGGGGAAAATTCTTCCCTCGTTCTCTTCTTTTGTCGCCATGCCGCGACTGTGAAAAAAATTTAGCGCATCTTCGGTGTTAAATTGTGCAAAAGTGGAAAATAAAAATTTATCATTACCTTTGTATTTCCCCAGCATGGTGCGGACCTCTTTATTATTTGTCACATTACAGCGTCCACCGCCGGTGATAAGTAACTTTTTACCAAGGGATGCATTTTTTTCAAGGAGCACAACAGCAAAACCACGCTCTGCGGCGCGTCCAGCGGCCATCATGCCAGCGGGGCCGCCGCCAATAACCGCAACATCAAAAAGTTTATGCCTGGTCTCTTTCATGTATCAAATAATAACATAATCCACTTGCAGTACAGCGTTTTAGCTGATAAAAATCTGGCCGTTCCCAGCCAGATTTTTTACTACCTATTTGCTACTTCTTCGGCTTTTCCTTCTTTGGCTTCTTTTTGTTTCGCTGCTGCGCATTGTTTCCTTTTGCCACAGTATTGAGTTAAAAATGAATAAATTATCAGACTGTGATTATGTGCCGTTTTCTGCACTCTATTTCCCTATCCACGCATCCATTATACCACTAATGTCGGCTAACTCCTGTACTCTTGGAAAATGACGCATAGCGCCTTCAGTAAGGAATACTTTTTCCTGCATACTTTTCTGTCATTCTAAAATATACCTACAAAAACCGCATTGCTATCTTTGTCTAACCCAACTAATTCCCTTTAAGAAAGCGTCCAATAAAATAGGCAGCCGTAACAATAAACAACAGCCACCATAGCCATAGTAGGCCAATGAGGTAATCGTAAAAGTAGAGACCCATCATTATGCCCAATGAAATCAAATAAATTTTGATTACGCTAACCTCCCACCATTGAAACACCCACGATCTAAATATTTTTATATAGGTTTCGGCTACTAATAACTATAGTAGGGCACTATTTAAAAGTGCTCCTTCAAAGCTTCAAATATAAGCTTGTGCCCTTCACTGTTTGGATGTAGCCCGTCGTCGGTATAGACGTTCCAGTCTTTAACTTTCTCAACCGTGGCATACGTATCAATAAATTCAGCCTCTGCTTCTTTTGCGACCTCATGAAAAATAGCCGAGTAGTTTTTTGGTCGCTCGTTGTAAAAATAGACGTCTTTATTTCTCCATGGGTTACAACGCTCTTCAATAAAGGACTGCCGTTAATGCAGACAACGTGAGCCGCATATTTTTTGGCAATGGCAAAAATGTATTCGAGGTTAGCACGATACGCTTCTTCTATTACCTTGGGTTTCCCATTTTCTATTCGAGAATCATTACTGCCACTATACAGAAGAATGGTTGTATCTTTTTTACGCTCCGGCTTTGCTCTTGCTGCAGTCTCTTGTTCAATTCTTGCCAGTAACCTTTTTGAAGTGTCCCCTGGTATTGCTAAACTATATAAGACTCGATCTTATTCTTTTGTTTCAACATGACGGCGCAGCTGCTCCTGCCAGCCGCCATTGTTACTTATGTTTTTACTATTTTCTTTTAGGTTGGTTACTTCTTTTTCTAATTTTTCAATATGTCTGTCTCATTTTGCCGTTCTCTCGTCCAATTTTTCTTCAAGCCGATTTGCATGACCGGCTAGTGTTTCGGCAACAACCATCATTTCGGTTACATCTTCGATGGCTAAAAGTATTATCGATGAAAGCTGTTTTGTTGTGGCTGTTTGCTCAAAATATATTTACCGCGCACTTAAAATCATTATTTTTTGACCAATACGCGGAAATGCATGGTCAACTTCAAAACCTTTAAAAAAAGTATTCTTAGGCAAAAGGTCTTCAAGAAATTTTCTAAGTGCTGGTATTGCCCATTGCCCATTTCCTAACTCGTATATTTTTTTGTTCCGTCTCTTTCGATGCCACTTGAAACGTACGATAAAATAGCTCATTGGCAACCACACACAAAAATTTTTATCACGTATAAGCAACGGCTCGCGCAGCACGTCTACTACGGTTTTAGTATAGGTCCAACTTTCTTCGGCCATACGCTCAAAAAACCTTCTTTCAGGGGACTAACTTTGTTTTCAAATTTTGTATGTATTGTGTTCATACTAGTAAGCCGAAGGAATCGTCCTATTATTCCAACTCGCAGGCTGAGAGGCAACGTGCTACGCTTGAGGTAGCCAGTAATTGCTCTTTAAAAAAAGAAAGCTGTAATACCTTGGTCATGAAGCAACCCACCTCTAAAAGATCAAAAAGCCCAAAAACAGTACAAACGCCGGCTCACTGTAACCATCGTGTAATTCAACAGTGATTTGTTCGGTTTAACTATAATGACAGCCGCACAAGACAAGGAACGAGACAGTAGACTAACCTCAGCGCATAACGATTTTGCAAAAGGGCTTAATTCGTATGCTTTTTTTAAAATGCCAAATCAGGCAATAAGCGAAAATCTGGTACAGGAAACATTTATGAAGACGTGGAAGTATCTCGCCAGAAAAGGAGAAATAGCTACCATGAAGGCCTTATTATATCACGTACTCAACGGGCTTATTGTGGATGAGTATAGAAAACGAAAAACAATCCCTCTTGATACGCTACTTAAAAAAGGTTTTGGCCCAAGCGTCAATCCCTCCGATCAGCTTTTTGATATCTTAGATGGCAAAATGGGATTGATGCCATCCATGGTCATAACAACGTTTTGGGCGCCACTATTTTTCCTCAGGCTATTGGACTAGGCGCCTCAAGGGACGCAGACTTAGTACGTCGCGTCGCCACAGCAACTGCTGACGAGATGGCAGCCACGGGAATATATTGGAGTTACTCCCCCAACCTTGATGTCCCCCAAGATACTCGATGGGGAAAAACCTACGAAACCTTTGGGTCAGACACGGCAAACGTTACCCAATTGGGTGCTGCTTATCTGGCAGGAACGCAAGAGTCGTCAACCCATTATTTCAACGTCTTGGCAACCGCCAAGCATTTTCTTGGTGGCGGAGCCATGGTGTATGGGACATCACGTAACAAAGATTTTAAAATAGAAGAGGGAACAATTACGCTCGACGAACAGGCGTTGCGTCAGGATCATTTGACCCCCTTTAAAAAAGCCGTCAGCGACGGGCTGCAAGCCGTTATGGTAGGTACCGCCACTTGGAATGAGGTCATCAATCCTGCAAATCATTACCTGCTTACCGATGTCTTAAAAAAGGAGCTTGGCTTTTCCGGTTTTGTCGTTTCTGATTGGTACGCGATCTACGAAATAACCTCAGACAAGTATCAATCTATGGTAACCGGTATCAACGCCGGTGTAGATATGGTCATGACACCGTTTGATTACAAAGAGTTTGTAGCTAATATGCAACGGGCGTTAGCGCAAGGAGACATAACCAAAGATCGTCTTGATGATGCCGTTCGCAGAATTCTTACGGTAAAATTTGAAACCGGTTTATTTGATCGACCTGCGCCAACCGCTGATGGTCTCTCTGTTGTTGGTAGTCAGCAGCACAAAGACTTGGCACGACAAGCCGTTGCAGAGTCACAGGTCTTGCTCAAAAATGCAAATGACATTCTACCGCTATCTCCTTCGGTAGGTAGCATTATTGTAGCGGGCTCGGGAGCCAATAACTTGGGTCGTCAGAGTGGCGGATGGACAGTAGAGTGGCAAGGAGTCGATGGCAACTGGATTCCGGGTACCACCATACTGGCAGGTATAAAAAATACGGTGTCAAAGAGCACACAGGTTGCGTATAACCTAGACGCCAACTTTCCCTCAGCACAACAAATAGCAGATGTAGGTATCGCAGTGGTTTCGGAAAAACCCTACGCTGAAGGATGGGGTGACAATGCAAATCCTCGTTTGAGCGATCAAGACCTAATAGTAATCAAAAAATTAAAAAAGCAAAGCGAGAAGTTGATTGTGATTATCATCTCTGGAAGACCACTTGAAATTTCACCCTATATAAGTAACTGGGATGGCGTCGTTGCCTCGTGGCTCCCTGGCACTGAAGGACAAGGAGTGGCGGACGTATTGTTTGGCCTAAAGCCGTTTATAGGAAAGCTTCCCATTCGCTGGAATTACTAATGCGATGTGCACGACCATCACTAAATAACAGTACTGTTCTAGAACGCTACCTACTCACAAGATACGACAGCGATTCAAAAATTAAAGAACTTTTTTCAATAATCTCTAGCATAAACAAAAAAGTCCCGCCCCGACCGGCAGAACTCTTTTGGCAGGGGCTCGTGGAGGACGTTACCTGTCCGCCTCTGGCGGAGAACCATTCTACGAAGACAAAGTCGGTACGTTTACGTCCCCGATTTAAGGTCAGCCACTTAATTTACCTTAATATATTACTCTATAGTTATAAAGATTTTATCCCATCAACAAACCAGAACCTACTAAAATCGTATGGTAGATTTTTGAGTTTATTGAGATGTAAATTGAGTGCCTTTTTGTAAGTAAACTGTGGATTCAATAAAAGCTGAGTCGCCTTTACTATCTCGGGTATCTTCTTTGTTAAAAGTTTGTCTGTCATGCACGTGGCTTTTTTCCCTTTACTAAGAAGCTTACAACAACCCCTTGTTACTTCTTCTTTCGCTGGGCAAGAACCACATTCGGGAAGTACTGAATAAAATGGTTCATAATTGAATACGTAAGCGGGCCATAAACAGTTGGCCAGTTCAAGCCAGGGTGTGCCGATAAGAGGAGAAAGAAATGCAAAACCAGTATGTGGGGATAAAAAGATGTTGATTTTTTGGATTAGCGCAAGCTGATTCCAAAGCCCTATGTTATATGTGGCTTCAGCATTGGGAAGACTATCTACTAAGTATTGAACATCACCGAGATTGAAGTCAGCAGTATGAGTTCTCCCGCCTACGCTTTTGGTTATACCAGTGAAGTAGATTTTAAGATTCGGGATAGCTTTGAAAAGTGCTTGGCAAATCTTAAGCCACATCTCTATCGTGAGGCTTTGCTTATCTCCTGCTGAGCCGCCAAGCATAATGCAGATTGCAGGCCCAGTATGCTTATATCGTTTGGCAAATTCTTTAGCTTTTTTGGGAATGGTAAGTTTAATTTTAGGATTAGGCACATAGGCAAGAATGTCGGCGTGCTTACTAAGCAGGTCATGATAATCTTTTCCTATTCTGGCCATCAAAAGAGGATTTAATACCTTATATGCCCTAATCAGATCGTTTTCATCCCAGTGCGGCTTGAACGAAGTTGATCTATTGTCGGTAATAATGTAATCCCAAACCTTGGGTAGCCTTTGAATTAATTTTGCCCTACTGCCGTCTTTCCATATTTCTTTTAAAGATATTGGGTATACTTTCTTGATCCACGGGCAAGCCTCAGCAAGCTCTACCGGAGAGTCGGCGTTCAACACCAAATGAACCTCAACATTTTTGTTGGCCAGAGCATACCCCCCAGATACTTTCAGGGCTTCTACAACATGGCCCACGTGTCGATAGTATAGTCAGTTCAAAAGTAATTTTTTCTTCATATAAATAAGAATATTCTACCACAGTTCTTCAGCCAAAGGCCGATCCACCTCTGGCGGAAACTCCACGATGCCCTCTCTTTTGTATAGCAAAAAACCTGCCTCCGCCATCCGCCAACTGGCGGAGGCGGATCAGGCAGGTTTTTTGCTGCAGGGCATCGTGGAGTTTCCGCCAGAGGTGGATCGGCCTTTGGAGGACAGTACTTCCACTGCGGGGAACCTACCGGTTCCCCGACCCCTTCCCCAGGTTCGATTCCACTTTCAACCATATCAGAAAAATCCGTCCACCAATCGGTGACGGATTTTTCTGGCAGGGGCGGTAGGAATCGAACCTACGACTTAGGTTTTGGAGACCCGCATGATACCACTTCACCACGCCCCCATGCGTTGGCTTATTGCAAATAGCTAATAGCATATAGCCAGCAGCTAGTCGCAAATAGTAAGGCTAGGAAACGCTCAAGGCGTTCTTGAACGCGCGCACTCTTTTGATTAACAGCTCCGCTTCGTTGTAGAGCTGCTGTTGCTCATTGGCGCTAATGTAGTTTAATTCTTTTGCCAAATGAATGCTACTCACGGTTTCTAGGGCTGACTTCATGATGTCTAGATACTTTGCAAACTCTTTGTCGCTTCCACCAGAACCTTCTGCAATATTATTAGAAACCGACACTGCTCTGCGAAGCTGATCGCCAAGTGCATACCTTTCAGTTTAAGGAAACGACAACGTTACTCGATAAACCTTCTTTGCGTAAACAATAGCCGATTTCCAAATTTCTAACTCCTCAAACCTAAACGTCCCCTCCGACGTGCGACAAGCGCCTTGCGACGTACTATTTCGTCTCCTTGTGCAAGGTGTGTTTGCCGCACCAAGCGCAGTGCTTCTTGATTTCGAGACGATCTTTGAGCTTCTTCTTATTCTTGAAGCTGTGATAGTTTATGCGATTGCAGCTTGTGCACTGCAATTTGATGAGATTGTCTTGGGACATACAAAATTAATTGAATACAGTTAGTCAAAGCAGTATGCTAGAAAAAACGAAACCTGTCAACTGCGCGAAAGAACTAAGGACAGGCGACGTCCCTTTGTTTAAGATTACGTTTAGCTTCCATGACAACAATTTGTTTAGAATCCTCTCGTAAAGCGCACAGAATGTCTGCCGGAAGGTTCGGATTAAATGTAAGGTTACTGCGAACTATTTCGTCTTCGCTCTTACTCAGTACAAGCAAGATATCTATGGGTGTGCTCGGATTTACGGCAAGATCATAGGCAACATACCCATCGCCATTTTGATTAGTACTATTATGTTCATACAGTAACCGCAGTGACTCCATGGGTGTTTGAGGGTTGCGCGCAACATTATGAAGAATTCTCAAACGATTATCCTTAGCGAGATCACCCAAAATATCACTTAGAGTATTTTCGTTAGCCGCAACTGCGGAGAGGAGGACGCTATCGTAACCTGATAACGGAGAATGATAAAGTTTTACTATCTCGTCAGGACGCGTTGCGGCGCGAACTCGCTCGATGTTCGTAAAACGGTAGCATTCGACAACACCAACTACAACAAACAAAGTGAGGATAACAAGTGTGATCATCTTCAAACGAGTAGGATGATCATCGATGTTTCCGTTGAACCACGTTCTTGTTAACAGCAACGTGGCGATCGCCCATTCAACCACATAAGCAAATAGCGCGAGTGGCAGACCAGACAAGGGAATATTTACTATGCCAAGAATTCTTGTTGAGTTCGTTGAAACAAGAATTAAATAAACGGTGTAAAATGCAAAGGATAGGAAAACAAGAGCGGCAAAAATAATGGCAGTGTTGTGAACTTTCTTTCGAATTGTCGTCTCTCGCTTACGGTAGATGACAACGCCGACCAGAGAGCCAAACACAACAGCTGGCAGGATGAAGTATCCGAGAACAAATGGGTTAAAAAAAGAAAAAAGCATGTTCGGCAAAGAAATTATTTTCTGGAGTGTCTTTACGACTTCACTCGAACCTATTTTATCAAAAATTC
>PFET01000015.1 GCA_002793855.1 Candidatus Uhrbacteria bacterium CG10_big_fil_rev_8_21_14_0_10_48_11
AACAGCTTACACAAGCCCAAACTAAACATAAATAGCAGACCGTTTTTCCCTATATCCCGAAAAATGCAATAGCCCTCTTGAGCTTGTTGATGGTGCCCAGGCCGGTCATTGCGACCACTGTCATGTCACCATCAATCTGGACACCAGAGAGGTAAGCGGAGAGTACTGGGCGGTAAAGCGGTTCAGTATCCCACTCCATGGCACGGCACGAGAATAGAGCCGAGCCACGAGGGCCGCCCGCATTTCTACGACGACGCCTCGACCATTTCCGGCCGGGGCGTCTCTCTATTCTTTTATGATTACGTACTTTGGCGGATACGTGCCACTGACAAGCACTCTTATCCATGTCGGGGTAAAGCGGAAAAAAAGTACGTCCGGCTGCAGCAGATAACCAATGCCAATACCAAATTTAGCAACGAGTTGCTGCTTTGCCGCTTCGGCATCTTTACCTGACAGCTCCACAATCACTCCATCCATCTGCACCGTGTTTCCCTCTCGAGTAACAACGACACTTGCCTGCGGGTTCACGGATATATTTTTATACTTTCGGTACGAAGGAAACGACTCGAAGTACAGGCGAAACATTTCATCCGCCGCGTACTGGATAGTGGCCGCTTCTGGTTTTCCTTTGAGTGATGCGGTTGCTAGTGTGCAGGTGTCGCTCTTTAAGAGCACTGTTTCAAATATATTCTGCGCGTCTGCCATATGTCGCTAACCAACTGGCGGACAAAAAACTACTTGGTTGCTGCCGGTTCGTAACCAAAGACGTAACGTACTTCTAGTTTTGGGTTGGCAATCACCCACTTATACAACAATGGTGAAAGCAATGCCGAGAGCACAATGTTACCGAAGAGATGATAGATAGTAAATGGAATCTGCCCGAGTAACGTCACCATAAACGATTCGTGAAAGATGAGAACGCCAAACACGAGACCAGTAATAGCATCGTAGAGGAACGTCGCGAAAATGGCGAAGCTCACGTAGTGACGAACGCTGTTCTCTTTTCCTTTGAGGTATAGTCCAGCAAGAACGCCAATGAGTCCGTAAGTGCCTGCAGTAGAGATAGACCAGACGCCCAACGTGCCGGTCAGTAGGTCGTAACTAAGAATAACAAGAACGCCAAACACGAGACCAGAGAGCCACCCCCAGCGCTTTGAGAACGGCATCATGGTGGACATTATCGGCTCCACGTTCGGCGGATGCGGAATGAGCCGGAGGGCGATAACGGTGGCGAGACCGATAGCGTATTTCAAACTTTGCTGGAATTGTTGCATAAAAGGAAAAAGTTAATGAACGTTTTTAGAGTGTAGCACGAAACGTTTTGTCTTGCAGTAAAAAAGACGCGGCGGACAAACCTTGGGGGTGGTTTGTCCGCCGTAGCGACTTTCTTTCAGTTATGGCTGCCCTGCCGCCTCCTTGGACGACATAACTTTTGCCATCGCTCCTCCAAAACGGTTGACCATGCACTCTCTTGGCCAAGCACCGCGAGGGCGTTGCGCGTCCATTGAAAGAGTGCATGCCTTGGATGCTTCCACTCGGCTCGACGAACGAGCAATCGAGCAAACTCGTCATGCTCCGCCGGCCTCGTTGTAACTGTAAGATTGGGCAGGCACTCGACCCTCATGTACCGCTTTGCGCTATCGGCAAGGAATGCTACCGAGCCAACCGGCAACGCACAAAGTTGCACGCTATGGTCGTGAGACATGCATAACGGTCCGTAAATCGACTCGATGCCGATCCATGCGCTTGGAATATCACCGAAGTACTGGGCTGCGATAGGATCGAAGTATAGCGCTGCGGTATCTGCTATGTAGAGCAGTACACCAGGCCAATTGCCGCGACCGGTGAGCGCCCGATACCGCATACGTATCCCAAAAAAGGGCGCCGCCTCGACCATTCTTCCGTCAACCACCATCGGCATGCCGCGGTGCTGATTGAATGGTGGGGACGTAATTACCTTATCCCTCAACGCAATTTCGAAATTGCTTGCACCTGCTTCTTCGCCAAGGCTAACAGGAATGCCCACCTGAAGGCTCCCGTTGTTTAGTATTTCGTAACAATTCACGGTCACCTTCGTTCCCTCCTTTTTCATTCTTACCGATCAAATCGGCCAAACGAAACCTTACGAGGCAATCGCTGTTCTGTCAAATGAAGTATCTGAACAGTGTAAACTCACTCATAACTACAAACTGTAAGCGCTTAGCGACGCGCCAACCTATAATCTAGCACTCAGTAAAAGAAATGTAGAGAGTACTTGCTCGAGTGTCGAGTCAAGGTTTGCGTCTATACCGTCATTGCTAGAGGTAAGGTCGGCAAACCCAATGAGTAGCCTGTTGGTCGAGATAATAAATTCGAATCCGCTCGGCGCAATCTCGTAACTAAAGTAGCGACGTTTTATACCGGCAACGCCATCTATGGTCACTGTTTGTGGCGTTCCATATCTTGTTCCGGGGGCGTCCGCTGGCGCCTGCGCGCTCTCTGTCGCCTGCTGTTTGCCTGTGTTAGTGCCGCTGCATACGTCGCCACTGGAATAATTTCCACGTATACCCCACCGGAAGGACCACCGTCGACGGACTCTTCGTTAGTGCTGACGACAAGCGATGAAGCTGGTGGCGAGATAGACCAAGCTGCAGGATACTGAAAGCTAAAACCATAAGTCGCGTTTGTATACGTTTTCCCTCCTTCAATAGTACGCACAACAGCCGTTTCACTTTGGTCACCATTATTATTTGCCGAACCAGCCGGCACTTCGTTTATTGTTGCAGTAGACGACGTACCATTGTTTGCTTGGTTGCTTTCCTCAAGCATCGCCACCTGTTTTGTCAGTTGCGAAATCTTTTCGTTGGCATTTGTGGCAATGGCCGCAATCTTTACTTGCTGATAGGCAAATACCGCGCCACCGACAAGAAATGCCGAAACAATACTGATGGCAACTATCTTTATAGTACCGTTCTGCCGTTTCGTTGGCGACTCAACCACTGATTGTTCTTCTACCTTTTTGCGTTATAAATAATACCTATAGTGTCGCACTGACGTAGTACCCGACTAAATGTTTCTATGTACTAGTACGTGGTAATATAAATTGCGGGTGGAGGCGGTACGTACGTACCGCCTCCACCCAAGTCTGCGCATCCCTTGGCCTTTGCCTATTGCAGGCGACAGCCTGCTTCTTCGTCCCTGCAACAGACGAAGAAACAAAGCTTGACGTCGCGGAACCCCACCGTGGCGTGAAATGGACGGATTTTTACCAAACGACTAAGGTGGCGAAAAAGAGTGTCTATGTTCGCGAAAGATTTTCTCGGTAGCTTCTTCTCCTTCATGATCTGTCATCCTCCGTTGCTGATGCACCGACAGACGGCATATGCTTCGACCAACAGGACTGGCAGATATGGTATGGATTTACATCGACGGCGCCAGTAATAGAATCGAACATAGTCATGTCCGGTGCGTCAATAAAGACGGCTCTGGTGGTTCTGACGCCGGGACCGCACTCGGCGCAAGCCTGAATGAGCGCCACGTGACGCGGGGCACAATTGGCACACGGGGGTATTTGAACAAAATATAAAACCGATACGGATCAGGACCACTGTTTCCTCTTATGGTCCCGCTCAACAGAACCCCTCCAGGTGCATCGAGTTCCAGCATGCAATCGATACAATCGAATTTAAAGGCCATTCGGGTATCCTCCTTACTTCAACCTTATTCCACAATATTAGAAAAAACAAATAGTTCTCATGTACTAGTACATTGATATAGAGCTACCTAATACAAAACCACCGCATTGCGGCGGTAGTTTTGTTGTTTTTCCTTTCACTGCTACTTAACTGCACCCACTCGTACTTCCGCAGTTCCAACACTTGTAGCAAGCGCCGTTTCTGACCATCAAGCTACCGCAGTCGGCACAGGTCGGAGCGTCTTCTTGAATACGAACGGTAAAGTGCTCTTTAATCATCACCTGTCCGCGAGCGTCTTCTGTCACCGGCACGGCGTGGCTGACTGGCAAAGAAGCTGTTTTTGCTTCGGCTACTGTTTCGGTTGCCGTTGTTGTTGCGGCGCTCGGCGCGCTGTTCGAGGCCAAGAGGCCAGCATCTACTTGTTCTTCATCGCTCATAAAGTTCATACCAAGCCAGCGGAAGATGTAGTCAATGATAGATTTTGCAATCGGGATGTCTTCGTTTTGGGTAAAACCAGCTGGCTCAAAGCGCATATGGCTGAACTTGCGCACCAAATCTTTCAAGGGCACCCCATACTGAAGCGAAACCGATACCATAGTTGCAAAGGCGTCCATCAGACCAGAGATAGTGCTGCCCTCTTTGTTCATAGTGAGGAAGACTTCTCCTGGCTGACCGTTGTCGTATAGCCCGACCGTCACGTACCCTTCGTGGCCGGCAATGGTAAACTTGTGGGTAACCGCGCGACGCGTATCGGAAAGTTTGGCGCGGCGTACTCCAGAGCGTTCGGCACTGACCTCAACGTCGGCCTCGACTTCTACGGTAGTGGTCGCCTTTTCCGTATTCTGCTTGCCGGTATTTAGGGGCTGCGTGCGCTTTGATCCGTCTCGGTAAATAGCAAGCGCTTTGATGCCAAGCTTCCATGCCTCTATATACATCTCACCAATTTCTTCAGAAGCAATATTTTGCGGTACGTTAACGGTTTTAGAAATTGCACCAGAAATGAATGGCTGCACCGCGCCCATCATACGAAGATGACCAAGGTAGTGAATAGAACGCTCGCCGTTCATTGGGCGGAAGGCACAATCAAAAACCGGTAGGTGTTCTGATTTAAGTTCTGACGCACCTTCAATGGTTTCTTGCTCGTCAACGTAAGCGACAATGTTATCCATCTGCTCTTTACTGTAGCCAAGTTTGGTGAGACCAGCGGGAAGCGTCCTGTTTACAATCTTCATCATGCCACCACCAACAAGGGTCTTGTACTTTACGAGAGCTATATCTGGTTCTACGCCTGTTGTGTCGCAATCCATCATAAAGGCGATGGTACCGGTCGGCGCAAGCACCGTTGCTTGAGAATTACGGTAGCCGTACTGCTCACCAAGAGCGAGCGCTGACGACCACGCTTCTTCTGCGACACGCATCATATCTTCTGGCACCGCAAAGGCAGCATCAATATTCTTCACCGCCGCTTGATGCTTAAGGATAACGCCAAGCATTGATTCACGATTCTTCACAAAACCGGCAAACGGCCCAACGCGCGATGCAATTTTCGCTGACATTTCATAAGCGGTACCGGTCATCATTGCCGTAATCGCGCCGGCGTAAGCACGCCCCTCGTCAGAGTCATACGGCAAACCACGCGCCATTAAGAGCGCCCCGAGGTTAGCATACCCTAAACCAAGTTGCCGGTAGTCAATGGCATTACGGGTAATTTCTGGTGTTGGGTAACTTGAGAAACCAACCAAAATTTCTTGGGCAAGAATAAGTAAGTTAACCGCCTGTCGAAATGACTCAACGTCAAACTCGCCGTCAGCTCGACGGAATTTAAGCAAGTTAATCGATGCCAAGTTACAAGCAGAGTTGTCGATGTGCATGTACTCCGAACACGGGTTCGAGGCATTGATACGACCAGTGTTCGGACAAGTGTGCCAGGTGTTAATGGTGGTGTCATACTGCATCCCCGGATCCCCGCACACCCAAGCGGCATCGGCAATCATCGTCATCAAGTCACGCGCCTTAAAGGTCTCTACAACTTCATCACCAACAACAGTTTTTGTAGAAAAGTCACCGTCATTCACCACCGCCTTCATAAATTCGTCCGTAACGCGCACCGAGTTGTTTGCATTCTGAAACTGAATAGACTGCCACGCTTCACCGTTAAGTCCCATATCGTAGCCCATCTCGCCTAAGGCCCATGCCTTTTTTTCTTCTACCTCTTTGGCGCGGATGAATTCGACAATGTCTGGGTGATCAATGTTAAGCACCACCATCTTGGCGGCTCGTCGTGTTGTACCACCAGATTTAATGGCACCAGCCGAAGCGTCGGCGCCACGCATAAAGGACACCGGGCCAGAAGCCGTGCCACCAAGGGACAAATGTTCTTTAGAGGAACGTAGTGGCGAGAGGTTCACGCCCGAACCAGAACCGTGTTTAAAAATCATCCCCTCTTTTTTTATCCAATCCAAAATTGATTCCATTGAGTCGTCAATGGAAAGAATGAAGCAAGCCGAACACTGCGGCTTCTCGCGTACGCCAACATTGAACCAGACCGGAGAATTAAACGCCGCTTTTTGGTTAACGAGTAAATGGGTCAGCTCTGCATTAAAAATAGGCGCCTCGTCATCGCGCAAATAACCGCCAGCCGTTCCCCAACTGGTAATGGTGTCAGCAACGCGAGAGATGAGTTGCTTAACGCTCTTCTCACGCTCTGGTTTACCTGGCTGACCGCGGAAATATTTTGATACTACGACGTTGGTTGCGAGCTGCGACCAAAAAGAAGGCACCTCGACGTCCTTCTGTTCAAAAACGAGCTTGCCGTCACTGCCGGCAATGCTGGCGTCGCGCTTCTCCCATGTTATCTCGTCGTACGGATGGACACCGGCCTTTGTAAAGTAGTGGGCGACATGGTAACCCTCATCACCGGACGAATGAACAGACTGTTTTGAGACGCGCTCAGGGGCGTCGGTTCGTGTTGTTGGCATAACCTGACAAGCAAAGGTTAAGTAGTGGGTAAACGTTTAAAATGAAAAAGAATATGCTCACTGTTTTTCCTCCTGCGACAACATTTTCTATCAGATTGAACCCTGAACCCGAAAATAGCACCTTGAAAGGTATTCTATATCTTGTGGTGTACTATACAATTATACCACAATATATGGGTAAGTCAAGCATTTTTCCTAAGGTTTTTCCTAAAATGCAAAGACAAAAAGGGCGGAATAATTTTTTGAGAGAGTAAAAACCAGTATAGCACACGACGTCAAAACAAAACGGTGGACAGACGGTGGATAAGTAGCCGCCGTTAGCCGCTTGGACTCTTCAACGCGCTGATTGCACTGTTTACTTCGTCTACAGAAAGCTCCCCCACGACAACGTCTCTGACGACGCCCGAAGCGTCAATAAAAATAGTCCGCGGTAAGGCGTCAGCCATAAATTTTTGCGAAATAGCACCATCAATGTCTAACACTATTCGTAATGCTGGCAACGGGTCGTGTGTTGATAAGAATTCGTTGAGAATCATCCTTGGTTCTTGCTTACTAACAGCCAAAACTACAACCGGATCTTGTCGCAACAGCGTTGCCCGGTTGATGGCATACAGGTTCGTCTTACAAAAAGGACAGGTTGTCTGCCAAAACGTCAAAATAACCGGGGTACCAAGGTGGTCACTAAGTCGCTCTACCCCACCATTGAGGCGCGGCAGCTCAAAATCAGGCGCTAGGTAGCCAACCGTTGGCGAGGTTTCATAACTTGGTGGGGATGTAAGCAAGGTAGCGTCTGTCATGTCACTGCCAGTAGAAAGATCTGACGACGTAGTTTGTTGTAAGTGCAGCCACGGCAAACGATTCCACAAGAAAAAAACCCCGACAACAAAAATAATCAGTACGATAATTGGAGCAATGAGGCGACGCATGACGCTCTCGGATAAATTGTATTAAACCCGCTTCGCCACTCCGCAAAGGGTGATTCGATCTATGGCTGTTTGTTTTACCACAGTAAGGACGGGACCAAGCAATTTGTAAGGCACTACCTCATCCGGCTGCTCGGCAAGGGTAACACGCAGAGCTTTGGTGTAGGCAACGCGAAGATCAGTACTGAAGTGCACATTGGTCATGCCCGCTGCTACGACTGCCCTAATATCATCTTCGCTTGACCCTGAGCCACCGTGAAGAACAAAAGGAACACTAGGAAGAGCTTTACGCAAATCAGCAACCCGCTGACGATCAAGATGCGGCTTATTGGCAGCAATCCCATGAAGGGTACCAACCGCAGGAGCAAGACGATCAACCTGCGTTGCCTCATAAAACGCGGTCGCCTGTTCTGGAGTAGTTAGACTCTCTGGCGGGATGACAAAACTCTCTTTGTACACCGTTGAACCACTGGTAACCAAATAACCAATCTCTCCCTCGACTGAAAGGTCGGGGTTTTTACCATGCGCATAGCTAACTACTGCTTTGGTGTCCGCAACGTTCTCGTCAAATGGTTTTGTTGAACAATCGATATGCACCGAATCAAAACCGGCATCAACTGCTGCCGTGGCGCTCTCTACCGACTTGGTATGGTCGGCATTCAAAAAGAGCGGCACTGAACTTTTCGCCTTCAGTGCCGCAACGGCGGCAACAAGCACCTCGTCACCAATAAACTTCCTCTCCCCTTCAGAGGCGCCAACCATAAGTGGTGCGCCCACCTCCTCGGCAGCCAAAACAACCGCACGAAGCATCACAATGTCAGAAATATTAAGGTGTGGCACCGCCCAGCCCTCCTGTTGTGCCCGGTTAAATATATCGCGCAATAGCATACCACCCATACTACTCGCCTAAGGCTGATTCGGCAAAATGGAAGCTCTGTAGCACTCGCTCAAACACCGGACCATAGCCGCGAATCTCGTTGTAACGCCCATCAGGACGTTTAATAACAACTCGGTCCAGAGGCCCGCCAGTTGCTGGATCGTAGTCGTGGTATCGCTCAGCGGAAAGCGCCCCTACCGTTTCTCGTGTTGGTGCCGAAGGAATAAGCGTCTCACTGCTCACTGTTGACTCGGTGTAGATGACAATGCGATGTACACCATTACTTACAACAAGACTATGCAGTGGTTTACCTTCGTCAGTTTGACCGGCGGTGGTAAACTCACTCACCCGCCACAAAATCGGATAACTAAAAGCGTACCCTTCAGATGGTGATGCGTACGTCGTTTGCGTGCTGATATCCGGAACGCTGCTGTCTAACGCTGGTTGCTGGGCAATGGTACGCCACAGCACACCCAACATAACAGCACCAACAACAATGAGCGCGGTGTAACCAAACAGCGGCGATAGTAATGGTGGAGGATCAGACACGGGAACAGAAACCACCTTTGCTTTTTTTGCCGCTGCTGGTTTCTTGGTTTTCTTTACGATTTTCCGTTTCATCGCCGCTTTTTCAGCCATAGCCTAAAATGAACGCGGCACCAAACTGTTATACTTCCTCGAGAGGGAACGCAATTTCGTTAAGGTCAAAAGGCCATCCTGTGGACCAATGTGCTGCAGTACCGAAGAGGCATTAAACGTTCCCCAACGCATCGCCTCGACAAGATTCTGTTTGTGATAGAGCGCAACCATAAAAGCAGTCGCATAACTGTCCCCGCAACCGGTGCGCTCAATGACCGGCACCTCCAATATACCAAGCTTCAGGTACTGCTTCCCGTCGCTAACGTAAGAACCTTTTGGCCCCTCGGTAAGAACTGCAATGGTTGCACCCAGTCCACGCATACCGTCTAAAAGTTGACGTATGTTTTTTTCTTTTTTTATACCCGTAAGGAGTCGCGCCTCTTCGCGGTTCAAGAACAGAACGTTTGTTCGCTTGAGCAGTCGGCGCATATTTTTGACCCCGTCTTTTAGCTGGTAACTACCGGGATTACAGCCCACAATAACGCCTGGTCGGTTTTCAAAATGTTTGGCGACGTTGAGGTAAAGGCTCTTGTACTCGCGACCAATTGAAGAGGTGAGGTAAACAAGTTTAGTGCCGGACAATTTTGGGAAGCGAGGACGGTATTTTTCGTGGTAGACCAAAATGGTCCGTTCACTGTGGTAGTTGATGACTACAGAAGCGTTGCTGAAAAACCCTTTCTCGATATTGACGTATCTGGTCGCCACCTTTTCTTTCTTTAGCGTAGCGAGAATGCGCTCCCCGTTGTGGTCGTCTCCTACGGCGGTATGGAAAGCGGTTCTAAGACCAAGGCGAGCGCTACCGACGGCGTTATTCATGGCGTTGTAGGCGGTTTTAGCGACCATGCTCTCGGTAATAATCTTGTCGCCATAGCGTAAACAAATTTCGCAATTCTTTTGTTTACGCGAACAGTGCACGTTGGCATCAGCAACGTCCACCAACGTATCAACTCCGGCCGGACCAAAACTTATCATGTCGTACATAGGGAGGTGGGTCAAAAGTTAAAAGGCAAAACATACTAGCTATACACTGTACGAAAAAAAGGAGCAAGAGTAAGCATAGAACAAAAGTCAAAAATTAAAAGGTCCCGACGCCATCTAAGAATACTAATGAATCGGGATTCCGACTGAAACGTCGGAACAAAACCAAACTGAAAGCCATACACTATACGAGAGCACAAAAGAAGTAAAGAGAACCATAAAACAAAAGGCAAAACTACTTCTTTCTTTTGATGACGCGCCTGGCTGCTTGCGCAATTGCGGGAGCGGTCAGGTGAAACTTTTTGAGGAGCGCATCTGGCGAACCTGACTCGCCAAAGCGATCGTGAATACCTACCATTTCTACTGGTGTCGGTGCGCGCCTAGCAAGCACTTCTGCCACCGCAGAACCAAAACCACCGGCAAGCTGATGCTCTTCGGCCGTCACTATTGCACCGGCATCTTTCGCGGCTTTGCTAATGGCCGCCTCATCCAGCGGTTTAATGGTATGCACATTAAGCACCCGAACCGGAATGCCAGCCTGCTCAAGCGTAATAGCGGCAGTAAGCGCCTCATACACCAACGGACCAGTCGCCAAAATTGCCACCACCGGCTTTCCTTTTGAGGCGAAGAAAACCTCAGCCCGTCCAATTTTAAAAGGCGTTTTCTTGGTGGTAAACACCGGCGTCTTTTCGCGCGCAAGACGAAGGTAAGCTGGTGTTGGTAGTTTTGCGGCTGCAAGGGTAGCCCGTTCTGCCTCGTTGGCATCACACGGATAGATAACAGTCATATTGGGCAACACCCGCATAATAGCGATATCTTCGATTGCTTGGTGCGTTGCACCGTCCGGCCCCACCGAAACCCCAGCGTGTGAGCCGACAATTTTTACCGGCACGTCATTGTAGCAAATGGTCGTTCGAATCTGTTCCCAGTTTCTGCCCGGTGAAAACATAGCGTAACTCGTCACAAACGGAATTTTGCCATAGGCGGCCATACCGGAAGCAACGGTAACCATATTCTGCTCAGCAACCCCAACCTGAACGAACCGCTCGGGGTACGCCTCGGCAAACAAACTGGTCTTCGTCGAGTCGGTAAGATCAGCAGAGAGCGCTACTACCCGCTCGTCGCGCCTACCTGCTTCGAGTAATCCGCGCCCATAACCAACCCGCGTCGCCTCTTCTTGGGGCTTACTTAACGTTGCCGGATGTAAGTGTGCTTTTGGAGAAAGTGACATACGATAGTTACTTTTTTGCATTCAAAATCTTCAAAAATCGCTTCGCATCTTCCGCGCTTGGCGGTCTGCCATGCCAGCGATAATCAAACTCAATTTCCGGGATGCCCTTACCGGGAATGGTATGCGCGATAATAGCGGTTGGCTTCTCGACCACAGCTTTGGCTTCTTCTATTGCCGCATACAACTCTCGCACGTCGTGACCGGATATCTCAATGACGTGCCAGTTGAACGCCTCGTACTTGTCCCGAAGCGGCTCAAGCGGCATTACATTTTCGGTGTTGCCATCGATTTGGATATTGTTGCGATCAAGAATCATGGTGAGGTTAGAGAGACGATACTTACCGGCAAAAAGAATGGCCTCCCACGTGTTACCTTCGTCGTGTTCGCCATCCGACGTTAGACAGTAGACACGAAACTTCTTTTTATCTATACGCGCGGCGTAGGCGTACCCGGCCGCTTCGGAGAGGCCAGAGCCAAGCGGTCCAGAGGTGCTCTCAAGACCGGATAATGAGGTACGATGCGGGTGTCCCTGCAAACGAGACCCAAGTTGCCGCAAGGTTAGCAATTCTTTCTTAGGAAAGTAGCCCGCATGCGCCATCGTTGCGTAGAGCACCGGACAAATATGACCGTTAGATAAAAAAAGGCGGTCACGCTCGGGCCAGTTTGGCTTTTTGGGGTTGTGGCGAAGAATGTTAAAGTAGAGCGTCGCAAAAATATCGGCCATCCCTAATGGGCCGGCGGTATGCCCAGAGCCGGCAGCGACCAGCATTTCGATAATAGAAATGCGAATGTCGTTTGCTTTACCCTCTATATTTTTTACGACTTTGTCCGAAAGCATACTGAAACACGACTATATATAAACGTATTAAGTCTATGATATCGCGAAGTGGTGTAAGCGGCAAATAGGGGTGCAATGAGGAAGAGGTAGGAGGAGCAACCCGTAACCAGATATGCCGTGTTATGTGATGTGCAGGTTTTATTTTAATCCCGATAGCAGTCGGGATTGCTCTAAAAAAGAACTTTAATTTTGTTTTTTTGGATTTTGGGCAAAGGGGATTACAGGGTGAATACCCAAAATCCAAAACTCCTTTTATAATTTTGGTTCTAGGTTTATTTGTACTTTAGTTTCGCCTTGATAAATAAATGGTCCACCTGGTTTTTGCGGTTCTGGTTTTGAGAAATGCATATCATTGTTTGCGGAATAGTAAGAATCTAATGTCCCATTTGGCACAAGTGCATAGTGTCATACATGATGAGGACTGCCGGATAATCCTTTTGGCCCAAAATGTTTTGGCGAATAAACAACAAGTAATTCCTCATCGTCAACCATAGACGCCAATTTTGGCTCATCAAATACGCTCGTGGCGAGTAAAAAGTCATCACGATGAATCATTGGCAATTTTACACAGTTATTCAAAATTGGCGATTCCGCAAGCCAATATCCGTATGGCTGGAATTTACTCTTAGCTTTTACATGATTATGTTCCTCAATCATTGTTTCATTTCTATCAAAATCTAAAACTCAAAATGTATGATTTACAATATCCGCCCATGAAATTTCCTTGCCAATTTCCGGAACAATACTTTTTGGATCAACGCCTGTAGCTTTTTTATATCTTGCCTTTGCGCGTTCTTGTGCTGAAGTAATTATTTCCTCAACTGTCTTGTCGTTGCCTTTCTGTTTTTCTTCTAGTGCCGTAGAAAATTTCTCGGCGGTAAGTCCAGAATCTATTTGAAGTTTTTTGGCAAGACCTTCATGTTTTCCCATAGCCCAAAGAAGCGATATCGCCCCAATAAACAAAAAGAAGTCAATAATTTTTATCGGAGATGAAACATAAACTAGAGAAACAAGAGACAAAACCAAAAACAAAATAGCCGTAACTTTTTGCGGTTTGCATAGATGGATTATCGCCATAATTGTAAAAACCAACGTCGCCAATGCTAATACTGCGATTAAAGCTGTCGGAGCTGTATAATTTCCGGCAAGGTCTTCAGCCGAAGACGCGGCAGAAAGTATCTAAGTTATTACTCTAAATATTGCTAGATGTTTTGATTTCATAATAATATTATTATTGATAATTTATTAAATCGTTTTTGGAGTGATAACGGAAAAAATACCTTATACCCCACTCTAAAAATAAAAAAAGGAATTTGAAAATTTTTTAAAATAATTGGGCGCCTGTCCCTCGAAGCTCCGAAAGGAGCGAAGTGGGAATAGCCCGTAAAAGAAAAGGAATATTTCAGCTAACGTTAGGGATATGAGAAGTCGTGCGTAGCACGATTTGGGTGGAGAAGTCTGCAAGACTTTGGAACCTCATAATCCTTGTTATATTCCCCGAAGGGCTGAAATTTAGTGCAACGTCCCGAAGGGAAATTTCAGAGTTGTCGTGTCTAAAATAAAATTATAGTCGGGCACACTTTAATCTTCAAATATTTTTTCAATCAATTTAAATTCTTTTTTATGGCAATCAATTTCTGCTTTTACTCCTAATGGTATAATCCATTGAGGATCAGTATGACCAAAATCCATGTTAGTAATTATCGGAAGATCATTATTCTTAAATTCAGTTTTTACAATTTTGATTATATTTTCATCTAATTCTTTTTTCTCTTCGTCTGAATAATCTCTTGGTATTCCAATTAATAAAGCAGAAATTTTATCAAAAATACCTTGAACACCATAATTTCTTAACATCCATTTTACATGCTCAGGAGAGGGTTTATCCTCAGAAGTTTCGAAGAATAAGATTTTACCTTTCCAAAAATTTTCATCAGGCCAAAAATCTGTACTTTTCATAAATTCAAAAACTTCTATGCAACCACCAAATAATTCTCCTTGAATTTTTGTGCTACCCTGTGGCCAATTCCAGCCTTTGTTTATTATCATAGGCCTAGTCTTTCCAACATTATTTTTATCACTCCAATCTAAATATCCTTCGCAATATGAGTCATAAGCTTCATAATTGTATTCCTCAGGATTTTCAAATAAAATTGTCTTAATGTGTTCTTGAAACTTTTTACCTAATGAATCCCATTGAGAAAATCCAGCCATAATTGCAGGACCATTTAGTGTAACTAATCCTAATTGATTTAGATAAGTATTTAGAGTGGTTGTGTCAGAATATCCCATAATGATTTTAGGGTTTTTCTTAATTGTTTCTAAATCTAAGAAAGGTAAAGTCCTGATGGAATCATCTCCTCCAATACTTGTAAAAATTGCTTTTACTTCCGAATCTGCAAGAGCATCATTTATGTCTTTAGCACGAAATTCAGGATTATTATAAGTATAATCTGCATCTGTTCTAGCAGAAGGATATTCTTTAACTTTTAATCCTAAATTTTCAAGTGCTTTAATGCCTGATTCGTAAATGTGGGGAAAAACAGATGGACCACCCCATGATGGAGAAATTATTGCGATAGTATCGCCTTTTTGTAATTTTTTTGGTTTGATTACCATAATATTTCAAAGAAATTGATTGATATAAAAAATCTTTGTGTGCCCGACTATTTCTAATAAATTTGCACGACAATTGAATATAACTAGTTTCTATCCAAACCTCTAACGTACGGCTCCGACGGTGCTAAAAATTGGTGGACGTATACCGTAAAGACGTATGGTTAGCCGTTTCCTGCCTCACTTTTTACTTTTCAGTTTAAGTGCTAACTTTTAAATTTTAATTTTTGCTTTTTAACGTACCCCGTATAGCGTAAGGCGTAGAGTCTGCTACAACGTCGCATGTCGAAATGCTGCCAACAAAGTTTTGGAGTCGCCAAATTTCCAAAAGGCGCTGCCTACCGAAACCCTATCAACACCAAGCTTGGTGAGCGGCTTCATATGCTCGATTTTCACCCCGCCATCAACCGTAACTTTCAACCGTGGATGCAGCGCTTTGAGCTGACGAATTTTTTCATAAACAGACTCGTCGAACGATTCTCCTTGCGAGCCCGGATTTTTAATACTGAGGAGCAGCACCGAGGAAAGATTCGCGAGATACGGCGCAATTATCGAAATCGGTGTCTCTAGGCGAAGCGCTAGGCCATGTTCGATATGCGCTGAGTGCACCGGCAAAGCCAAACCTTCAGGTAAAACTTCACTGTGCCAGTACAGACGCATACAGCCAAGACGGTAGAGGGGCGGACTCCAACTCATGGGGTCCTGCACCATTAAATGCGCTTCCCATGACACACCAGCAAGCTCCTGCGGTAAATCGTCTGGCTGCAACGATCTGGTTTTGACAAACTGGCCATCCATAAAATCAACCTGTATGGTCAAGTTGAGTCCGTGAATAGAGGCGAGCTTTGTCTTAAGGTCGTCGACGGAATCGGTAAGAATGCTCGGGATAATTTGCATAGTTCAAGCAGTAATAATGCTTCGCTCGAAAGCGGCAAGCTTTTCCAAACGACGACGATGACGTTCCAGTCCACTAAACGGTGTTGCAAGCCAAGTGCGTACGATGTCGAGCGAAAGTTCATGGTTGGTTTCGTCAGCATCTAGCACGAGCACGTTTGCGTCATCGTCGGTTCGCGCCGCTTTTGCTTGGTGACTAGAGTGCACCAATGCCGCCCGCACGCGCGGCACCTTGTTAGCAACAATATCCATACCAACACCACTGCCGCAAATGAGAATGCCACGATGCTCTTCTGGCGCTTCAGCAATTTTTTTAGCGACCGACGCACCGTAATCAACGTAGTCGTCCTTAGGATCAAGCTCGCTCGCGCCATAATCCTCAAAGGCAATCCCTTCTTTGGTAAGGTAGTGCTTGAGTGATTCTTTTAGACCAAATCCGCGATGATCGGCAGCGAGATACAACATGGTATCAGTATACGACATAATGTAGGAGGTATAAAGGCGTACGCCATACGCTCCAATACTTCAGTCAGAGTAAATAACCTACCACATTGTATAGATAAAGAAAGAAGCCGCGCTGTACAGGACAGACACGGCTTCTTGAAGACGTTCGACCGTCGGCGCCCAGTTGGGCGCGTTTTAGGTACGACGTCGGGAAGGCAGGCAGGCCCAACAAACGAGTTGGGGCGGAGGATCATCCTCCAGACGATGATGGGCTCAAAAGCGAAGCCCGCCGCCAAAAGCATTGCCATGCTTACGAAAAGCATGCTGCCGACGAAATGCCGGTCAACACCACGATAGGCCAGCAGAAGACCCATCAGGAAGACAATACCGTTGGTAAGGAAGCATCCCAACGAAGCGGTCGGAAGGGGAAATCTTTCTCCGCCTTTCGTTCCTCGGCAGCCGAGAGCTCCGTCGCCACGACGATGGCGCCGATGCCGAAGACGAGCAGTGAGATTCCTATCCACGCCGGAACCAGCTGAACCGGAATCCGGAAAACCTCGATCAGCGCCGCGACGCCAATCAAGTTCAGAAATACAGTCAGGGCTTGAAACACGATGGAACCTCCTTCAGCGACGTGCGCGCCGCTGCTGTTGGGCGCTTGACTCATAACGAACCAATGAACAACGATACGGCCACGGCTTGTTGAGGATGACATCGCCGCCGTAACAAAAACCCGCGAATAATTCCCAACAAAACGTTACCTTAAGGTAGGGCCACCATTCAATCACGGCCACCCGACGGCACGCAAGTATGTTCGCCCAAGCGAACGTAAGAACGCCGCAGGTCTCGGTTTTGGACGTCAGTTTGCTCCTGAGAATCAGGGAATGATTTTTCTCGCATAGGCACCTAACTTTAATACATCTCGGCAACCGCTTCAATCCGTCTTCCGCCACGGGGGACGAGCAGTGGTGATACTAGTCACTGGACTTGGCAAAAAGTGCTTTCGCGGTCTGCCAAAACTCCGGATGGTTTTGTTTCATCTTTAGCCAGTACCACCACTCGACGCCCCAAAAATATGCCTCACCAAAATTGGTGGCCTTAGCAAACGTAACCTGCTCGTTGAAGCGACTAAGCGACATTGATTTAAACTGCTCGGGAACGGGCGTATCAATAAGAGGCGTACCGGGTGGCCATGGCTCGGCCTGCAGCTCGGCAATGATGGCATCTTTTGGCTCCACCCACCACAAGCGCGCTTTCAGCCGGTAGCTTAACGGCGGCAATGGATAGACGCCATAGTGTAAGTACGGGTTCCATGTCGCACGATAAAGTGTTGTACCGAATAAGTCGGCAAACCGCGCCGCTTTGCGCCAAGTCGAAAGCTCTCCGGAATCGGTAATGAGCACCGGCTTATCGCTGAGGCTTTTTAGTAAATCAAGTTCTGTTTGCAAAAATTGCTCATCCGGCTTTGCACAATCACCAAACCACCAAACGAACGGTTCGTTCTCTATCTGCCAGCGGACAATAATGTTCTGGTCGCGATAACGAGTAATGATTTTGCGCAGAAAGGTTAAGAGCTGTTGATTCTCTTCTGCTAATGGTTTTCCTTTCATCCAATCAGGGTAAAAGCACTCTGGCCAGCGCGGTAGTTTCCGACCGATGGCCAGCGTAACCGTCGCATTATGGTTTGCGGCTTCTTGCAGCTCCCAATCGAGCTCACTAAAGTTATCAGTGTTTGGTGTTGGCTCCAGCTCGTCCCAGTAGGCAATGAGGCGCAGATGCTTTACCTTAAGGTCGTTTAAAATGGCCAGATACGTTTCGCGGGCCTCAAGACCGAGGGCGCGTGCTTGTTTGTCAGAAAACGTAACGCCGTAGAGCTGTTTAACCGGCTCCCCCGCGCGTCCAATGTATAGTGCCGGCGGCGTCAGGACAATGAGAAGTCCCAAAAAAACAAAAATCGTTCTTCGAAACCAGCGCGGTAAACGATGCGGATCCATAGCTAGGCAACAAGGGCGAGGCCAATACCAAGCACAATGAGCGCTCCCACTTTCTGCACGACAATAGCAAAAGTAAACTTTTCCTTCAAAATGCGCGGAGCAAAATAAGCAAAGAAGACGACAAACAAAAACAGAAACGCGTACTGCACCCCCTGAAGCGCGTTAACGACGGAAACGCTGGGTGCCAAATCTACGCCAAAGTTTAAGAGCACGAACCCGATAGCCCCAAACCCTTGCCCAAGGTAAAACAGAAATGGTGGCCGTTCGCCGTTACCTGAAAAAATCTGCCGGCGAATATTAGGTAGTAATAGTAGCGGCACCACCGACGCAAAGGCAAAGACACGCATCCAAAGAAATGCTGGAATAAAATCTGCGGCGTTGAACACAACCTTCGTCACCGTATACGAAAGAGCAAAAAGCCCACCAGCAAGCACAATGTAGAATACCTCGACCGAATTGAGTCGCGTCTTACTGGCTGTTGGTTCGCGGGTAATGATGATTGAACCGACGATAAGGAGTGCGATGCCGACCCACTCAATACCGTTCAAACGTTCACCCAAAATGATACCAGCGAGAAGCAAAGTCCAGAGCGAAACAAAGGAACCAACAAAAGGAACCACGCGGGTTGTTTCTCCTTTCTTAAGCGCGGTGAAAAAAGCTAGCAGTGCCCCCATAAAACTGGCGCCCCCGACAAACGCCTCTATCATCGTAACTGGCGCCAGCGGATAGAGATTACCAAACGGCAAAAGGACAAAGGACAGAAGACCCAAGGTGCCAATATAAAACACAAACACGCTTGGCGTCTGCATTTTACCGGCAAGTAAAATCTTGTTTACGACGTAAGAAAGCGCATTCGCGAGATGACCGGCAAGCACAATGAGAAGCCAAGACATAGCAATCTGGTGCATGGATAAGTTAGTATCAGTATAGCAGAAGCAATGGGTTTGCGCTGGACAAATGATTATAAAAACGGTATAGAGAAGCGGAGGAAACGTCTACTAGGAAGATCCATACGGATGGTTAGCCAAGCCAGTTACTCGCTCGGGGAGCGTCTTGTTTACATCTTCCATTGGTCAGAATCATGTGGGCAATTAGCTCAGTTGGTTAGAGCGTCTCGTTTACACCGAGAAGGTCGTAGGTTCGAATCCTACATTGCCCACCAGAATTAAACTTTCAGGAATT
>PFET01000003.1:0-2052 GCA_002793855.1 Candidatus Uhrbacteria bacterium CG10_big_fil_rev_8_21_14_0_10_48_11
CGGGCAAAAAGGAAGGGGGTTGGGGGGAAGGAATTTTTGCCCGCCCTCGCTTTCCGCCGCCGCCGAATTTCGTATTTCGCTTTGCGAAATGCGCCGCCATAAATTTTGCTTGTCTAAAATCATTTTATTTGGTAGTATAACAATACAGATAATAACCTTGTATACTACAATACTATCAAAACTTTATTTATATGACAAGTGGAAAAACGATCAGCGAAAACATCAAGAAACTCCGCAATAAACTTGGCTTGACGCAAGACGATTTAGCCAAGAAAGCGGATATTAAATACACCACGCTTATGAAGGTCGAAAGCGGAACAGTTAATAAGCCAAGCGTCCAAACTATGGCGAAAATCGCCAAGGCGTTGGGCGTTTCGATTGAGGATTTATTGAAATAATATGACATCTATTTTTGGTTTTTATTACATAATGGCTTTGTTAAGCCACATGGGTTGGCCGAAAAGAAAAAGTTTATTTAATTCGGAAGCAGTGGTTAATAGCCTCATACTTGATTCAGCAGTTGAGCAAATGATTGATTGAGCCGCAAGCATTGGCGCGTGCCGCCCTAAATTAGCTTTGCAAATTATTGCCACCATGTTTAGAGGCACAGATTGGGAAAGTAAAGACGCAATGAATCTCGGCGCGGAAGTTAGCAATATGAAAAAGCAATGGGCTGAAAGAGGTAATAGCGATAATCCAAGAGAGATCGTTAAGCCGGTAAAATTTTCAAAGCACAGCGAAGTAATGACAATGAAACAATTAAAGGACAAAGAAATTTCGCACGCTTTTGAAGTTTATTGCTATGAAAGTTTAATTTGGGGGTTGGTCAATCCAGACAATTTCAAAACCTATTATTTAGCAAACGAAGAAAAACAAAGAGAGAAAATGCCAGAGTATAAAAAAGCTGGATTGGTCGTAGATTACATCCCGACGCTGGATCAAATTTTGAAAGAGGGAGAGGAAATTTTAAAAGGTTACGAAAAGGAAATACGGGAATTATCACCAACACCAAAGAAATTACAGAATGATGCAATTTTTTTAGGAATTAAAATTGATGATTAGAAAATGTCTAATTGGTTAAAACAAAAATGGTTATTGATTTTAGTGGCTATTATTTTGATATCGCTTGATATTTGGCACAAAGAATTATTTTTTTCGATTCTCTTGGCTTACGGATTAGCGATTAAATTTTTCTTATCGGATTCTTTGAGTGCAAAACTTAGAAAAATTTTTGCGATATCAATTTGGTCTATTTTTATAGTTTTAGTCGGTCTTACAGTTTATGTAAATTATGGCATGCCTCACGGACCAAGTTATCCTACGGGTGATATAGTATGCCAAAACGATGATAGAGGGCCGTGTAGAGAAGAATATAAAGAGGATTTACGAAATGTTGATATACCAAATTGGGCAAAGTTTTTGAGAAAATCTGAAGGCGAACTATTATTGCTCGGATTATTATTCGCAGGAATAGTGATAAGTGGTGTTAAAAATAAAAATCAAGAGGATTAAATGAATGATTTAGATTTACTAAAACGAGATTTGCTAATGGAAACGCAAAGATGTGCGGAACTTTTTAATTCGCAAATTTTTACCAATCATCAAATTTTTACTCAATCCGCTTTTATTGAAATTTTAGTACGGCTAAATTATATCCTTCAAGAATTGAGTAAAAAGAATGGCAGAATAACTTGGGCGGACGATGTTCAGACAGATCAAAATATCAAAGATATTACAGATTTGATAAACAATTTGCGAAACGCCGCTTGTCATAGCGATAGTCCAAGAAATTACATCAGCAATTCAAGCATAAAATTTGTTTTCAACACTTTTGCTGGAAAGTGTCCGAACGTGGTAAAAATTGGAGAAAATATTTCGTTAGGCAATGAATATCAAGATGATATAGCTTTTTATTACGGAGATAAAAGAATTTATCTTGTCAGGCATATTAAAAGATTATTGGAAGGATTGCCTAACGAAATTAACAAATTAAAATAGATTGGCGGCGCGCCAGTTTCACTGGCACGAAATTCGGCGGCGGCGGAAAGCGAG
>PFET01000003.1:2122-9180 GCA_002793855.1 Candidatus Uhrbacteria bacterium CG10_big_fil_rev_8_21_14_0_10_48_11
CGAAGCGCGCCATCAGTTCCGTTCAAAATGGGTTCGGATTTCGTCAAACAAACGCAAAGATAAAGATAGCTTATAGCAAATAACTAGTGGCGATGCGGAAGCACAAAAAAATAATAACAGGAGTTTAATAATGTATACTAAATAAGTATGCCAGAACGATCCAACTCTTTTTAGCCAGAGCAAGACCATACAGAAGAACCACAACCCCGAGAAAAAGCAATACTTTGTTCTTGTGGTAATTATCTTCCATGTCCAGCCTGCGGCTTAACAGTAGAAAAGGATAAAGAGCAAAAAGCTCAACGAATGAGAGAAGCTGACAAAAAAGGCCCTGAAATATCGCGTTGGAATATTCTACGTCGGCTTGAGCGTCACCTGACTGACAATGATAGATAAACACAAAGAAACCCCGGTTATCCGGGGTTTCTACTAACTAATTTATCTTATTTAAAAATTTACGCCGCTTTTTTAAGCTCTTCTTCTTTGACTGGCAAATTTTCTGGGGCCTTACCGTGCCAAAGCTTGAGTGCTTCTTCGGCAGCAGCTCTAACTTTACCTCTAATTTTAACTGCTTCTGAGCCTTCTGCTTTTTCTAATTCGGCACGCGCTTTGCGCATTCTCTCTGCAGCCTCACGGGCAGCTTCTAAATCTACTATGTTGCCCATTTCTGGATTATATCCTCGTTCCATAATTTTGCATTATGGTGAATAAACCCACCACTACCCTAGCGAAAAAAGACAATTTGGTCAACCCTACCCGCGAATCAACAGAAGATACTCTTTGTTGCCCCCCTTGCTGCCGACAATGGGTGATTCGGTCATTTGTTCAACGACGGCGCCAATGGCCGCGAGTTCACTTTTCACTTTAGCAATGACGTTTGGCAAGAACTCTTCTTTTACCTTTCCGGCCTGACGCCAAGCGGGTTCCGCTTCGTAGTGTGGCTTCATAAGAGAAATGATGCACCCGTCCGGTTTTAAAAGTGTTAGGGCGTTGGGCACAATCAACTTCTGCTTCGTCCAGCCAACGTCAATGGCGATAACATCTACGGGCTCTGGTAGTTCGACGTGAAGCGCGTTGGTGCGCTCTAGTACTACAACCCGGGTATCGTTACGTAGTTTCCACTCTAGTACACCGTACGCCGTATCGACGGCATAGACCTTTACTGCTCCGTTTTGCAGTAGACAATCGGTAAAACCACCAGTAGAGCAGCCAAAATCAGCGCACAACTTTCCGTTCACCTTAACCCCAAACGTGGTAATGGCATGCGCCAATTTCTGTCCGGCGCGTGAGACAAAATCGATGGTCATAAAAAGGTAGCTAACATTTCAGAAAGTGGCGGTACTAAAGAAAACTGAGAAATCTCATCAGGTAATACCCACCGATACTCGGTGTGCTCTTCATTCAATTTCAAAACAGGAAACTCGCGCAGATCAAGAAGTGTTGGAAAAATCGTCCACCTTACCCCAACATCGGTATCGTTATAGATAATAGGGTTTACGTAGGTAAGTTGTCGTACCTGCTCCTGACGAACACCTAACTCTTCGTGCAGTTCGGCAAACACTTTTTTGTGAAGCGCTACCGGTTCATCTAGATATCCAGCAACGACGTTCCACCTGCCCTTGTAGTAATGCACCTGACTGCTTCGTTTGAGCAATAACAATTTTTTTTCAAAACGAACGGCAGCACTTAACACCGGAGCCGCAGTTGCGCTATGATAATCTACCCGACCGCCAGGAAAACGCGGCAGTGTCTTTCCGAGTTCCACTACAACACTAATTATGTCAGGCTCACCTATTTGCATAGAGATAATCCGTCAGGTCTTCTAGTTGATAAATAATATAATCTGCTTGTGCCAACGACTCCCTGCCAACCGTTTGCGCAAAACCGACAGCACGCATATCGGTCGCGCGCGCTGCCGCAATGCCATTAGGCGCATCTTCGACTACGACACATACGTCGGGTGGCACGCCGAGCTTACGGGCCGCCAGCAAGAAAACAGCCGGATCGGGCTTTGAGCGATTATCGACGTCGGCAATAGAATAGATGTGCTCCGCAAAGTAATTTTTTAAATCAAGTTTTTCAATAACCGGCTGAAGAAGTGTTGGATGCAGTCCTGTGGCGACAGCGGTACGGTAACGATTCTCGAGATTCGACCAAAGCACGGTAAACCCTTCAATAAATCCGATCTGCCTTTTAAACAACTCCTCGACGATGGCCAATCGCTCACACACCAGCGCTTCTGGATCACCAGAAAAACCATAGCGCTCTTGCAAGCACTGAACGCCATCGGTGAGCGCAAATCCCATCAACGTATTCTTTAGCGCTAATTCTTCTTGCGCAGAGATCACAATGCCTCGGCGACCAAGAAAAAGGCGACCCTCTTCATTCCACAACTTTTGCGTATTGATGACGACCCCTTCTAGGTCAAAAATGATTGCTTCTATCATAGCTAGAACAGCGTACACCGCTAGCTTGCCCTCGACAACCCAGCCTTTGCAGATACTCAAAAAACAGCTACAATGCCGCAGCTGACCTATGTCTTTCACTCGTCGAATTGAACCGTTTACCTGCATTCATTGCGCTACCAACGTCAAAGGTGACGGGTACACCAACCACTGTCCCAAATGCCTCTGGTCGCAGCACGTTGATATCGACCCTGGCGACCGAAAAGCTACCTGCCGTGGTATGATGGAACCCATTGCCACTGAATGGACAAGGGATGGGTACACTGTTCATCATCGCTGCCAAAACTGCGGAGCAGTCAAAAGGAACCGTTCCAGCTCTTCCGATGATAGTAAACTTCTTATATCATTAGGAAAGAATCCACTGCCAAACAATCGGCAATAAAGGGTTTTTCTTATAAAGTTATCCACAGGTATGGCTTTTTTTTGGGGTCTCGTCATTGTCGTTCTAGGCACGCTTCTCGTACTGTATACCGAATCAATACTCTCTTTTGCAGGTAGCATGGGTTGGGCAGAGAGTTGGCTTCGCTTCTATGGCGGCTCGCGTCTCGGCTACAAGCTGGTCGGCATCATCGCAATTATTATTGGGCTACTTATGATGACAGGACTCGTCGGTAACGTTGTTTTGTGGCTTTTTGGCGGACTCTTTGGTAGTTTTGGTACAGTTCCAGTTTCTCCTGCGGGCTCGTAGCTCAGTTGGTAGAGCGCTCGGTTTGCATCCGAGAGGTCAGGGGTTCGAATCCCCTCGAGTCCACCACTTATCGTTTATAAAAAATAAAATAAAAAAACTTTTATTTGTAAAATAATTTTTGAATGCGCAACGCGCATTTATTTTTTTGCAAAAAAATATTGTTGACATAATTTTTTTGTTGTATAATAACAGAAGTTACAAAAGAAAAAATTTTAACACATGCGCACGGTTACAAAAAAGTAACGTGCACTTCGGAAGGAGGTGATTTCAATGGCAGCAAAGAAAAAAGTAGGAGCAAAGCGAAAACCGGCAAAGCGGAAGGTCGCAAAAAAGCGAACCGTTAAGAAAGCCGCGCCAAAGCGAAAAGTCGCGAAAAAGAAGGTCGCTAAGAAGACTACGAAAAAGAAATCGACCCGCCGAAAGGCGAAGAAGCGCTAACTCGGTTAGCGTAACGCAAAAGAGAGTCCTTACGGACTCTCTTTTGCTTTGTTAAAAATTATGCAAAAAGCTTTTTTTGTTTTTTCTTTTTTACAGCGTTGCCCTCACTAACCGATACTATGCCAAATACACCGTCATAACCGGCTACAATTTTTATCTTTTTTAACCTAACACGTTCTATTGCTTTGGCAACTTCTAGAAATCCAGCTTCATAAATAGTGCTGATTGGAACGCTAAGAAGCAAATCAAACTCGGTACCGAGCTTTGGCACGAGAGCATCGTAAACAACAGCGACTCGTTTTGTTTTTTTACCAACACCTAACACCTCAGCGATAATCTCCCGAAGCGGAACGATGTAATTAAACGGCACACGACCAGAAAATGTGGTGGCCGGTTTACGGTCGGCAAGATCGTTAACTCGACTAAGTACCCCAACCGTAATGAGCCGCCCGCACTTTGGGCAACGACCGCCATAGCGTTTCGTTTCCTCCGGGGTAAGGCGCAACTTACAAGCCGCGTGCCCATCGGTATAATACTTACCCTCTTCCGGGTAAAATTCAATGGTAGAGAGAAAACCGTCTGATTCTACACCGCGCACAATAGCGAGCAGACGCTGATAGGTAAGCCCACTACCGCGTTTGAAAACATTTGCTTCACGTCCAAGATTATCAAGCGAATGTGCGTCCGAGTTAGAAAGAAGTCGAATGCCATCAAGCGCCGAGAGTCGCCAATTCATAGGTGGATCGGAAGAAAGACCGGTTTCTATAGCTGGAATATGTGGCGTCAACTCTTCGAAACACTCTTCGATACTGTCAAAACCAGACTTTGAACCAAACAGAGAAAACCAAGGTGTCCAAGCATGCGCCGGAATGACCAACGCATCTGGGGTGGTGTCGAGTACTATTTTTAAAAGCTCTTTTGCGTCCAGTCCTAAAATGGGTCGTCCATCAGCCATCAGATTGCCAATTTTTTCTAATCGTTTAGCGAGCGCATCGGCGACCTTAAGCGTTGGCACAATTACCAGCACGTGCTGACGTCGAACTTTTCCGCCTTTGCTATAGATACAAGAAATTTCTACCGAAGGAACGAACTCAACCGGTGCAATGGTAGCAACACCTCGAGCCCGATAAAAACCCGACGAGGATTGTTCAAGTTCTTCGTGCAGTAGCCGCCGCCACCCTGGATGCGTGAAATCACCTGTTCCCATCAGATGAATACCCTTTAGGGCAGCAGTTCTTGCAATGTTCGGTATCGTTAACCCTTGCGAACAGGCGCGAGAAAATCGAGAATGAATATGCAAATCAACAATGACGCCCTCGGACATACTAACCAATCTCACGGGCAAAACGTTCGGCAACGTGCAACTCGTCTAGTGTGTTGGCACCTATCCCCAGTCGCCAATCTTTAAGCACCATGGGGCGCACCTGCAACCCGTCGGCTACCGCTAGCGCGATGAGATCGGTTAGGTAATACTCCTTTGAAACGTTCTTTTTTTGCAGACGAGGTAACGTTTTCCATAACCACGCAGCCTCAAAGCAGTACTGCCCAGAATTTACCTCACGAATTGCCCGTTCTTTTTTTGTGGCATCCTTGTACTCAATGCAGGCACGAATACTACCAGTTTTTTTATCTCGAACAATTCTTCCGTAGTTTTTGTAAAGCTGTCGAAACCCGCGATAATCAGGAACGCTAATGGTTATGCATGAAAGCGCTGGACGTTTCCCTTGCGCCGCACGGACAAGCTGCCGCAACATTACTGGTGTCACGAAGGGATGATCGCCATAGGTAACAACAACGTAATCAACCTTCCCTTTCAATGCTGACTCGGTAACGGCAACGGCGTGTCCGGTACCAAGTGAACGATTTTGCAAAACGTAGTAGGCCCGTTTGCCGACCGCTTGTTTTACAAGACTACCTTTGTAGCCAATAACAATCGTTGGCTTACCGTCTAGTTTGCTATTCTCGGCAGCAGTAACGGCGCGCAGAATCATTGGCTTGCCGGCAACCGGTACCAGCACCTTTGGTAATGCGTGTCCCATTCGCTTGCCTTTACCGGCAGCCAAAATAACAATGCCAACTCGTGGTTTTTTCATAGCCTCACTATGCTAGCAAAAAATAGGCAACTATGCGACAAAACCCCCACAGGTTGTCCCGCGAGGGTTCTTGGTAACGAGCGTGAGCTCCACGGTCCTGGCGCTGACCTACTTTCCCCTGAAGAGTATCATCGGCGCTGACGGGCTTAACGGCTGTGTTCGGGATGGGAACAGGTGTACCCCCGCCGCAAGAAGCACCAGGACTGTGGAGCCCACAGTTAGTGTTGCACAAATAGAAAGGAAGCGATGTTAACCAACATCAGCATCGAGGCATTGACCGATTAGTACACCTCCGCTGAATCCCTTGCGGAACGTACACGTAGTGCCTATCAACCCAATAATCTCTTGGGGGTCTTAAATGAAACCTAATCTTGGAGACGGCTTCACGCTTAGATGCTTTCAGCGTTTATCCTAACCAAACTTGGCTACCCAGCGATGCCCTTGGCAGGACAACTGGCACACCAGAGGTTTGTTCTTCCCGGTCCTCTCGTACTAAGGAAGAGACTCCGCAAGTTTCCGCGCCCGTGGCGGATAGGAGACCGACAACTTTGTTACTCTCGCACGTTTCCGCGCAAGGCCTCGGACGTTTCCGCCGAGATCTGCATGTCGCCATGCAGTTCGGACTATATCTTTCCGGCCCTTTCTGAAAAGGACTAGATTCGGCATATAGTCTCTGAGGGTTTTACACAATTCTTTGCCGACGATACCGGCCTTGGCCGTTCATCGCATAGGCAATTTTTATGATTCTCTTTACTCCACGACTATCTCGATGCTCGCCCATATTCATGAGCTCTACAATCTGAGAAAATCGTTCGTAATCCATTCGTTTCTCGGTCCGTAATGGATACCGCTGAAAAAATGGAAGAATCTTAGTGGTGAGATCGTCACGATTGCGAACAACGTAGACAAACGTCACGTCGTTCTCTCGTGCATGGTGATTCTCTTTCACATAGCCACAACCGAAAAACGCTGTCAGTTCATGAAGAACATGCTGACTCGATTTTCGTTGCGAAACGTGAAATTCTGGAATAATTTTCCAGTCCGTTTTCATGCGCTCATCTCTATAGATTGCTACATGGAAACTTCCGTCACCATCAACGAAACCTGAAATATACCACGGATTGGGTAACCTTCCCTGCTGATTGCCTGCACTCATCACATTGTCACGTTATATAGAATAGTATACCACGTAGTGTGAGATTCTTCGAACCTCTACTCCTGTTTGAGATTCGGTCAGGGTTTCCAGCATATAGCCGAATTTATAGACAGCAAGGTCTTACTGTCTCACGACGTTCTGAACCCAGCTCGCGTGCCGCTTTAATTGGCGAACAGCCAAACCCTTGGGAGCTTCTCCACCCCCAGGATGCGACGAGCCGA
>PFET01000003.1:9212-26914 GCA_002793855.1 Candidatus Uhrbacteria bacterium CG10_big_fil_rev_8_21_14_0_10_48_11
TTCGACCATCCTACATTGGATCGTCGGATCACTAAGTTCTGCTTTCGCAACTGCTCCTCTTGTTGGAGTTGCAGTAAAGCTGGCTTGTGGCTTTACCCTATCGTCCCGGTTTCCATCCGGGACTAGCCAACCTTTGTAAACGCCTCCGTTACCATTTAGGAGGCAACCGCCCCAGTTAAACTACCCACCAGCTACTGTCCCCTGCACCGGTTTCACGGTGCTGGGTTAGGGTTGTAAATACGCAAGGGTGGTATCTCACTGTTGCCCGAAAGCTCCCACCTATACTGAACAGGCGTATTCCCAACTCAATAGCAAGCTATAGTAAAGCTTCACGGGGTCTTTTCGTCCGGCCACGGGTCAAGGGCATCTTTACCCCTCTTGCAATTTCGCCGAGTCCCTCGTTAAGACAGTTTTCAAGTCGTTATGCCATTCGTGCAGGTCGGAACTTACCCGACAAGGAATTTCGCTCTTCATTGTTACGTAGCGTGAAACTGGAAAAACCAGTTACCGCACGGACGAATCATTTCTGTTCGTCTCTCTGTGTCGCCACAGAGATCGGACTATATCTTCACGGCTCTCTCTTTGACAAAGAGCGCGGTCTAGCGTGTAGTCTCTGAGGATTCTCTAGCCGTATTTTTTTTCTGTTCATTTGTGACTTCAGTTGCACTATTTTTTGCAATCCTCGCCTCTCTAAATGTTCAGCTCGCTGCATCATACCGACTGCCTGACAGAAAAATATAAAATCTTTTTGCTTGGCAGTTTCGAGTGGCAGTCGCCGAAAGAAAGGAATAATGTGGTTCGCTAAATCGTCAATTGATCGTACGCAATACCGGTAAATTGGTTCCTGATGGTTATCGTAACGTCAATTAACATAACTATGACCACGGTCGAAGAATTGCTGTATCCGCTTAAGTATACCAAGGCTTTTCTTGCCTTGCGTAATCACAAACTCCGGAAAAATTTGGTAACCAAGTTTTGTTGTACGGTTACGGTTGCAACTTATAGAGAAACAACCCCCACCATCAACAAAACCAACTACCCAATACGGCTCTAGTCTTTCCTGCTGATTGTCTGCACCAAATTTTGTGTTACTTGGCATAGTATCTATGGAATAATATGACCATAGTCAATTTGGATACAACAGATGTTCCAGCATATAGCTAGTTTTTCTCTTACGTCTTCGCGGCATACGAAGTTCAGAGGAGGGCTCACACCTCACTAAGGCAGCATTCCACCTTAGGACGATTATAGTTATCGCCGGCGTTCGTCAGCGCTTCGATTCAAGGCTGCCGGCCCGAAGGCCATGACCAATCCCCTTAACGTTCTGACACTGGCCAGGCATCAGCCCCTATACATAAGCTTTCGCTTTCGCAGGGACCTGTGTTTTTGGTAAACAGTCGCTTGAAATCTTTAGCTGCGACCCCGACTTGCGTCGGGGCGGACCTTATTCCGAAGTTACGGTCGCTATTTTGCCGAGTTCCTGAACGAGGGTTCTCTCGTACACCTGAGGCTACTCGCCTCGCCTACCTGTGTCGGTTTGCAGTACGGTTTACCTCCGCCGTTTCGCCATTACAGCAAAACGATACGTTGCTTTTCTGGGTTCTCTCTCCACCTCCATTGACTCTACCTTGCGGCTTTGTCTGCGCCTTGCGGCACGTATATAGCCAAAAAACGTGGAAACTTTGAGAAAACGCACAACGCTCAAACGGAAGCAAGTGCAGGAATATTAACCTGCTCATCCATCGACTACGCCTTTCGGCCTCGCCTTAGGACCGACTAACCCTGGGTCGATTGTCGTTGCCCAGGAACCCTTAGGCTTACGGTGGGGAGGGTTCTCACCTCCCTTTATGCTACTTATGCCAACATTCTCACTTCTGAACACTCCAGGATCCCTCACGGGTCTCCCTTCAACGCAGTTCAGAACGCTCCTCTACCACCCCTCCGACGAATCGGAGAGATCCGGAAATTCGGTACTAGATTTAAGCCCCGGTATATTTTCGGCGCAAGACGATTTGACCAGTGAGCTGTTACGCTTTCTTTAAAGGATGGCTGCTTCTAAGCAAACCTCCTGGTTGTTTCAATCGTCTCACCTCCTTTTACACTTAATCTCCCGTGTTCCGGCATATGCCGGAACGCCAGGCTCCGTACCCGCAGGTACGAAGAGATTTAGGGACCTTATTTGCCGGTCTGGGCTGTTTCCCTTTTGACTGATGGAGCTTAGCCCCCATAGTCTGACTACCACAGTATAACGATCTCAGTATTCGGAGTTTGGTTGAAAGTCGTAGGATTGCTCCACCGCCTCTCATTCAGTGCTCTACCCCTGAGTGCCACTGTGGCGCTAGCCCAAAAGCTATTTCGAGGAGAACCAGCTATCGCCGAGTTCGATTGGAATTTCACCGCTAACCACAGCTCATCCCCGCGTGTTGTACGGCGCGTGGGTTCGGACCTCCCGGTGCCTTTCGGCAACGTTCATCCTGGCCATGGCTAGATCACCCGGCTTCGGGTCTTGTTCCTACCGCTGGTTCATACTGCAGTCAGCGGCAATCCCAACTTACGTTGGGACGACCACATAACTGAAGTATGAAGGTCGCGCTATTAACGCTCGCTTTCACTATGCCTCCGCCCTACATGGGCTTAGACGAGCGATAGAAACAAACTCGTTGGCTCATTCTTCAATAGGCAAGCCGTCACCCCGACGTAAAGCCGGAGCTTCGACTCCCTGTAAGTAGACGGTTTCAGATACTATTTCATTCCCCTCATCGGGGTGCTTTTCACCTTTCCCTCACGGTACTTGTTCACTATCGATCACTAAAAGTATTTAGCCTTGGATCGTAGTCGACCCAGCTTCCCACAAGATTTCTCGAGTCTCGTGGTACTCAAAAAGGTAACCGTAGCGTTATAACTTTTTTTGAATACAGGACTATCACCTTCTTCGGTGGCCCTTTCCAGGAGCCTTCTTCTAAAAGTTATACAGCAATGCTGATTCCGCTACCCAGTGCTACACAGGAGCACTGACGTTACTATTTTACTACCCCTTAACTGGCATTGGCCCTGTAGCCTTTACGCCTGAATTTCCATCCCTTGCGGGACGGTTACTCTTGCACAACCTGCTAAGGTTTGGGCTGTTCCCTGTTCGCTCGCCGCTACTAAGAGAATGTACGAACAATTCGTAGCTATCAGCAAGCGGCAACCAGCCAGTCGTCGGATCAGGGAAAACCTGAACGTCACACGGCTGCTGACCGCAAGCTGAAAGCTAAAAAAAGTTCGAAATTATTTTCTTTTCCACCGGGTACTAAGATGTTTCAGTTCCCCGGGTTACCTTCATACGCCTATGTATTCAGCGCACAATATCTGTCCATTACGACAGATGGGTTTCCCCATTCGGATATCTCCGGATCAAAGGTTGCTCACCACCTCCCCGAAGCGTTTCGTCGGTAGCCACGTCCTTCATCGTCTTTTAGTGTCAAGGCATCCACCGTCTACTCTTATTTGCCTCGATGCTGAGATTGATCAGCATCGAATATTACTTACCTAACATTGCAAGATGTAGGTTACATGATGCTTCTTTTCTATCATGTGCTTGCTTACTATTTATTTGTTAAGTTGCGATCCGTTACATCCGGAGTGGCGGTTCTTACCTAGGTTAAGAAACGCCACTCCGGAAACAACGTAAAATAAATGTGAAAACTTACGGGGACGAAAAAACCGCCCGTGGGCGGCGCGACAACAGCAACGATGGCGTGTTGTTAGCCGTCCAGCATGTGGGAAGAAAATTTAATATCACGCATAAGCTGTTGATTTCGTATGAACATTATTATACCCGAGATTGCAGGGCTGTCAAGGGGTTGATTTCGCTTGTTTTTTCGACTTCATAACCCCCCAAGCCTACCCAACTAAACACTCTAAAAAGCCCAAAGGACTAGGCAAATTGCCTTATGAGCTCAACCAATAGACGCACTCCAAAGCCAGTGGCACCGGCAGGCATCGAGGGTTTCATTTCACGCTCTGCCCACGCCGGTCCAGCAATGTCGAGATGAACCCATGGCGTCCCATTAACGAACTCTTTTAAGAAGAGTCCGGCGACAATCGAATCACCGTAACGACTAGTCCCAATATTTCTAAGGTCAGCAATGCGACTCTTTAAAAGTGGCCGATAACTCTCGGGCATTGGCAATTCCCAAACCGACTCGTCAGCGGCATCAGAGGCGCGCTTAATTTTTGCAAGCAGCGGTTTGTCGTTTCCAAAGGAACCAGCAATTTCGTCACCCAAAGCAACCATACAGGCACCCGTCAACGTAGCCAAATCAACAATGGCGTCTGCTTTTTGTTCGACAGCAAATGATAGTGCGTCGGCAAGAACCAGCCGACCTTCGGCGTCAGTATTAACCACCTCGATTGTTTTACCATTCAGGGCACGAACGATATCGTGCGGCTTCATTGCTTTTCCGGATGGCATATTTTCAGTGCACGGAATAAGCCCATGTACCTCCACCTTCTTCAATCCTAACGCGCTTATCTTTGAGAACAATCCTAAAATGGTGGCACCACCAGCCATATCCATCTTCATCGTCCACTGCTCAAGCGCGGCAGCCGGTTTCAAGCTGATACCACCAGTATCAAAAGTAATACCTTTGCCAGCTAAAAAAAGTTTCTTCACTTTCTTTGCGCCACGCGGCTTAAAGGAGAGGTGAATAAAATACGGCGGCTCATCCGATCCTTTCGCCACCCCAAGGAATGCTCCCATACCCATTTTCTCTGCTATCTTTTTGTCAAAAATTTCAAGTTTCACCTTGGTGTTATCTTTCGCAATCTGCTTTGCAACATCTACCATATGTTTTGGTGTCATATCGGCCGCTGGCGTGTTCACGAGGTCGCGCGTCATCATTGTCATCTCGGCTAACGCGGTACCTTCTTCAAGCCCCTGCTTAACTCGACTCACCTCGCTAGCATTTGAGCAAAGGACCGTTACCTCCGCAACAGAAATCTTCGCCTGCTCATCCTTAATGTCTTTTCCGTGATACCGATTAAACACGTAGGCGCCAAGAAGTGCCCCTTCGGCAAAGGCTGCTGCTTCAGTGCGCACCGCGGCCGCTGACCGGCGGGGAGCTGTAGAAAACACAACAGCAATTTTTTTCGCTCGATCTACACCGGCGCGCTTGATTGCAAATGCGGCAGCTTCACGGACTGACGCCGATGTCGATTGCTTCGCTTTGCCTAACCCAACAACCAGTATGCGCCGTGCTCCAATTTTTCCGTACGTAGGTAGCAAAACCACTTCATGCTTTTTTCCTTCGAACCCTTGCTCACCAAGGTAACCGCTAAGTTGTCCATCAAATGCACGATCAATTGCCTGAGCTGTAGGAGATAATTTTTTATCTTGGAAAAAAGCCCCGACGATGAGTACATCGGTAGCAAACGAGAGGGCGTCGGCTTTTTGTGCGGTAAGTTTCATAATTGGTTGAAAGTAAATAAAAGAAGGGGCGAACCCCTCAACAGTACGTAGTAACAAAGTAACGGTCAACCTTACGTTTTTTCCAAAAGTTCTTGCAACTTTGCCTCGTTAAAACCGACCAGTACCTGTTCGCCAACGATAATCACCGGCACCGCCATTTGTCCAGACTTTGCAATCATCTCCTGCTGCACTGCCAGATCGCTCGTTACGTCTTTTTCAATAAAGGCCACGTTGTTCTCTGAAAAGAACTGCTTTGCCATTTTACAAAATGGACAAGTCGTTGTGGTGTAGACAGTAACCGGCAACATACTAGGACATCTTCAATGTAGCGCGTACTTTTTCAACAATGTCACCCGGAGTAAAGTGTGCTTTAACCAGATAACCAACTGCTCCAAGTTTTAATCCTTTATCAACATCATCTCGTTGTCCAAGGTTGGTGAGAAGAATGACTGGAATAGTAGCAAGATTCGAATCTTTTTTTAAGCGTTCAAGAATAGTAAACCCGTCAATACCCGGCAAAATAATGTCGAGCAAGATAAGATCCGGTTTTGTCTTCTGGGTTACCGCAAGCGCACTTTCGCCATCAATGGCAGTCTCGACAATAAAGCCTTCTGCTTTTAATTTACGAGTAAGCAAATCGCGCAAGAACTGATCGTCCTCAACAACGAGTATCCGTTTACTACCAGAAGTTGCTTGGACTGCTGGCGCACTCTTGCTATCGTGATCTAGTGGCGGTTCACCCAAAACGGCCCGCACTTTCTCAACCACTTCTTCGGGGTCAAACTCTGCCTTTACTAAATAATCCCGGGCGCCCAGTTTGATGGCACGATCAATTTCTACTGGTTGGCCAGAGTTTGAAATGATAATAACAGGAAGCGCTGGTATGACTTTATCTGTATTAAGTTTTTCGAGAACAGCAAACCCGTCAACGTGCGGCATCAAAATATCGAGCAGCACAACGTCCGGTTTCTGCTCGGTAATTGCGGTTAGTCCTTCGGCGCCATCTCTGGCCAAAACGACTTCGTATTGATAGCCAAGAAATTTCTTCTCAAGCGCCCTTAAAAGCGCCTCGTTATCTTCGACGATAAGAATTTTTTTACCAGCCATATATCTATTATACCACCTTTGCTGGCAAAAAACCAGACGTACTACTCCGCTGCTTCTGGTGCTAGTTCAACGGCTTTTTTTTGGTTTCTTCTCCTCGTCGCCGGAAGCCTGTACCGGCAGGAATCAAACGACCAATAAGTACATTCTCTTTCAGCCCTTCAAGCCGATCGACACGGCCAGAGGTAGCCGCATTGATAAGCACGCGTGCGGTTTCTTGAAAGGATGCAGCAGCTAGGAAACTCTTTGTGGAGAGCGCGGACTTTGTCATACCGAGGAGCAATTCTTCGTAGATGACGGGAGATGGTGGGTTCGACAGGTTTGCTTCTTCTGCCTGCGCCTTCTCAACAATTTCACCAGGCAGTAAGTCGGATTGACCGGCATCTGTCACGTAGACGCGAGAGAAGAGCTGTCGCGCAATAACCTCAACGTGCTTGTCGTTTAGTTTCTGTCCTTGCGATGAGTAGATGTACTGAATTTCACGCATGATGTAGCGCTGTGTCTCTAGTCGTCCTCGCAACCGAAACAACTGCTGCAGATCAAGGCTGCCGTCTGTTAGCTGATCGCCAACAGCAACGGTATCTTTATCCTTGACCAGAATGGAGTACCCTTGAGGAATGGTAAATTCACGGATGTTAGCACCCTCTTCTTCGTCTGCTCCCTCAACTGGTGCATCGCTAACAATCTTAAGGAGACGCTGACCACGCGGAGTACTGCTGCCCTCTTCACGTGGCGCTTGGGTTATCGATACCACGCCGGCAACGTCAGCCAAGAATGCTTTACGCTTCGGTGGTCGTACCTCAAAGAGTTCTTCAACACGTGGCAACCCCTGCGTAATATCTTCTCCGGCGACACCTCCACTGTGGAAGGTACGCATAGTGAGCTGTGTACCCGGTTCACCGATTGATTCGGCAGCGATGATACCAACGGCAGTGCCCATATCAACCGGACGGTTATACCCGAGATCAAGACCATAACACTTAGCACAGACACCACGAATAACCTTGCAGGTAAGGGCAGTCGCGATACGCACGGCAGGAACTTTCTCCGCTTTCAGTACCAGTGCGTCAGCGGAACTAATAATCTGTCCTTCCTTAATGAGTACCTTTCGGCTACCCGGCTTGGTGACTCGTTCGAGGCAGGTACGACCAGCTACTTTTTCTTCCAATGTCTGCGCAGCAGCCTCGGCGTCTTCTCGAGTAATCACGAGTCCCTCAATGTCCCCACAGTCTTCGGCTTGCACGATGACATCCTGCGCAACATCAACCAACCGACGAGTTAGATAGCCGGCGTTTGCGGTACGAAGAGCGGTATCGGACAACCCCTTACGGGCACCATGAGTTGAGATAAAGTATTCAAGAACATCAAACCCGTCTCGGAAATTTCCTTTAACCGGAAGTTCGATAATATCTCCCGCAGGGTTCGTCACGAGTCCTTTCATGCCGACAATCTGCGTCAGCTGTCCCCACGAACCACGAGCACCGGATTCAACCATGGTGTAGACAGGACTATTAAGGGGGAACAAGTTTTTTGATGCGGCAACCACTTGGTCCTTTGCGCTAGTCCAGAGCTGAACAACCTGACTGTGTCGCTCGTCGTTCGTCAGCAACCCTTCCTCGTACTGCGCGTCTACCTCATCAACTTGTCGTTGGGTCTCTTCGATAATTGCTTCCTTTTGCGGCAAGGCGGGAATATCTCCCATACTCCATGACAAACCGGAAACGGTCAGATGGTAGAAGCCAAGCTCTTTCAAAGCATCAAGAAATTCTGCTGTTCGGGTTACCCCGTCGACCTCGAGCACCTGCTTCACGAGCTGGTTCAACTTCTTCTTATCCATATGCTCGTTTAGGTAGCCGGCGCTCTCTGGTAAGACCTCGTTAAACAGTAATCGTCCGACAGAGGTCTCGATAATGCTCCCATCTTTTAAGCGCACGGTGATGGGTTCACGCATACTTATTGCCTTAAGGTCGTAAGTCGTAATGGCTTCGGTAGAACTCGAGAACGTCCGCTTGCGTTGTTCTGCTTCCGGCGTAGTAGCGCTATCAAGACTAGTAAGGTAATAAATACCCCAAACGATATCTTGATTTGGACTGGCCACCGGCTCACCGTGCGCGGGCTTCAGCAGGTTCTTGCTTGCCAGCATTAACTCTTCGGCTTCTCGACGCGCTTCTTTGGTGAGCGGCACGTGTACCGCCATCTGGTCACCATCAAAGTCGGCGTTAAACGCCGGACAAACCAAGGGGTGGAGCTGAATGGCTTTTCCTTCGACAAGCACTGGACGGAAGGCTTGAATACCAAGTCGGTGCAGGGTTGGGGCGCGGTTCAGTAGCACGTGCGCATCGGCAACAATCTCGGCAAGAATGTCCCACACCTCGGCGCGACCGGTTTCGATGTAACGGTGTGCAGAACGAACGTTATGCACGTACTCACGACTGATGAGCTGACTGATGACAAACGGACGGAAAAGCTCAAGCGCCATACGTTTTGGTAAACCACACTGGTGCATCTTCAATGTCGGACCGACAACAATTACCGATCGACCAGAATAGTCAATGCGCTTTCCAAGTAGGTTCTGACGGAATCGCCCTTGCTTTCCTTTTAGCATGTCAGCCAGCGACTTCAAGCTACGCTTTTGACCGGTAGCCGCCATCACCGTCTTCCCGTGACGCGCCGAATTGTCGATGAGCGCATCAACCGCTTCCTGTAACATGCGCTTTTCGTTTCGGGTGATGACTTCCGGTGCGTTCAAATCAAGCAACTGTTTCAAACGATTGTTACGGTTAATGATGCGACGGTAAAGGTCATTTAAGTCAGACGTAGCAAAACGACCACCATCCAACGGAACCATAGGTCGAAGGTCTGGAGGAATAATTGGCAGCGCCGTCAAAATCATCCACTCTGGACGCAAGTGGTTTTGAATGAAACTTTTTGTCAGTTTCAGTCGGCGGGTAATTTTCTCAACCTTAGCGCCGGAAGCACCCGCCAACTCAGTCTTCAGCTCGTCAAGCAAAACACTGAGATCAATCCGTTCAAGTAATTCGTAGATAGCTTCCGCCCCAATGGCAGCAGTGAAGACGTGTCCATACTTTAACGACAAATCGTGGTAGGTACTTTCAGAAATAATCTTCATTGGTTTGAGCTCTTTCAGTTCACGCTCAGCAAGTGCAAAAACTTCTTCAAGCTCCAGCAGGCGTTCGTCGCGCACCTTAACGACTGCTCCGCGCTTGGTTCCGCCGTCAACGCCAGACTGCACTTCTTGTACTTCACGCTGGTAATCAGACTCGATTGATTTACGCTTTGACTGGTACTCTTGTTTCACCTGTTCGATCGTCGCTGCCTTCAACTCTTCGTTAACCTCTGTAATGATGAAGTTTGCAAAATAGATGACCTTCTCAAGGTTTTGCATCGAGATATCCAGCAAGAGGCCAATCTTCGAAGGAACACCACGCAAAAACCAAATGTGCGATACGGGAGCTTTGAGATCAATGTGCCCCATACGTTCACGACGCACGACGGCACGGGTAACTTCAACGCCACACTTGTCGCAGACAATGCCTTTGTAGCGAATTTTTTTATACTTACCACAGTAACACTCCCAATCTTTCGACGGTCCAAAAATACGTTCTGAAAAGAGCCCCTCTTTTTCAGGTTTCTGTGTTCGATAGTTAACGGTTTCCGGTTTCGTTACCTCGCCAAACGACCAACGATGAATTGCTTCCGGAGAAGCGAGTTTCAAACGAATGGCGGAAAACTCTGTTGTGGGTGTTGGTTCAATATACATAGCTATGCCGTTATGCAGTTTGCGTGCCGGTGGGTGCCGGCTGAGGGTCAGTGCCGGATGCCGTTGGCTCCAGAAGCACATTGTCTTTTTCGTCTAACAGTTCGACATCGAGACACAAACCTTTTAGTTCTCTGATAAGAACGTTGAATGATTCCGGCACGCTCATCTTCTGAATGGTTTCACCTTTAATGATGGCCTCATAGGCTTTTGATCGACCTGGTACGTCGTCCGACTTAATGGTCAAAATTTCTTGCAGAGTGTGCGCCGCACCGTAGCCTTCAAGCGCCCAGACTTCCATTTCTCCAAAACGCTGTCCACCAAACTGCGCCTTTCCACCAAGTGGCTGCTGAGTGATAAGCGAGTATGGCCCAATTGAGCGCTGGTGAATCTTGTCTTCAACCATGTGGTTCAGCTTGAGCATGTAGACCGTGCCAACCGTAACGCGATGTTCAAACGCCTCACCGTTCCGCCCGTTGTAAAGTGTCATCTTCCCGTCACGATCAAGACCAGCGCGTTCAAGTTCGTCGGCAATCGTTTCGCTTGATACCCCGTCAAGTGCCGGCGACGCCACCCGGTAGCCAAGCCGACTGGCGGCAATACCAAGGTGAGTTTCTAACACCTGCCCAAGGTTCATACGAGAAACGACACCCAGTGGGGAGAGAATGATGTCAACGGGTGTACCGTCGGCAAGGAATGGCATATCTTCTGACGGCACCACTTTGGAAACCACACCTTTGTTACCGTGTCGTCCAGCCATCTTATCGCCAACCTGAATCTTTCTAAGGTTTGCTACTTTGACCTGCACTGACTTAATGACACCAGCAGACAGGCGGTCCCCCGCTTCTCGTGAGAAAACCTTTACGTCAACCACTTTTCCGTGTTCGCCGTGCTCCAGGTACAGCGAGGTGTCTCGTACATCTTTCGCCTTCTCACCAAAGATAGCGCGCAGTAATTTTTCTTCTGCTGAAAGTTCGGTTTCTCCTTTTGGTGTAATTTTTCCGACTAAAATGTCGCCAGAAGATACTTCTGCGCCAATGCGAACGACACCTTCTTCGTCGAGGTCTTTTAATTTCTCTTCACCAATATTTGGGATGTCAGAAGTAATAAGCTCGGCGCCAAGTTTCGTCTCTCGAACATCAACTGTGTAGTCTTCAATGTGAATAGAGCTGTAAACGTCATCGCGTACCAATCGTTCTGAAATGATAATAGCGTCTTCGTAGTTGTACCCCTCCAAACACATAAAGGCGACCGTAATGTTGCGCCCTAATGCAAGCTCTCCGCCTTCAGTAGAAGCACCGTCGGCAAGTACATCGCCCTCTTGTATCTTGTCACCAAGCTTTACAATCGGCCGCTGGTTCAAACAAGTCGAAGCGTTTGAGCGAACGTACTTTAAGAGTTCATATACGTAACGCTTGCCACTCTTTGAAAGTAGTACAATGTGCTGCCCGTCAATTTCGACAATCTCGCCGTCTTCATCCGCTATGATAACGTGACCAGAATCTCGCGCGGCTCGACCCTCAATACCCGTTCCTACAATCGGCGCTACTGGATTCACCAATGACACGGCCTGACGTTGCATGTTGGTACCCATCAGTGCGCGAATAGCGTCGTCGTGCTCTAAGAAAGGAATGAGTGAAGTTCCGATGCTGACAATCTGGTTTGGGGCAACGTCCATGTAGTCAACGTTCGACACGTCATCAACCGACGGCTCACCATGTCGTCGCACTTCAGCGCGATCCTCTGTAAAGTAGCCCTGTTCATCGACTGGTGTAGTAGCGGCGGTGGTAACGTGCCGCTGACCAGTAAAGGCATCAAGATGTACCACTTCTGTTGTTACCCGCGGTTTAAGGGCAATGGTCTTCACCTCACTCAACGCCTGCAATTTCTCGGCAAGTGCCTTATCAATAGTAGCGCCAGCCTTACCAACCACTTTACCAGTTGCTGGGTCGCTAACATCTTCACGTAAAATTTCGCCGGTTGTTTCTTTGGCGATATTTGGAACGTCATGCTTAACCCTCAAGAACGGCGTTTCAATAAAGCCGTACTCGTTAACGCGGGCGTAGCTTGCTAGGTGGCCAACAAGACCAATGTTCGGACCTTCCGGTGTGGCAATAGGACAGATGCGACCGTAGTGAGTTGGGTGTACGTCACGAACTTCAAACCCTGCGCGTTCGCGCGACAAACCACCCGGCCCCATTGCTGAGAGTCGACGCTTGTGTTCCAGTTCGGCCAGTGGATTTGTCTGGTCCATAAACTGGGAGAGCTGTGAAGACATGAAAAACTCTTTGAGCGCTCCAATGACCGGTCGGGCGTTGATGAGCTTGTTCGGGGTTAATTCCGCAACATCTAACGTACTCATCCGGTCTTTAATAATGCGCTCCATGCGCGAGATGCCAACACGAAAACGATTCTGAATAAGTTCCCCCACCGCTCGAATGCGACGGTTGCCCAAGTGGTCAATGTCGTCAGCCTCATCTTGCGTGGCATTGAGTCGCATAACCTCTTTGGTAATCGAAACCAAATCTTCGCGACGTAGTACCCTGTTCTCTTTAACGTTCGGTACATCAATACTGAAACGCATATTCATCTTATGTCGACCGACACGACCAAAATCATAGCGGTCAAAACGGAAGAACATCGAATGAATGAGCGAACGAGCATTATCGGTGGTAGCAAGATCTCCGGGGCGAATACGTTTGTAAACTTCCAGAATTCCATCGTCTTCACTTTCTGCTGTGTCTTTGGCGAGCGTTGCTTCTAGATAAGGTTGTAGGAGATCTTCCGTGAAAAGCTGACGAATTTGGTCGTCAGTGCCGTAACCAAAAGCACGCAAGAGCGAGGTAATTGGTACTTTGCGCTTGCGATCAATTTTTACCCAGAGGACGCCACTCTGGTCGGTTTCCATTTCTAGCCAAGCCCCACGGTTAGGAATGACTTTAGCCCCGTAGAGTCTACGACCACGAACAAATTCTGAAGTAAAAAATACACCGGCCGAACGGATGACCTGCGAGACAACCACGCGCTCGATACCATTTACCACAAACGTCCCGCGCGGCGTCATAAGTGGAAAATCACCAAGGTACACTTCTTGCTCACGCACCTCACCGGTTCGACGATTGGTCAATTTTGCGGTAACTCGTAAAGGTGATTCAAAAGTAACATTCTTCTCTTTACTCGTAACCTCGTCGAACTTTGGTTCGTCGAGGTAGTAGCCAGTTAAACTAAGCGCCAAATCGCGACCAGTAAAATCTTCGATGGGATTAATCTCATCGAATAATTCTTGCAGCCCTTCCTTTAGAAACCAATCGTAGGACTGCTTCTGGATCGCGGTCAGGTCAGGGAGAGGGGTCGCTTCATGGGCTACCGTGAAGCGTTTCCGTTGGGCGTCGGCCATGTACCGCAAAGTTAAGGTAAACAAAAATACTCTCTCTCGAGGCGGAAGAGAGAGCGGGAACGTTTTTATTTGTTGTCGCTAGCCAAAAAAGTGCAAAAACCCATGCCCGAAGGTCAGGTTTGAAAGTGAAAGCAACGTACCAGTTACTAATTTACTTGTCAAGTCCTGTTTTTGTTCGAAAATTCCTCATCCCGCCCCTGCCAGTTTCTGTCTTGGCGCATCTTCTCAAAAATCATATTTTGCAAAATAAGCCCATTGCGATGGTTTACCCCGTCAATATGGGCAATATCAAAGGAAGAATTTGAGGCCGTAGCCACATAGAGATCGTAAAGGTGAAAGACGTGATCCATTAAATCTTGGTCGAAGTAAACATCTTGAATGCGGTTATAAGGGACTGTAATCGTACGGCGAATAATTACCCCTTTGCGGATGTGAAGAAAATGTTCGTCGAGGTCGTAGTAATACGTCCAGAGGTAGAGCCACTGGTAGATGGCGATAAGAAAGATGAGCGAGAAAAACATCCCAAGGAGAGGTGCCAAGAGCACCACAAAATTAGCAGGCGTCTTCGCTGGGGTTGTGAGAATAATCAAAACGAAAATTGCCGCTACTGAAAATAACGTCCCAAGAACGGGCCGCAAGATTTTGCGGGTACTGTCCCCCACACCCATCTCAAGCGTCAGTAGCTTTTTCCAAATCTTTCGGTACTGCAATGGGTAACGTTTCGAGGTTGGCACATGCCGTTGTGTTGCAGCCATAGCGTCAAGTTAGGTCTGTAAATATCGTAACGCTTCGCGGGCGACCTGTCGATCATCCCACGACACGTAGCGTCCACCGGCAACCGCCATTTTTTGTTCGGCACCACGACCGGTAATAAGTACAAGATCGTTATGACCGGCCAGACGACAGGCTTTATTAATAGCCTCCCTGCGGTCAACTACTTTTAGCGCCTCCACTTTTCTGCCGGCCTCTTTCACTTTTTGTGCACCGGCAAAAAGCTCCCCAGCAAGAACATCCGGGTCATCGTCATAAGGGTCGTCGGTAGTGGCAATAACAACATCAGCATTCTGTGCCGCAATTTCACCAAGCACCGGTCGGCGCCAGCGGTCACGTCCGCCGCCCGTAGGCCCAAGAACGTGCAGCACCCGACGGTGCGGCAATACAGAGATATGTTCGTAAAGCGCCCGCATCGATGTTGGCTCATGAGTGTAATCAACCATCACGGTAAAGGGCTGGCCTTCGGCAATAAATTCTTGCCGACCGGGAACTGGTCGCAGCTTTGGAATAGCAGCAAAGAGACCAGCACTCGGCAACCCTTCGGCGCGACAGACGGCGACAGCAGCAACAACGTTCATCACGTTAAAGACAAATAGCAACGGCGAGTGTGCCACCTCCCCGAGCAGACGAATGGTCGCGCCGTTTGCTGTTAGCTCTTCCACCTTTCCGGTAATTACTTTTTCCATTTCGTTGCTTTCCCCAGACCCAAGCCCGAACCGCCATTCTGCACCAGCGTTAAACGAATGATAAAAGTCATACTCGCTCGCGTCTTTATTAAGCACCACACGTTTTGGAATACTACGACCGTTCAATTTTTTAATGGGGCTGTTCTTGAGATGGGTAAATAATTTTCCTTTAGCGGCTCGGTAAGCTTCGTAGCTACCATGCGCCTCAATATGTTCAGGTGTCAGGTTGGTGAGCACGACCATATCGTAATGAATGCCGGCATGCCGAAATTGTTCGATACCTTCAGAAGACGTTTCAATAATGGCATGGGTAACGCCCGCTTGCACCATATCGCGCAGTAATCTCTGCAACTGAAAACGCCCCAACATAGTCATGCCGGTATCCGAAAGCCATTCTTTATTTCCTACCTTCATGGTAGCGGTCGATGTATAGCCACACAAAATACCGTTCGCCTCTAAAAGTTGCCCAATAATATTTACGGTTGTTGATTTTCCTTTTGTGCCAGTTACCCCAATAACCACCATTGACTCAGATGGCCGACCATAATACCACGCGGCAATATGCGCCATTGTAAAATGGTATCCCTGAATCACAAAACGAGGTATGAAGTTACGAAGAAACCGTTTCATATAATAAATAGTACCAGAAAACTGGTAAGCTCGCTTATACAAAAACGAATTAAAAATTAAGTAAATCTTATTTAAGTAGCTCGCCGGGTCTGTATTGGGTAACCCGGCGCGCTTTGTGTTCGGCTGAAGTCTCGCCCTCCAGCTCAGACTTTCAGGAAGTTGGTAAAGTCGTGCTCCCTTTACTTCTTTCTTTGCTGGTAGTAAGGAAGTAAATAGTTGAGTGAATACCTCCCCTTAGGAGAACGGCACACTAAGCACCGATAATCCGTAATACCGAAGGTGCGATCTGCTGTATCGCAAACGAAAGTAGGTCGCAGTACCCCTCACTGATGCCGCCACGAATTTGGATCTCTTGCCCCCATAATGTGAATCCAGTCCGAACACCATCAGTCATCCCGTATGACCCAATCTCCTGTTGGTTTATTCTGAGTCTCCATCCCAACCCGGTTCCCAAGGAAAGCCCAACACGGCCACGAATGGATCCTGACGATTTCAAAAACCTCTGAATCTCAAAATCAGCGGGCTTGCAGACGCGAATACCAAAAAACTGTCTACCTTGAACAGTGTCCGGCCCATAAGGCAGAAAGCCGAGTAACCAGGGAAAATCAAAAAGGACTGCCTCCTGCGCCGGAGAATCGGCTTCATAGGTACGGCTAGTGCCCTTTAATTCTTGGGTAGTTGGCAACCCTTTTGTAAAGATCCTTCTACCTCTCGTTCTGTCCTCCTGGGACATCCATCCCTTTGAGGTCTCCGACCTCTGGAAGTGCAGTGGACATATCACCATGAAGACCTTTTACGCTTAAAAATGTTGTTCGTCAATCCTTAAAAATCTATGGAACTAATTTTTCAACACGGACATATTAGTTTACGTTTTCAAATACGGCCTTTGGGGGGAAAAGTAAAAGAAACGCATACCCTTGATAGTTACGCTTCATGCGACCATATCCTGCGTTTTTTCAAAATTGCAATCACTTAAGCACAGACTTGCTTTGAATCTTTGATGATTTTTTCTGCTTTATATTCTCCTGCAATAAAAGTACCTAAAGCAGTAACGTTATCAAAAACAATTTCATAGCCTTCAAACATAAATACTCGTCTCTTTTTCTCAACAATAACGAGCGAACGAAATTCGAGTGTTTTAAAAATCGACCGAATGGTTTTAATGCTGTCAGTATCACTCTCGTATTCATCACCGTAATGAGAAGTGCCATCCTTTTTAAAACGAACCAGTTTATAGGTTATCTTAGCTTGACCATCAGTGTCTCAAAGCCGCAGCCACTCACCCACTGACCTCGTGGCTAAAAAATCTTTATCTGGCGGCGTAAAGTATTCATCTGTTTGAAGAAGTTCACCCAAAAAATGACCACGCGTGTTTAAAAAATTTCTAAGTGGCCTTTTGTCTTCTAATTGTACTCAAATTTCAATTTCTTGATCTTTCACAAAGAAGGACGTATGTCTAATAAGTGAACAAATTATGGCTACGAAGGCTGTAAAACTTTCGCTCGCTTTCGCGCGGAACAGTTTTTGAACGACCTTGTGACAAAAAAGAGTTATTCGATAAAACAAGTGGTGTCCCAAACTGTTTGGTGTGTTTATTGTACCAAGCTCGAACCTATTTCCAAAACAAATGATGTGCCACGCGCGGAGCGCGTGGTGGCTCTGACCAAAATCGTACGCTCGTATCGTTCCGCCACTGCCTCGCTTCACTCAGCAACCCCCAAAAGAAAAAATGTTCCTTGCATTTCGGATTTGCGCGCGACCAATTTTTTCTGAAAATGGAAAGGACATTTTTGGGATGTTCTAATTAATGCTGTGCATCAAAACCGTTGCATACCACCGATCGTTTGAGTCGAAGAAATGCAACAACACGCAAGCGAAGCG
>PFET01000005.1:0-29806 GCA_002793855.1 Candidatus Uhrbacteria bacterium CG10_big_fil_rev_8_21_14_0_10_48_11
TAGCTATTTGCTCCGACGAGTAATTAGAGCCCCGATTCATTAGCTAGTTAATACAGCGTCGGGGCCATTTGCTACCCCCATCGTACCAGTGTAGGGAGCTGGCGAAGGGAGGATGGCGATAAAGCAGCCGTACTGTTTGAGTTCTGAGCTTGTCGAAGGAGGAGTTTACGGCTGCCGCCATCTGTACTGAAGACTAGCCCTCCTGTTTAGTTCTTTATCTCAACAACAAGTTCAGATATTTTTTTAGTAAAATCAGAAAATACGCCATCAATTTTTTTCACTTCCTCATTGCTAAACTTTTGCAGCACAAACGCCTCAGTTGGTGGTTGCTGCTTATTTTCTCGTGTCTCAATGCCAATTCTTATACGTGTAAAGTCTTTGGTTCCAAGGGTATCAATAACCGACTGAACGCCGTTGTGTCCAGCAGATGATGAGCCGCGGCTTACCCGAAGTTCGCTGAGCGGCAAGTCGGTATCGTCATGAACAAGGACGACGTTAGTCGCGGGTATCTTTAGGTAGGAGCGCACTTTTTCTGTCGCTGGTCCCGAGGTATTCATGTAGCTGCCGAGATCCGGCACGGCAACAGCATCCTCTTTTGTTTGCAGTGAGAGGCGATAGGCCTTGCCTGCAAAACCAGGAATGCGAATTGCTTTTGGCGTACTTCCCGTGAGTCGTCCCCAGAGGCTGGACGTTTCTTTTACGAGCGCCATAACTGCTTGTCGTCCAACATTGTGGCGCGTGCCGTCATATTTTGGCGACGGGTTGCCAAGACCGACAATAAGAAGCGGTGAGGTCATAGGGTTTTTTGTTTTTTGCCGTGCACTTTTTCGCTTTTGAGAAGAATACTAATTGGCGTACCGGCAAAGCCGTAGGTTTCACGTAAGCGATTTTTTAGGAAACGTAGATAGGAGGGGTGTAGTTCGCCCTCGATTGTCAGCTTGAAAGCCGGAGGTTCGATGCCGATTTGCACAAAGTCGATGATGCGTGGATGTTTAACGCCACCACCGCGCGCCGGCTTGTGTTGGCGAACTGCCTTAGTGGCGAAGGTCTGCAGTGTCGCATCATCAATCCACTTTTGTCGTTCTTTGGAAACGGTGATTGCCAGATCGAGTAGGCTTCTGACCCGCTGTTTCGTTTTGGCGGAGACAAATGCCAGTGGCGCCCAATCAAGCCCTGGTAACCGTTGGCGAAAATCTGTCGTGAAGGCTTTTGGGGTGGCTGCTGTTTTTGGTGTAATCAGATCCCACTTGTTGACGATAATGACGAGCCCTCTTCCTTCTTCGATGACCATACTGGCTAGTCGTTGGTCTTGGAAGCTTGGGCCTTTAAGGGCGTCAATCATCAGAAAGACAACCGATGCGCGGGTAATTGTTTTTAGAGAAGCGGTAATTCCCATGCGTTCAATACCTCGTGTCTGTTGATACTGGCGTCGGATACCGGCGGTGTCGACCAGCGTTAACCGCTGACCAAAGTAGACCAAAGTGACGTCTTGCGGTTCTCTGGTGGTGTGCGCCTTGGGGCTGGTAATAAAACGCTCTTCACCAAGCAGCGCGTTTAGCAATGACGACTTGCCACTGTTCGGCTGACCGATGATGGCGAGGTTTATTCCTGGGGTTGCTTTTGTTGCCGCTTCTGTTTGTGTTTCGCACGGCACGGTTGCCAACAGCGCGTAGAGCGCGTCAAGCATATCACCAGTGCTTCGTCCGGAAACGGCTGATACCGGATGCGGTTCACCAAGACCGAGAGAGAAAAATTCTGCAGCTCTATCTGCCTGCGCGTTGGTATCTGCTTTATTGACGACGAGTAGTGTAGGGTAGCGACCGGCCAGTGCTCGCGCCCAACTTTTGTCTTGCGGCAAAACGCCGTCAATGGCGCTCGTCACAAAGACGACTGCGGATGCGCCGGCAAGTGCCGCTTCAGTTTGTTCGGTGATGCGGGAGGTAAAGTCGTCTCGGGTTCCGGCAATGACTTGTCCGGGTACCTCAACGCCTCCGGTATCGATAAGCGTAAACGGCTCACCGCGCCAGATGACTTCAGCTTCGCGTCGGTCTCTGGTCGTCCCTGGTATAGGAGAGACGAGTGCCTGACGGTCGCCGACCAACCGGTTGAAGAGCGTTGATTTTCCAACGTTAACCCTTCCAACGAGTGCGACACGTGCAAGTTTGTGGGAGGGTTTCGCCATAGTTTAAGGGGTGTGATCCGGTGCGGTAGTTGCCGACCAGTCGTTACCTATCATAATGACAAAGTCTGCCTTCGAAGACAAAGGTGGGGCTGCGAAGTCTGCGGCGTTGGGGTCAACCGCGCTAACGGTTGGTACCAGCCAAGACGGTACGGTGGTGGCAACAGTGGCGTTTAAAAGAACACGCAGCGCGGCAAGTGCCGTTGGTCGAGCGCCATTGGTGTAGTCGTAGATGGTGGTCTTAGCGAGTGTTTGGTCGTCGGCGTTGCCGATACGGACCACGTTGTATCCACGCGCGACGAGTAGATTGCTAACGTCGGTAGCGAGCCCATTAGTTTTTGTTCCGTTCAATACCTCAACGCGAGCCGGCTCTTGAATGAGCTCGCTATTGTTAAAAATATCCTGCACCAGTTGTTGCAGCTGACTAAAATCGCCGACCTTGGGTCGAAGCATATAGGCACCATCACCATTAATAGAGCTGACAAGAAGACTGTTGGGACTATCGTCTATGTTAGCGCGGATTACTTGGTCGGTTTGTACATTTTTCCCGAGTTCGTAGAGGCGAAGTGCCTGCCAAGGTTCAAGGTTGGTTTTGAGGTGTGCTGAAAGTTCGCCAGTGAGCCGGTTCATAGTGACCGGGTTTAAAAGCACGCCAATGTTGAGCACACTGTCTTTGAGTGCCAGAATAATTTTTTGTTGTCGTTTAGCACGAGAAAAATCTGACCCTTCGCCGTTGTTGCCATGGCGAGAACGAGCGTAGATGAGCGCGCGCTCTCCGTTCATATGCTGCCAGCCAGCGGTAAAGGTGACAGACATTTCGCGGTCAGCATAATTAGCGGCGTCTTCCGCACCCTGCACAGGGAACGTAGGGTCGGTAAAGGTTCTGTCGACCGAGACATCGACACCGTCGACGGCGTCGATCAATTTTTCAAAGCCATTAAAGTCGACGAGTACGTAGTAGGGAATATTGCTATTAAGAAAAGCGCCTACGGTGCGGGTGGCTGTACTGCCTGGGTCGTCTGGCGTCGTTGCTTGTCCGGCAACGTAAATTTCGTTTAGCTTCCTCCATCTGCCATCTTGGTAGGGGATAACAAGGTCGCGCGGAAGCGAGATGAGTGAAACGCGCGAGGTGCTTGGTTGGATACTTGCCAAGATGACCGTATCGGTAAGGTAGGAACCATCGTGACCAGCACCGCCGACTCCTAGGAGCAGGATGTTGATGCGGTCACCGTCTTCTCCAATGAGCGTGCGGCTACCACTAAAGGTAAGGTGGGTGAGCTGCTCGAAGATACCAGAAGAGCCGAAGGTTTGGCTTAGTCGAATGCCCGGAATGACGACGTTTGCCAATAAAAAAACAGACCCGACGATCACCGCACCAGCGACAAAAGTACGCACCCTATGGTGCTGTTTGTGTGGTGGTTTTGGTGGTTCGAATGTTGGTGGCGTTATGACTGGTCGCTTCGAAGCGTCAAGAAGATTAACAGTTGGTTTATCCATTGATGAATTGCAAATTCGTTGGTCTAGTATATAATGCCGTGAGCATAGGGGCAAGTTATTTTTTGGGCGTGCTTGGCGTCCGCCTTCGCTCCTTGCATTTGATTTATGGACGATTAGCTCAGCTGGTTAGAGCGCTGTCCTCACACGACAGAGGTCGCTGGTTCGAACCCAGCATCGTCCAAAGATAGTCTCTAGTAACAATAAAATAGCGAGTCGGATAGCATACTATATGCGCGGTTCAGTAGAGGGACTCTGTAGTGGTTCTTTTATTTTTGAGTTTCTCTCTAGGCTTGTGCTACACTACGGACATACTATTTTATCATTGCATTGATGTTATTTTCTTCAAAACAGTCTTCACCTATTCCTGGCCCTCTAGCGCTTCTTCGCGAAGCGACAGAGCTTTATCGTCAACAGTTTGGTCGGCTAATCGCGCTACTTCTTGTCGCGATTTTTGCGGTGGTCATCGGCGTTTTTATTGCTCTTGGTATTTTAGCATTTTTCTCGGTCCTTGCTACCAGTACGTCATCAGCGCTTCAGAGCATTGGTATTGTACTGAGCATTGCGCTTGAGCTTGTGGCTTTGTTAGGGCTTGCTGTGATGCAAATGTGGGCTTCATTGTCAGTTGTTGTCGCGCTTAATGAAGGAGGTAGTACTCTTTCTATTCGAGAAACGTACCGCAAAGCGCGACGGTTTATCTTACCCTATTTTTGGGTGTCAGTACTCTCTGGTCTTCTTACTTTTGGGGGTATTATTCTGTTGATTATCCCCGGTGTCATCCTTTTGCTCTGGTTTGTGTTTGTTCTCTACATTGTCGTCGCTGAAAACGAGCGGGGAGTTAACGTGCTACTGGCAAGCCGTAATTATGTCCATGGTCACTGGTGGGCAGTCGCTTGGCGTATGCTGTTTTTAGTACTCATTAGTATTGTCTTTACCATACCGGCTTCGATCGTGACAACCGTGTTCAATCAGCCGGGGCTGGCGCAGGCAATTAATTTTACCCTGGAGCTCTTATTAACACCCCTTCTGTTGGCGTACACTTTCGTTCTGTATCGTCATTTGCGTTCGTTTGCTTCAGCGCCCGTACCAGAAGAAGACGAACGATGGCGACGCATTTTTGTCATTGGTGGCACGGTCATGGCCTTTATCGCTATTATTCTACTGGCAACGATTTTGACCTTCGGCATTTCAGCCCTTTAGTTTTGGTGACAAACAGCAGGTTTCCGGCTTGTCAAAACGCTTATTTTCCTGTATCATAAGCGTCTACTATGCAGGATTCGAACGGAAACAGGCCAACAACCAAAGTTTTTAGAGAACTCGGCGAATTTGTCGTCGAGCTTTTGAAGGTGGTTTTAATTTCGCTTGCCATCATTCTTCCAGTTCGTTACTACGTCGTTCAACCCTTTTACGTCAAAGGTGCGTCGATGGAGCCGACCTTTGATGACAACCAATACTTATTGATTGACGAACTTTCTTATCGGTTTGCTCAGCCAGAACGTGGCGACATTATTGTCTTTCGTTACCCAAGAGATCCCAGTCAGTTTTTTATCAAGCGGGTCATCGGCCTACCTGGCGAGAAAGTAACTATTGAAAACGGTCACCTAACGATTACGCCAAAAAGTGGTGCGCCGTTTGCGCTGGTTGAACCTTTTTTGCCAGTGGGGGTAACTACGATGGGAGAGTTTAATGTTGAAGTTCCTGATGGTCACTACTTCGTTATGGGTGACAATAGAAGCGCCAGTCTTGATTCGCGCGTTTTTGGGCCTGTTGCTTCCCGCTACATTGTCGGCCGTGTCTGGGTTCGTGCTTGGCCGTTCAATGACATTAGGGTGTTTCCGTACAACCTGCTAAACAGCCAAGGAAGCGCATCATAATATGGAAAAGAAAACAAAGATGAAGACAAGTAAGCCGCAAAAGGCAAAGCGTCCGGCTGTCGCGACATCTTCAACAGGGGCTACTGACGATACTCAGCCAACAAAAGGCAAGCGTTTACCCCAAACCATTCGTGGTTTTCGAGATATCTTGCCGGAAGAGCAGGCATACTGGCGCTATCTTGCAACAGAGTGCGAGCAAATTTCTGAGGTGTATGGCTTCCAGCCCATTACCTTGCCGATTGTCGAGGCAACCTCGCTATTTGAGCGCGCGGTTGGGAAAGTCACCGACATTGTAGAGAAAGAAATGTTTAGCTTTACCAATCAGGGGAATGAATCGCTAACGCTTCGACCTGAACCCACGGCCGGAATGGCGCGTGCCTATTTGCAGCACGGCCTTATTAACCAGCCGCAGCCGGTTAAGTGGTACACCATTGGGCCGATGTTTCGTTATCAACGTCCGCAGTACGGACGACAGCGTCAGTTTCACCAGTGGGGTTGTGAGGTCATTGGGGACAATCATCCGACGATGGATGCCACCCTTATGTTGATGGCGACTAACTTGTTCCAAACGTTGGGGCTACCAACAGCGCTGCAAGTAAACTCTATTGGCGACAAAGAATGTCGGCCCGTGTATCGAAAAGCACTTCTCGAATATTATCGCGGTCATCGAAAAGAGTTATGCGAAGATTGCGAGCGGCGACTTGGCAAAAATCCGCTGCGTCTACTCGACTGCAAAGAGGAGGGGTGTCGCGCCCTGCGCGCCGATGCGCCACAATTTGTTGACCACCTCTGCACCCCGTGTCGTGATCACTTTATGGCGATGCTCGAATACTTGGACGATCTTGATGTGCCGTATGTGCTGAACCCCCATTTAGTACGCGGTCTAGACTACTATACACGAACCGTGTTTGAAGTGTGGGCGGCAGATGACGAAAGCGGTAAAACCGCGCTTGCCGGTGGTGGGCGCTACGATGATTTGCTTGCTGAACTTGGCGGCCGTCCGACGCCCGCAGTTGGTATTGGACTTGGGATGGAGACGGTTATCTTAAAGATGAAAGAGCGTGAGGTATCGTTGCCGCCCGCGCCACGGGCGGATGTATTCATCGCTCAACTGTCGCAACCGGCACGCAAGAAAGCGATGCTGTTGTTCGAAGAATTGCGCAAGAGTAATGTCAGGGTGTCTGCCAGTTTTTCAAAAGATGGCCTAAAGCCGCAGATGGAAATGGCCGCTCGATTAGGCGTTCGCTACACGATTATTATTGGTCAAAAAGAAATTGTTGATCACACGGCAATCGTTCGTGATATGGAAGCCGGTATGCAAGAAACGTTTGACTTCAAAAAAATTATTAACATCATTCAGCATAAACTTGAAGAAGAAGCACCAATCATTCATACCGAACCCCTTAACCAAAAACCAGAAGAACCGACCGTCGTCTAGTTTGTTCGTTCGCGTACCGTATGAAGCCCCGAATAGCCTCGGGGCTTTGTTTTTTGGGATAAAAAGATGGGCCAATGAAACTTTGACTTTGGTACTTTCTATATGTTAGAATAAAATCCACGAAAAGTTTCTTAAGTGATGTTGAAGCACAGCAAGAAACTAATCGATTTATTATTTCATGTACCGTTATGGTACAAGAGGAAAGTGAGGTGAGTACGTGGTTGAGATAAAGAGAAAAAAGGGAGAAAGTTTTGAGGCCTTCTTTCGTCGTTTCCTTCGACAACTGCAGCGCAGTGGTCGTATGCGACAAGCACGAAAAGTTCGTTTTTTGGCGCACGACAAGAGTCGTACAGAATCGCGGAAAGACGCGTTAACTCGTGCAGCTAAGCGCGCCCAGACTGATTACCTTCGTAAAGTCGGACGGTTAACCGAAGAAGAAGAGAAACGATCAGGTAAGCGTGGCCATTCCTATTAATGTTATTATTGTTACCCTCGCCCTATGCTCTTAGAGCGAATTGAAAAAGATTTTATCACTGCAATGAAAGCGCACGAAGCGGAACGGGTGTCTATTCTCCGTACGCTTCGTGCGGCTTTACAGAACGCTGCTATTGCCGCTCGCACCAGCGCCGCAAAGGCGATTGATGATGCGGCCGTTGAAGCGGTGATACGACAAGAAGTAAAACGTTTGCGAGACGCGCTTACCGATTTTACGAAAGCGGCGCGTGAAGATTTGGCCGGCGCGGCAAAACGTGAAATAGAAGTACTTTCCACCTATCTGCCACAAGCGATTGATTCGGCAGAGGTACAGCGGCGAGTTAAAGCGGTTGTTGCGACACTGAGAACAGAAGGGGTTAGTGATGTTGGCAGCGTGATGAAAGCGGTTATGGCAGACCTGAAAGGTGCGGCAGACGGAACAGAAGTTTCTACGGCGGTTCGTAACGCCCTTGAACAAAAAAAAGATTCACCTAAATAAAATAAATGCGTATCTTTGATGCGTTTCGCAGCCGATTGCGTGACAGCCTCGCACTACGGCGGACGCTCAAACACAGTTTCGTTTTTATCATCGCGATCGGTATTGTGTTAACGCCAGCATTGGTGTTCGCGCAAGGGATTGATACTGGGCTAACTAATTTTGCAAACGATTCTGGACTCGGCGCTGGGCCGGGTGATTTACGAATTTTAATCGCGCGTATTATTCGCGCGCTTTTGGGTTTCTTGGGGTTGATTGCTGTTGGCGTTGTGCTCTACGGTGGGTACCTATGGATGACAGCGGGGGGCAACAGCGACCGCGTCGAAATGGCAAAGCAGGTTTTACAAAACGGCGCCATTGGTCTCGTCATTATTTTATTGGCGTTTAGTATCGTTTCTTTCATTTTAAATCAGTTGCTTGGTCTAGGGGGCGGTGGCGGTGGCGGAAACAATCCGCCTGCGCCTCCCTGCGTCAACTGTTTTGCTTTGGGTAATGGTATTGTCGAAGACCACTACCCAGCTAGAGATCAGCGCGGAGTACCCAGAAACACGGGCATGGCAATTACCTTTAGAGAACCGATTCTTGTTGTTGACGCTGCTACTACTGCACCCGCTGAAAGCGCTCCGTTGTCAAAGTCTTTCATTAAAGATGCCGTGTCAAGAGGCGAATCGTTCAACTCGGTTGCCTGTCCTTCCACTTGGTGTGGTCATCTAAATGCTGACGTTTTTGATTTGCAGTGGGATCCTAGTGATGGAACCAGCTACCAGCCTTTTTCAAATTTTGACGTGTATACGAACGACCAGCGTACGTTTGTATTTGTGCTGCAGAGGGACAAGCTACTTGGGCTACCGGACGCCAATACGATGCACCGTGCCACCGTTCATTCTACGCTGACTAAGTCTGATGGCACCCCTGGGTTTGTAGCTTCGCAGACTTATGTTTGGAGTTTTGAAGTCTCGACCATTATCGATACTACGCCACCAAAGGTGGTAGATATTTTCCCATGGGAGCACGACGTGAACGCACGAAACAGTGTTGTTAAAGTTACCTTCAATGAAGCGATTAATCCTATTAGTGCAACGGGTAACACTGCTGACGGTTTTACAAATATAGTTATTACCGCTACGGCCGCAACGAATAGCACGTCAGTTACTGGCACGTTCAGTATTGGTAACAACTATCGGACAGTAGAGTTTATCTCGTCTGATCCGTGCGGTTTAAATTCTTGCAATCAAAAGATGTACTGTTTACCTGCAGCCAGCACCCTACAGGCAAGCGCTAAGGCAGCAACCTTGTGGAGTGACGACGACTCATGCGGGCTTGGTCAAGATCCTTCAAATAATCCTTCACGAGCTTGTACACCAGCCACGGAAAGCAGTATTTTTGATGGTGTTGTCGATATGGCGTCGAACTCTCTTGATGGTAGTAAAAACATTGAGCACGACAGCGTCGGTAGCCCAGTAAACGATGCGGAAGGGAATCCACTACTTCGAATGCCGAGCGGTAACGGTACCGCCGACGGTCCACCCGATGATAATTTTGTGTGGTCGTTCACTACGAATGACACGATAGTTTTGATCGGTCCAGAAATTATTGACGTGACACCAGCGCCGGAACTATCAGAGTCTGCCCAAGGTGTTCCGACCGACGCACCTATTCGTGCGCGCTTCAATCGTGAACTGAGCAATCTGACAACATACCTTGACCAAACGAAGAATCCACCGGTTCCGCATGCTCCGGTCCGCCTTTACCAAAAAAGTAACGAAAGTTTTGCGCAGTATCCTTATGCTTTCACCGGCAAACAGGCAAGTGTTCGCCACTGCTCAGAAACAGGTGAAGCCTGTGCGTATTCGACCGACTGTGTTGTTGATACTAATCACCCCAATAATCGTTGTGAAAAAGTATGCAGTTTGAGTGAGGCCTCATGCTTACTTAATAAAGATTGTAAGGGTGGTAACTTGGATTTTTGTGGACAGGGCGACGCCAGCATTTTGCACAGCGGGTTAGAAGAGGTGACTGAAGCCGGTGTCGCGACGCACAACGTCTACGAGCCACGTTACTCCTCGGTCATTCGTGATGTTTACCAAAATTGTTTCTACCCTAGTAATGGTCCAACGGCTACCCCAGGTACGGTAGAGAAAGAAGTTGACGAGCCGTACGAGACAGTTGACGAGAACTGATGAGAAACGGACGTCAAACAAAAATAAGCATGCGCTTGCTGGCTTTTGTAGTGGCAGCTTTTGTTGGTTTGCTTGCTGTGCCGGTACTTGCTCAAGGGTTAGATACCGGTATTAATGCGGTCGGTCCAGCAATTGGACTTAGTGGCGGAGGCGATCCTCGTATTCTTATCGCCCGTATCATTCGTTTCTTCCTTGGCTTTCTTGGTATTGTCGCGGTTATACTCGTTCTCTACGGTGGGTTCCTATGGATGACCGCAGCCGGTAACGAAGATCGCGTCAGTCAGGCACGAAGTGTGCTCATCAACGCCGGTATTGGTCTTGTTATTATTCTCTCGGCCTTTGCCATCGTTTCTTATATCTTGAGTACCTTCATTACTGCGACCACTGAACAAATTTGTCAGGCAGGTGATCCGTCGATTGCATGCCTGGTTGTTGGTTGTGGTGGCGAGCAAGTTTGTAGCGACACGAATGGCGACGGGGTGTACACCTACGGCGGTTGTACACCGTTTCCTGGTTGCGTGCCGGGTGGCCCGAATGCTTTTGTCATTGGTTCTTTCTCCCCACCTAACGGTAAGGACGATGCACCGCGTAACGCCATTGTTCGCGTTCGCTTTAACGAAGCGGTCGAAGCCGATACGTTAACCTACGGAAGCACTACCGATTCTGTTCGTGTGTATCCGGCCAGTGACCCCAGCGCCGTGCTTGCCGGTACGCTCGATGTCAGCAACGTTACAAACACCAACCAGCGGAGCTTTACCTTTACACCAGACGCCCACTGCGATGCACCCAATGATACGCTTTCTTGCTTTGCTAGTACTATCGCTTACACCGTTGAGATTACGGGCGGAACTATACGCAGCGCAAGCGGCAGAGCGTTGAACTGCACGTACCCGTCAAACCCCTGCAAGGTAACCTTTACGACCGGTGACTATATTGATACCGTGCCACCTCATGTCAGCATTACCGAGCCATGGTCAAACCAAGTTCCTGCGGATAGTATTGTCAACGTTCGTGCACGTGCTACCGATGACCACGGTGTTTCAAGTTTAATATTTTCTAACCAAACGACAGGAGCTGCTCTCGGTACGGTAGGTGTGCTGGCGGCACCCTATACACTATTTAGTGGCGGCGTTGCTTGGAGTACGAACGGTTTAGTTGCTGGAACTCAGCAGACACTGGTGGTGCACGCTTTTGATTTTGTAGATGGTCATGATGGTGTTGACGAGAAAACGGTTACTATTCGTCCGCCATTTTGCTTTGACGGTAGACTAAGCGGGGACGAAACCGGACCCGACTGCGGCGGATCCTGCGGTGCTTGCCCTGGTGAATCGTGCGACAGTAACATTACGGCTCCTTCTTGTCAGGCGGATCCTTTTGGTTGCAGCGTGACAAGCGCCTGTAGTAGTGAATCGTGTCTTTGCGCTTCACCGCCGGTCATTACGGCAGTGACCCCAAACGATGGAGCGCCCGGAAACTACACCACCATTACGGGTAGTGGCTTTGGTACAACGCCAGGAACGGTCACTTTTCTTGGAACCGACAAGGATGGCGACAATAATGCAGCTGACGACCCGGCTATTGCTACTGACGATGTCGTGGCAACGTTGCCGGCGGTTTGCTCTGCTGCTGCGACGTGGAAGGATACGCAAATCATTATTGAGGTGCCGACTGACGCCGTTGATGGGCCGCTTGAGGTTTCGGTGCCAGTACCAAGCGTCAACACTGAAGGTACTGAGGTTGTTGTTTCACTTACCGACCGAACCGACACTGCTCCTGGGCCCGTACTGCCGAGTTTTAATGTCAACACAACTATTCGTCCTGGTTTATGCGAGATTACGCCAGCTGCGGCTTGCGTGAACGATCCGGATATTTCTAGCGTTTCATTCTCTGGTAAAAATTTTGGCGGATCTAAAGGGACAATACTTTTTGGCACAACGTCGGCGGTTGTCAGTACTTGGACCCCAACTGAGGTTATCTCAAGCGTTGCCAATGTTCGATCAGGCAGCGTTGGTGCGCGGGTAAAAACGGTGGCAGGTGACACCTCGAACCCGTTTAATTTTACAGTCAACTCATGTGTCGCCGGTCCTCGCATAGACAAGATTTCACCTGACGATGGACCGGCGGGGCAAGCTATCACTATCACCGGAGATAATTTTTCAAACAGTACCGGCGAGGTACACTTTGTTTCGGCAAACGGAGAGGACATGCTGGCTGCCATTAGTTCACCCGCGGCGTGTTCGGCACGATCGCTTTGGCACAACAATCAAATTATTACCAAAGTTCCGTCGGCACTTACCTTTTCCGGAACAGCTAGTGAAGACAATGTGTATGGGGTGTATGTGAAGCGTCAAGATCTTGCAGAGAGTAACCGAGATGTGCTATTTACGTTGACGAATACGGCAGCGACTCCGGGGCTCTACTGTGTCGTCCCCGACAATGGTCCTGCGACGACTTCCGTTATGTTCTATGGGGAAAGTTTTGGCGAACCAAGAGGTGCAAATGACCAAGTACGTTTCAGCGACGGAAAAAATAATCCAAAAATCGGAGCCAACGCCACGATTGCTAGCGGTAAGTGGAAGAACCAGAGCATTGAAACGTCGGTGTCAGATGAGGCAGTGAGCGGGGCAACGAACGTCGTGAAGAACGACCAAACCAATGACGAAGTAAAAAGTAACCCACTTAACTTTACCGTGCAGTCCTGTCTTGACAGCGGGAATAGTTGTGGCGAAGGGTTGCAGTGCTGCGGGGATGGCACTTGTCTTGAGGCTAGTGAGACCTGTCCGGTAGCACCGGCGCTGCAGTTAGCGTCTTATCGTTGGCGTTTTAGTACTGGAAACCCAGTACCTCGAGTTGTCGAAGAACAGCAATGTAACAGTTCAACACAGAGCCCGAGCCCGTGGAAAGGTTCGGCAGACGCCTGCACGAACGCCCAACTCTCGGTTCGTTTTACAACGCCGCTTGATCAGTCTAGTATTCCGTCGACTGCCCTCGAGGTGGCTGATTGCGGTACCGATCCCAGCTGCAAAAACCCTACTACCCCAATGCCGGCCTCGTCGCTTCAATTCTTTACTTATACGAATGCTGCGGGGGTAGAGAATGGTGGCTTCACTGCTGACGCCGGAGGTTTCGTTTTAAATCATTGGTACCAAGCTAGAGTTACCACTACAGTGGTGAGCGATAAGGGTGTGCCCATGGCAAATGACTATACGTGGCAGTTTAAAACGGGGAGTGATACTTGCGCCATTGCCGCGCTTTCTTGCCAGCCAGCCTTCAGCACATTGACCACCGTAACGTCTAGGGGAAACCTCGCTGCTAGCTTGCAGGCAAAGAATTGCAATATTCTTACCTGTCCATCAGGAAGTGTTAAATGGAGCTCTGCAGATTCAACCGTTACTACCATAGACTCTGCGTTGACCGGTTGTTATAACACAGCATCTCCCATTAGCGAGGGTGAGACCACGGTAACACCGCGTTCTGTCAAGGACCCTAGCGCGAGAACCAGTCAGTGTACGGTAAAGGTGGCGTTTGAAGCGCCTAAGGTGATTGAACCGTTCCCTTCATGTACCGCCGCCTGTAAGAATGCCGATGTTGGTGCGGTGTTCTCTCGTAGCTTGAACGCCTCGACTCTTGATGCTAATAAGAGTGTTAGACTCTATCGTTGTGAGGATCAAAATTGTAATCCTGGCACATCGGGGTCTGGTTTGGCTGTTGTTACGGTGGCTGACCCAATTTATACAGTGGTTCCAGCAACAGCAACAACAACGGAGCGTTCTGAAATTACCTTTGCGCCTGCCGATGGTTTGTTGTCCGGCAATACGTATTATCGTGTCGTTTTAACAAATGCCATTCTTAGCGAAGAAGGAAAGCCGCTTACTGCTAACTACCAAGCGACTATTTTAGACACCGAACTACGAGGATACTCTTGGGTATTTAAAACGAAAGATGCTGTTTGTTCCTTGAACCGTATCGAGACGATCCCGGCGGCAATGACTATGCGTACCATAGGGGCGACACAGAATGTTGTGGTACAGCCGTATGGCTCGCCAGATGAGTGCAATGCCTATGGGCAGCGACTTACAGCAGCAAGCTTTGCTTATGGTTGGCAAAGTAACAACACTGATGTTGGTACTGTGACGACTCGTGATGTGCTACCACACCTTGATGCGGACGGGCACCTAGTGGCGAGTGGTTTTGTCGACCCGCTGCAGACCGCGACCGCTGTTGGTAAAGATCAGAGCTGTTCGGCAGCGCCAAACTATCAATGTTCAACAGCAATCGGTGCGAGCATTGACCTCTGTACCATAGATGATAACGACGACGGTACGGCTGATACCTGCAACAACCAACAAAAATCTTGTACTTCTGATAGCGACTGCGCGACGATTACCACGAGTACGTTAACTTTGCAGTGCGGCTTTACTCCGCCACAGCTCTGCGTGGCGACCGAGCAGAGCGTTATCGCTAATGGTAGTTTTGAGTTGAGCCAAGCCGGCGGCAATGATTCGATTACCGGATGGACTGACGCGACGGGTGACAATACTACCAGCAGTGAATTTTTACGCGTAGGTGACGGTGCGGACATTCGTCAGTACTACCGACAGCCGGACTGCGGAAGCGCTGACTGTTCTTTTGCTGAGGGTCTAGTGCAATACATAAGTTTACCATACCCCGTCAGTAATCAGGCCTATGATGTCTCGTTTGCCGCGCGACGATTATCGAGTTTTGTTGGTAGTAGTCGCGTACGCGTGTATCTGGCTGAGGCCAACCAGGTCAGCGAAAAAATTTCTAACGCCTATTTTGACGGTGATAGCAGCGTTCATCCAACAGCTAATTGGCTTACCTATGACGGTACGGTAACGCTTCCTTCTACCTACGAGGGCAAGGCTTTTCTGCTGGTTTTTGAACTACCAACCGGTACCGATCTAGATGCGGTTTCGTTGGTGCCGCACGTGTGTTCGAAACAGACGAGTCGTGCTTGTTCGACTACTGCCCAGTGCAATTCTGATCCTTCCCATACAGCAAACAATCTTTGCGGCGGCGGTACTGCTGTCGGACAGTGCGACGATAATTCGCTTACCTGTACTAACGATCGGCAAGTTTCCTGCGCCGACAGTAACGGTAACGCCAACGATAACTTCTGCTCTTTTGCTGTGAACAGCGGTGGCTGCTGTGGCATTCGTCCATGGGTGACGGCAATTGACGGCGCTAAATCTCCGGCTGACGGGAAAATCTGTCGCAACGCTGCTTTCACTGTTAGTTTTAGTACGTTGATGGATCAGGATAGCGTAGCGAAAAATATTAATCTCGATTGGCTTGATACAGTTGGCGATTGTGATGTGCAGGCGAACATTGATGCCGTTAACCACACATCGGTGATTGGCGATTTCTTCCGCTTTGTACGTCGTTTTGTTTTTAATGAGGCGGGTGCGACTGCAGCCAACACTTGGTGCACGGTTTCTGGCACGAGTGTTGTTGTTCGCAACAGCGACGAGAACAATGGGCTGACACCGCAAACGAACGCCATTCTGAGTGTTCCCGATCTTCTGCACCATGAGCTCAAGTATCGCGTGGTTGTACATGGTCCGACAGCGATTAACCCTACTGGTGGCGCCAAGAGTATTTACGGTGTTTCAATAGCTGATGACGTTGCTCAAGGGTTCCCGATGCCACCACAACCAGGATTGGCAGCTGAACCCGGCGTAGGGGATCATGTTTGTGCCGTCGACAAGATTGAGGTAAACGTTGTACCAGAGCTTTCTAAGTTTATGGCAGCGTCGCAGCCGCGGACACTACTAAAACCTTATGACGTATTCTCCTGTTTTGGTAATAGCTGTAATTGTGAGGATACGGATAGCGGTATAAAGCTTGGTTGTCGCTTGACGAATACTGGAGAGGTGAGCGAGGATCAAGATTCTCTTAAACCAAAGAACCAGCATCGCTACGACGCAACGGCGGTCGATGCCCTCGGTCAGCAGTTAAGCGCAAACTATCTTTGGCAGGCAGAAGATCCGGAAGGCCTGCTGTCGCTTGCCGGCACGAATCAGCAAGAATTGGAAACCACCCTAGAAACAAAACCGAAAGATACCCGTAGCAGCAGAGCGTTCGTTACTGTTTCTGCCGACTTGGGTGGTGTTCCGGAAACGAGCGGTTCAAATGCCGTACCAGTAACGGTTTCGCTTTGTCAGTTGCCATGGAGCAATGGTCCCCTCCAAGACGGACCGGCGGATACTGACACGAATTTCTTTACTACCTATTGCCGGGACAATGCACCAAAGACCAAAGGACGACAATTGTACTGTTCTAATGACGGCAGTATCAGCTGCTCGACCAATGCTGATTGTTCAAGTGTTAGTGCGGGTACCTGTAGTGCACTACCGAATTTTTTGGCTACCAATGTACACCCGAGTGTTCCTAATCCGTTAGGGGTGCTTAATGAATGGATACTGAAAGATCCAAGCAGTATTGACGCCATTGGTGTGCGGGTAGTAAAAAATAGTCGACACCTAACACCAGCTGCGTGGTATGCCGAGCAACCCTTCCAAAAGGGATCTCCTCAGTCCGTCACCATTGATGGCTACCCAGCCATACGCGATGGACGAACAGTGTACATTAACGCCGCAAATGCTGTCGTGGCTAGTTCAACTAACGCCCTCTTTACTAATATCTATATCTTCTCGTACAACCAAGGCGCTGGGGCAACAACGCTCAATGTCTACAACCAGCTTCTTAATAATCTCGTGTTCAATATTAATCGTTTAAATACTGGAAGCTGTCAGTCGGTGCAGACTGGAGAGCCTGAAGCAAGTGAAAAAAAGACATGCTCTAATGACGGCAAAGTCTGTCAGACAAACGACGACTGTGATGCCAACAACAGTTGCGACAGTGTAGCAAAGACCTGCCTGTTTACTAACGATTGTTCGAGTGGGTACGTATGCACGAATACTAAGTCAAAAATTACCCGTGATGTTACCCGTCTTGGTGATACCATAGAAACAACCAGCGCGCTTGCCGGTTACCGTTACGGTACGAGTTGTCCAGCAGTAACACCGGGCGCACCTGGAGATGCTAACTGTAATGGCGTCATCGACGGCAACGATATTGCGCTTGCCGAACAGTACCGTCAGGGCCTCATCGACCGTCCAAGTTACTGCCAGGCGGCAGATTACGATGGCGACGGTGACGTTGATGGTACTGACGTAAGTAACATCATAACAATTGTGCGAAGCAGCTGTCAGCGTGCGGGTGGTCGTAGTACAAATTATCCACCACTCACGGCTGGAACCTATGTTTCTTCTACAAGTACCAGCCGTTGGCCATCGTGGGTAGCAACGTTAGGTAATACTCTTGGTCGCCAACTACCAACTGATCCGTTGAATCGTTTTGCCACCTGTGAAGCAGGGGGGTCACTTGTTGGAGGTGCCTTTGAAGCAACGACCTGTTGGGATCCGCAATCGAAAACTTATGCTTCTCATAACGCAACCCTTGACGCAACAGCAAATCGCATTACGCACGTTGTTCCGCCGCCGGATGTGTCTTGGGCAAGAAATGTAACCTATCCGGGATCTCATGTTTATACCTATAGCGCTTATGGACGGTGTTCGGTTACCAGTACTACCGCCTGTTTCATTGATAGCGACTGTCCGGAAGATGAACAGTGTCAAGGACAAGGGCAAGATTACGCAGTTTGTAGTTTCCCAGAGAGTAGCTATCGTCCGAATCCAGCACTGCTCAATCAGGTTGCTACCGATGGTCGTTTCTGTGTCGTTACCGATCCTGCGGTTGCACGCGCACTTCCTGGGGCTCCAGGGAGTGGCAGCGATGATACCGGGACGATTTTTCCAAGTGATTTTGGTCTTAAACCTCTCACTATTACACTCTTCGGATCTGGCGCAGGGTCGATACGGGTAAGTCTTAGTGGTGGGCCCACTAGTACCGATACGTGTACCAAACCACTCGGTATAACGGTTCGTTGTGAGTTTGCCTACGATGCTAATACAGCTGTTCGGTTAACGGCTGTTCCTGCCGGCTCCGATTCTTCTGTTGGTGCGTGGGGAGGAAATTGCGTTGGTGCTACCACTTATTGTGACCGCGTCATGGATGCCCAAAAAACGGTAACGCAAAATTTTGTTATCGGCACGGTTTTAACGGTTTCATCAGCTGCCAGTGTAGGTGACGCTACGGCGGTTGCTACCGCAAACGGAACTAGCCAATCCTGTGCATCTACTGCGGATGGCTGTTCGTTTACTTTTGATAAAAATACGGTTGTGTCCGTTGCTCTTTACCCAAAAACAGGAACGACTTTTTCTGGTTGGGAAGGCTCTTGCCCCGGGACGGAAAGTGGAACGCGATGTACTAATATTATTATGAGCCAGTCAGTAGATTTGACGCCTGGACTTGTCGCCGCGTCACCTTTTGTCAGTGTTGATTTACCCACTGGCAGTACCTATGTGGCTGGACAGCAAATAGCGGTTCATTGGACCACGACCAACGCAACCACCATTTCTTTAACCTCGGACGGTAACACCGGCGATCAAATAAATCGTACAGGATTGGGGACGAGCGGTACCGAAAACGTGACGGCAAAAGTAGGGATGACGAAATTCACTTTAACGGCTACAGGTCCCGGTGGAACAGTGAGCCAAGACGTTTCTTTTGTCGTCAACCAAGCAACGGCAATTAATTCCTTTAGTGCGAGTGCCAGTAGTATTATCCTAGGGGATACCGTTACCCTGTCGTGGAGCGTTTCTGGTAGCCCCACGGCGCTGGCGTTACAGGTTGACGGTAACACTTTTGCCAATCCGGCAGTGAGTGCAACAACCGCCACTGATACGCCAGAGAGTGTCGGTACAAAAACGTATACACTTATTGCCAGCGGGTTGGGAGGTACTGTGCAGTCTACGGTTACTGTTGAAGTTACCAACCCTGCGCCAACCGTCATGGACTCTTTTACTGCTTCACCGAGCACTGTCGAAGTGAACAAGCCAGTTACGCTTACTTGGAGTCTTTCTGGCACAGCACCTGATTCTTTGGCACTGCAGGTGAACAACGCAACGTTTGCTAACCCTGCGGTTAGTGCGACGACAGCAACTCATACCCCAACAACAACAGGGACAAAGACGTATAAACTTATTACAACCGGACCAGGTGGAACGACTGAAAAAACAGCTACCGTTACGGTGGTGAATCAGCCGAGCATTTCTAACTTCCAAGTGAAAGGTCCGGGTGGTGCCTATGGAGCTAGTGCTGAAGTGGGTACTGGCGACACCATTACCTTTACTTGGACAACAGCGAATGCAACCAGTGCAAGCATTGACCAAGGTGTAGGTGACGTTGGTTCTGTGGTGAGTGGCACGAAAACTTTTATCGTTACTTCGGCTACAACACAGACTATCGACTTTACCTTAACGGCGACCGGTTCAGTAAGTAGCGCAATAGCACCGGTAAGCGTAAAAGTGCATCGAGCCCCAGCAATTGAATTGTCTGCTTTGGACGCAAGCAATGCTACTGGAGAAACTTCTTTGACGGTTGATGGCGAAGGACCAGTTACGCTTGCGTGGACAGGGGACACCGAATTTGGTTCTATAACAAGCTTCATCCCAAATCCTGGCAGTTATGCAAATAGTTCATTTGGATCGGTGAATATTAGTCCCGCTTCTCCTAGTTCGACCACCTACACCATAACCGTTAGAGGAAAATTCGGTACAACCGCGGCGAGTACCGCGAGCGATTCGGTAACAGTAATCGTTAGATCAACCATTGGCGTCGCGTTTGCAGCGGGAAGCGGTTCAGGATCAGTAACCGCAACTTCTACTCGACCTTCAAAAACATGTACTGCAAATTGCAGTTATTATCCAAACACGGGTGATACGGTGACCTTGGCGGCTACCGCTAACGCCAACTCTCGCTTTATCGGCTGGACGGACTGTCCTTCTGGAGCAACCTCTCCTTGCACCTTTACTGTCGGAGATTCGCAGACTATTACGGCAAACTTTGCAAAAGCGTATACGCTAACACTGGAAAAACGTGACGCGGTATCAACTACCACCTCGACGACTAACGGTACTGTTGGTGTCGGCATTGTTGTGCCGATAAGTGGCGGCGAAAAACCGATTACTAAAAATTTAGTGGATACCGGATTCGTCGAGAAGTACACGGACGGGACAATGGTTGGTTTGTCGGCACTGGATGGCACGAATGCTATATTTGATCACTGGTCTGATCCCTCATGCGGAAATTCGGCTAATTGTCAATTTACTGTCAGCAGTGACAAAACGCTGTACGCTTATTTCTTAAGGAAGCCGGACAAGCCAACCTTTACTATTTCACCAGCCGGTTGTACGACCAGTAACCCTTGTTCTCCAACTCAAGGTTTTGTGTTCACGTGGACGTCAGTTGCTGGACAGACGTATCAGCTTAATCCCGGCGCAATTAATGTAACGGGTGGTCGCTGGCCAAGTTCTGGTACTAAGCAATTACCTGGAAGTGCCACCTTTACACTAACAGCAACGAATGCAGCCGGTAGTACGATAAGTGACCCCAAAGATGTTTGGTTGAGATGGAGCTCTCAGTTGCTTGCCGATGGTACCTCCTCAAGTGGTAATATTACTCCAATACAAGTTCGACACGACGAGGCCAGTCCTCGGGTTATCGTTGCAAACGATCAAGACGGCAACCCAGCAAATGATGTTGCTTATGTATTCTTTTCTGGAGAGGGAAACGGGGGCACCTGTCGATTTTTGAGAGGTACGATTGTCAGCAATGCATTTACCTTTGCTCCTGCAGATGAGGTTGCTAGAAATTGTCGGCACATTGCCGTTTGGTACGACAAGTGGACACCAAACGTTGCTGGTGACGTCGCTCATATTGCGGTTACCAAACCAGGGGGCTCTAAAAATGAAAAAGATCGTATTAACTACTACACGATGAGCGGTATTAGTACTACGGCGCCATCAGCAATTTGGCAAAAAGTAACAAATACAGCTTCGCCTTTGCAAGAGCTATCGGATACAGAAAAAGTGTCCGTTACCGAACGGACAACAGGAGATGGGCTGTTTACACTCGGTCAAAGCGGGGGGAGTTACATTGATCAATGTACACTAAATAATGGAAATGCTTGCACTCGATTAGTGAATCCGTATGACAACAACGAAGACGAAGCAACGCAGTTGGTACCGCTTGCTTCGGAGGATAGTTTGGGTTCAGTTTTGCTTTTTCATCAAAATCAGGCCGCAACCGCTCTGTATGCTGAGCGATGGCAAGGAAGCGCTAAACAGCGGGTGTTAGTTGATAGTGCCGCCACGATAGACCCATATTATCAGGGCGCTTTTAGCGCCGTAACAAATCCTGTTACTGGAGATACCTATGTAGTATACAAGAGCGATGGTGGAACCGTTGGAGGTGGAGATGATGAGATTCGTATGAAAGAAAGGAACAAGAGTCAATTAAACTTTTCCACTCGAGAAAATCCAGTCAAACAAACCGCCGGAGAATTTGGTATTCATGATGTTGCCCTAGCGCTCGACACGCAGTCAGGGTATCTCTATGTTGCCTATGCCGTGCGCACTTCTTCTTTATCTACCTCTTCTGTTGTTCGCTATGTTCGTTCTGTTCTTAGTACCAATGATTCGTCATGGAGGAGTGCACAGGGATATCCTTCTATTTGGACGAATCCAGTGACGGTCATTAGCGAACAAGGAGAGTATCGCGGTATTTCTTTGAACTATCTTTCACAAGGAAGGCTTTATGTGACAGCAGTTGACACGACGCGTGGTGCGGTCAAGTTGCGAGGGGCTACGGTTAACGTTCTTGCGCCGCCACAGTAGTGAGTTGAGTGCTTGTCTTATTTCCATTATACTTAGAGTACCCTTTATGTTTGAAGATCAAGAAAAGCCAGAAGAAAAAAAAGTAACGTCGCCATCTTCCGATGGTGCTTCGCTTCCCATGAAAGAACCGGAAGATATGCTGGCAACCATTGATAGCGCTCCGTCTTCTCCTCTCGTTCCCAAAAATTCTCTTACTCCTCCCTCTGGCACGCCGCCGCGACCTCTCTCTTCCATGCCAGAAACGGGTGACGGTATTCCGGCAGAATATCTTGATGACGGTTCGCATCTGACTCGCAAACTTGTTACAGGACTTTTTATTGTACTCCTAGTTGTCGCGGGTGGGGTAGGGGCTTGGTGGTACTTCCGGCCAACAACAACAGAACCGACAACACCTACGGATAACTCGACTACTACGGCGACAACACCAACCGAGGTAAATCCACAGCCCGATCTGCAGTTGCAAGGTGAAGGGCCAACATCATCGGCGGAAGACACTGATCAAGATGGTCTCTCGAATGCTCAAGAAATTGCGGCAGGTACCGACCCACTAAACCCTGATACCGACGGTGATGGACTCTTTGACGGAGAAGAAGTTCGTTCGTTCGGTACCGACCCACTAAACCCTGATACCGATGGTGATGGGTTTACCGATGGCGAAGAGGTTCGTAATGGCTACAACCCAAAAGGTTCTGGTAGACTTTTTAACGTTCCGCAGTAGGTAGTAGTAGGGGGGATAGCTAGCGGATTATTTTGTTGTATGCTGTCTTTTTTGAAAAAAAATAAGAGCGAGAAAACGCCGAAAGAGAAGGTGGCGGTGCAACCAATAACTGGTACGGTTATGCGCACCATGCCGGAAAAGTTTTTTGCCAAAGATGAAGGGAGCCCATTTTGGACACCGTTTAAACTTTGGTCAATCGCAATTTTTGTCATTGTTGTTCTCATTGGCGTTACCTACTGGTTAGTAAGTGGGATACCCACTACGTCGCCGACGGTGGCCGATCAGCAGCCTGCTAGTCTATCAGTGACCTCGCCACAACCAAAAAATACGACACCCACAACACCGACTGCCTTACCAGGAAATGCAGAGGTAAACGATACCGCCGCAATCGCTCCTGAACCAGTATCACCTACACAATCAGACGCTATCCCCGCGCCTCCGCCTGCTCCGTTGCCGGCATTGCTTCCTTCAAGTACCGATACCGACAGCGACGGCCTTACTGATGTTGAAGAATTATTGTATGGTACTAATCCAGAAAAACCAGATAGTGACACCGACGGCTACGGCGATCTTGAGGAGCTTAAAAACGGTTATGACCCCCTTGGGGCAGGGAAACTGTCAACAACCAAACTGCTGATTTCATACCACGATGGGTCTAATCGATTTACGGCCAACTATCCAGCAAGTTGGAACGTACAGCCTGTTGGCAAAGATGGTATTCAATTTATTTCAGCAACGGGAGAATCAATTGCCGTTCTTGTGCAAGGTAACTCAAAAGCACTGCCACTGACAGACTGGTATCGCGCTAGTGTTAACGGAGGCGACAGCACCACACCGCCACTCGAAATGGTCGGGGAACATACCGGTATTTTTGCACCCGACCGACAAACATTCTATGTTGCCTCCACCAAAACGCCGACAACTATTTATGCTATTAGCCTAGCATCGGGTGCTAAAACAAATCTTGATTTTCGTGCCACCTATGAACTCTTTATTCAGTGGTTTCATGAAGTATCGTAAAGTGCATGCGTCTCGTTATTAGAACAACAGTGCAGTGTGCCGTTCCTAAAAAACAGTTAGCACTATTGCTCAATAAAGTTTTACAATTTTGCTCGCTGATTAAAACCGAGGCTATTGGCGAAGAGCTATCGTTGGCATTTGTTGGTGAAGCTGCTATGCGTCGACTCAACGAAACGTATCGTCAGAAGGCAGAGTCGACCGATGTGCTCAGTTTTGAGTACGGCGAGGTAATCATCTGTGTTCCGCGAGCAATCCGTCAGGCAAAACGTCATCGACTTTCGGTGAGCCGTGAAATAGGAGTACTTTTTCTTCATGCACTCTTGCATATTTTTGGTTTCGATCACGAAACGGAAAAAGATCGCTTAGCTATGCAGAAGGCGGAAGAAAAAATACTTGGTTCTCCGGGACTCATTACTTTGCAGGGCTATACGTCTAGCGTCAACGCATGATATGTCTAGATTGTTAAAAAGTTTTCGCTACGCTTTTCTTGGTTTACGGCAGGCGTGGAAGACGGAACAAAATTTTCGCTTGCAAACCCTTGCCGGTGCATTGGTGTTTTTGCTTGCCTGGTATGTTCATCTCTCGGCGCTTCGTCTTATTGTTGTCGTTTTACTCATTACGCTTGTGTTGGTGCTTGAGCTATTAAACACGTTCTTTGAGCGTTTGGTTGACTTAATCTCTCCACGTATTCACGCGTACGCCGCGATGCTAAAAGACCTCCTCGCGGCCTCCGTTTTTGTTGCCTCAATTGGCGCCGTTGTTGCCGGTATTCTCATTTTCTTGCCTTACCTCCCCAGTGTCCATTGGTGGTAGGATCGTCATTTGGCGTTTAACGGCATTTCATTGTATAATCCCTTCACTTATGGCTCAGCAAGAAATCATCACCGGACTCGATATTGGCTCGACGGCTATTCGCCTCGTTGTTGGTCAGCGAACCGCTGAAGGTCAGCTTCATATTCTTGCTGCGGTTTCAGTTCCGGCCGAAGGTGTCAATCGTGGAGTAATCACCAGTCTCGATGATGCCACTTCAGTGCTGAGCGCTGCCAAAGAGAAAGCCGAACGCATCACCGGTATGCCGCTTGAATCCGCATGGGTCGGTATTTCCGGACCGCACGTTATTACCAGCCCAAGTCGTGGTGTGGTTGCTGTTGGTAAAGCGAATGGAGAAATTGAAGAGTCAGACATTGATCGGGCGCTTGAAGCCGCGCGTGCTGTGGCGACACCTCCCAATTACGAAATTCTTCACGCCATACCAAAAACGTTTACCATTGATAGCCAGCCGGGCATCAAAGATCCCATCGGCATGAGTGGTGTTCGCCTAGAAGTAGAAACTACCATCATCCAAGGGTTGTCCGCTCAGCTTAAGAACGTAATGCGCTGTGTCTATCGTGCGGGCTTCCGTGTTTCTGGTGTTATCCTTTCCGTCCTCGCTGCCGGCGAAAGTCACGTTACCGAACGTCAACGAGAGCTCGGTGTTGCTGTTGTTAACCTAGGCGGCGCGACGACGAGCGTTGCCGTTTTTGAGGAGGGAGACTTGTTGGCTGCCGAAGTATTGCCATTGGGATCTGAGCACATCACCGCCGATATTGCTATTGGTCTTCGTACCTCGTTAGATATTGCCGACCAAGTAAAGCTTAACTACGGTACGGCCGTTGCTAATGGGGTTAACAAGCGTGAAGAAATTGATTTGGCTGAATTTGGGGGAGACGAAGGAGAAGTAGTTTCGCGCCGTTACGTTGCAGAAATCGTCGAAGCACGACTGGAAGAAATTCTTGATAAAGTTGATGGAATCTTGAAGAAAGTGGACCGCTCGGGTATGCTACCCGCGGGTGTTGTTTTTGTTGGTGGTGGCGCTAAGATGCCAGAGCTCATCGAACTTGCAAAGCGTCGGTTGCGACTCCCCATAACCCTTGGTGAGCCGAAGGCGAGTTTTATGAGTGCCATTGATACGGTAAGCGACGTCGCTTTTGCAACAGCACTTGGTTTGGTACTCTGGGGAGAAGCCACAACGCGCGACCAAGGCAGTCGATGGGGCAGTATGCTCCCGAACGTCGGTGCCGGCAAACTGGTGAAGGGCGTTCGTTCGTGGTTTTCTTCACTCCTCCCTTAATCTTTTCTTTTACCCCCTATGGCCGAAGTGAAACCTAATATTGAAACCATTGCCAAGATTAAAGTAGTTGGTGTTGGTGGTGGTGGATCATCCGCGGTGAACCGGATGGTAGAGGCAAAAATTAAGGGTGTCGATTTTATTGTCATGAATACCGACGTGCAGGCGCTACATTATACGAAAGCGCCCGTTAAGTTGCATATTGGTAAAACCGTAACGCGTGGACTTGGTGCAGGGATGAACCCCGAGCTTGGCCGCAAGGCCGCTGAAGAGGCGCAGAATGAAATTCGTGATTTTCTTAAGGGTTCAGACATGGTATTTGTTACCTGCGGCCTTGGTGGTGGAACCGGCAGCGGCGCTTCGCCGATTGTGGCGGAGATTGCTCGAGATTTAGGTGCGCTTACCATTGCTGTTGTGACTAAACCATTTTCATTTGAGGGAGCACAACGCAAAACCATTGCCGAGCAGGCGTACGAAGAACTGGCCGATAAGGTTGATGCTATTATTGTTATCCCCAATGATCGTATTTTACAAATTGTAGATAAAAAAGCCTCACTCATCGATTCCTTCAGAACCGCAGACGAAGTGCTTCGTCAAGGTGTCGAAGGGATTTCTGATCTCATCACTATGCCCGGTTTGGTCAACGTTGATTTTGCTGATGTTAAATCGATTATGCATAACGCCGGCTCAGCATTAATGGGCATCGGTATTGGCACCGGAGAGAATCGCGCGGCAACCGCGGCAAAAGCCGCTATTACGAGTCCGCTTCTTGAGTCGTCCATTGAAGGCGCGCGTGGGGTACTCTTTGTCATCACTAGTGGTCCCGATCTTGGTATGCATGAGGTAAACGACGCGGCAAAAATTATTACCAGCTCAGCTGACGAGAATGCTCGCGTTATCTTTGGTACCGTCATTGACGAGAGTATGAAAGGTGAGGTGCGAGTTACCGTTATTGCTTCAGGTTTTAATGGTGCGCGCTCGCAACGGGTAAAAGAATCAGAGCCGGCTTCGACCTATACAGCTAATCGTTATCTAGAAGAGCAGCCAGTGGAAGAAGAGGAAGATGATGCTATTGTTGATACCGAAGAAACCCGTGCCATTTTTAAAACTCGAGTTAGTAGAAATAATGAGGGGAACGAATCAGTAACACCGGAACCAAAGCGACCAACGAAAACAACTGACGAGGAAGAAGATCTAGACATACCCGCCTTCATTCGGCGTAAAATGAATTAGCGACATGCGCTGCCCGGCGTGCGGAGAAGCGGACACTAAGGTTATCGATTCTCGTTTAGCGGGAAGTGGGTTAGCTATTCGTCGTCGGCGCGAATGTGGTGTCTGTGAATTTCGGTTTTCTACTGTTGAAGAGGTGCAGATTTTAGATTTAACGGTTGTTAAACGAACCGGACAGCGAGAACCGTACGCAAGAGAAAAAGTGCTCAGCGGCATCAAGAAAGCATTTGAAAAACGTCCCCTTACTCGTGAAGACCTCGATCGCCTTATTCAGATTATCGAGCAGGATATTCAGGTCCTTCGTAAACCCGAGGTTACCTCCCAACAAATAGGTGAAATTGTGATGCGCCGTCTCAAGCGCGTTGACGAAGTCGCCTTTATTCGTTTTGCGTCCGTCTATCAGGGGTTTAGTGATGCGGCGGCATTCCATCGGGCAATTTTGCGCCTTACCCCGAGCCGTATACGAAAACTTTTACCGACGCGTAAAAAAACAAATCGTAAAAAATAAGCTATGGACGAAGACATCCGCAGCTTGCTAGAAGAAAATTTGCAGCTCGCCCGCGAGACGCATGCCATGATGAAAAAAGTGCGCCGCTATATGGCGATGCGAACCGCTATTGGTTTCATTTACTTGTTACTCATCGTGGCGCCAGTTATTTTCGCCATCATTTATCTGCCGCCGCTCCTGCAAACGTACTGGCAGCAGTACCAAGACGTACTTTCTCCGTTGAGTCAGTTACACAACCAAAGTTCGTCAGCGCAAAACGGTTCCTCAACCACGCCTTCAATGCAGGACATTATTGATTACGCGCGCAGTATCGGCGTTACCGTTCCTGGCGCTTCACATTAGCAGTGGAAAGCATTTTTGAGCAGCAAGTGTGGGAGGCGCTTGAGCGCGTTCCAAAGGGCAAGGTGACTACTTACGGTCGATTAGCTGCCGCTATCGGTCATCCGCGAGCCGCTCGTGCCGTTGGAAGGGAACTACATAAAAATTCTAATGCGGCGTGCAACAGCATTCGTAAAGAAAAAATGTTGCCCTGTCACCGAGTTGTTTGCAAAAATGGCAACCTTGGCGGCTACCTTGGTGGGGTACGCAAAAAACGCACTTTTTTGAAATATGAAGACGTCCCTATCTGTAATAATAGAGTATCCAGCTCCTCTATTATTGACCTCAATGCTTCTTCTGCGTAAAGTAAAAAGCATATGAAAACATTATCTCAACTTTACGAAGAGTCAAAGTCACTCTTCCTCGCCGTTTTTTTGGTTAGTTTTCTTGTGGGCGCTACCAGTGGGGCGCTTTTTGGCGTTTTGGGCGCCACCATGCTGAACGAAACCTTCGGCATGACCTTGGCCGCTATTGGGGGACACCCCGTAGCTTCAGGGGATCAACAGCAGGCATCGGCGGGTACCACTACCGATATCGGTGCCGCGAACCAAAGCGACGTGGTCGCTGCGGTGCGTAAATTGGAGCCGGCTGTCGTCAGTATTGTCATTAGTAAGGATGTGCCAAAGGTGCAGGCTGCGCCGTCGCCATTTAGTTTTTTCCCAGATCAGTTTTTTGGGAATCTGTTTGGTCAACTACCTCAGCAACCGGCAATGCCACCATCTTCAAGTGATTCTGGTGGTACACAGAAACAAGAAATTGGCGGAGGAACAGGTTTTTTTGTTGCAAGTGATGGGTTACTCGTAACCAACAAGCATGTTGTTGCTGACGAAAACGCTGACTATACCGTACTCCTGAATGATGGTCGTAAGCTGCCAGCAAAAGTATTAGCTCGAGACCCTGCCAACGATCTGGCCGTTGCCAAAGTAGAGGGGAGCGATTTCCCGACGGTAACGTTTGGTGATTCTGACAAGCTTGATCTTGGTCAAACATCAATTGCTATTGGTAACGCACTTGGCGAATTCAGAAATACGGTATCAGTTGGTGTCATTTCTGGCTTGTCACGTTCTATTACCGCCTCTGGATCATTGTTCGGTACCGAGCAGCTTTCGGGTGTCATTCAAACCGACGCTGCCATTAACTCAGGTAACTCTGGTGGTCCGCTTGCCAATCTGAACGGTGAAGTCATTGGTATCAACACCGCAGTTGCCGCTGGCGGGCAGAACATTGGGTTTGCTATTCCGAGTAACGAAGTGAAGAGAGTAGTAGAGAACGTCAAGAAAAATGGACGTATTGTCCGACCGTTCCTCGGCGTTCGCTACGTCATCATTGACGATACGCTGGCACAAAAAGATCAGCTGCCGGTGAGTTACGGCGCACTCATCGTACGTGGGCAGCAGACGACGGATCTTGCGGTTACACCGGGAAGTCCAGCAGACAAGGCAGGTCTCAAAGAGAACGACATCATTCTCGAGGTCGCCGGGACGAAAATTGACACCGATCATCCACTCTCAACACTACTGGCTAAGTACAATGTTGGTGACCATGTACCGCTTAAGGTTATGAGCGCCGAAGAGACCAGAACGGTAACCGCCACTTTGGTAGAAAGGAAGTAGCATGCGAGAATTAATGGACAACCTCCGCGCCCTCTTTGACCGTGTGGTAGAGACGCGGGGGCTGCTTTGACCTTGAAGGGAAACAGCGCGAGTTAACAGAGCTCAATGCGGCTATGAGCCGACCCGGTTTTTGGGACGACGCAACCGCTGCCGCCAAGCAGTCCGAGCGAGCGGGAAGGCTGCACGAAGAATTGAACATTTGGGATACGCTACTAAATAACCTGCGCGACCTGTTAACGCTTTCAGAGAGTACCGAAGACGACGAGGCGTTCGAA
>PFET01000005.1:29814-58859 GCA_002793855.1 Candidatus Uhrbacteria bacterium CG10_big_fil_rev_8_21_14_0_10_48_11
CTAGAGTTTTCTACGCTGTTTCGTGGTACTTACGACGACCACAATGCCATTCTTGCCATTCACGCCGGCAGTGGAGGTACGGAGGCACAAGACTGGGTGGAGATGTTATTGCGTATGTACCTTCGGTTTGCCGAGCGACACGGGTTAACCGCGCGGATTGTTGACGAGCATCGCGGGCAGGAAGCCGGCATTAAAACGGTAACCGTGCATCTAAATGGTCGCTACGCGTACGGTTACCTTAGGAGTGAACACGGGGTGCATCGGCTAGTACGTATCTCTCCTTTTGACGCCGAAAAGATGCGGCATACCTCATTTGCTCTGGTCGAGGTGCTGCCAGAATTGGAGAGTATCGAAGAACAAGCGATTGACCCCAAGGACTTGCGTATTGATACCTTTCTCTCGTCAGGGCACGGCGGGCAGTCGGTAAACACCACTTACTCGGCCGTACGCATCGTCCATACCCCAACCGGTATTACCGTCAGTTGTCAGAATGAACGATCACAGCAACAAAATCGCGAGACTGCATTCAAAATTTTACAGTCGAAATTGCACCAGCGGGCGCTGGCAGAGCAAGCCGAAGAAAAGCAAGACCTTCGTGGTTCATACCAATCGGCAGAATGGGGAAGTCAGGCGCGCTCTTATGTCCTACAACCCTATCGACTGGTCAAAGATCATCGTAGTGAGTTTGAAACCGCTGATACTGATGCCGTTTTAGACGGAGAACTTGATCCGTTTGTTGAGGCGTACCTAAAGACGGAGTTGAGCAAACAGAAACGAGAGCGGTAGGGCAATGTGGCGCTGGTGGGAATCGGCACTAACTGCTGGCGTCAGTCCGTCGTGGACGTTCTTTTACGCCTGTCTCGCTTTTTTAATTGGTAGCACAATCGGACTTTTTGTTTACCTTCCGCTTTACGGTATGTATGCCGTTCTTTGGGTATTGGCTATTTGCTTTATTTTTACGATATACCGTCTCCCGTTTCCAGCAGCTATCTTTGCGATTACGTTTGCTCTGCTGCTTGGTGGATTTCGTGCTAGCCAGAGTGAGGCCTTTCGTAAGAGTGATCCCTTTTTTGCGTATGTAGGGAGAACCGTTTCGCTCACCGGTTCCGTTCCTCGTGTGCCAGAGGTACAAGGTAGTACGACGCGCTTTACCGTGATGGTCGAGGATAGTAACGCCAGCGAGTCACTGGTCGGGCATTCGATTAGTGTTGTCGTGAAGGGTAATTTGGCACTAGTGGTTGGCGACAACGTAGAGCTTCGTTGCCGTATTTCAATAAACACGTTTGGCGTCAGTACCGGCGACCCGGAATGCGCATTTCCAACAAGCGTAACTATCAATTCCTCATCTTCACTTTCACTCGCTGGAGGACTTGAACGGGTACGTTCACGCTTTGTCTCTGCTATTCGCTCTACCTTTTCTCCTGACGCTGGTGGTTTGGTGAGCGGGCTACTCATCGGCGGCACTGGCGCGCTGTCAACTGTATGGAAACAAGCGCTAATTACTACCGGTACAATTCATCTTGTTGCGCTTTCTGGCTTTAACATCAGTATCATTGCGGCGTTTCTTACTTTGCTGCTTCAGCTTCTTTACCTGCCGCGGCGTTGGCACCTTTTCGTTATTGGCATTATGCTCAGCCTTTTCGTCGTTATGGTTGGTGCCCATGCGTCAATTATACGCGCTGCCATTATGGGAATGCTTGTTGTTTTTGCGCGTTCTCTGGGGCGGCGTTCAAGTCCGGGCAATGCGCTTGCCTTGTCGGCTGTGGTGATGGTCGCGATAACGCCACGATTGATACTTTACGATGTCGGGTTTCAGCTTTCTTTTTTGGCGACCATTGGCATCATTTATCTCTACCCGCCACTCGACCGGCTGTTGCGCAAGGTGCCCGATTTTTTAAAATTAAAAGAGGCACTCCTTATGAGTCTTGCAGCTGAGTTTGCTGTCTTCCCTTTATTGTTGTACTGGTTCGGTACACTGTCCATCATTTCACCACTAGTTAATATGCTTGTTGTGCCATTCATTCCTTTTATTATGTTGTTCGGATTCGTTGGTTCAATGACCTCACTGGTTTCTTTACCCCTCGGTCGCGTTCTTGGATTACCAGCAGAGGCAGGCGTCCGTTTTGTACTTTTCGTTATTGGCAAAGGCGGCATTTTACCATGGGGATCAGTTGCTTTTGTCTTCCCGCTTCCGGCACTTATCGTTAGCTATCTATGCTTTGTCGGTCTTTTCATATACCTAGTGCCAAGCGCGCGTCGTTCGACATTTTTTCTTTCGTCCAGGGTGGGGTAAAGGTGAGCGCTACCGAAACCGTACTAACGCCATCTACCGTTGCTATTCGACGTTCAACCTCACGCGGCAAACTTTCTGCAACCGGGCAATGTGGTGTTGTTAGCGTCATCAGTATAGTTACCTTGCCATCCTCGGTTACCGTTAGTTTGTAAATAAAACCGAGGTCATAAATATTAACTGGCACCTCGGGGTCAAATACGGTTTTTAGCGCTGCAATAATACGTTCCTCAAGTGCTAACTTTTTTTGTACTACTGTAGTCGTAGGTTCAGCAAGTAAGGCCTCAAGTGCCCGCCAAGAAAGCAGCGCGCAACCGTGACGGTTCGGGTGATCCCGGACGCCGCTAAAGGGGGCCAAACGTAGGTGCGGCAGTTCGCCGTTAGCAGTGAGATGAAGATGCGTCGCTTGAGCGAGTTCAAGCGCTTCAGTGGTCGAACTGGTAATTGTCATTTCGGCCATCAGGGAAGCAGCGGCAGTAGCGATAGCGCATCCTGTTCCGATAAAACCAATGTCAATAATCTTTTCATTGTCGAGTACAACGGCAACGGTAAAGTGGTCACCACACGTTTGATTACGAAGCGTAATTTTACGGTTAGCTTTTTGGGGAAGCCCAAGGTGTCGTGGGCGGCGGGCATGCTCAAGGATGACGTCTTGGTAAAGTGTTTCTATGAGCGTCATATTGAAAAGAGCTTTTGCGCCCTATGAATTGCTTCAACGAGTGCCGTAATATCGCTAGATTGACTATACGTTCCAAATGAAATACGAATGGTGCCATTAAGCCAAAGTGCATCCATTAGTGGTTGTGCGCAATGGTCCCCAGCCCTAACTGCAACACCGGCTTCGCTTGCGACGGCGGCAAAGTCATGGGGATGTACCTCGTTAATAGCAAAAGAAATAACGCCGATACGTTCTTTAGGGCTACCAATAAGTTTTACGCCAGACATGCTAGTTAGCGCCGCAATCGCGTCATTCGTCAGCGCGGTTTCTTTCGCAATAGCACCTTTGTCCTGTTCTGTTTTAAGATAGGTAAGGGCGGCAGCAAATCCAACTGCGCCTGCAACGTTTGGCGTACCGGGTTCGAAGCGTTGCGGTAGGTCGGCGTAGGTTGTTTTTTTTAGGGTAACGCGGTTGACCATTCGTCCGCCTGCTTGGTAGGGGGGCATAGTTTGCAGAAGCGATTTCTTTCCAAGCAGAAATCCAATGCCATTAGGCCCATAGCACTTGTGTGCGGAGGCTACATAAAAATCCGCACCGATTTTTTCAACGTTGATAGGCAAGTGGGCAATGGCTTGAGTTCCGTCAACAAGCGTCACAGCGCCAACGTTGTGGGCGATTGTGGAGATTGTTTTCACTGGCAAAACGGTACCAATAACGTTTGACGCGTGGGTAACGGCGACCAGTTTTGTTTTGCCGTCAATGAGGCGGCGCGCGTGGTCGAGATCGAGCTCTCCGTCCGGTGTAATGGCAATAACGCGAAGTTCAACACCGCGCTCTTTGCCTATTCGCTGCCAAGGGACAAAATTTGCATGATGTTCCAGTACACTTACCACAATGTTGTCACCCGGGAAAAAGTGAGTGCGCCCAAACGATTCAGCAACCATATTGATGCTGGCGGTTGCACTAGCAGTAAAGATAAGCTCATCTTCTGTGCTGCCACCAACGGCTTCAAGAATGCTATGGCGCGCCATCTCGTAGGTACGCGTGCTCTCTTCGCCAAGCGTGTAGAGTGCCTGGTGGGCAGTTCCTAGTCCCGAACGGTAGTGCTGATCTAGTGCCGCAATAACTGATTCTGGTTTCAAGGTGGTCGCGGCGCTATCAAGGTAGGCAAGGTTTTTGCCTTGCTGGGTTTGCAATAGCGGGAAATCTTCGCGCGAGTTTTTATTTGGCATAGACGTTTTTTATAAAGGCTGCCATTTTTTGTTTGATAGTTTTTTGCAGTGCTACTGGTGCGATTGTATTTATGACATCTTCAGTAAAAGCAGTCAGTAGCACTTGTTTTGCTTGTGGTTCGCTTAAGCCGCGACTCCTCAGGTAAAATAGTGCTTCGTCGTCGAGCTCCCCAATAGTGGCACCATGCTTACAGCCGACGTCATCGGTCAAAATTTCAAATTCTGGCTTACTGCTAATGTGCGCAACCGGCGAGAGCAAGAGTCCACGACTGCTAAGTCCAGCATCGGCCTTTTTGCCTTCTGGAGAAATGGTAACGGTACCGGTAAATGCGGAGCTGCTCTGATCTCTTGCTAATGTACGTTGCGTTACGCTCGATGCCGCATTTGCTGCTTCGTGAATTATGTGGATGCATTCCTTATTTACCGCAGTACCATCAAGAGCTGTTAAAGAAAAGATTGTTACCTGCGCGTTGTCGCCACATAATCGAACCGTAAGTTGATGCTCGGAAGAGAGCGAGCCTATCGCTACATAATGCAATTCGTACGAAGCATTGGCGTTAACAATGACGGTACGAGGTTTTGTCGCTTCGTTGCTTGGTTCGGGAGAGTAGACATGATGTAGTGTTCCTTGTTTTTCGATAAAAAAAGTAGTTACGTCATGAAGAACCGGTTTACCTTGCAATCCTTCAACGAGTGCAGTAGTTTCTTGTTGGGCAACGCGCATCGTTTTTTTGTCGGCAATAGTAAAAGTTTTTTTGATGACTGTTTTCATGAGTAACATTATTGAAAACTGCGGTAACCCTCGCGTTCAATTTGAGTAGCAATTTCATTACCTCCTGAGTGTACAATGTTACCGTTGACCATGACGTGTACGCGGTCTGGTTTGAGGTAATGGAGAAGTTTTGCGTAGTGTGTAACGACCAAAAATGACCGCTCTTTAGAACGCAGTTCGGCAATGGCATTTGCTACCGTTATCATCGCGTCCGCGTCAAGGCCGGAGTCGGTCTCATCTAAAATTGCTAGCTGCGGTTGAAGTAGGCTAAGCTGGAGCACTTCGTTACGTTTTTTTTCGCCACCAGAAAAACCATGGTTGACTGCCCTATTTAAAAATGCATCACCAAGGTGTAGCGTTTTTGCTTTTTTGCGAACAAGGTCGAGAAAATCCATAGGTTCAATCACTGTTTGGCCTCGATGCTCACGTACCGCGTTGAGCGATGCGCGTAAAAATTCAATCATGTTGAGACCGGGAATTTCTACCGGGTATTGGAAAGCGAGAAACACGCCGTTCTGGGCGCGCTCTTCGGAGAGCATAGTTAAGAGGTCCGTTCCTTGGTACGCGATAGTACCGGCAGTAACGGTATAGCCAGGCTTTCCGGCAAGTGTCGCTGCTAGCGTACTTTTTCCTGATCCGTTCGGACCCATAATGACCTGCACTTCACCTGCCGGCAAGGTTAAGCTGAGGTATTTGATAATTGTTGTATCGCCGACCGCAACAGAAAGGTTGTTTATATGGAGGAGGGGAGTTGTCATAAAATGGTGTTGTACAGTCGTACAGTATTATCCAACAGCGCCAGCCAGCGTAAGCGAGAGGAGCTTCTTTGCTTCTACGGCAAACTCCATTGGCAGTCGCCCCATTATCTCGCGGCAGTAACCGTTAACAATCAACCCCACTGCCTCTTCTGTTCTAATACCGCGTTGAGTAAGGTAGAAGAGTTGGTCGTCGCCGATTTTTGAGGTGGTTGCTTCATGTTGAATAGTTGCCTTTGCATTTCGGCTTTCTAGGGTTGGGAAGGTATACGCACTAGACTTGCCTCCAATGAGTAGTGAGTCACATTGCGAGAAGTTGTGCACGCCGTCTCCGCCCTTCCCGACCTTTACCAATCCGCGATAGGTATTGCGGCTCTCTCCGGCGGCAATACTTTTTGCGATAACCGTGCTTTTTGTGTGCCTGCCAAGGTGGATCATTTTAGTTCCAGTGTCTGCCTGTTGATGGGCGGTTGTTACCGCTACCGAGTAGAAGGCCCCTTTTGAGTTGTCGCCCTCTAAAATAACGCTTGGGTACTTCCAGGTGATTGAGGCGCCTGTTTCAACCTGTGTCCACGCAATTTTTGCATTTCGTCCGAGGCACCGACCGCGCTTGGTAACGAAATTATAAATGCCACCCTTACCGTGTTCATCCCCCGGGTACCAGTTTTGCACAGTGGCGTAGCGTACTTCAGCGTTGTCGAGGGCTACAATTTCTACTACTGCCGCGTGTAGTTGGTTTTCTTCTCTTCGCGGTGCGGTGCATCCTTCGAGATAGCTCACGTACGATCCTGCTTCGGCGATGATTAACGTTCGTTCAAATTGACCGGTGTTAGCCTCATTCATTCGAAAGTAGGTCGAGAGTTCAATGGGGCAGTGGATATTTTTGGGGACATAGACAAACGTCCCATCGCTCATCACTGTCGCATTTAGCGCTGCAAAAAAGTTGTCATCTTTTGGAACAACCGTGCCTAAGTATTTTTTTACGAGTTCCGGATAGCGGTGCACTGCTTCGCCTAGCGAACAGAAGATAATGCCAAGTTTTTCTAGGGTCTCGTCTACACTAGTTGCCACCGAGACGCTGTCGACGACCGCGTCAATGGCGACACCGGACAATCGTTCTTGTTCAAAAACAGGAATACCCAATTTGGCAAAGGTTTCGCGAAGCACTGGGTCTACCTCTTCAAGGCTGGAGAGTTGTGGTCGTCGTTTTGGTGCGGCGTAGTAACTCATTTTTTGGAAATCGATATTTGGATAGTGAAGGTTTGCCCAGGTAGGTTCGCGCATTATTTTCCATTTTTGGTAGGCGCTGAGTCGCCATTCGAGAAGCCATGACGGTTCGTTTCTTCGTTTGGCAATTTGACGAATGGTTATTTCGTCTAGTCCGGGTTGGATACGGTCAGTGGCAATGGCCGAGTGAAAACCAAAGGGATAGGCCGTTTTGGTTGCGTCAGCAATGATATTTTTTTCGTTTTTCATAGACCATAGTGTAGCAATATCAATATCTACTGTCGACGGCAAAATGGCAATCGTGAAGGAAGAGCAGGGTGGGCGTTAAATTTTTCGCGAGTCGTATGCCCAGTGCAACAGTGCTTGTCGTTGACGCTTATGGCAGTTGAGGTTGCCCTTTTGGCAGTGTTTTTTTATTTGTGCCAGATGCCGACATATCATTTTCCATCTTTTGATTTGACGAGCGTCTTCTCTTATTAGTCGTCTGCCAAGATAGTAGCGACAGTACCATTGAAACCATGCACGAGGATCATCGGGATGAATCCAGTCGTTTTTACGCCACTCAGAAAGCGGTCGGCTGGCATCAACACCAAGGTAGTTAATCGTCGGGTCGTGGTGACGCGGTGAGCGCTTTGCCTTACGAAACCATAAAGCAGGAAATTCTTTTTTGCAGTCGGTCATATATTTTTCATCAAAGACACCCAGCCGTAGCATTTCCCCCGGCGTAAGCTCTGGTTGGAGCTCATCAGCAAATTGTTTGCCTGTCGGTGCTGTTAGTTCGTAACGGTAACCTTGCTGCATAGTGTCCTGTACGGTAATGAAATGTTTTCTCATAGGATTCTTGTCATTAGTATGCCCCGCTTTGACGAACTGTGCCGCTTAGCTTACTGTGTCTTTTACAAGGGTATACCATTATGTTATTTTCTCGTCGCCATTCAAAAAAACCATTTATTTATCTTGATTACGCGGCAGCGACGCCTCTTGATCCGGATGTTGCTGCCGTTATGGCGCCTTATCAAGATGAACGCTACGGCAACCCTTCAAGCTTGCACCAACTCGGCAAACAGAGTCGCGTTGCGGTAGATGCCGCCCGACGGTCAGTAGCCGATAGTTTAGGAGGGCATACGGACGAAATTATTTTTACACCAAGTGGAACCGCCAGTGACAATTTGGCAATCTTGGGTGTCGTTCGTGCTGCGCCGGTAGACAAACCACACGTCATTACTTCAGCCATAGAACACGACGCCGTGCGTCAACCGCTTCTCGCGCTCGAGGCTGAAGGGGCTATTACGCTAACCGTTATTCCTGTTGGTTCGAGTGGCATTGTTGACGCTGGTGCTGTTCTCTCCGCTGTAAAGGGTGATACCGTTCTTGTTTCGGTAATGTATGCAAATAACGAGGTAGGATCCATCCAGCCAGTAGAGACCATCGGCAGAGCGCTGAAACGCCTGAACAAAACGCGAGCGGTAGAGCAAAAGCATCCCGTCTATTTTCATTCTGACGCCTGTCAGGCGGCTGCCTTCCTACCTCTTGCCGTAGAGAAACTGGGTGTCGACCTTTTGACGCTGAATGCTGGAAAGATTTATGGACCGAAAGGTATTGGTGCACTTTTTATCCGTCGAGGAGTAATCTTACGTCCACTTGTGTACGGTGGTGGACAAGAGCTTGGTTTAGTTAGCGGTACTGAGAACGTCTCTAGTATCGTTGGTCTTGCCAGCGCCTTGCATCTTGCACGTCGAAACAATGAAACCGAAGCAATACGTTTGACTAAGCTTCGAGATTATTTTATTAAAGCAATAAAAGCTATTATTCCCGAAGCAAGACTCAATGGTCATCCAGTAGAGCGCCTACCAAATAATGTTAGCGTGACTCTGCCGGGCATTGACGGTGAAGCGCTTGTTGTTTATTTGAGCGAGCAGGGGATTTATGCTGGAACCGGCGCGGCGTGTGCCGGTGCAAAAGGCGAGCCATCGCATGTGCTTGCAGCAATCGGTCTTGATAGTGCTGCGGTTGCCGGAGCTGTACGATTTACCCTTGGTCGGGCAACGGAGAGAGAAGATATCGATACCGTTTTGCGTGTTCTTCCTGAGGTACTCCGCTTTGTTCGACGCTAAGTTTTGCGTCATCTTTTCGAGAGGCGTATACTAAACCTTCCTAATTCATTTAGATACTATCCGTATGGCAAAAACCTACGAAGGAAAGCCCTTGCCGTTCAAAACAACGCTCAAAGGCATTTCCGACAAAACAATTGCGATGCACCACGACGTGCTTTACATGGGCTACGTCAAAAAGAAAAATGAAATCGCGGTCGCGCTAAAGGGCTTTGAAAAAGGAGAGAAAGATTTAGCTGGTGCTAACCAGACCTATTCGGAGTTGCGGGGCCTCAAAGATGGTGAAACTTTTGCGACAAACGGCGTTTACCTTCATGAGTACTACTTCAATGTGCTTGGTGGGGATGGGGAGGCGAGTGGCCCATTAGTGGATGCTATAGGTGCGAAGTATGGCTCGCTGGAAAATTTCCTCGCTTACTTTAACGCGTGTGGTATGGCAGCGCGTGGTTGGGCGGTACTTGCTTGGGATACGCACGAAGCAGAGCTAAAGGTGTACACGGGGGACGCGCACAATCAAGGTGGTGTTTGGGGAGCAATTCCAGTCCTTACACTTGATGTATATGAACACGCCTACTTTATTGATTATGGATCAGACCGTAAGTCGTATATTGATGACTATATCAAAAATTTGAATTGGAAAATGGCAACGCTTGTATTTGAAGCGGCACAGAAAGTAAAACGGGTTGACTAGTAGTAGTTGAGTTTTGGTAAAAATGCCTCGGCCTGGTGCCGAGGCATTTTTACGGTATACTAATGTTAGTTATTGTTGATTTCTTGTGAAATGGAGTTTCTGGAGGTGAAACATGGGGGATATAACCGGAGGGGTATCGGTCGCTCTTTTTCATGAACTCGTCTGTGATGGGGAAGCAAAGGCATCGGTAGATCTCGGCACAGAGCTGCGCACCTTTCTCGTCTTCGCACTATTGCGAATGTCGAGGCGCGACGAAGCACCGTTGGGTATGCAGATGTACCTAACACCATATCTGCTGGACAAAGCAACCACTCAGTTACCGAGCGAGCTGGTTCTCCAGGTTGTCGGCGATTCAGCCCTCCTTTTGACGGGGCTTTTCCCGCGGTAGGTCAACCATACGACCGTATCGCTAAACTACTATGTTGCGAGAGGAACGGTAGCCTATCGGCAATTGAGCTATATTGACCGCCATTGGCCATGGGAGCTCGCCGCTCAAGAGTTTATGCGGCTCGTCGACGTCTTCTGTCTTTACCAGAAGATCCACCGCTTGACGCGTACACGGCCGCAGAGCTTGCCGGCGATTCAACCGTCGCTGACCGTTTCTTGGTATTGCATGGCCTTCAGTCGACATCAACTCGCTTACAGTGAGTAGGCGAAGGCCGGCAGCGCACAGCGCCCGGGTTCTTAAAAAGGCCCGGGCGCTAGCATTTATTTCAACAAATGGCTTGTGTAACCCAGAGCAACTAATTCTTGGTAGGCGTGCCACACTGTATCTGGTATGACCTGCGGTATCTGAAAGCCAAAACTTGGATACACTTTTATGCGTTCTAAGTTACCGACCGTAATAGCTATCTCCTCATCTCTCGTGTAAGAAGGAGTCTTATAGTTTTTAAACGAGGTTGGTTGAGAGGTAACAATGAGGGGTACCTGCGGCCATAATTTCTTTGCTGTCGCGTAGACTTGACGCTCCATGTACGGCTTATGCACGAGCAAGAGTTTCTTTACCTTATTTTTTTGTGTTTCTAAAAGCTGCTTCGTGAACAGGATATTTTCACCGGTATTTGTCGAACGGTTCTCAATAAGTATCCGTTCATTTGGTACACCAAGATGAATCGCAATGTCAGCATAGATTTCCGCCTCAGGCTTTTGAACTTGTTTACTGGTAAGCCGTCCAGTGTTTCCTGAGGTAACGAGGAGTGGCGTCCACCCATGGAGAAAGAGCTTGGCTGCGTACTCGCCGACGGTAGTATGTGGCTGCTGAGTGCGACTATTGCGTCAGCCTTTTCAAGCCGCTGATTGAGCAGCAGATAATCCCAAACTATTTTAACAAGTTCTTCAGTACGGTTTAACATAATTACCCATAGCCTAACAACTGAAGAAAGAGCGGTCAAAAGAATCTAGCTGTTTACGTTTAAGTTACAAAAGAACCCGCAGTAAGCGGGTTCTTTTGTACTAGCCTACTAGCCTTTCCTGAAAGTACTCCGACTGGGTCGTTCGTTTTCTTCCTCGTCTCTTAAAATGTTTAGCATTGCATCAAGCTTAGCGTTCAGCGCTTTAAGCTGCCAGCCAAAAGAGTCGTCTTTGTTACCCTGTTGGTCACTAGAAAAACGTCGGTCAGTACTCGGTCGGCTAAACCGATCAGGCTCACCATCGCTTTTTTTCTTAAAGCAGTTACTGCAGAAAATTGGTTTCTTCCCGTTGGGCTTAAAAGGGACGACACAGTTATTGCCACACTGGCTGCACACAGCGGGATGCAGCGTAGGGTGTCCGCCATCGCGAACAGCACCGTCTTTTTTCCATGGTTTTCGGTTAGTAAATTTATTCGTACGGGTTCGGTCAGAACGATCCTTCCGTTGGTAGGGTTTGGCCATAAGTTTATTGGGGTAGAGTGAGCTGCTTGAGTTTAAGCTACTTATTACTAACTAGCAATGCCCTTCCTATAGTGCTCTAGCGCAGGCCTGTTGGCGAGCTTCGAAATATATATTTGAAGGCGGCTGCATTGCAAAGTACAAGTACACCGGCGACACCATTACCACTTACAACAATTGTTGCCAAAAAAATAAAATCGTCGTGGTGTACCTTCTTTGTTGGCGTAGAGAGTGCAAGCTCCATTCGTTTGAGCAGTCGCAGTAATCGATTGCCGTAAATAATGGCCGCTCGTTACAAGCGTCCAAGATCAATCGTCTGATCGATGCGCATTTGCGCGACAAAGTCGGGAATGTGGCTAACAAGCACCATTGCGCCTTCGTAGTTGTCGAGGGCGGCGGCGATGACTGGCAAATGGCGAAAGTTAATATGGTTTGTTGGTTCGTCTAAGATGATGAGTCCTGGTCGTAGCAGTACGAGCTGCGTGAGCGACAAGAGTCCTTTTTGCCCTTCGGAGAGGGATCGAATAGTATTGCTAAGCACCTTGCCGTCCAGTAAAAAGCCGGCAGCGGTTGAGCGAATAAAATGCTCGTCTGGTTTTTCCATACTCTTCCATAGACAATCGTAACCCGTCTCCTCCATATTGAGCATAGAGAAATCTTGCGCATAGTAGCCGACTCGTATGCCATTGCCAACCGTCGCACCGTCGGCACTTCCGTCGGTAATGGTTTTGAGCAGCGTCGTTTTTCCAATGCCGTTTGGGCCGGCAAGCAAAAGATGTGACTGCCGCCGCAGGATGTAGTCAATTTCCTTAACGATGGGTTCTCCTTTCTTAATGATGCGAACCGTTTTTATGTTGAGGATGGTGCCGTTAAAATCAAAAGGGAACTCTTGAACCGGAATGGTAAACGAGCGAATCGTTTTATCTTCGCGACGGACATCTACTATTTCTTCTGCCGCCTCTTCGGCATTTTCCCGCATCCGTTTTGCGACGGAACGAAGCTTTCCTCCTTTGTGCGCGAACACCTCAGCTTGCGCCATTTTCTTTTTTATTTGCTGGGTCGCCTGCGCGTTTTGCATTTGCTCACGCTCTCTGCGTCGTTCAATTTCTTCAACCACGTTAGAGTAGTTGCCGTCGTATTGTTCGGTTTTATGCGTGTAAACGTCGAGGTAAATAACGCCATCAGTAAAAGCATTTAAGAAGTCGGCGTCGTGCGAAATGACGATGACTGTTTTTTCATACATGACCAAAAAAGCGGTAAGGTGTCCGATGCCGTCTTGGTCGAGGTTATTTGTCGGCTCGTCTAAAAGTAGGATATCCGGATTTTGAATAAGGGCATAGGCAAGAAGGAGTCGTGCTTGCTGGCCACCAGAATGTTGGCGAACTGTTTTCGTGAGGTCGGTTTTCAAATTGACGGCGTCCAATACGTCAGCAATTCGCTTGTCAAGATTATAAGGTACGTCGTCAAATGATGCAGCAAAGAAGTCTCGCACTGTTTGGTTCAGTTGTTCGGGTGCTACAACCTGCTTTGCAATGCCGACCGTGGCGTCCTTTGGCGTTCTGTGAATACTTCCCGATTGTGGCGTCTGTTCACCAAGTATCAAAGAAAAGAGGGACGTCTTACCCGCGCCGTTTTGCCCCATTAAGGCGACTTTTGCTTCGTTCTTCACAGAAAAACTGGCCTCATCCAAGAGGGGCTTTGTTTTGCCGTAATTAAAAATAACTTCGTCGAAACGAAGGACTATTGTGGTTGCCATGTCTCGACAGCCTAGGGGATTTTTGAAGTATTGGCAACGGTAGGGTTTATTTGTGTTTGCCTTAACCTTTAGTTTATCTATGTAAAATTGGACAGCGGCGTGGTAATGCTTCGCCTGAGATGCTCGTCTTTTATAATGCGTAGTTAATGAAGATAAAAGGTTTTTAGTCACCATTCCGTCAGTCGCTTCAAGATGCGTTGATGAAAGCAAGGGTGTAACTATGCAGCAAGCTCGCCTTATTATGGGTATGCCGGTGACGGTGGCAGTTGTCGACGACAACGTTGACTCTTCTGTCTTTGATAAATTATTTTCTTATTGCAAAAGCGTCGACGAGCAATTTAGTACCTACAAAGCTACCAGCGAAGTCAGTCTCGTAAATCACGGCGAGCGCGCAGAAAAAGAATATAGCAGTGAGCTGCGAGAGGTGCTTAGTCTAGCTAAGGCTACACAAAGAGCTACGAACGGCTACTTTAACACCGGTACCACTGGTGGCACCATAGACCCATCAGGCATTGTTAAGGGGTGGGCCATTCAGCGTGAGGCGCAGCAACTTGACCAGCTAGGGTACAAGCATTTTTACATTGATGCAGGAGGCGATATTCAGTCTCGTAGCGAGAACGAACACAAAGAAGCATGGTCAATCGGTATCCGTAACCCTTTTCATCATGACGAGATAATTAACGTGGTGTACCCACACGGAGCTGGGGTGGCAACGTCCGGCACGTCCGTCCGAGGGCAGCATATTTATAACCCCTACCACCCGACCGAACCAATTACCGGCATTGTGAGCTTAACGGTTATCGCTTCTGATGTGCTTGAAGCAGATCGTTTTGCAGCAGCCGCTTTTGCAACGGGCGCTCGAGGTATCGAGTTTATCGTGACACGCGAATGGTTTAGTATTGGCATTGGTAGGGTGTTAAGTTTTTTCGTGCTGCTTACCGTTGCAAGTTTGGCCATCGTGCAAATGAAGATTCTGCTTGGCCTCATGGCCGTTGCAGTTATTGCTGAGGGTTTGCTGTTACGCAGTCTAGCTAAAAAAGTGTATTGAGTGCGCTACGCCGATCATAACTATTCAATCTTGCGGTACGGTTCACAAGTTTTTATAAAAAAAGAAGGGGTAGCTGCAGCTCAGTACTACAGCTACCCCATTCGTCAGAGATTCGTTGTTGCCGGACACGAGCCCAGACAGAAGACCTCCTTTACCTGTCTGAGTCTCCCGATTTTATCGAGGCACTCTTGAAGCCTCGGTGCTTCGCCGTTTCCAGCAACGTCGAGCCAGAATACATAGTCACCGAACTCGCCCGCCACTGCGTCATAATGAAGGAGGGTCAAGTTGTAAGGTGGCGATGCTGTGGCAAAGATTCCGAGAAGTTCGTACAGTGCGCTGGGCACGTTCACCAACCGAACGAGCACGGTAGTCCTATCGCTTTCGGTTTTTGGCGGCTGCTGGACATTCGCTGGTGCAAGGACGAGGAAGCGGGTTTGATTTCGCGGATCATCAGAGACCACCTTGTGCTTTTTGAGTCCATATGAGCCAGCCGCCAGTTCCGAAGAGAAGCAATGGCGGCAACCGTAAAATCGTCCGCAGCACTTTGCGCCGCCGCACCTGTGGATGGTGCGTTTTCTGTTTTGATGCCCACATGAACGAGCGCGGACAGAAAGTTGCGACACTGACCAAATGCTGCAGCGTACGACTTGACCGCTCCAGGCGGCCACGTGCCATCGTTGCGTTGCGGGCAGTAGAGAATCACTGCGGTACGGAGTTCTTCGACCACTCGAATGCGATCTTTGCCGTAGCGCCATATCGCTCTGGTGGTTTCCGTCACGGCTCTGTCCCAGCGGTTTTCGATGCTAACAATTCCTCGTTCAAGCTGGCTCTCGCTTACCGCCTCAACGATGTCCGTGTGGCTAGGAAACGGCACCAGTTGTATTTCCGCTGCGTACGCTTGAGCCACGCGCCATCCGAAAGGTGCGCCTTTGGGCCCTAGGTACCCAACACGTTTTTGCTTCATCGGTTCCTCCTAATTGCAGAGATCGTTCCATCACAAAAAAACCAGTCCGGTGAGGGACTGGTGCTGATGTTTCAAAAATTGTAACAACAAAACTAGCCACTCACCAAGGACTGGCTAAAGAAAAAGTTTTGATTGAGATGCGTATGCCTAGTGCTTTTAGCAGCGTACAACATTGTAGCCTCAACGTCACCGATAGAGACTATATTTGCAAGTACTATTCATTGCGTATCGTGCTACGCTAAGTACTAGCCCATATGAACAATCGCACCATCAAACTTACTGTTCTTATCGTCTTGTTGCTTTCTGCTACGATTGGTGTCTTTCTATACATTAAAAGTCTTAAAAAGTCGTTAGCCAATGTGAGCTTGTCGCCGCCCCGTATGTATATCGATTACGTGATCCCAATCTTTAGGTTGTTCGCCGTTTGGACCTTTAATTTCCATACTTAGACAAGGACGGCTGCCATTTGTTAATTTTAAAGAAGAAACATTTTTACCGTCTGCTCACAAACTCTTTTAAAACAAAAAGCCCCGTAAAGGACGTTTTGTCGTTTACTGCGTAAGCCGTGATCAAATGGAGGCAGATCCTCCTTCGCTAAAGCTGTGAAGGACAAGCAGGTCGTAATTTAAATTAATGTACTTCGTTTCACGAAGCTCCGGCATCTGATAGGTTACGACTGGGTCGCAACCGGCACTATTGTTGTTGGTTGGGGGGGCGGGATTCGAACCCGCGACCTCGAGGTTATGGGCCTCGCGAGCTGCCAGACTGCTCTACCCCCCGCCGTAAGCGGAGCTTTTAGTATAGAGAAGAAGAGGGGAATGTCAAGGGTTTTTGTTACTCTTTTCGGCTCCTACGCTTATTTAATACTTTTCAAAGGAATCGGGTTCCGACTACTCGTCGGGAATAAGTAAGAAAAGTCACGACGGTACTTGACAGCTTTCAAATAGGGGGTTAGGGTATTTATAGAGTATTTACCTTATCTTTTTTCCATGGTTGATCAAAAACTCAAACGTCGGGCACTTCATCGGGCAAAGATTATTCGTGGGCAGCTTGACGCTCTTGTAAAAGCAATTGACAAAGAAGTCTATTGCCCTGACCTTTTGGCTCTTTCGTTATCAATTGAGCGTTCACTTAAAAGTCTTGATACGTTTTTGCTCGAAAATCATCTGCGCAGCCACGTCGTGTCGCAAATGCAGAACAAGAAAGAGCAAGAGCGGGCGGTACGGGAGCTCGTTAAAGTGTTTACCTTATCTAATAAGTAATTGTAACTAATTTTTTTATAAAAAAAATACTTGTCAGTTTGTTTGCCGTAAGTTTTTTGGTTGCCGGTAGCGCCTCTGCTCAAATGGGCATGTTGGGAAATTACTGGCAAAACACTAGCGCTCCATCTTCGACGCAGAATGATGAAGTTAAGGCCGCGCTCTCTGCTATTTACGAAACGCAGGGTGTTTCGGATGTAAACAAGATTGATTGCGATAAGGTGAGCGACAGCCAATTTGAAACGCTGGGTGATGCGTACATGGGGATCATGATGCCCAACGAAACACAGCACCAAGCAATGGATACCATGATGGGTGGTGAAGGTTCAGAGAGCCTATCTCAAGCGCACATCAATATGGGCCGATCGTATCTTGGCTGCTGGGCAAACTATAAGGGTGCGCCGGCATTGTCGATGCCCATGATGAGCGGTGGATCCGGTGTAACTGGTTATGGGCAAGGTATGACGAATGGGTACGCACCTAACGCTTACTACGGTAATGGCTACGGGATGATGTCTGGCTATGGCCACCCATTGTTTGCTGGCGGTTACGGGTACGGTGCCGGGCATTTTGTTGGTATGGCCCTCTGGTGCATTTTTGCGCTTATTGGTTTGGTCGGGTCTATTGTTTGGGTTGTTCGCCGATTTAGAAAGAATCAATAATTCTATGCTTTCGTATAAACAATACATTCAAAAGTTTGTTCTCGGCACAGAATTTTTTTATGTTTTGTGTATGGTCTACGGTGCTTTGCTCTCCGGTCAAGCCGCTGAATTACATCGCCAGCTATTTGCGGTTACCGTTCCTGGTTTTGTCTGGGGTTCGGTCTTGAGTTTTTTATGGGGTGCATTGTTTCTTGGGATTTGGGCTGCACCTATCGGCTGGTACGTTGCGTGGATGCATAATTCAAGTCTTAAGTAACATAGAGAGCAAGTATGGATTACGGTTATAAAAAAAAATGTACAGGCAGCTTTGACGAAACGGTTGCCGCGACGCGAAGCGCACTGGCAAACGAGGGGTTCGGGGTACTAACCGAGATTGATGTAGCGGCAACCTTAAAAAAGAAACTGAACGTCGACAGAACGCCGTATCTCATTCTTGGTGCTTGTAACCCACCATTTGCGCAGAAGGCTTTAGAAAGAGAAGAGGATGTTGGTTTATTGTTGCCCTGCAACGTCATTGTGTATGAAGCAAAAGGTAGCGTTTTTGTCGCTGCAGTAAAACCGACGGTTGCCATGCAAGCAGTAGAGAATCCAGCACTTGCAGCTATCGCAGCGGAAATAGAGGGTAAGCTGGTACGTGTTATTGATGCCGTTAGCGCGTAACTCAATTGCATAGTTTTATGGATCATCAGCACCACCACAACGAACACTCGTCAGCGCAGCCAATGGAGCATATGGCACATTCACACGCGCAGCATGGTGAGCATCAGCATGGCAGTCCAGGGATGAGCCATGGTTCCGCAAAAGATTTTTTGCGCCGTTTTTTTATTGTTAGCATTTTGCTCATTCCCTTAGCGCTTACCAACAGTGCTGTTGCTGGGTTTTTTCATATCCCGCTGTTTGCGCTTGGTAAGTGGATCCAGTTTGGTATTGCGACCATTATTTTTGGCTTCTCGTTAGTCTTTTTCCAACACGCGCGGCATGAAATAATGATGCGTAAGTACGGGATGATGACCCTTGTTTCTATCGCTGTTGGTGCGGGGTATCTTTTCTCGGTTGCTTCAACGTTTATTCCATCACTTCACACTGAGTTTTATTTGGAAATAGCAACGCTTGTTTGGGTGCTTCTCTTTGGGCACTACCTTGAGGCGCGATCAAGTGCCGCTGCGGGCAATGCACTTTCTGAAGTGGCGAAGCTGTTGCCAAAGCAAGCGCACAAAATGGTTGACGGAAAAGAGGAAGAGGTCGCTATTGGTGAACTTAAGGTAAACGACATGGTTCTCGTTAAGCCCGGAGAAAAAGTGCCGGCTGACGGCGAAGTGGCAGCAGGCGAATCACATATGAACGAATCGCTGGTTAGCGGAGAATCAAAACCAGTGCACAAAGGAAAAGGCGACACCGTTGTCGCCGGCTCGATTGCTGTAGATGGGTCGCTTACCGTTCGGCTGACTCGCGTTGGCGAGAGCTCGACTATTGGGCAAATTCAAAAGCTTATTACCGCTGCCGGAGAGACGAAGCCGCGGTCGGCGCGCATCGCGGACAAAGCAGCCGGCGTGCTTACCTTTAGCGCGCTTTCGGTTGCGATACTGACGGTGACTGTTTGGTTCTTTGTTTTTGGGCACTCGTTTGTGTTTGCCATTACCTTGGGTATTACGGTTCTCGTTATTGCCTGTCCGCACGCGCTTGGCCTTGCTATCCCAACGGTGACCACCATTGCCACATCGCTCGCGGTTAAAAACGGCGTGTTTATAAAAAATTTGTCAAAAATTGAGGTTATACAGAAAGCTGATTACGTCGTCTTTGATAAAACAGGAACACTGACGACCGGTAGTTTCGGAGTTACTAATGTTATCGGGTTTAGTGGAGTAGACGTAGCTGAGGTGGTGCGTGCCGCTGCTTCTCTAGAACAGCACTCTTCTCATATTATAGGTCAAGCCATTGTCGACTATGCCAAAGCGAAGGGTGCACGACTAAGCGAGGTACTTGATTTTAAAAACGTTGCCGGCAAAGGCATTCAAGGATCGCTGGATGGACAGCCGTACGCGGTAGGAAATGTCGCTTTCGTTCGTGAACTGGCAACTTTGTCCACTGAGGCAGAAGAGCAGATTGAAGCCGTTCTCTCCAAAGCTGAGACGGTCGTTTGTGTTGTTCGGGGTGGACAGCTCGTTGGTATGCTTACCGTTGCGGATACCATAAAACCGGAGGCGTATGAAACCGTAAAAAAATTACACACGCTTGGTATCAAAGTTGCCATGCTGACGGGAGACAATGAACGAGTTGCTGAAGCGGTTGCAAAGGAGCTTAAGGTTGACACCTTTTTTGCAAACGTGTTGCCAGAAGACAAGTACGCGCACTTGAGGGCACTACAACAACAAGGAAACATTGTGCTTATGGTAGGTGACGGGGTCAACGATGCACCAGCATTGACGCAGGCGGATGTTGGTATCGCCATTGGGGCAGGTACCGATGTAGCGGTCGAGGCAGGAGATGTTGTACTTACCAGAAGCAACCCGGCCGACGTTGTTCGTTTGATTGTGCTCTCAAAAAAAGTGTACGTTAAAATGATTCAAAATTTGGTATGGGCGCTTGGTTACAACATTATTGCCATACCAGCCGCGGCCGGTGTTTTTGCCGCTTGGGGATTCTTCCTCCGTCCGGAAATCGGCGCGCTCATTATGAGTCTTTCCTCGGTCATTGTGGTGGCAAATGCATTACTACTAAGGAGAGTTGACCTAGAACAGCGTACCTAGAACCATGCGCTACCTTACTGCCAGTATCGTAATTATTAGTTTTATTGTTGTTGCTGTCTTTGGGATGCTTTTGGCGGCAGAGGCCATGACAAATCATCATGACTGTATGACCTCTACCATGACCGGCAACCCTTGTCCGGAAAATCAGCTTGGCGAGCTAGCGCATCATTTTGCACTATTGCATACAGTGTCCGCATCACGACCATGGTCACTGGCGTCCTTGGTGCTGGCGGTGCTTTCTTTCTTTTTTGTAATCGTTTTCTTGTCTGCTGAAGCGTCGCCGCCGTTATCAGTGTTTGTCTTTTTTTCTGCCAGTAATGAACGGCATCGATTTTTTACCGAACCGTTATTGCGTTGGCTGACCCGTTTTGAACATAGTCCGTCGTTGTAGCTAAACGCGCGGGGGTCATTCTTCGTCGCGTTGTGTCCCGTCTTTAGTACAAGACGGTGTTTGTTTTTGTCTTAACTATAACGACCATGAAATTATTAGGAATTATCGGTAGCCTGTTTGCGCTTAGCGTTGCCGGTCTTCTGTGGTGGGGCAGCACGAGCCAAACGGTTACCGGCGCACCAGCCACGGGAACCATTGCCGGTCTGAGTGTAGAAGAAAACAATTATGATTTTGGCACCATTCGCATGAAGGATGGCAATGTTGAGCATAATTTTACAGTGACCAATACCACAAACCAGCCAGTTGAAGTCAGAAAAGTGTACACGTCGTGTATGTGCACGACCGCATTCCTACAAAGTACCGATAGAGAAAAAGGGCCATTCGGCATGGAAGGGATGGGCTTTTTTGCTCCCGCAAACGAGGTAATCGAACCAGGTGAGTCACGCGCGGTACGCGTCGTTTATGACCCCAACGCCCATGGTCCCGCTGGGGTTGGTGCTATTGACCGCTTCATTTACCTGACCGATCCATCGGGCGGTGAATTGAGGTTTGAAATACGCGCCATGGTAACGCCGTAAGCAACATGAAACGCATAACGACAATAATTATCTTGGTTGCACTAGCTTTGGCGGGCATTATTTTCTTGAAGCATAGCGCCGCAACCTCAGCAGTCATTTGGAGTCTAAGCAACGGCGGAACGTGGCTTTTGCCGCTTGTCCTTATTTCTTCTCTTCTCGACAGCGTGCATCCGTGTTCGTTTTCGATTCTGCTTCTTACCATTGCTTTTCTCTTCGGTATGCAGCTTTCACGCCGCAAAATATTGCAAATTGGCGGTACGTACATTAGCGGCATCTTCGTTGCTTATTTGCTGATTGGACTGGGGCTTCTTAGGGTGCTGCACCTGTTTAACACGCCGCACTTTATGGGGAAGCTAGGAGCAACGGTGCTCATTGTGTTTGGCGTACTTAACATCGTCAATCATTTGTTCCCGAAATTTCCGATCAAGCTAAAGCTACCGTCGGTATCACATAGTGCCATGAGCCGGCTTATCGAAGGCGCTTCACTGCCAGCCGCGTTTGGGCTGGGCCTCTTGGTGGGGATTTGTCAGTTTCCTTGTATGGGTGGGCCGTACCTGATGGTTATTGGACTCTTACACGATTACCGAACCTACGGAGTCGGTTTTTGGTATCTGGTCCTCTACAATCTCATACTCATTTTGCCGCTCGTTGTGGTGCTTTGGGTCTCTGCCGATAAAGTAGTACTAGAAAAAGTAAAGGATTGGAAAAAAACAAATGTGCGAGGACTGCGCTTGTGGGCCGGCGTTGCTATGGTAGTAGTTGGTATTCTCATCCTCTTTATCTAAGGAGTATGCCAAACACCTTACCAACCAAAGAAGAAGTGTTCGCAAAACTTTTAGCCCTCAAAAAAAGTGGAGGCATCGACCTTTCGACCGATGAAGACCTGAGCTTGGCGGTAATGAATTTGGTAAGCCTTGAAGAGCACTTTTTCTTTACCGGAGAGAAGACCGGCAAGAATGAATACTTCGCGTTTGTGCATGATGTCCGGGAGATGCGCAAGAAGCTGCTAGCGAGGCTTATGCCGAACAACGAAGGTGAAACATGGTGTATCGCCAAACACCTTTTGGCTGCGACGATGCGACTTATGGAAGTTGGCACGAAATTGCAGCGCGACAATCAGCATAATCGCGCTAGCGAAACATTTGATCAGGCCTACCAGCTCTACTCTATGTTTTGGGCAATTCGTCTGAAACTTATTGATCTCTCAGCGGTAAAAAAAATTGCTGACAAGCAACTTAATAAGCACGATCAAAAAGCAAGTGAGCAGCCGTGGACAAGAGAAGATCTTGTGGCCAAACTGGTAGACTGTTGTGACGAGTAATTTTATTTATTTTCTTTTTCTATGATAGGAATTTCTTTCTCTGAGACGCTTCGGCGGTTTGCGTTAGCCCTGCGTCGTTATCTGGATAAGCTAGAAAAATGGTTGGTGCGTACCACGTGGCTGGAACGAATCGGTCTTACCGCTCTTGTGTTGTTACTCGTAAATACGTTCTTTTCCTTTAATGTAGAGGTGCACAGAAAACCAATTTTGACCTCGCGCCCTGTTAGCCAGCCAGTACAAAAAACCGCGAGTGCACCAGTCGATAGCCGCGCAGCAGCAACAACGTTACCTTCAGCAAGCGCGCTCGAAGCTTCTGTGCTTCCTACTGACGGTGTAACCATTCCGGTTCGCTGGGGAGATCTTGGTGAGCAGTTGGTTGACACCGGCGTCATTGATAGAAAAAATATTGATGCGCTCTACGCGAGTCGTGGTGGCGTGAGTGCCTACATGGAAACCATGCTAACCACAAACCAAACGGCGCCGTTGGTCATCAATCAGCAAAACGCATCAGAGCTTCTTAATTTGTTGTGGGCGTTTGGCTTAGGGAACAAAAATGATATTTTGGATAGTGGAGAAATGAGCGATCCTCGCTATGGCGGTGCTGGTGGATTTGCTTCGACTGGCGGATGGACGGTTGCCTCCGGTGATCCGATGAGCCATTACTCTGCGCACCCGTTTGTTGTGTTGACGGCAGATGAACAGGCGTTGGTTGATAGGGTTTCTCGCAACATCTATCGGCCTTGCTGTGGCAACTCCACGCATTTTCCTGATTGCAATCACGGCATGGCGATGCTTGGACTCTTAGAGCTTATGGCAGCGCAAGGAGCGGACGAGGCAACAATGTACCAGACCGCACTGGTGGTGAATAGCCACTGGTTCCCTGACACGTATTTGACGATTGCCACGTACTTCTCCAATCAAGGTATTGCGTGGAAAGATGTAGATCCTAAGCAAGCGCTCTCGTCGCAGTTCTCAAGCGCCTCGGGTTACCAACAGGTTGCCAGTGTAGTGACGCCAGTTACCAGTTCGGCCGGCGGCAACGGTTGTAGTACATAACCAAAGTACTGCCCAAAGAGAACAGCCCCGAGGTTTCCTCGGGGCTGTTTTTTATTTCCAAACAACAGTAACGCCGGTTGCTGGCATGACAGTATCTTTTTCGTGACTCCAGTCAACAAGTGCATTGGTTAATTTTTTCAACGTGTAAGAATGGTTTTCACTAAATTTCGTGCCAGAATCATTGGTGACGATGCGTGTTTCGGTGCAGCCGCGAACGAGCAGCATATGATAGAGGGGGCCCGGTTGACGGTAATGCGGGTTACCAATGCGCTGTCCATTAATGGGCATAATGACTAATTTATTTTCTGCAATCAGTTGCTTTAATTCGTTTTCAGAAAGATTGTGTCGGACTTCGGCGTTAAGTTGATAAACGTCGCGTAGCATTTTTGCTGTTTCTTCTGTTGCGATGTCGAGCGAGGAGCCGAAGGTTTTAATTGACCATTGGGCAAGCGCGATAAGGTCGGCTTCCACCTCATCGGCGGGCAGTATGCTTCTGGTGTCACCAGAAAAATACGCGGCGGCCATGATGGCGCTTGCTTCCTCGCACGCTTCATTGTGAAGCGTGTCCCAGTTGGCAGTTGGTGCCTGTGAGGTAAAGGGGACAGCAAGGAGTTTTGCGTTCGATCGGTTGTCGTTGGCGACCGTTGTTTCTGACTTACTCACTGGCTGTAGTTTTGCCGCTTCTGGTTGGTCAGTAGAAGATTTATCATTAGCAGTCGTGCGCGTCGTCGGGTTTTGGTGTACAGCCCCCGCAATACCGTCCTCTACGCCAATAGCTGCAATTTTTTTTGCGCGTACCAAACAGCACCGGCATAGAAAGCAATGGCAAGAACAATAGCGACAATCCTTATTCTAGAAAGACGCAGTTTCATAGGTAGGTGGGGTAGAGGAAATAATTTTTTGTGCATCATTGCAGGCAATAAAGTATGTTTGTTATCGTCATCTATAGTGTATACGCTTATCCTGCCGTTGCCGTACGTCGGCAACGCTTTACCCCGCTTTTCATCCTTGCTACACTCACAGCAACTATCATGTCGTTGCCCTTTTTTCGTAGCAGTATACGAGTAGCGAGAAATAACTGGCAGTTTATTGCGCTGGTTCTTTTTTGTGTCAGCACAAGTATTTTTGCCGCACCCAGTTTTGCGCAAACAACCTTTCCTAATAATACAGTCTGGAAAACAAAAGATGATGCCAGAGTTTTTTTGTTAAGCAATAGTCATAAGCGTCACCTTTCCAGCCCAAATATTTTGTATTCTTACGGTTTCGATTTTGGAGACGTGAAAACTACCAATGACGTTACGGCGCTTATGGCTGTGCCTAATGTACGGGTTGCAAAGACGCCTAACTCACCAGCAGTATATGATATTTCAAGTGGCTATCGTGTACCCATTGTTTCCGAGTCGGCATTTTTGGCAGCAGGCTATAGCTGGGATGAGATTGCAGTGATGAGCGAACTAGAGCTTGATTCGTACCCTGCAGTACCACAGGCAGCACCGCCAATAGTAGAAGATACAGCCCCAATGCCCTTAACGACACCGAACCAAACGACAACTCCAGCCGATGCGCCGCTTCCGCCGATTATTGCAAAATTGGCTGATGCGAGAAAACTTTTGCATACTGCCACGCCAATTTACCCACAGCAGAAACGAATTGCTTGGACGCGTTCCCTCACCAAAGGAATGAGCGGAAGTGATGTTGTGTTACTGCAAGAGGCACTTAAGCAACTCGGCTATTTCCCAAAAACCGTTTTGGCGAATGGTGTTTTTGGTCCAACGACAACCGCTTCAGTTGTTGCTTTTCAAAAAGCGGAAGGTATAGAGGCGATTGGCGTTGTTGGTCCGCAAACGAGAGAAGCGTTAGAACGTCACAACGTTGTCGGTAGTAATGGTAAGGTTGTAACGAGCTGGCAGGATACGGTGCCGAGCGATCGAGAGGTTTTGCTGGCCGTATGGAATCCGTCAACCAATGATATGCAAACGGTGCAGGTTACGTTGACCACTGAGGATGTGCTCATTGGCGGGGCACTTCGCCGTATACCAAAAGCAATATCGAAAACCGCAGGATTTAGAATTGACTATACGAGTGGCAACGGGGTGAATGTTCAGTACACGGTTGCCTCGCCTTCGGGATACCAAGTGCTTGCTAACAAATTTCCTATTTTTGATTCTGGTTCAGGCACTACCGGCACCTTCCCGCCGGCTGAAGAAATTTACGTTCCTTATAGCGACACCTTTCTTGATCCGGTAATTGTTGCTTCGGGTCGGTCATATCTTGATGACGTTATTGTCACGGCGCTCAAAGAGTTAAATTTGCAAGGTGTGCATTCGGTTACCGGTCGTGGACTTGTTGGGGACGTTGTAGACCCAGATGTCTTGAGAACAATCTCGCTTATCGAGCATATGGATACCGGAGAATTTTTGCGCGCAACAGACAAAGGTCCGGTCCTAAATAAAGTGTTTGCGATTTTGGCGACCAATCGAGAAGATAGTTACCGTTTTGCTGGCTCTTCTGCAGGTGCTTTGGGGCTTGCCCAGTTTATTAAGCCAACCTATGCCAGCATTGCGGCACATTATCCGTCAGCGCACTTAATTGGTGATTTCAAAAAAGGAATGGCGGATCACGTCAACGCCTTCAAAGCCATGGCGCTTTACACTGACCTCAACCAGAACGTGCTTGAAAGTTATGCCAAGGCAAACCTCAGTCGTAACCCGGCACTCTTTACTGATGCTATGCGAGAAGTACTGGCTGCTGCCTATAATGGCGGAGCGACAAGGGTTCGTAAGGCCATTCAGCACTTTGGCGACAATTGGCAGGTAGCTGTTAGTAGTTACTACGGACTTCGAAACGAGACGAAATCCTACTTGAAAAAATTCCGCGCTGTCGAGTCCTGGTTGACGGTTTCGTAAAAAGAGAAGCAGTTGCGGTAAAAAAGGTAATGAGCTATTCTGCCCAAAGACAATTTTGGTTAAGGGAGGGGTTGCCGTGGAAAAACGTATCGAAACGGCATTGATGATTGCCGCAATTGTAATTTTAACCCAGATAATAACCAATCTCATGAACGGTTTTTATTTCGGGTAAGGGGGAGAGGATCGTGAGCAGAAGGAAAGAAGAAGAAAAGGTGTGGTCACTGGGGCTGGTCGCTGTACTAGTCGTCGCCGCACCGGTGGTTTTTTGCCTGATCATGCGCTTCGTTCCCTTTTCCGTGCCGGTGGTTGAGCAAACGGCGATGGGTCGCCTGACTGTTATCGTTCAACCAACCGTCGCGAAGGATGCGCGACAACTGAACCTCGGCTTCGTTGCTGAGAACGCCCCTTATGTAAATGTTTGGGGAATGACGTTTAGCTGTCAGGGCGGGGAAGTCGGTAAGCAGCTCGCGCTTGAGTTCTATTATCATAACCGCCTCTTTGCTCGTACACTGTGTAAGGGCGGCGAAGCGGATTTCAATTTTGACGTCCCGATTCACGTGGTCGTCGAAGAAAATGGCATGCGGGTCGTCGCAGTGCCACAATGGGGGCGGTTCGAAATTGCGCTTCTTGGAGCGCGTGGGTTAATGAGGTGGCTGTTAGTAGATACGTTGCATGAGTGGGCAACAATAGGAGGTGAGAGCAAACGAGCTGGCGTCAACTGACGTACGGCTCGTTTAAATTACGTTTTTAATTGTCGTCTACGTACCAAGAGCATAAGGGTAAAACCGCCATTGAGTAGAACCAGTGCTGTGGGGTAGAGCCAAGTGGCTAGTGTGTACGTTTCAAGTGCAAATAGAGCGAACAAAAAACTCACGGCGCCAAGCCCCCAAGAGCTAATCGTTTCTTCAAATGGTTTTAAAAATCCTTTGCGGTAACTTGGCAAAAAACCTAGTACATCCGTGAAGGCAATGAGGGCAACCGATACTGCAGGCAGGTTCACTAGTCGCCACAAGAGAATGGCGCCAAAGGCGGCTGTCAATGTTAGCCAATCAGTTTTCGTAAATTTGTCAGCTCGATGGCGCAGTGCCAAAACTGCAATCGAAAAGTTAGCAAGGGCAACAATGCCGGTAATGAGCGCCCCCGCGCCACCACCCGCTGCTAGCTGAATAGAAAAAACGGTGGCATTCAGTACTCCCCAAATAAGCCACGTGAAGACGTGCGGCTTTGTTACCCCGTGCAAAATATCTCTAAAGTAAGGTAGGTAACTAACAAGCGCAAAGGCAGTCCCGAGGTAGCCGAAAAGTAGTTTGTAGCTTTCCATTACTAACGCGTAACACGTAGAAGGACGTTTTGTGCAGGTTCTTTTGTGCTACACTATAGCTCTACCTAATCGCTTGAGGTTATGTATAAAAAGGTGTTGACGCTACAAACGATACTTTTGGCCGGTGGCGTATTCATCTCGTGGACGACCACTCTTGGCCAGTTTCGCACGTTTCATACTCTCTATGGCACCCTTTTTCGTTTCAATGATTGTGCCATTCCGAACCCCTTTGTCACCGCCTGCTTTTATGGTGCCGTTGCCTTTCTGGTCGCTTTTGGGTGGTCACTGTGGCTAAGTCTTGGCAGTGAAAACAGGACAGGCGAGCGATACCTAAAAAACTTTCTTCTCTTTGCTGTTCTCTTTGCCATATCGGTGCTGACTTACGAATCGCTTGAGTACTACAAAGTTTTCAGCTTTGGCGGAAAAATTATAACCTGCTCCCCAGGAACGCCGCTCTACACAACGCCCTGCTTCTATGGTATGCTCTTCTTCCTCACCTCATACTTTACCGCATTGGTAACGTTGCGGTTTGTATCAGTAAAATCAACTATTGATAATTTATTTTCTTAAATAGTACGTAATCGACGCAAGAAAAATTATGTTTACTCTATCCGTATACGGTGCCCTCGCTCTTCTTTGTTTGCGAATCGCTCTCGGTGTCATTTTTATTGTTCACGGTAAGGCCAAGTGGGGGATGTGGAAGATGCAGCCCTCCGAGCAAATGCCTGCCGGTATGCTCGTAAAAATGAAAATTTTAGCGATCACTGAAACACTCGGCGGCATAGCGGTGCTTTTCGGATTTTTAACCCAGCTTGCCGCTTTGGGTTTGGCACTTATTATGCTTGGCGCAATGGACTTTAAAATTCGAACGATGAAACGGCACTTCGTTGATAGTGCCGGCGGTTGGGAGTTTGATTTGATTTTGCTCGCCGCTTCTTTGGCGCTGGTTCTTCTTGGTAGCGGTGCGTGGGCTATTGATACACTCTTGTTTTTATAGTTGGAAGGTGCGCGAGCAATAACCCGCTACACCATAGCGGGTTATTGCTTTTTGCTCGACCCTTGAAGTTGTCGAAATAGTACAATCAGAGAAAAGATGGCGAGCATGAAGAGGACAATAGTGCCGCTTGGTGACAGGTTGAAGACAAATGAAATGACGATGCCCGCCATAGTTGAGACGATCGAGACGACCTCGGCAATAATGAGCGTTTCCTTGAAGCTGCGTTTAAGCTGAAGCGCCGTCACCACTGGAATCACCATCAGCGCCGACACCAGCAAGATGCCAACAATAGGAATAGCGAGCGCGATTGTTACAGCGGCAAGCGCGATAAAGACAATGTTTAGGGCCTTGGTTGGTAGGCCGCTTACCTGCGCCGCCTCTTCGTCAAACGAAACGTAGACCAGTTCTTTATAGAGGAGAACCAAAATAGTGGCG
>PFET01000005.1:58900-110756 GCA_002793855.1 Candidatus Uhrbacteria bacterium CG10_big_fil_rev_8_21_14_0_10_48_11
TGCTACACTAATGAGCACCGTAGCCAGCGCCAAACTTCCTGACAGGAATAGCGAAAGCGCGGCGTCGCCATACACTAGTTTTTTAATACGCAGTCGCTCCAGCGATACGGCGGCAAAAATCGCAGCCGCGATGGCGGTAATAAGTGGGTTCAGTCCCAGAAGAAGACCAATGGCGACGCCAGCAAATGAGACATGCGAGAGCGTGTCGGCCATAAGAGCGTAACGGCGCAAAACGAGGAACATACCAATCATGGGCGCAATCGCCGAAATGACAATACCCGCTTCAAAGCCGCGTATGATAAACCCGTAGTGGAAGAGACTAGTGATCATGGACAACGAAGGTTATATCTTTACCGTAGAGATTCTTAATGTACTCGCTGGCGTTAAAGTTTTTTGGCGGCAGGTGACAGATAAGGTGGCCGTTGATGCAGGCAATTTGCGTTGCCTGACTTGCCACCACATCGATATCATGAGAGACAAGAATAAGCGTTAGCGCGCGTTCTTCGTTTAGTGTTTTTAGTAGCTGATAGAAAGCACCTTGCGCTGCTGCGTCGACGCCGACGGTCGGTTCATCCAAGAAGAGGACCTCTGGTTTACTCGCTAGCGCTCGGGCAATGAAAACCCGTTGTTGTTGACCAGAAGACAGTGTGCCAATGAGCCGGTCATGATACGCTGACATATTGACTGAGGCAATAGCATCAGCAACTTTCGCGTAGTCTACCTTTGTTAGCCGTCGCCCAATGCCTCTGCGAGCGCTTCTTCCCATGGCCACGACTTCAGCGACGGTTGCCGGAAATCGTGCGTCAAAGTTGACTGCCTTTTGTGGAACGTAACCAATTTTCCACCAGTCGCGAAAGTCTTTAATATCGACCCCGAAAAGCTTTACCGTTCCTTCTTGCACCGGCAGTAGTCCCAGCATCAACTTAAGGAGCGTAGTTTTACCACCGCCGTTTGGTCCAATGACGCCCAGGTAGTCTCCGCGCAGTACCGGAAGTGTAATATGTTCAAGCGCTAAACCAGAGCCGTAGCTGTACGAAACGTCGGTTACTTCGATGATTTTTTCCGGTGTTGCTACTGACATCCGAGTGCTAGTTTAAGATTCGTGAGATTTTGTTGCATTTCCGTAAAGTAGTTTTGCCCCGCAGCAAGTTCATTTTTAGTGAGTCCTTCGAGAGGATTTAGTGCAAGCGTTTCGGTGCCGACTTCACGCGCTAGTGTTTCTGAAAGTTTTGGACTCGCTAGTGATTCAAAAAAGATATAGTGAATATTTTTTGTTTTTGCCAGATCAGCAACAGAAGCCAGTTGCTGCGGTGAGGGGTCGGCGTCAGGCGAAAGACCGGCAATGCTAATTTGAGTGAGCCCGTAGTCGGCAGCGAGGTAGCCAAAGGCGCTATGTGAAGTGATAAACGTATTAAGTGAGCATCGCGAAAGCCCCTTGGTAAAGTCTTCGTCAAGCGAGGCTAATTTAGCTTGCATGACCTGTTTGTTGCTTCGGTAGTCGTTGGCGTGCGCCGGATCAATGCGTACCAATGCATTGGTAATTTCGTTTACCATTTTGCCGGCAATTTTTGGGCTCAACCAGACGTGTGGGTCAATGGTTGGTACCGCGTCAGTACCGGTATAGTAGTGTGTTGCAAAACTTTTTCCGACAACCAGCAACGACCCGTTGGCAGTCAGTTCGTTTTCGATTTTCGGCAGCCATGGTTCCAAGATGCCATTTGCTACCACAAGATCAGCACCGGCAAGCGTGGCCACGTCACCGGCTGTTAATTCGTAATCGTGCGGTTCTGCGCCGGCTGGGGTTATTGTTACCACGTCAGCATGACTACCAGCGACAGACTGCGTAAAGTAGGCAAGCGGGTAAAACGAAGCAGCAATTTTTAGTGTGCCATCTCTTGCTGGTTTAGTGGTGGAAAAATGGCGAATACTACCTGCGGCCAACACAGCAAGAAGACCGACAAGGGCTAGGCCGAGGAGTAGTAGGGGAGTTTTGCTTCTTAATTTCATGAGCCAGTTGCTATATGCAAATATTTTGCATATACTGATTCTACGAGAGGTTTTTCGTTTTGTCAACATTAGGTGAGTAGTTGCGCTAGCTTTTTGGTTTATTTTACTAACAACGTCGTGTGCTATAGTAAGTAAGGATTTCACCATAAATGAAAGCAAGTACTACGAATAAAAGAGTACAGGAAGAAAGATTCCGTAAAACGCTGAGAGCTGTTGGTGAGCGGGCGACCCCGGCTCGTGTCGCATTATTGACTACGCTCGAACAGGCCGGTAGACCATTGAGTATGCAGACAATTTTGCAGCAGATGAAAGCGTTTGGCACCGACCAGGTCACCGTGTACCGATCTCTCCACATGCTTGAGCAGAAGGGCCTTATTCAGCGGGTTGATTTGCGCCATGGACATACCCACTTTGAACTGGCGGCTTCGGATCATCATCATCTGGTTTGTCTTACGTGTGGCAATGTTGAAGATTTTACCGGCTGCGGTGTAACTAGTATGGTCAGCCGCGCGCTCAAACAATCGAAACATTTTGTCGAAGTAAAACAGTACGCTGTTGAACTTTTTGGTTACTGTAAACGCTGTTATAAAAATAAATAACTAACATTATTCTATGCTCGCCTATTTTCACGCTGCGCTTCTTGGGGTAGTCGAAGGGGTTACCGAATTTCTCCCTATCTCGTCAACCGCTCATCTTATTTTGGCATCCTCGGTTTTGCGTATCGCGCAGACTGATTTGCAGAAAAGTTTTGAAATTATTATCCAACTCGGCGCAATTTTTGCCGTTGTCGCAGTGTACTGGCGACGATTTTTTGATTGGCAACTCCTAAAGCGTCTGGTGGTTGCCTTTGTGCCAACTGGCATTATCGGGCTCGCGCTCTATCGCATCATCAAAGCTTACCTTCTTGGCAATTTGACCATTGTTATCTGGTCATTGTTTCTGGGTGGGCTTTTTCTGTATACGTTTGAGTTATTTCATCGTGTATCTGAACCCGAAACAGATGCTTCCACTCAGGAACTTTCACGGCTGCCCTACCGCTCCTGCCTTATCATTGGTCTGTGCCAATCGGTTGCTGTAATACCGGGCGTGTCTCGTTCTGCTGCCACCATTGTCGGCGGGTTATTGTTTGGTATGCCAAGAAAAAAAATTGTCGAATTTTCCTTTCTCCTCGCCGTACCAACCATGTTTGCCGCGACAGGCCTTGATGTACTTAAAAATTATCAACTGTTTTCAGCCGGTGATTTTGGTCTACTGGCCATAGGTTTTATCGTTTCTTTTGTTGTGGCGTTAGCTAGTATTCGCTGGCTCCTTACGTACATCAAAAAGCACGATTTTAAGGCTTTTGGCATTTATCGGATGCTCGTTGCTTTCGTATTCCTCGCCTTTCCTCTATAGTAAGTGTACTGACACGCGTTGTTTAGCATGCAATTTTTGTATCGAAAACTTAAAATACTGTTACTGCTCCCATTGACGCTTGTGGGCGTTTTTGTTTTTGGCGCCTCGCATATTTCGTGTGGTCAAAATTTTCCGGTTGCCGCCGTTAACGCCGCGCCCGATAAATTGGCAACCCTGCTGACGAGTAGTGACTTTGCAAAATTTACCCACTCACCATTTGGGAAAACAATGGAACCGGTGAACGTCGTCGTGGTTGGTTCTGCGACAGAATTGAATAATGCTTTTCAGGATATTGGTTGGACGAAAGCAGCACCGTTAAAAGAGAAGACAGCACTCGAGCTTGCCTATGCGGCAATTTTTAACCGTTCGGACGTAACGGCACCAGTTACCCCTTCTTGTTATGGGGGAGTTCGACAAGAAGTAGCATTCGAGCAGCCAACTGATGGTATTCGGCAGCGACATCACGTTCGTTTTTGGCGGACAGGGTTAACCGTGAACAGAGAGCCGGTTTGGGTAGGTGCCGCCAGCTTTGACGAAAGCCTTCACTATCTCATTGCCCACCGCATTGCTCCCAACGTTGATGCCGAGCGCAACTACCTCCAGCAATCGCTTGTTGCCCATGCTGATGTCACTGACGTGCATACTATTCCATTAGTGAAACCATTGACGGGAAGCAATCAGGCGGGGGACCATTTCTATACTGACGGCAGGGCGTACCTCATTTGGCTCATTCACGACGCTTAGTTTTGGGTGCGCTTCATCTGACATTATTGATCTATGGTTACAGCAGTATCAATAGGGTTACGCACCGAAGAAGCCGAAACACGCCTTGAGCGCTTTGGTAAGAATGAGGTTGCGGAACACAAGAAGAGTATTGTTGCGAGTTTGGCGAAGTGGTTTTTTTCGCCAATTGCTCTTATGCTGCTCTCGGCAATCGGTTTGTCGCTCTTTGCTGGCCGCACCTCTGACGCAGGTATTATCGCGGCTTTGCTCATTTTAAATTTTGGCATTTCCGGTTGGCACGAGCATAAGGCCGACACGGCGGTCGCCAAGTTGCGTGATCATTTGCACGTTTTTGTTTCGGTTATTCGTGACGGGAAGGAGGTGCGCATTGATTCAACCGATGTGGTGCCTGGTGATATTATCCGCCTTACCATCGGCAATATCGTTCCGGCAGATGTGGTGTTTTGAGAGGTTAATAACGTTACCGTTAACGAGTCAGCGGTTACCGGAGAGTCCTTGCCGGTACAAAAAGAAATAGGGGGGAAAGGTTCTACCGGTACGTTTCTTGTTACCGGTTGGTCGTTGGCTGAAGTAACCGCGACCGGTGCGTTAACTGCTTTCAGCAAAACCTTAATGCTGGTTGAAGGCAAGCGCAGCCTAATGGAGGAAGACATTCCTACGATTTCAAAATTTTTAGGCGGCATTAGCGTTACTGTTGCGATTTTATTAACAACGGTTTCTTTCTTGTGGCACGTGCCACTGCTCGATATTTTGACCCTCGATGTTAGCTTGTTTATTGCCGGTATTCCGGTGGCGCTGCCGACCGTAACGAGCCTTATTATTAGTATTGGGGTCGTTGGTTTAACGGCGAAGAATGTTATTGTGCGTCGTCTGTCGTCTCTTGAAGAGCTAGCAAATGTCACCTTGCTGCTTAGCGACAAGACCGGCACGTTAACAGAAAACACTATTGCCGTTGAGCGCGTTATCACCTATAGCGGTGACGAAAAACACAACCTCGCGCTGGCGGCGGCAACAGTTGCGGGAGATAATGAAAATCCCATTGATCGAGCGGTACTGACTGCCGCCAAGGCGGAGTCGACCGAAACGTTCGAACGGACACAGTTTATTCTGGCAGATTCAAGTCGCAAGCGGGCAACCGCTACGCTTACGATTACTGGCAAAGCTCATACGGTGGCGTTTGGCGCTTCACAGGTGGTTGAAGCGTTATGCACCTTGTCGAGTCAAGACAAAAAACGTTTTGCTGCCGACGTCGCAGAGGCTGCTGAAAATGGCTACCGCGTTTTGGCGCTTGCCGAGGTAGTGGGGGACAAAGAGAAGGCAATGACACTCGTTGCCCTACTCTTACTGTCCGATACCATCCGCCCTGAGTCGTCTCTTGTCATTAGCTTTCTTCAGAAGCACGGCATTGCTACCAAAATGGTGATCGGTGACAACGAAGCCATTACCACCCGCGCGGCTCGCGTACTGCAACTGGTTGGGCCGGTCATTCGGCGAGCAGATTTTGCCACGGAAGCTGGGTGGAATGATATTAAAAAACGCTTTGACGCAATTGGCGGCTTTGCCGAAATTTTACCAGAAGATAAGTATCGATTGGTTCAGTTCGCCCGTACGAAAGCCTGCGTGTCGGTGACTGGTGATGGGGTCAACGATTTGCCAGCAGTCAAGGCCGCCTCGGTTGGTATTGCTGTTAAGAACGCTGTCGATGCCCTCAAGGGTGCGGCGGATATTGTATTGTTGACGGATGGCATTACGGTCATTCGAGATGCGGTTATTGAAGCCAGAAAAATCTTTCAGCGTCTTTACAACTACTCGGTCTACCGCATCTCAGAAAGTTTTCGAGTTATCATTACGGTTGCTGTGCTGGGGCTTCTCTATGGCGATTATCCGCTAACACCAGTACAACTTATTTTACTCGCACTCCTCAACGATTTACCGATTATTGCTCTTGCTGTCGACCGTGTTCGCGTGCCGGAGATGCCAGCCAAGATTAATGTTCGCGCGCGGTTCTTGCTAAGTTCGCTCTTCGGACTTGCCGGTATTATGAATAGTCTCATGCTATTTTTCATTGCGGTTTACTGGTGGCATCTGCCTTGGGGAGAGTTGCAGACGATGTCCTTTTTGAAGCTGACGGTGTCGGGCCATATGCTTATCTACGTGGCGCATACTGATGAGCCATGGTACAAATTTTTCCCAAGCCGTATGGTGATGGTGGCAACCATTGGCACCCAGCTTATTGTTACTGCCATGGCCGCTACGGGTGTTCTTACTAGCCAGCTCTCTTGGCCGTTCATTATTTTTGTGTGGCTCTGGTCCTTCTTCTGGATGCAGATAAGCGAGCTAATGAAACACCTACAGCGTGCAGTTCGTTCCCGTTATGCCAATTTTTTTGAAGGCGCAACCGAAGCGGTACTTGAAGCCGAGTAGGGGGAGAGTTATACTACAGAGTAACAGAATGTTATGGACCAACATCTCATAAAGATTGATCCGGAAAAACACAGCGTCGCTACCACGGCTACTTCTCTGCCGCCACTTTTTCACTACTATGGCGATGCAGTTCGTCGGTTGTTTGTGGCGGCAGCGATTATCATTACCATTACGACACCCATTGTTTCCGCCTTTCTGACGCTTCCGACATTCAGCGCTATCATCGGCGCGCTCTTTTTGGTTATCGTTGCCGGGCTTACCAACCCGAGCGAGCGTTGGTCTTCGTCCTTGAACCTGACGGTTGCTGTACTTGGTGCAGCCCTTTTTCAGTACCGTGGAATTGCCGACTACTTAGCATTTACGGTAAATCCCGCCCAGGTATTTATGTTTACGGTCGACGAAGTATTAGCCGTCATTTTTATTATTGCCGTGTATTACAGCAGCAAGACGTTCCGTAGAATGTTTGTTAAATAGATGACGCCGCTTCTTTTATCCCTCTCGTTTGCGGTCTACCCCATTGCTCGCGCCTGGTACGTTGGGCGTCGTGGACGAGGCAGATTATTGCTTGGCAAGCGTGGAAGAGTTAGCCAGAGAGATGAACGGTAAAGAAATAGCCGATGGTATTCGGTCATGTGTTGAGGGGGAAGTACGAAACGACGAAGCGACACTTATTGCCAACAGTACTGATGCCAGTCTTTTTTCTGTCCGTCCAGCTGTTGTCGTTGCGCCTAAGAACGAAAAAGAGGCCTGCTCCCTTGTTTCTTATATAGCGGAAGTGAGGACAAAAGGGACGGCCTGTTCTTTGACGGCGCGGAGTGCTGGCACGGATATGTCCGGCGGTCCGCTTACCGAATCTATTGTTGTTAGTTTTACCGAACATTTTAACGCTGTTGGTGAGGTACAAGGGGACTCGGTTGAGGTTGCGCCCGGTGTTTACTATCGCGATTTTGAAAAGGTAACACTTGCCAAAGGACGGCTGTTGCCAAGCTATCCGGCGTCGCGCGATCTCTGTACTGTCGGGGGGATGGTCAATAATAATTCTGGAGGAGAGCGGAGCCTTGTCTATGGCAAGACCGCAAATTTTGTCGAAGTGCTGTCGGTGGTACTTCGTGACGGTAAGGTACATCAGTTTAAAAAAATTACTCTTGCTGAGCTTGAAGAGAAGAAGAAGGAGACTGGTCTAGGTGGCGAGATTTATAAAAAAATGCACGAACTGATACGTAGCAATGCGGCGCTGATAAAAAAAGCAAAACCAAAGGTTAGTAAAAATTCTGCAGGTTATGCTCTTTGGGACGTTCTTGACGAAGAATCCGGCACGTTTGATTTGACCCGGTTACTGGTTGGCTCACAAGGGACGCTGGGGTTAACGACCAGCATTCGTTTTCGGTTGGTACAGCCAAAAGCATTTCGGCGGATGCTCGTCATTTCATTAAAGAATCTGGACCACTTACCGGACATTATCGAGCGCGTGCTTCGTTTTCATCCAGAAACATTCGAATCGTACGACAACCATACTTTTCGGGTAGCAATGAAATTTTTGCCTTCTATTCTCCGTCGCGTGCTTCGTGGCAATTTGATTATTGCGGGTCTGCATCTCATTCCGGCTGCCTGGTCAATTATTACCGGCGGGTTGCCGGCGCTTGTACTGTTGGTTGAATTTACCGATGACGACGAAGCAGTCGCCAGCAAGCAGGCAAAAGAGGCCGAGGCCGCGCTTGCCGATTTGCCCATTAGAACACGGGTTACGGGCTCGACCGCCGAAGCAAATGCTTTTCTTACCATTCGCCGCGAAAGTTTTGATTTATTGCGAAAACACGTTCGCGGTATGCGAACGGCGCCGTTTATTGATGACTTTGTCGTGCCGCCGGCGGTATTACACGAGTTCTTTCCAAAACTGCATACCATTTTAGAATCAGCAAAATTCGTCTACACTATTACTGGACACGTTGGCGATGGCAATTTTCACATCATTCCGCTTATGCCCATTCATGACCCGCGGCTGGCGACACTGATACCGGATATTGGCGGCAAGGTATACGATCTGGTGCTTGCCTACGGCGGTTCGATTACCGGAGAGCATAATGACGGTCTCATTCGGACACCGTACCTAGAGCAGCAGTTTGGCAAAGAGGTTTGCGCGCTCTTCCGCCAGACGAAAGAAATTTTTGATCCTGATACTCTCTTTAATCCCGGTAAAAAAGTCGACGGTTCACTTTCGTATGCGCTTTCCCATCTTTCGTAGTATTCGTTTATTGTTTTACTAACGTGTTATATTCTATGCGTCATCATCATTTTGATCGATTGTTTTTTTCTTGGACAGTGTTCGCGATTGCTATTACCTGTGTCATGTTGCTTTCCTATGCTATCGGGCAACAAGTACTTCGTCTGTCCGCTAACGACCCGCAGGTAGAGATTACCGAAGAGGTTACTCAGGTACTTGCTAGTGGAGTGTCGCCAGCCAATATCCTACCCAACCAGCAAGTTGACCTTGCTCGCAGTCTTGGGGTGTATGTAATGATACTGGACGACCAAGGTAAGGCGCTTGGTTCAACGGCGATGCTTGACGGAAAATCTCCTTCGGTACCTTTAGGTGCGCTTGCCTACGCAGCTGCACACGGAGACAATCGTATTACTTGGCAGCCAAAAGCAGGCGTTCGTAGCGCCGTTGTTATTCGTCCGTACACGAACGGCAGCACCCATGGTTACGTTGTTGCTGGCCGTTCTCTGCGTGAGGTGGAGAAACGAATCGACGTACTAACCGTACTTTCGTTTACAGCATGGTTGATTACGTTATTTATTGTTGCCGGTGCGTTAATTGTAAAAGACTTTATTACTAGACGTCATAAAAAGTAGAATAGCGTTGACCAGTCCCTTCTGTGTTTGTAACTTTGCTTTGAAAGTGGTTGCCATGTAACGTATTGCGCCTACCTCTATAATAGGGGTAGGATAGTAACAGCAACGCTTATTACCTAGGCAAAAATTATGCATGGCTACGTAGCAAATATCGAGCAGCAGACAGAGGAGAATGAAAATTTTAGACAGGTGCTCTATACGGCAAAGCACAGTCAACTTGTTGTGATGACGATTCAAGTTGGAGACGACATTGGCGAAGAAGTTCATGAACTTGATCAATTTTTGCGTATCGAATCAGGACATGGGGTAGCGGTTCTTGATGGTATTAGCCATGAGGCGAGTGCGGGTTATGCGATTGTGGTACCCGCGGGTACACGACATAATATCAGCAATACCGGAGACCAACCTTTAAAATTGTATACCGTGTACTCGCCACCAGAACATAGGGATGGCGTTGTGCGCAAGACTAAAGCAGATGCCTTAGCAGAAGAAGAACATTTTGAGGGCAAGACAACTGAATAATTACTACCAGCAACGACATAGTAAGTAGCTATCGAATTTGTCAGACAGGTACGTCTTATGCATTTCTCTCTTGAGCTTATTGTCAATTGGCTGTTTGCTTACCCCTACCTTGTTTTGTTTCCCGCCGTTGTTATCGAAGGGCCCATCGTTACGGTGCTCGCTGGATTTGCGGTGTCCCTTGGCTATCTAAATTTTTTGCTAGCGTATACCCTTGTTGTTGTTGGCGACCTCGTCGGTGATTCTTTATATTATGCGCTTGGAAGGTGGGGGAGAGATAGCTCCTTGCATCGTTGGGGTCGTCTCGTTGGGGTAACTCCTGAGCGCGTCGAACGTCTCGATCAGCATTTTGAAGCGCATACCGGAAAAACGTTACTTGCCGGAAAGTTTATGCACGCCATCGGTGGCGCTATTTTGGTCGCCGCAGGAGCTGCTCGCGTACGTTTTTTAACGTTTATCTGGTATAACTTATTAGGAACTTTACCAAAGTCTTTTCTATTGCTTCTTGTTGGTTACTACTTTGGCAAAGCTTACGCAACCATCGATCGCTACTTGAATTATACTGGAATTGCCATTATTATCTTGGTTGCCTTTGTTTTTCTTCTTCAGTTTATCGTGCGCAGTTTGCGCAAAAAAAGTAGAAAATAAAGTAGCGCTCACGTATGGACTCATCAGAGTTAGAAAAAAAGTACGTCGAAACAGACGCCGGTAAGGTGTTTTATTTTACCGATCACGCTTTTCCTAATCGGCCATGGATTATTTTGCTGCACGGACTTTCCTCAAATCATACAACGTGGTGCTTGGTAGTGGTCTCCTTACGCGCCAAGCACTACAATACCTTGCTTGTCGACCTTCGAGGTCACGGCTACTCCGACAAGACGCGTCGGCGTCACCTCTACAGCTTTTCACGTTTTTCAGAAGACCTTAATCAGGTAGTACAAGTAGAAAGCGTTGATAATTTCATACTTGTTGGCTACTCATTTGGTGGTTTCGTCGCGCTTGACTACGCGCTGCGTTATCCAAAGTCGGTGCGCGGGTTACTACTTATCTCGACCAGTTATGTAAACCCCTTTGTTGCTCGGGGACTTACCTTGTTTTCTTATGTTGTCAGCTTTTTCTTGAACGGTATTGCCTACCTTTTGCTTTGGCAGCGTCGACGGCAGTATCATTACTACGTATACGAAAAAACAAATCAAAATGGCTATTGGTTTTCAGTGTATGAAGGGTTAAAAACGATGCCTGTTGCCGTTAATCTTTGGTTAGTGGCGCTTATGGGAACGGCAAATTTTAGCAAGGCGCTTCGTAAGATGCAAGTGCCGACTATGGTGGTGCGGGCAAAACACGACCCCTTTTTTACTGAGCATGAAGCAAAAGAGATGGCTGAAGCACTTGATGCCGAACTCGTAACGGTTGACCACCAAACGCACTTTCTTGCTACACATGCGCAAGAGGCGGTTACGGAGATTATCCTTGAGTTTATTGCCAAGCTATGAGGATAGCACTTTTTACTGATACTTTTTTGCCACAAACAAATGGCGTAGCAACTGTTGTTGCTGCTTCGGCAGCAGGGTTGGCGGCACAAGGTCATCAGGTGTGCGTGGTCACAAACTCTTCAGCAAAACAACATGCGCACTCAACAGTAACAAAAGAGGGGTACCAGCTCATTACGGTTCCCTCGGTACGATTTCCTTTATATCCAGGGGAGCGTTTGGCAATTCCTCTCGGTCGTACTGTATACCAAATGAAACGATTTCATCCGCAACTTATTCATGCGCATACGCCTTTTTCTGTTGGTATGGAAGGCCTCTACTTGTCCCGCGTTTTTAAAATTCCGCTTGTTGGTACCCATCATACCTTTCATGATCACTATCTCAAACATGTAAAGTTAGATTTTTCTTTTGGCCGATGGATTTCTTGGAAGTATATCGTTGGGTTTTATAACCGTTGTCGTTACGTGTTGAGTCCTAGTAAAGCACTGGCAGACGCACTTGAGTTACACGGTCTTGTTCGTCCAATTACCGTCTTGTCAAATACCATTGATGCTTCCTGTTTTATGCCGGCAACGACCAAGACGCGACAAGCGTTTCGAGCAGTTCTCGGGGTAGCGGGGATTGTGTTTGTGTATGTTGGACGTTTGAGCTATGAAAAAAATGTGACCGATGTTATTACCGCATTTGCCATTGCCGTTATTAAATTGCCGACTGCCATTTTGCTCATCGTTGGCGATGGTCCGGAACGTGCCGATTTAGAGGCTCTCAGTAAAAAGCTTGCTGTCGACGATCGTGTGCTCTTTTTGGGAATACGCCGCGGTGATGCATTGCGGCAGGTATTGCAGGCGGCAGATGTATTTGTTACCGCAAGCCAAAGTGAAAATATGCCGATGACTGTTCTTGAGGCGATGGCAAGCGGGCTGCCTGTTATCGGGGTTCAGGCACTCGGGGTGCCGGAGCTTATCAAAGAAGGTGAGAACGGTTTTTTGGTACCACCAGGTGATCATCAACGTTTTGCAGATGCGTTTATTATCTTAGCCAAGGATTCTGCGCTTCGTCATTCGTTTGGCGAGGCCTCTCGGCAGCGTGTTGTTTCTCAGTATGACCCAGGTAAATTACTTACTCGGCTTGAACATCTTTATCAGCAGGTAGTAAACGACTAGCAATGAAAATTTGTCTCTACCTCGAATTCTCACAATTATTCAACGGGCGACTATTCCGTAACGTCGGTACGGGTCTTTTAAGCTCGTACAAGAATCAGCAAGCCATTTTGCGTAAGCTCAATATTCCGTTTACCGAGTCGCCAAAGAGTCAGTACGATTTACTGCAAATTAATACGCCGTGGCTTCGTTCTCTTTTCCTTATGCGGCGCGCTCGTCGGCGGGGGATACCGATCATTGTCTGGGCACACGTGACGGCAGAAGATGCGCGCGAGGTATTTCGTTTTGGTAAATATGTCAGTGGCTTTATCCGTCGCTACCTTACGTATGCTTACGGCCTGGCGGATATTGTTCTCTGCCCAACGGCCTATACTCGTGGACTACTTATTGGTTATGGACTCCCAGAAGAAAAATTGGTTGTGCAATCTAACGCGGTTGATGTTCAGCGCTACGCCTTTACATCAGAGAGGCGAACGTCTGGTCGGCAACGGTATCACGTTGCCGATGGGCATTTGGTGGTTGGTACGGTCGGACTTGTCATTCCACGAAAAGGCATTGCTACCTTTCTCCAGCTAGCAGGTCGTTTTCCAAATGCTTCATTTTTATGGTTTGGCAAATGCTACTCGTCCTTGCTCACTAAACGGCTTCCTCGCGTGCGACCAAAAAATGTTCGTTTTACCGGTTTCGTTGAGGACATTCAGGAAGCATTCAGCACTATCGATATTTTTGTTTTTCCTTCAAAAGAGGAAAATGAAGGTATGGCCATTTTAGAAGCGGCTGCCGCCGGGCGACCTATTCTCGTTCGCGATATTCCCGCCTATGCATCATGGCTTGAAAATGAAAAAAATTGCCTCAAAGCAGCAACCGACGAAGTATTTTTTTTGCAGATTGAACGACTGTTGCACGATGCTTCTTTGCGTCAGCGCTTACAGCAAAACGCTGTGGTCTTGGCTGAAGCTTTTTCGCTTCCGCGGGCAGCAACTAAAATGAATGTACTATACGAACGTCTCTTGAGCTGTACTTGAACCCGAGTAACTAACCAGATTATCCGGCATCTAGACGGTAGATGAGATCGCGCGTTGAACGGTTCAATCGGTTGTTATCGGTCGAAGAGGTTAGGCGCCGTAGTTGGTTAGCCGTGGTACACTACCCTAGTCTTTGTAACCCTGAAAGAATAACAGCCGGATGTTGTAGTACTATTATAGTCCTATGGAATCGCTTACCGATGAAGCAGTAGTTCATAAAGTACAAGAAGGGGACAGCGAAGCTTTTGGCGTACTCGTTGAACGGTACGAGCAGAAGATGTTGCGCTATGCCAGAAAGTTTCTTTTTGGGAGGGAAGACGCCGAAGATGTAGTGCAGGAAGTTTTTTTAAAAGCGTATGCGAATATTAAGGGGTTTCAAGCCAGTCGTCGGTTTTCACCGTGGCTTTATCGCATCGCGCACAATGAATTTTTAAATACCATCCACAAACGTGCGCGCCTTCCCGTCCCGTTTTTTGATCCCGATACCCTATTTCCGCATCCACTCTCTAACGAATCAGCAGATCGGGCAGTAAACGAGAACGAGTTGAGAGCAGCATTGGAACATTCACTCGACAAGCTTGATGCAAAGTATCGTGAACCACTTGTGCTCTATTTTTTTGAAGACCTGAGCTATCAGGAGATTGCGGAAGTGATGCAAATTCCGGTTTCAACCGTCGGGGTACGCATCAGTCGAGGAAAACAGCAGCTTATCAATCGTTCGCCAGAATTACGTAGCGCCTATGGAACACCATAACTCAAACAGTATAAAACTGTCACAGCGTATTCTTGACAAGATAACGCAAGGTGAAGTGACGATGCGGCCGCGCTGGCACTTTGTGCTGAAGAGTGGGCTCTTGCTTACCGGCATCGCGCTTCTGGTGCTGACCATCATCTTTATTGTCAGTCTTGGTTTTTTTGTTCTCCATCTAAGCGGGGTGTGGTTCGTGCCGGCTTTTGGCTGGGGCGGACTTGGTACCTTTTTGCGTTCGCTACCGTGGCTGCTTATTGGTACGGCGCTTGTATTTGTGGGTCTACTGGAAACACTCGTCAGCTACTACCCGTTTGCGTACCGACGGCCGCTCTTTTTCTCTGCCATTGGTGTTGTTGCGCTTGTTTTAGTAGGTGGATTTTTTCTCGCGCAAACACCGATTCATCGTCAACTGCTTCTTAGTGCAGAGCGTGGTGAACTCCCGGTTGGGGGAGATATCTACCTCGGATTTGGCGGTCAACGTTTTGCCGACGTACATCGCGGTGTCGTTACGGTCGTTGCGGACGAGCAGTTTGATATGCAAACCCATAACGGTGGGACCATTCACGTAACAGTAACACCACAAACAAGATTTCCATTTGGGTTAGCGCTCGAGACGGGGGATAGCGTTGTCGTATTTGGTCCTCTCGTCCAGGATAGCGTCCAAGCGCTTGGCATTGGACGTATCGATAGTGACGGCATTCAACCGCAACCATTTCCGTATCAGCGACAAATTCGTTTTTTTCAGGGAAGACCAAGCGGCCCGCAATAAGTTAAATACAGTATCTTCATATTGTAGTAAGAGTTTGAGGGTTGGGGGCTCTGCCACACACACGAGAGTAGAATAAAAGGGCTTTCCCTCAATCCTCTCCATTCGTCGCCTAGGACGAAATAAAACACAGCTGCAGTCTGTAGTAGATAGCGTACGACGTACTTTACTTAGTTTCGTTTAACCATTATACCTATGAAAAAGAAATATATTGGCTACGCTCTTCTGCCGTTTCTTGGGGTTGGACTCCTTGGGATAACAGCAGCTTCAGCGCACGGTTCGTTTGGAGGGTTTGGGTTTGGCGTCTCAGCACTTTCACCAGACGAGGTAGCAACTCGTCAGGAAGCTCGCTTTGAAGCCGAGGCAAATTTACTCGGCGTCAGCGTCGACGTCATTAAAGACGGCTGGTCACAAGGCAAAACGTTGCAAGACATTGCGACCGCACAGGGTATCAGTGCTGATGAGCTAAAAACAAAAATGGAAACGGCTGCTGAGAACCAGCAGAAAACAAACCTGCAGGCATTGGTTGACAAAGGAGTCATTACGCAAGCCCAGGCAGATCAATGGTTGAAGCTCATGCAAGATCGTGTTGCTAATTCGCCACAGGATGGTTCTGGTAGACCAGGGAGAGGTATGCACCGAGGTGGCGGCTTTTTTCCACTCTAAGCTTATTCACCCTTTCGTGTATTAGGTCGACACGGTAAGGAAGTCTAAGGCGCTCTGCTTCGGTTTCAGGAGCAGAGGCCCTAGATTTTTTTAGTATTTTTTGTTGTCGCGTAGAGCTATGGCTTCTTGACAGCAACAACAGTAGAGATAAGATCAACAGATAGTGTGCCAACTGGCCACTACTTTATTTCATAACTTTTTTCTATGGGTAGTTCTCTTAAGGGGGTGCTTATTGCTGGTGCAGTAATCATTTTTGTTGGACTTGGTTACGCGTATTACGTAGGCATACAGCAGCCGACAGCTTCGCCGACCGGTACAGATACGACCACAGATCAAATGAATAATGCAATGGACAGCACTGCAGGCTCGATGAACGGAACCGACTCCGGCATGACGGAGCAGAACGAAAGTGCCGCGGTGGAAAAAACAGAGAACGGTGCTTCTGATACCATGCAAAACAATGACGCAATGGTGAACACTAATGTCGGTGCTAACGTTTCTATCGACACCAGTGCGAGCGTAAAGACGTTTACGTTGTCTGCGCAGAATTACTCTTTTACACCGTCTGAAATTCGGGTAAAAAAGGGGGACACCGTCAAGGTAGTACTCAGCTCTGCTAACGGCTTTCACGATTTTGTCATTGACGAATTTAACACTAAAACGAATCGTGTTTTAACCGGCGAAACAGCCGAGACTCAGTTTGTAGCCGACAAGACCGGTACGTTTCAGTTCTACTGCTCGGTTGGAAACCACCGCGCTCTTGGTATGGTGGGAAATCTGATTGTCGAGTAGGAAACCATGGGAAACATCTTCTTTCATCCGATGGTCGTTCATTTTCCTATCGCTCTCTTTACCGTTTACAGTGCGATGGAGTTCGTTCGCTGGCGGCACCTTACCAAGTTGCCGTTCTGGGAGGGGACCAAAGCCGTACTGGTTATTGTGGGAACGGTCAGTACCTTTGTTGCTCTGCAGTCCGGAGAAGCCATAGAGCAGAAGTTTCTAGGAGACGCGTCACTCTGGCCTGTCATTCGCGCGCATAATACGTGGGCAAACGTAACAGCTTGGATTTACGGCATCATTGCTGTGCCTTACTTCTTAAAGTTGATTAAAGATCACGGTTACCTCGCAGCACTTGAAGCAAAACTCCGCGGTCACTATCAGTCATTTATGCGGTTGTTAAATTCGGCGGCTATGTTCGCTGTCTCAATGACTGCCAGTCTTTGGATGTTGCCGCTTGCACTTTTTGGCCTCGTAGCAGTAACCATTACCGGCGCACTTGGTGGCAGTATCGTTTTTGGGCCAAACGCTGACCCTTTCATTTCGTTTGTCTATAGTATTTACGGTTTTTAGTTTGCTTGTCGCCAGAAAAAGCCCCCGTTTTTAGTGGGGCTTTTTCTTTTTACTCAAAATCAGCTAGGCTATGAACACTCAATACTATGCCAAAACCATGGAAACAAAATAGAGAAGCTTTTGCTAGCGCGGAAGCGAGTGGGAGTGAGGGCAAAGAGACTGACCCAACTGCTATCGCGCTACTTAAAGCAGAGCTTGATTACAATGCGCCAAAACTGGATTTGCACGGTCAAAATGTCCCCGAGACAAAACGTCTCCTTGCTCAGTTTATCGAAAACAATGCCGCAAGCGGTGTTGCTGGTGTTCGTGTTATTTATGGTGTAGGAACCGGTGCGCTGCAAGATGTTGTCTTTAAAATGTTGGCCCAGATGAAAGAACGAGGCGCTATTGTCGATTATGCCAGTCCTGTAGGTCATGCTTCTCAGAGTTCGACTGTGATTGTGGCGCTTTAATTTTTATGGTTTTATAAGTTCGCAACTTGGTCAAAACCTTTGGTTCGTTTACTGCAGTAGACGACATTTCTTTTTCTGTAGCAGAAGGAGAGTTCTTAGGGTTCTTGGGTCCGAATGGAGCAGGAAAAACCACGACTATTCATATGCTCCTCGATCTTACCCAGCCGACGAGTGGTATAGTTACCTTTTTTGGAAAAACATTTAAGCACCACCACTCTGAAATTTTACAACAGGTAGGGTTTACCTCCCCTTACGTTGCGTCACCGTACCGGCTTACGGTGTACGAGAATCTGCGCGTGATTGCGGCGCTCTATGGTATTTGACGCCCAAAAGAACGCATTGACTACCTTCTGAAACTTTTTCAGCTAGAAGCTTTGAAGCGTAAAAATGTTGTTATGCTTTCCTTGGGAGAGATAACGCGAGTGGGGCTCTGCAAGGCGTTTATGAATCAACCCAAGTTACTTCTCTTGGATGAGGCGACTACTTCTGTTGACACCACCATTGCGCACGAGGTTCGCGAAGTACTGGTGCGCGCCCAACGGTAAGAAGTGGTGCGCGTACTTTACACTTCACACAACATGGCGGAGATTGAGAAGCTCTGTTCACGAGTTATTTTTTGAATCACGGACGCATTGTTACCGAAGGGTCGCCCGTTGAAATGACTCGGGCAATTTTAAAAGAAGAACGAAGCGAACCTTCACTTGAAGAAGTTTTCATCCGGATATCGAAAGAGCAAAAAGTATAAAAGGTTATCGTATCCTTGCTGTTGTCCGTCGGCATCTCTACGAAATGCGTCGCACTCTTGATCGGGTTGGCGATATGGTGTACTGGCCGGTGTTAGACGTACTTGTTTGGGGGCTTTTTACCGTTTACCTTTCAGATCAATTTTCATCCGGACTTACTATCATCAACGTGTTACTTGGTGCCATTATTTTGTAGGGAGTTTTTTATGCCTTTCAGCGAGATTTGGCAATTGGTTTTTTGGATGAGCTTTGGTCGCGCAATCTTGTAAATTTATTTTCGACACCACTTACCGTTTGGGAGTACGTCGTTGGATTGTTGATTGTAAACGTAGCAAGGACATTCTTCGGTGTGGCGGCAGCTGCGCTTATTGCCTGGTTTGCGTACGCCTTTAACATTTTTTCACTATCCCTCTGTGTGTGCCTTATCTTTTTATTTCGCTTCTTTTTAGTTTGGCATTTGGGTTTTTTATTACCGGCCTTATTTTTCGTTACACGATACGCGTGCAGATGGTCGCATGGAGTTTTGCCGGTATTTTGCAGCCATTGTCGTGCGTGATGTACCTGCTTTCTACGCCACCAACGTGGCTTCAGCGTCCGGCTCTCTGGTTGCCAACAACACACGTCTTTGAAGCAATGCGACAAAGTCTGAACGGCGGAGAATTTTCGCCTTCACATTTCTGGTGGGGTTTTGGCTTATCGGTCGTATATCTTGTACTGGCAGTGCTGTTTTTAAGTGGCTTTTTGAGGTAACGAGGAGGAGAGCACAACTGACGAAGCTGGAGTGATGGGAGATTTTGTCATTAAGTACGCCTTGACAAGCCTTCGGGGCTGTTGCTTGCCCCTTTTCTTACTCGTTCCGACGAGTAGTTGGAACTCGTTTTCTTACGTAGTTATTTTTTAACAAAAAAGAAGAAGGCATAAGGCAAGAGTGTGTCTTCGGTCCAGAGAGGATTACGCCAGTCTGGTCTGGCGCTGCGCATTGCGCAGTTACTGTTTGGTTCCGTCGTGTTCCTCCAGAAACGTGCGACTTGCAAGTGGTTCGGCAGCGCTGCTATCTCGTAACCGTACGCGATTCAGGTTCCTCTGTTCTTGAGGACGTTTTCGGCTCATAGGAGCCGAGAGTGTCCGACGATGACGGGTCTTTCGGTTACCCGCCGGACGAATCGGAAATCGATGGCATCGCTGGTCACGATGCTGGTACCCACCACCTCGATTTCGTGCGTGATCATGAGCTTGGGCAGGAACGCGACCAGAAGCGCGCTCTGCGCAACGACGGCACCGAAAGGATTAGGCGTCTTTTGCTCGATGCCGGTATGGAGCCATCCGTCATCGCCGGTCACAGCGGCGAAGTCTACGATGTCAGAGGCGGTGACTTCATACCCCAGACTCCATGCTCCGAAAGGTCCACCACATTGAGCCTTGAGAGCGTCTATGTCTTCGTAGTGCATTTGCTTTGTTGTTTGGACGGCTGCTGCTGTTGTCAATGGACACCTCCTGTTACCCTCATTTATTTTTTGTCCGTAGTTAAAGCGTAGGGATTGGGTGGGGGACGTCAAAAGGGGTTTTTGTTACGCTTTTGCGCTGGCCAGTTTTTTGGACTCTCTACAAAAGCCGTAGGGTTGTGATAAAAATTTTAAAGTTAATAGGTTGATTTGATTGCATAGTATCTATGTACTAGTACATAGATACTATGATAGATAGTTGTGATATATTATTGCAATTATTATTTTCAAGCGGTAAGCTTACTAAACAATGGAGGGCAACAAGCAAAGTGTGGGATACTGTTCTATTTTCACGCGGAAAGCGGTCTTGTTTATGGCCGCGTTTTTGTTTGTATCAATCGCCGTTGTCCCCACCCATTCGGTGCAAGCAACAAACTATGATTATATTGATCACGATACGGTGTGGGGCCCTGAAGCGGGAGTTCATATTTTAGGGCAACCAGTGGTTGTGAATGCCGGCGTTACCTTGCGAATTGAACCGGGTACGATTATTAAGGCCGGAATTTTTGGTACGCTTCTCGTTAACGGTGCTCTCATCGCAAACGGAACAAGTGACAATCCTATTACGTTTACCGCCTACAAGGACGATTCGATTGCAGGAGATACGAACGGTGACGGCAACACAGGCATTCCCACCATATTCGATTACTGGCCCGGCTTACGTTTTTATGCCGGTAGTAGCGGCGAACTTTCTCACACTCTGTTTCGCTACGGCGGGAATAGTCGATTGAGCAACGAGGGTGACCAGGATCAAATTTTTGCAAAAGACGCAACGTTAACCCTACGGGACTCTAAAATTTTTGACAGTGTTTATAGCGGCACGCAAATTGAATTTTTGCGATCACAAGTAACGCTTGAGCGTAATGAGATAGAGCAGAGCAGTGACGTAACGGGTTATGGTTTTGGTACGGGGCTACTTATTCGTGGTGGTAATGCTCAGATTAAGGACAACCTCTTTCATCGAAACGGCGCCTATGCCGTACTCTTTGATAGTCATACACAATATGGTCCGGCAACTGTGGTGTTCCAGGGGAACAGCCTTTACAACAACGGTTTGTCATACGCAAACGCGTTTAAGGTTAAGTACGGTATTGGTTGTGACGGCAATGATACTTATGACCTTAGAAATAATTGGTGGGGTGACGCAACAGGTACGAAGGTTGATGCAAACCCGCAAGGGAAAGGAGAGCCAATACGTAACTGTGACGCGCTGGTTAGTCCGTGGCTTACCGTACCTCCGGGTCTGCCACAGAACGGGCGCCGTCCAGTCTTGTTGGTTCCAGGTATTGCGGGCAGTGAGCTCAAGAAAGGTAATGATAAAATTTGGCTAGATCTAACTAAAATTCTTTTTGATTTTAATGACAGTTTTCTCGATGTGCTGGCAATGAACGAAGATGGTACGCCGACCGATCCAGAGGTGACGCACGGGGACGTCATCCGTACTCTTAATAAAGGTATTCCACTTATTTCGTACGACTATTTTGGTGGACTCATTGATGAACTTACGACACAAGGATACCAAGAGAATACGACCATGTTTCTTATGCCGTACGACTGGCGAGAGGGGATGTACCCGCTCAGTAAGGAGCTGAAACAAAAATTGTTGGATGTCAAAGAGCAAACACATAGCGATGTTGTGGATGTTGTGGCGCACAGCATGGGAGGCGTGGTCGTGGACAATCTTACCGGTTACAGCCCCTACGATACTGGCATTGGTAAGCTCATCTTTATCGGTACGCCACATATAGGTGCACCAAAAGCACTAAAGGATTTATTGTGGGGTGACGATTTAGGTGTACCATTTGTTCTAAATAAAAATGAAATAAAAAAGATAGTTCAAAATATGCTCTCTGTTTATGACTTACTCCCGAACAAGCAGTACTTCAAGATCAATAGTGGATACTATTACGATTTGACGCAAAATAGCGCGCCCAAAGTTCTTAACCTCACTGACATGGTGGCACTTTTTATCGATAAAGGTTTAAATTTGAGAGGATTACAAGACGTGATCAACGCATACTACCCGCACAATTTTCCGTTTACTGACTCAAACATAGATGCCTACAACATTTCTGGTTGCGACTCGCCAACCATTACCGGCATTATCGAGCGTCCAAATGAAGAGTATTACCTTCGTATTGGCGCGGGTGATGAAACGGTGCCATTAAGCAGTAGTAATTACGTGGCACCACTGGTAGCTAAAAGTTACTATATACGTGGCGCGGATCATGGAAAAATGGCGAGTACTCCGGCAGTACGTAGTTTGGTTGCTGACTTGCTAACTAGCGGTGTGCCGAGCGTTTCCGAACTACCAGCTGGCATTACCACCAGTACCGATGGGTGTGCTCTTCAAGGAAAGTTCGTATCAGTGCACAGTCCTGTTAGCCTTGATATTCACGACGACAGTGGAAATCACGCCGGGCCATCAGCAAATGGTCTCATTGAGAACACCATCCCCGGTGTTTATTACGAAACAATTAGAGAAAATAAGTTTGTTTTTCTTCCTAGCGGTACTTTTGATGTCACCCTAACTGGCACGGCTAGTGGTACGGTAGATTTAACGGTCGATACCTATAGCGGTGAACTGATGCATGAGGTAGCTTATCAAGCTATGCCGGTCACGGTCGGTAGTCTTGCGCAGCTCACCATTACCCCGACAAGCGCGGATACAGAATTGCAGTATGATTATACTGGCAGCGGTCAATTTCAGGATTACGAAGCCACTGCCACTTCGTCTACTTCAGCGGCGTATGACTTTATTTCCCCGACAACGACCGCACAGCTCTCGGACACGGCCGGCAATAGCAGCTGGTATCAAGAGCCGGTGACCATGACCCTTGCCGCGTCTGATAGTAACTCGGGTGTTGCCAAAACAGAATATCGTACTGACAATGGGCAATGGGTTAGTTACACTGCGCCGGTTATTTTTAACGACGACGGAGTTTACCGCGTCTTCTACCGGTCGACTGACAGGGTAGGAAATGTTGAAGACGAACAGAGCGTCGCTTTTTCCATTGACCGCACAGTCCCCGATGTGAGTATCTTGTTTGAAAACGGTCACGAAAAACCTACCGTTGAAGGAACTGACGCAATTTCTTCTGCTATGGTTCTTGAGATTGGCGACAATACTTACAGAGTTAGCGATGAGGCAGGTAACCTTGTAACCTTGGTGTTTGTTCTAAAGGTGAAAAAGAGTGGCAGCAAGGCAAAACTTAATGAGGTGCGCTATAATGGTATTGCGCTACCGGTAAAACCAATTACTTTTGTTAACAGTACGGTTTACGATAAAAATGATGAGCTCAAAAAGATAAGACAAAAAATTGCAGTTCCAAAATATTTGAAGGTTGGCAGTATTTACAAAGGAAGTTTAGACGAAACTAGTATTACGGCTAAGTTGTACGACGAAGAGAAAGACAAAACTGTTCTTGGTGGTATCGCAACAGTAAAATTATTAATTAGTAATGGGCAGTTTAGCTATGAAACAGATTAATATTCTAAGAGCGGTAAAGATGATAGGTTTTTTGGTTATAGGTTTATTACTAGGGTATTTATTTATTACATTAAGCGACCAGTTTGAGATTACTCGATTTAATTTTTCCATATTTGGTGGCCCGTCATGGGCGCTTTGGCTCTACCCATTCTATTTGCTTACGGGGTATTTGATTTCGGCTATTGTCTTTCGGATGGGGAGGAAGACATACCTTGGGGTTGTTATCGCTTTTGTCCTCTTTTTCTTGCTTCTGCTTTTCTTGACCCAGGGGCAGCTTTTCGACAACTGGCGATTGTTCGGCGTTGATGCCTATTAAATTCAGCGAGTTCTTTTTTGACCTCTGGCTGTAGTACGATCCACGTACTAGTACGCGGATACATTAGGTGGGGTTGACAGGGCGTCTACAAAGAGGGGAAGATAGAAGTAGGTCTTTACATTTTGCGGGACGGCGAGAAGGGCTCGTCATGATTATTTGAGGAGTGAGAGGATGAAGAGAGTAGCGCCGGTGGTGCTGTTTTTAACATTGCCGGCAGTAATGAGAGCCATAGAATTAGACGTTGTGCAGCTGGAGCAGCTTGCGGGCTGCCTGTATTGTCTGTTCACTGTCTCAGACTGGTATGTTTGCAATCTTACCACGGTGGCAATCAAGGATATCGACGATGGTTCGGAGTTCGGCTGCGCTTGCGGACAATGGGAAGGTGCATTGCCACATCTACAGGCGGCAATTGCCTCAGCCAGCGAGCGAGGACAAGTCGTGTGGCCAACTGGATTTGGCAAGAACGAAGTTCAACGGGAACAACTTGAGGCGTTGCTGCAGAGGGTAGGATTGCGGTTACCGCCCATTATCCCAGTGCCAGCGAAGTTGCAAAGGATAGAAGAAGTCGCAATCGTTGCTGGCATGGCCAACAGGGGAGGTGCGGACTGGATACAGATTCTATATACGATGGGAGGTAATGTAAGAAAACTTTGCTCGCACGGTGAGCAGGTTTTCATGTTTTCATAACGCTTTGGGGTGGTGTCTCGGTTTGCGCAACGCGCTTCTCGAGACACTACCCTAGTTACCACTGCAGGCTTGCCACATTTGTCATTTTCTAGTACAGTCTTCTGGCGCCGTGCATTTACTAGCGCGGCATTTTTATATGAAAGAAATTCGAAACATCGCCATTATCGCTCACGTCGACCACGGTAAATCAACCTTGGTCGATGCTTTGTTGAAACAATCTGGTACTGAACTCGGCAAGCTTGCCGGGCAGGATCTTATTATGGACAGTAATGAGATCGAGAAAGAACGTGGCATTACCATTTTTGCCAAGAACGCCGCTGTGGTGTTTCAAGGAACTAAAATCAATATTATCGACACCCCCGGTCACGCCGATTTCGGCGGAGAGGTAGAACGCGTTTTAAACATGGCAGACGGTTCATTGTTGTTGGTTGACGCGCAAGAAGGACCAATGCCGCAGACGAGGTTCGTGTTAAAAAAGGCACTTGATGCTGGGCATAAAATTATCGTTGTCATTAACAAAATCGATAAAGCCAACGCGCGCGTTAACTACGCGCTTGATCAGGTAATCGAGCTCTTTATGGAATTTGGCGCGTCAGACGAACAGCTCAACTTTCCAATTGTCTATGCTTCAGGCAAGCAAGGACTTGCCGGGATGGCACCAGAACTTTCCGAGATGAAGGATATAACGCCGCTTTTTGAGGAAATCATCAAGCACATCCCAGCACCGAAAGTAGACGCTGCCGCACCATTACAGATGATGGTCGTATCAACGATGTATGATAACTATCTTGGACGAACGGCGCTTGGTCGCGTTACGCGCGGCACCATACAAAATGCATCGGCCATCACGCACATTCATCGTGATGGTACGCAGACAAAAGCAAAGGTGGCGTCACTTATGAGTTACGTTGGGCTACTCCGCGTTGCTGCCGAATCAGTTCCGGCGGGGGATGTGGCTCTTGTTGCTGGTATTAGCGACGTTAATATTGGGGACACCTTGGCCGACAGTGAATCACCAGAAGCATTGCCGCCTATCTCTATCGAGAAGCCGACGGTTCGTATGACTTTTGGGGTAAACAACTCACCCTTTGCTGGACAAGAAGGGGAGTACTGCACCTCGCGTAATTTGCGAGAGCGTCTAGCAAAAGAGCTAGAGAATGATGTGGCGCTGCGTGTCGAACCCGGACAATCAGCCGAAGAATTTGTGGTGAGCGGTCGCGGTGAACTGCACCTTGCTATTCTTATCGAGAAGATGCGGCGCGAAGGATACGAACTTCAGGTTTCTCGACCAGAGGTTATCTATAAAGAAGAAAACGGAAAGACCTTAGAGCCGGCGGAAGACGTCTGGATTGATGTTCCAGAAATGTACTCTGGCATGGTCATCAAAAAAATGGCGCTCCGTAAGGGCGAGATGAAAAATATGCACGTCGAGAACGAACAGGCGCATCTGCACTTTTTTATTCCGACGCGCGGCCTTATCGGTTTTAGAAACGAGTTTATCATCGAAACCAAAGGACTCGGTATTTTAAATTCACTTTTTGCCGGCTACTTTCCAAAGGCGGCAGACATCGAGGCGAACGCGCACGGGTCACTTATCGTACACGAACCAGGAGAAACGACTTCGTACGCACTGCTTAAAACGCAAGAACGTGGTGAGCTGTTTGTTGGTCCGGGGCTACAAGTGTACGAAGGACAGGTAGTGGGTCAAAATGCCAAGGCGGAAGATATGGTGGTGAACGTCTGTAAGATGAAAGCATTGACGAACTTCCGCGCGAACAAGGACGTTACGACGTCAGATCTCGCACCACAGCGAGAGATAACCATCGAAACGGCGCTAGAGTACATCGGCGACGATGAGTTAGTTGAGGTGACGCCGAAAAGCATTCGTTTACGAAAACGTGTGCTTCGAAATGTGATTAGGAATAAAAAGTAAGTGGTTGATTGACTTTTGGTTTCGGTAGCCATAATTTTAAATAGGGTGGGTTCATTTGGCCAAAGAGGAGAGACTTATGATCGGGGCCATTTTTGAAGAATTCGTCGCACCTTATTTCACTAGCATAGAGGCAGTGTTGCTACTGAGGCTGGCGAATGAGAGTCAACGGCGTCGCCTAGATATTGGTGATGTCTTTTTTGAGGACTAGCCGTTCTCGTCGTCGCGACGAACCCGGGCCCTTTTTGCGAGAATGACCCGGTTCAATTTAATGCTAAAAAACGAAAAAGTGGACGGCCTTGAGGTCGTCCACTTTTTAGAAGTCATCGCGGTCCTCCTTGTTTCCGCGTCTCGTTTTCACTGCTCTTGAATACTCTTCGAGCAGGTGTCGGGGTTTCTCTTCCCGTACCGCCCGCGCAACGGCTTCACGAGCGGACGAATAGTCGGTGCCGGTATTGAGGGCAACGAAAGTCGCCGCACTTGCAAGCACGAGTCTAGCTTCGTAGCTTGTCACGCGACCAGCGAAGACCTCAGTAAGAAGCTGAGTACTCGTTACTTTTCTTGTCGTCGGCAAGACCGGCAACACGTTCGTGTTGTCGGGCGTGAGTTTCCGCTCAAATCCTGCGCCCACGTGAATGAGGTTTGTTTCACCAGATACTTACACTTCATCGCTTTCGCCCCGTCCCGGGATGCGTCCCGTATAGCACGCTCCCCGCATTCCACGCCAACTCATGCAGCCCGCGTAGTTTAGAAGTAAGTCAGATCGACAGACCCCAATGGCGTAGCGAGCGCGTTGCCCTTCAAATGGACAGGTAAGTGGTCCTGCCAGATTGAATATGGTTGGACCGGTAGCGTGGCGCCGTGCTCCTTGCACCAGCGCAAAGCGTTTGGTTACCGTTTGTGCGTGTACGACCGCAAACCCACAAGAGGCAAGTGTTTGTTTTGCAAGCAGTGGCGTCAGCTGCATCGGTTCGACTTTTAGCAGTTGTTGCCAGAGATCAGAGCTGCCTACTTGTCTCCTGCTTCCAACGTTGCCGTACTTTAGGTAGCGGGCACTACCCGGAACACTTGCGGCGACAAGGGTTGCTAAGCTCGTTACATTGACGCCGGCTTTTGCCGTACTGCCGCCAGTACCGCTTGTGCAAAGCACTCGCTCTTCGACAATGATGCGCTGTAATCTTCGTTTTACAGGACACAAGAAGTCTAATGCTGTCAAAACTTCTTCGATCCCCGGTACGCGCCGATCGAGCTGTGCGGCAAGAAACTCGCCGGCAGTTTCAGGATTGTAACGAGGTCCAGCAAGAGCGGTAAGGCATCGCCTTAGCAGTCTCTCGTTAAAAGTGTTGCGGCCGAGCATGGCCGTGGCTTTAGTGAAAAGATCAGCCATACTCTCTCCTCCTTGCCCAAGTTAGGCGTCGGCTACCTTAGCACAGGAAAAAATAAATCAAAATGTTAAGTTTACTTGACATCAATAATTTTCTCCGTTATCGTATGTGTTATGGAAACTATTGTCCGCAATAAGGTGTATGATTACCGCAGCAAAGCCGACGTTACCCAAGAGGCGCTGGCGGCGGCTGTTGGCGTCACGCGCCAAACCATTATCGCCATCGAGAAAGGGAATTATACCCCATCGGTAATGTTGGCATTAAAAATTGCAAAGTTTTTTAACGTTAGCCTTGAAGCTCTCTTTTCACTTACCTATGAACGATAAAAAGTTTACAGAATTTTCGATTGCGACCGTACTTGTTTTGTTATTAGTGCTTTTGGCAAATCCCTTTCATTTTTGGATGCCAGGCACTATGCAGATGCTCGTGCTTGCTAGCGTAGCCGTTGTTTTTGCTGTCTATGCCGTTTTTGTCTGGAGAGAGCGAGCGGCTGACGAACGCGAAGCAGCGCATCGGATGTTTGCAGATCGTATAGCCTTTGTGACCGGAGCGGCGGTAATTGTCCTTGGTATTGCTATTGAAACTTTTTCACACCGCCTCGATACGTGGTTGGTCGGAGCACTCATTGCCATGGTGCTCGCCAAAGCTATTGCTCTCTACTATAGCCGTAGCCGTTGGTAAAAATGCAGCCGGGACGAAAGCCATTTTTACAATGTAAAGTTGACTTGACATTCTAAGTACCCCTCGCTATACTAGGGGTATATTATTTTTTTATTCTACGTTCTATGAACAAACAGAAGTTTCCATCTGGTATTACCAGCGTTATCGTGCTCGCCATTGCTGCCCTCGTGATCGTGTTAGGTGGTCTTGCGTATGTCAGTACACAATATGCAAACCAACAATCAGACGACGCGATGGTGCAGAACGGCGACAGCAAGGCCATGATGGACGACGCAAGCAATCAAATGACGGGAGACACCTCTACTGACACAATGATGAACGACGATACGGTGAACAGCGACGGGCAGATGATGGAAGATACTAATACCGACACCATGATGGGTGATCATAGCGCAACAGACAACGCGGCACCTAATGCCATGATGTCTGGAGATGCAGCTTCCGGTAGTGACCAAATGAAGACAAACGGCGCTGACGCAATGATGCAAAACGACGCGACAACTAAGTAGCTCTTTATGGTATTCTCTCTTGGTTTAGCAGTTAGCGCCGGCATTGTCTCTTTTCTTTCTCCTTGCATACTGCCGATTATCCCTGGGTACCTAGCGTACCTCGCGGGCGTCTCGGGGAGCGAAACAGAAGGAAACCGAGGACAAATATTTTTGAACGCTGTCTTTTTTGTTCTTGGGTTTTCTTTTATTTTTGCGCTTCTTGGGGTGCTTCTTAACACCTTACTGGCAGCTGTCGCCTACGATGTGCAGCTCTGGCTTGCGCGTATCGGGGGACTCGTGATTATTTTCTTCGGGCTTTACCTGACGCATCTCATTCATATTCCAATGCTCGATGTGCGTCGGCAGGTAAACGTATCACCAACGCGTTTTCCCTCTCGTTACGTCAGCTCCTTTGTGTTTGGTGCCGCCTTTGCTGTCGGCTGGACGCCGTGCGTTGGCGCAGTACTTGGCGGTATTCTTGGTCTTGCCGCTTCTGCACCGGGTTCTGCTTTTGGTCTTCTCCTTGCGTATGCGCTTGGGCTTGGTCTGCCGTTTCTCTTGGTGGGTGCATTTACCGCTGAGGCGACAACACTCATTCGACGCTACGCTAACACTCTTCGCTACATCGAAATTATTTTTGGCGCCGTTTTGATTGTGCTCGGCATTCTTGTCTTTACGCAAAGCTTAAACCGTATCGCCAGTTTTGGCATCTTAAACACATTACTGTTAAGTAATTAGTATGCGCAGGATTATTCTCATTGTTGTTCTCGTTGCCATTGTTGGTGCCATTGCGTTTCTTAATGGGCAAAAACCGGAACAACCTATGGCGAAGGACGATGCGGTAAGCGTAGTTACAGAAACAAAAAGCGAGAAAGCAAATCGGTATAAACCAGCAAAAGAATTGGTTGACCCTGCCAGTTTCATTAACACTGATTCGTTTCAGATTAAGGATCTTATCGGCAAGCAAGTAATTTTGGTCGATTTTTGGACGTACAGCTGCATTAACTGCCAGCGTACACTTCCTTACGTCAACGCTTGGTACGATAGCTATCACGATAAAGGCTTAACGATTATTGGCGTGCATACGCCAGAGTTCGAATTCGAGAAAGAGTACGATAACGTGCTTGCGGCGGTAAAGAAGTACGACATTCATTATCCGGTGGTACTTGATAATAATTACGGTACATGGCGCGCGTACGGTAACCAATACTGGCCTCGCAAGTACCTTATCGATATTGACGGTTATATTGTCTACGATCACATTGGCGAAGGCGGCTATGACGAAACAGAAAAAGAAACTCAAAAATTATTAGCCGAGCGTGCAAGCCGTCTTGGCGAACAAACGCCAACGGTTGGAATGGCCGAGCCAGTCAATGCGCCACAGGTTGATTTTAGCAAAGTCGGCAGTCCGGAAACGTATTTTGGTGCGGCACGAAATACGTATCTTGGTAACGGCAACGCCGGCGTCGCAGGCACTCAGACGTTTACCCCGCCGGTTACTACCGAGGTAAATAAACTCTATCTTGGCGGCAGTTGGGATCTTAATAAAGAGTATGCAAAGAGCATCAGTCAGTCAGCAACCGTTCGCTATCGCTACCACGCAAAGGACGTTTACTTTGTTGCTGCGGCCATCGCACCAGTAGAAATTGAAGTCTATCAAGACGGCGTACTGGTTGGCGATGCTAATGCCGGTGGTGACGTGACGAAAGGCATTATTGCCGTTAAAGAAAACCAGTTGTATCATTTGGTACACAACGCCAACGGTTACGGAGAGCATACTCTGGAACTTCGCGTGAAGAATTCAGGATTGGAAGCGTTTACTTTTACTTTTGGATAGTTATGGATACAGTACAAAAAATAGAAACGGTTGTTTTTGGAGGTGGTTGTTTTTGGTGTACCGAAGCGGCCTTTAAGGCGTTGCGAGGTGTAACGTCGGTGGTGCCTGGGTACTCTGGCGGAACGGTGCAGAGTCCAACCTATGACGCCGTTTGTAGTGGTACAACTGGTCATGCCGAGGTGGTACGGGTTACCTACGACCCATCCATTATAGCGTTTGATGACTTACTTTCGGTTTTCTTTACCGTGCACGATCCAACAACATTAAACCGCCAAGGCAATGATGTTGGTACGCAATATCGTTCTGTCATATTCACTATAACAGAAGCACAGCAAGCCGCCGCGACCACGTTTATCGCTGAGCTGACTAAGGATGCCGTATTTTCGTCACCGATTATTACCGAAGTTGCGACGCTAAGCTCTTTTTTTGAGGCCGAGCCGTACCATCAAGATTTTTATAGTAAGAACAGCGAGAACGCGTACTGCCAAGCCATCATTAACCCAAAGTTGAAAAAACTTAGAGAACGTTATCAGCCATTACTTAAAACACCATAATCGTATGTCAACCAATTCAGCATCCAAAGATAAAAAACTCCCCGAGGATCTCTATCGCGTAGCGAGAGAGAAGGGGACAGAAGCACCATTTTCCGGCAAGTACTGGGCAGATCACGAACCCGGAATGTACAAGTGCGCTGTCTGCGGTGCGGAGCTTTTTTCGTCCAATACAAAATTTGATTCCGACACCGGCTGGCCGAGTTTTACCGATCCGGCCAATATCGAACACCTTGAGTTAACAGAAGATCGTTCTCATGGGATGATGCGAACCGAAGTTACCTGCAAAAAATGTGGCGCACACCTAGGGCATGTTTTTGACGACGGCCCCAAAGATAAAGGTGGCAAACGGTATTGCATCAATTCGGTTTGTCTAACCAAAGAATAGAAAAATAATTTCGCCAACGCCGTCAGTCTACATTAGCTATTTACGTTCTCCCGTGCTACACTCTCTGCGCTTAGTTAAATTTTAACGCCAAAGCGTAGTATGCCACAGAACGAACCGACGGACAGTAATAGTTTTTTTGGACTTGGTATTGCCCCAAAATTACTAGAAGCCTTAGACACGGCTTCGTTTAAAGTGCCAACCCCCATTCAGCGGCAGTCAATTCCAATTGCTATCGAGGGGAAAGATCTTATTGGCATTGCCCAAACGGGTACCGGCAAGACGTTGGCCTTTGGGGTGCCACTCATTCAGCGCCTCGCTCAAGTAAAGGGTCGAGGCCTTATCATGTTGCCAACTCGAGAATTGGCGCTGCAAGTTGAGGAAACATTACAAAAAATTGGTCGACCAATTGGGCTCAGGACAGCAGTACTCATTGGTGGTGCTCCGTATAGTGGACAGCAGAAAAGTCTTGCCAAGAAGCCTCACATCATTGTGGCGACCCCTGGACGTCTCTTGGACCACCTCGAGCAGAAGACGTTGAAGCTCGATGATGTGCGGGTTTTGGTTCTTGACGAAGCTGACCGTATGCTTGATATGGGTTTTATGCCGCAGATTAAGCGGGTGCTAGAGAGCGTGCCAAAGGATAAGCAAATCATGCTTTTTTCAGCTACCATGCCGGACCAAATTGTTAGGTTGATTAAGTCACACCTTCATTTGCCAGTGCGCATAGAAATTGCTCGTCCCGGAACGGCAGCAACGCAGGTTTCGCATGAACTATTTGTGGTACGTCGTGAGGACAAGCTTCGACTCTTGGAAAAGATGTTAAATCAGTATCGCGGCACGGTGCTGGTGTTTGCGCGAACCAAGCATTCGGTGAAACGGATAACAAGTGACGTTCGTGCTATGGGTGCTAAGGTGGCGGAGATTCACTCTAACCGTAGCTTAGCCCAACGACGTGAAGCCCTAGAAGGTTTCAAGCGTGGCAAGTATAGGGTGCTTATTGCCACTGATATTGCGGCGCGAGGTATTGATGTGACAAATATTGAACTTGTTGTAAATTTTGACTTACCAGAGAACCCAGAGGATTACGTACACCGTATTGGCCGTACCGGACGCGCGGGTTTGCGTGGTCATGCCATTTCATTTGCTACACCGGATCAAGGCTCAAATATTCGCGATATCGAGCGTCTCATTCGAGTGATGCTGCCTATTTCGAAATTGCCAGAGCTGCCTCCAGCTCGTCGTTCGACAGTTGAGCGAGAGTATACTCCACAATCACGACGTAGTGGCTTTGGTGGGGCCCGCAGTTCTGGCGCTTCTCGAGGTCGTAACAGTTTTAATAAGAAAAAGGGAGGTAGGCGAAGATTTTAATTTTGCTCAGTTGCCTAGAGAAAATTATTTGCAACATGGTATGATGAACGCATGGTAAAAAAGCGGCATCATCGCATCCGCCTCTTGTTTCGTCGATTGGGTCCGGGGTTTATCACCGGCGCCTCTGATGACGACCCTTCAGGTATCGCTACCTACGCACAAACCGGTGCACAATTTGGCTACGGTCAACTGTGGACCGCTTTTTTTTCTACGCCCTTTATGGTTGCCATGCAGGAAATGAGCGGGCGTATTGGTCTTGTTACCGGCAAGGGACTAGCCGGCGTACTCCGCGAACATTTTTCCCGACCACTTCTTTACTGCTCGGTAGTTATTTTACTGGTAGCTAACGTCATTAACATCGGCGCCGACTTAGGCGCTATGGCAGCTGCGCTTAAGCTTATTGTTGGGTTACCGCTTCTATTGTGGTTACTTTTTTTTGTGGTGCTTACGGTATCGTTGGAGATTTTTATCCCGTATCGACGGTACGCTCGTTATCTTAAGTACCTAACGCTTTTTTTACTTGCTTACATTTTTACCGGCGCGCTAGTTACCTCTGATTGGGGGCAGGTACTTAAGGCTGCCGTTACGCCGCACATTTCGTTGTCTCGCGAGTACTTACTCAATATTGTCGCGCTACTAGGGACGACCATTTCTCCTTACCTTTTTTTCTGGCAGGCAAACGAAGAAGTTGAAGAAGAAGTCATGCACCGCACCTTTAGAGTTCGTAGTCTGCCAAAGATAGGACAAAAAGAAGTCCGATCGATTGGGTTTGACACTATCGTAGGTATGCTGTTTTCAAACGCCATTATGTTTTTTATTATTTTGACAGCAGCAGCAACGCTTGGCGCGAACGGTATACATCAAGTGGATAGCGCAGCACAAGCAGCGGAAGCATTGCGTCCGCTTGCTGGCAACTTTACCTATCTTCTCTTCGCGCTTGGTATTATTGGTACTGGTCTTCTTGCTATTCCGGTGCTTGCCGGTTCGGCGTCTTACGCGGTTTCAGAAACCTTTGGCTGGCGTACCGGCCTCTATCGGCGTTTCCGTCAGGCACATGGGTTCTACGGTATCATCGCGCTTGCCACCGTCGTTGGTCTTCTCGTTAATTTTTTGCCGATTACTCCTTTTGAAATGCTCTACTACACCGCGGTACTTAACGGCGTACTTGCCCCACCGCTGATGGTTGTTATTTTGCTCATCGCTAACAACAAAGACATTATGGGCGAGTATACTAATTCGTTTACCTCAAACCTGTTTGGCGGCATTGTGACGCTGGTCATGTTTGCCGCCACTGTTTTGTTGTTTACCGCCTAAGAGTTAGCGAAGCGTTTGCGCCAGTACCGGAATAGACAAGTGTTTTCTGGTTGACTCTCCTTTGAGACGGTACTGTTTTCTGAGTGGTAGCTCTGCCCGTTCTCGTGCGTGCTGCGGTGCGCGGTGAGCGACGTTACTACCAAGAAGGTGAACGGTATGCTTACCAAATTTTTCTGCAAGTAAATCAACCGCAGCATAGACCTGCTCTAATTTTTCTAGTCGAATAGGCGGCTCAAAGAGGGAAGTTTGTACGCGGGTGTCCGGCCCAAGGTGAGTCAGAACGACGCCCGTCGCTCGATACATTGTCTGCGGTTCGTAGGTTTCGCGAAATAGTTGGTCAGCAACGCGCAATAAATCTTGCGGATAGGCTGACGCGCGTGACAGCACCCCTTCGATGGCGCGCGTTCGAAAGTCTTGAGTTTTGAGGTAGACAATCAGGCGACTAGCCACCAGACGGTGTCGTCGCGCTTTAATGCAGGCATTTTCAATATTTTTTAACAGTTGCGCGTGTAAGAAAATAGGATCGCTTGATACTGGAGAGAAAGTTTTTGTTTTACCAATACTTTGGTAGGTTGTTTTTTCTTCGGTTTCAATAGTGAGAACGGATTGTCCGTTTAATTCTTGCCAGAGTGCAACGTGCGGTTTTATAAAACGCTGCGCCACCAAAGCGCTGCTCTGGTTGGCAAATGCGAGCGCTGTTTTGATACCGAGCTTGCTGCAGTAGGCGGCCGTTTTTGGTCCGATGCCCCAGATTTTTTCTACCGGTGTTGCTTCGAGGTACTCTCGACGCTCGTCGTTTGGCATAGCGGTTAGTCCGTTTGGCTTACGATACTTTGAGCCGAGTTTGGCGAGCACTTTTGTGGTTGCGATACCGACCGAAACACTGATGCCGAGTTCTTGTGTAATGGTTTTTTGCATCATGCGCGCAATTTCTACATAGCCCATACCAAGCGGTCGCGCGAGACCCGTTAGGTCGGCGAAAGCTTCATCGATACTGTACTCTTCTACCGCCGAAGTGAAGCGGCGCATAATGGCGAACATACGCTTAGAAAAGAGTGAGTAGCTTTCATAATCAGAAGGTACGATGATTGCTTCTGGGCAACGATTTTTTACTTCCCAAAGCGGAACACCGCGTGTAATACCAAAAGCCTTTGCCTCATAGCTGGCGGCAGCCACAATGCCTCGTTCTTTCCCGGTGATGACTGGTTTTCCGCGGTACTCGGGGTGCAGCGCTTGCTCACAGCTTGCAAAAAAAGCATCACCGTCGATGTGGATGATGGCTCTCGGCCATTGTGGGGTGTTCCAGTTTGTCATTATTTGTATTTACGGATAACCGAGGTTACCACGCCGGCAATTTTTAGCTCTTGGTGCGGCACAATGGTGGGGTAGCGTCGGTTTGCCGCCCGCAGCACTATTCGGTTTCCTCGTTTTTCAAAAAATTTCATAGTCCACTCGTTGTCAACTTCGGCAATGACAATGTCACCTTTTTTTGGTGTTCGTCCACGATCGATAAGAACGTAGTCACCGGGTTGGATGCCGGCGTCCACCATAGAGTCACCGGAAACTTTCAACATAAAACTTGCTTCTCGATTACCGACGAGCCAATCGTCCAAGGATAAGGTGTCAATATGTTCTTCCTCGGCGGGTGAAGGAAAGCCAGCCTGAACATTCCCCAAAAGGCGAATGGGAGCTAGCGCCGGACCCGGAAGTAGGCGTCCGGTACGATCGCGGCGAACAATGCCAGTGGTCGTCCAGCGGTTGACCCAGTAGGTGATGGCATTGGGGGATCGATACCGAAAAAGAGTCGCGGCCTCACGGTAGCTTGGCATACGTTGGTGTTCGGTGTAGAAACGGCGAAGTTCGGTACTCGCGTTGCGCGGCTTTTGTCTTTTTTTTCTTCCCATACGGTAAGTTTATTTTATTGTACATTCGTACAATAGTCAAGGGACAGGGTTTTAGTAGGGGAGAGGTACAAAAAGGCTAAGGGGGCGTCGTCGTTTGTATGTTTTTTAGCTGAGCGCTATACTTTTTAGGTACCTATGAAAAAATATTCTGAAAATATTTGTCACCAACTGCTCGCTTTTTTGATCACAAGCGCTTTCATTATGGTTGCTTTCCTTTATGGGTTATCGGTTATACCGTTACCGTCGGTTGTTTCGACAGCAGAGCCTATAAAAACACCATCTGTCGTTAGTACCAGTTCGGATGTTACCAACAGCATGGTGCGGCTCACTGCTCCGCAAGTAAATGCGGTGATAACGAACCCGCTCGTTATTTCTGGCGAGGCCAAGAGTAACTGGTTTTTTGAGGCGAGTTTCCCTATTCGGCTTCTTTCTAGCAATGGTACGGTGATAGCGAATGGCATTGCCGAAGCTAAAGGGGATTGGATGACCGAAGCGTTTGTACCATTCTCTGCAACCCTTCATTTTGTTACCCCACCAACCGGAACCGGTATGTTGGTGTTACAGAAAGACAACCCTTCGGGGCTTGCAAAGTTTGACGATACGTTAATTGTGCCAGTTCGTTTTACCCCACTCGCTAAATAAAAAAGGCCCCGGAGTGACCGGGGCCTTTAAAATTATAAATTAGAAGTCAAGGTGTAGCGTGCCAGAAGCCGACGCATTAGTGCCTGCTGTTTCATCGGTGCTTTCTTTTTCTGTTGAGTTTGCGCCATCGTCTTGAGTAGGTATTTCTTTCTGATCGTTCATTTTACTATCCTCAATCTCAGTGTCCTCTGTTTCATTGTCTTGTTTTTCAATCTTAGCTTCTGACTCTCCTTGAGTGTCAATTTTTTGTTGACCCTGTTGCATTTCTGTATCCTCGGCATTTTCTGTGTCTGAGCTAGTAGTGGACTCCATTTCGCTATTGTCGTCGGGAGAGGAAAAAAAAGAATGAATTGATTTACCAAGACGGGCAGTAAGTTCGATTTCTTTAGCGGTACTGATACTTTCTTGAAGCGTGTTGAATGCTTCGGCGAAATGTTGTTCGTCAAGTTGTGTGGCGCCATTAGTGAGCTTAGTGGATGCAAAGGTAAGAATGTCAACAATTTTCGACTTGAGCTCGCCTGAAAGGTTTACTTTCGAGATGGCTTCTTTTGCTTTCGCAATCTCTCCAGTAGCTTTTTCAAACTGTTTCTTTGCCGCTACCTGCAGTTGCTGACCATTACCATCAGTAGCAAATTTTGCAAACCCTTTTTGTTGTGCTGTGGCGATTGTGTTTGCCTCGTTGTTTAGTGTTGCAATAATTGCCGTATGTGCACTGTCGTCGTTTTGTTCTGTTTTGTCGGTGTCGGACGGTACTTTGTCGTTCGACGTTTCCTTGTCGTTAAGCGGGTCCGCATTTATCGTGTTGCTTGCTGCTGCTGTTGTCTTTGTTGATACAGCAAAGCGGGCAATAGTTGCTGCGTGGGCATTGAGACTTGCCTCTAGATCGGAGCGAATATTGGTCGCCGCTGTGGAGTTTCCGCTGTCTTCGAGTTGGACTGCCTTTTCGTTTGCTTGTTTAGTATGTTCTTGAATGTTTACAGCAAGCGATTTGATCGCGGCTTGGCTAAGTTTATTCTCACTAGCAAGTGTTACCGCCTCGTTGAGACGACGTTCGACAATTTGCGCCTGCCAGTTTGCCTCTGCTTCATTGCCGACAGCAAAAAGACCGCGGAATGGTTCGTTGACGGAAACTTTTACCGGATAGAGAATGTCCCCTGGGAGAGATTGCTCGGCGGCGTAGGAAGTACCACCACCAAAGAGAAGTAAGAGAGCGAGAGCAATAGCCATAGGGCGTAAGGCTAGGGTAAATAAAAAAGATTCATTTGTTTTTCTATGCTGTAGATGACGGCCGAAGTTCCACTTTCTTACCGAGGGCAGGGGATGGTTTTCTTGAAACGCGATAATAGTTTCACGAAGCGCTGAATGTTCAGCATCAGTAAGCGATGCATCGCGCGCTTCGTCTTGTATTGTTTGGAGAAGTTCGTCGGTGTGCATAAGGTTACGAGAGAAGAGTACGGAGTTGTTCAATGGCTCGGTGGATACGTACCCCAACAGCATTTTCGTTACTGTCGGTAACAAGGGCAATTTCTTGCAGGCTCAGATCGTCGAGGTAGCGTAGCTCTACTGCTGTACGATATGGTTCAGTCAAGCGAGCTAGATGGTCTTTTGCAATTGATCCCTCGGCTTGTCGTTCTGGGCCTCTCTTGTTGTCTGGTGGGTCAAACCCTTGTTCTTGTAGCGCGTCGAGGGAATCAGTCATTTTCTTTCGAGATTCGTCAATGATGAGATTGCGAGCTGTTTTGTAAAGAAAGGCCTTGAGGTTGTCGATGTGCTTACCCTCGCATAAGTACTGCCACACTTTAAGAAACGTTTCCTGAGTGAGCTCAAACGCTCGCTCGCGACTATATACCCGATAATAGCACAGCCGAAATATGCCATCAGCGCATTCCTCGTAGATCCTTGTAAATTCATGTTCTGTTTGGTTGTCTTGCACCATTACTGTTTCTATACTAGGAGACGTGTACGTCGTTATTTTATTACGTTGGTCCTATTTGGTAGCTATTTCTCGTAGAAGTATAGTACCACAGTTGGCTGTGCATATTATCATTTTATATCTGTGCTATGCTTATCTTCTATTAAGCCTTTTATATGAATAGCAAAATACGAGATGCGTTGGGGGTGGTTCTTATGTTTACGCTTGCGGCTGTCGCGGCAAGCGCTGTTGGGTACGTGAAGACGTACAGTCGGGTAACCGAGCCGACGTCGTTTAGAAGTTTTTCGGTTGACGCTACCGGTAAGGCCATTTCGGTGCCGGACGTCGCAAAGTTTACGTTTAGCGTCATTACCGAAGGTGGTAAAGATGTAGCAGCATTACAGAAGACGAATACCGATCAGACGAACGCGGCAATTTCTTATCTAAAAGACCAAGGTGTCGCGGTAAAAGACATAAAGACTGCTGGATACAATATTAATCCACGTTATCAGTACTACCCGTGCTCAAACACCAGCCCATGCCGCGCGCCAGACATTACCGGCTACTCGGTTAATCAGTCGGTAGAAGTGAAGGTGCGAGATTTTGGCAAAGCGGGTACGGTTCTTTCAGGTGTTGTTAGCAATGGCGCAAATAGCGTTTCTGGTTTGACCTTTACGACCGACGACCCGACGGCAGTAGAGGATGATGCAAGAGCAGACGCCATTAAGAAAGCGCAGGTAAAAGCAGAGTCAATCGCCAAAGCTGGTGGCTTTACTCTTGGGCGGTTGCTATCCATTAATGAATCAAGCGATGGGTCGTCCCAGCCACCGTATCCTTACGCCTATGGTTTAGGCGGAAGTAACGACGCAGCGGTACAAAAGGTATCCGCACCTACGATTGAACCCGGATCGCAAGAGGTTAACGTGAGCGTCAGTTTGCAGTACGAAATTCGTTAAAGCATAAAGAGAGAACAAAAGACCTCGCCTTAATGGAGAGGTTTTTTGTATAACGAAAGGCAAAAAATATTAGTGGGGAGGTCGGCGCAAGTTAAAGGTCTCTTGCGCCGACCCCGTGGCGGCCAGGCGAGTCGGCCGTACTTAGTGGAGGGTGCGGACCCTCCAATCTTCCCGCCAAAATAAACTGTTGGCGGGGGTAAAGAGTGGACTGACGCGTGTTAAAAAAAGATCATCCGGAAAGTCATCGGATACTTTTATGGTCCACTGGCCATTCATTCGTATCCGGACGAACACAACCCGCGGTGTATAATTCTTCGAGTTTCCACACTTCTTCACCCGACACCTCCTTCGGCTCGAATGTTCGCATACTACTTTACATTGTCAGTTCTGTCAACTTTTAGACACTGGCAAAAGTAGTTATCTCGTGCTACACTTTTTCGGATTTAAAACTATTCACCTATGCAATTCAAGAAACGTATTAAGCAACGACCAAATATTCGATGGCGCTATTTACTTTCCGCGCCATTTATCTATATCGTTATTTTTCCCATCGTACTTCTTGATGTTGCTATAGAAATCTATCAGCAGGTTTGTTTTCCTCTTTATGGCATTCCTGTTTTAAGGCGTAAGAATTATATTCGTATCGATCGGCACAAATTGAGTTACCTTAACGCGCTTGAAAAGTTGAACTGTATGTACTGTGGCTATGCTAGTGGTGTTTTTTACTTTTCGTCTGCAATTGCCAAAGAAACAGAAAAATATTGGTGTGGCATTATGCACAACAAGTACGATGGTTTTAAAGTGCCTGAACACCAGCGAACGTTTTTGCCGTACAACGACGAAGCGGCGTTTAAAACTTTTCTCAAAGATTGAGGTTGGTCGGCTTGACGGGTTTTACGCTTTTAGGGAGACGAAGTGGTTTTTTTAAAAGTTGCAAAATAGTATCAACGGGTCGCGCCAGTACCGCATGGTCGCCCTTTTCGACAATGGGGCGTTCGATGAGTTCTGGGTGGGCTTCCATTAGGGTAACAAGTTCGTCGTCGGTGTGGTGTCCGTGGTCAAGTCCGAATTTTTTGTAGAGCGGTTCACGCCGACGAAGAATATCACGCGGTTTCATTTTTAACTTATCGAGAAGCTGCCAAATTTCAAAACGGGTAAGTGGTCGTTCGTGATAGTTTACCGTAACGTAGGGCACCTTTTTTTGAACGAGAAAAACTTCTGCCGCGCGACAGGTTGAGCAGCTTGGTTTCCGATAGACCTTTACAGGGTCATCTTGTCCAATCTTCTTTTCATCAACTTTTTCTGGTGGCATAGCTTGAAGCATAACAAACTTATAGTTTTTGGACGAGCATAATATGAGAGCGGCCCGCCAGAATGAACTAGCGGGCCGCTGCGACGATTGGGGGGGGGTGTCAGTCGTAGTCGGGTAGCCGTATGGCGACCCAGTGAAGACGTCTCCGATAATGCGGCGAAAGATTTCTTCCTTCAAGGAGGAAAAACCCTACCCCGGTTTCACCTCCCGACGCGTACGCCTCGCAGCCACGTAGCTCAACCGTTTCCTTACATCGATTGACATAGTCGCCAATCGATGCCAGAAAGCTTCGGCGAACCCTCCTCCATTGACGCTCCCCGAGCGTCGTTGTAGTCGTCGCGCTGGGCGACACCGCAATCTCCCCCTTTTGCTGGGGCAGCGGTGCAGACGCGCATGCCGCTGCCAAAACCAAACCGAAAACCACCACGAAAAATGACTTCCTCATCCTTACCTCCTTTCGGCTTGCCCATTTTTTCGGGCAGGTGAATTGTTGCCAAGTAGTGTGCTTGATGTTCACAAAAACGTCAAGATCTATAGTGTTTCAGTTCTTTTACTTGTGTTATGTTTCTTAGGTATGACAACACTAAACGTTTTTGTGCAAAAGACAACCGGAGTCCGTGAACCCTACAGCGCAGATAGGGTACGCACCTCGGTTGTGCGTGCTGGCGTGACAAAACGGCTGGCGGACGAGGCTGTCCGTGAGGTAACGAAGAAGTTGCGACCGACGATGCCAAGCGAAACCATTGATCAGTGCTCGCTTTCGACATTGAAGAAACGACAGCCGCATCTGGCACCCGCTATGCGTTGAAGCGCGTCATTATGAAGCTTGGTCCTGCCGGTTTTGTGTTTGAGCGTTACGTTGTGCGGACTCTGGAGAGCTATGGGTACGCGACAGAAGTAGGGAAGCACGTGCTGGGGTACTGCGTTATGCACGAAATCGACGTGAGCGCCAAAAAGAAAAGGGCGATCATTTTTTGGTAGAGTGCAAGTATCACAATCGTCATGGTCTTCGTTCAGACCTTAAGGTTGCCCACTACACCCAGAGTCGTTTTGCGGACGTCGTAAGAGGTGACAATAAAAACAAGAACGAGCATGATCATTTTCATCAGGCGTGGCTCGTGACCAATACACAGTACACTTCCGAAGCTATTGCCTACGCTAAGTGTATGGGGTTAAAAATTTGGGCATGGCGGTATCCTAAACATCGTGGGCTTGAGCACTACATCGAACAGAAGCACCTCTCAATTACTATTTTGCCGTCACTCTCCGGATCGGTGCTGGAGCGCTTGAGTCATGAAAATATTATTTTGGCAAGCGACCTATTCGCGCATAGCGCTGCTGAACTTGTCAGCAGGTTCGGCGTACCAGAGAAAGTTGCCCGTGCGGTTTCATCTGGAGTAACCGCGCTCTGCGCAAAGTGAATTTGACCGTTTTGGGATGCCCCTTTACAAATAATTTGTTTTCTGCTATCTTGACGTTGATCGTTGTAAGAGTTCTCGAGCGGAGTTTGGCTATCTAAACAGCCGGGCGAGACATAGGTCGTCTTACTACGCTAATTAAGATACTAAACTTTACACGAGAATGGCTAAGAGATTGTTTGTTGGTGGCCTTCCGTACAGCACCACTGAGGACGAGTTGAAAGACGCGTTTTCAGCATCAGGCACGGTTGCGTCCGCGACAATCATCACGGATCGTATGACCGGCCGCTCCAAGGGTTTTGGCTTCGTAGAAATGTCTTCGGACGAAGAAGCTGACGCCGCAGTTGCCGCGATGAACGGCAAGGAGATTGGTGGACGTACGATTACCGTCAACGAAGCGCGTCCCATGGGGAACCGAAACTAATAAATTTCTTTCACTAGAAATTACACAAACCCCGGCCTCGGCCGGGGTTTGTTGTTGTCTACAAATTTCTTCACAGGCTGTGGTATAGTATTTTTATGTTTTTAACGGTGCATGCATCAGTTGGTGCTGTTTTTGGTGATGCGCTTGGCGATTCTCGTATCGCTTTTGGCGCTGGCTTTGCGTCGCATTTTTTAGTAGACGCCATACCACACGGCGATGAACGCATTGGTCGACAATTTGTTACCGGAAATCATAAAATGCTTCTCGCCCTCTTACTGTTTATTGATGTAACCGTCGCCTTTTTACTGCTTACACTGTTTTGGATGTATGGATTTATTCAAAACCCAGTTGCCGCCTACAGTGGTGCCCTTGGCGCGGTACTGCCAGACATTCTAAGCGGACTAACCGCGGTAAGCAAAGAGAGATTATGGCCGGCGTTTACTCGCTTCCACAATGCGGCGCACCAATTTTTTAAACAAGAGTTTACCCCGCTGTCGGGTTATGTCATTCAAACAGCCACCTTTGCAGCCGTTTGGTTAACGCGTATTCACTAGCGGCGGAAACGAAGCGCTGAGCGAGCCAGCTTGTCCTGACCCTTGGGTCCAATAAGTGCGAGGCTGAGGTTTTGATTGGTAAACAATTCGTTTGCTAGTGACTGCAGTTCTGCCGCGGTGACGCGGTTAATTTTTTTAAGGAAGCTGTCAATTGGTTCTGCCTTCTTGTACAAAAGCGCCTGATTGCCGACAAACGCCGCAACCGAGCTTGAAGACTCCAATCCAATGACTGTTTTGCCTTTAATGTAATCTTTTGCCTTAGTGAGTTCTTGTAAACTGACGAGCTCACGCTTTAAAATTTCGTATTCGTTCATAATAATGCTGACCGCTTCGGCAAGCTTGTCGTTTGGTACGCCAGCGTTGGTTGCTAGGTAGCCCGTATCGGTGTAGTGCTGGACACCGGTCGAAACGTAGTAGGCGAGTCCTTTTTCTTCACGAAGTGAGGTAAACAGTCGCGAGCTCATATTGCCCCCCAGAATGGTTGCTAGTAGAGCTGCAGCGTACCGTCGTTTGTCGTAGGCATTAACTGAACGTACGCCAAGCATAAGGTGTGATTGGTCGGTAGCTTTGGTGTGAAGCTTTATTGCCGGTTTTAGCTGCTTTTCACGAACAGCAGGCTTGTCTGGTGCGGCGCCGCGTTTAAGTCCAGCAAAGGAGCGTTCGATGAGGCGTTGTGTTTTGGCGGCCGCTAAGTTACCAGCCACTACGATAGTAGTAGCGCTGCCGACGTAGCGTCGATTAAGGTAGTGCAAGAGATTGCGGCGGGTAACGCCAGCAACGGTCGCTTTGGTGCCGCCAATGTCCCAGCCCGCCGGCTGGTCGCCGTAGAGTAACGCCTCAAAGACGTCCTCAATGTAAGAAGTTGGGGTGTCGTAGTACATGGAAAGTTCCTGCTGAATGACACCTTTCTCGCGTTCTAGTTCTGGCGTTTGAAAGGTAGAGTGAAGCAGCATGTCGGCAACCCAGTCAACCGCAAGACCAAGGTGCTTGGCGTCTACCTTTGCGTAGTAGCCGGTGCGTTCTTTATCCGTAAATGCGTTGTACTCTCCGCCAACGTTGTCCAGCACCTCGGCAACGCTACGTGGCGTTGGACGTTTTTCGGTACCTTTGAAGAACATATGCTCTAAAAAGTGGGAGAGTCCGTTAGTTCGTTTGGTTTCATATTTTGAACCAGCACGAACAAGGACAAGCACCGTTACGGTTTCAGCGCTGGGCATGGGTACGACGTAGACGTTGACGCCGTTTTTTAGTTTGGTTGCTTTATACATTGAAGCGTTCTTTAAGGTAAGGTAAGAGTTCGGAAATAGGGACACGATCTTGCTGCATAGTGTCGCGGTTGCGCACAGTAACCTGCTGGTCGTCGAGACTGTCAAAATCAACAGTCACGCAAAACGGGGTGCCAATTTCATCCTGTCGGCGGTACCGTTTTCCGATGGATTGCGTTTCGTCGTAGTCGCAGACAAAGTGTGGGGCGACGGTTTTAAGGATGTCAGCGGCAAGTGTCTGTAGTGGTTCTTTTTTGGAAAGCGGGAGTACCGCCACTTTAACCGGTGCGAGCCAGTAGGGGAAACGCAGTACCACCCGCTTTTCTGTTTTACCGTCTGCTGTCGGCGCTTCTTCTTCGTGGTAAGCGGAAGCAAGTACGGCAAGTACAGTACGGTCGACTCCCCACGTTGGTTCAATGACGTGAGGAACAAACTTGTCATCGGGGTTGTCGGGGCTTGTGTAGTGCATATCTTCACCGCTTGCTTGCATATGCGCCTTAAGGTCATAGTCGCCGCGGTAGGAGAGACCGTAAAGTTCTTTTCTGCCGAACGGAAAGTCGTATTCCATGTCAACGGTACGCGTTGAGTAGTGGGCGCGTTCTTTTTCGCCATGTTCACGAACGTGTACATTTTTTTCGTCTATGCCTATATCTTTTAGCCACTGCTGCATTGCCGAGAGCCATGCTTCGAACTGCGTTTGCCAGTCTTCTTCACGTACAAAATATTCTATTTCCATTTGCTCAAATTCGCGCGTGCGGAAAATAAAATTGCCTGGCGTAATTTCGTTACGGAATGCTTTACCAATTTGCGCTATGCCAAATGGGATGCGTCGTCGTGTAGTCGCCAGCACTTGCTTAAAGTTAACAAACATCGCTTGCGCGGTTTCTGGCCGAAGGTAGACGGTATTTGCTTGCGCCTCGGCGGGCCCGAGAAAGGTTTTGAGCATCAGGTTGAATACTTTTGCTTCCGCCAGCTCGTTACCTGCGGGGCTTTTTAGTTTGGCGATAGTTGCCGCGCCGCGCATTTCTTCGAAACTCATACCAGTAACATCAACACCATTTTCTTCCAGCAGGTGATCAAGTCGGAAGCGTTCATGGGTGACCTTGTCTTCGACCAACGGGTCGGTAAAGTTGGCCAGATGCCCACTGGCTTCCCAGACCTTTGGGTTCATAATGAGCGCAGCGTCAATGCCTACAATGTCCTGTCGTTCGTGGACAAAACGCTGCCACCACGCTTGCTTGATATTATTTTTTAGCTCTATCCCAAGCGGTCCGTAATCCCATGCGTTTGCTAGGCCGCCATAAATTTCTGATCCTGGAAAAATGAAGCCCCGTTGTTTCGCAAGACTGATGAGTTCGTCCATGGTGGTCATCATAGTTAAATGGAGGGAGAGCGCATAGAGCGACGCGTTTCTTTATTAAACACTTCTTTGAGAACAACGCTAGCGGCGGTCGCAACAGGGATAGCCAGAAATGCCCCAGTGAAGCCACCAATTTTCGCACCCACAAAGAAAACAGCAATGGAAAGAATGGGGGAGAGGCCGACCGCGTGCTCCATAATTTTTGGTGTCAGGACGTTGTTCTCAAAAAGCTGAATCCCGTAGTAGGCGGCAGCGATGACAACAGCAAGAGTTGGCGAAATGGCCGACGCTAGCAGGACCGATGGTAATGCTCCGAGAAGTGGCCCAAGGTAGGGGATAAATTCGGCGATGCCGGCAAAGAGGGCAAGAAGAAGCGCGTACTTCATACCAAGAATGGTAAGTACGACGTAGACCAGAAGACCTACCAATCCCATAATGATAAGCTGCGCTCGAAGCCAGCGACCAATTTTGTCTTGTAGGCGCAAGTAGAGGTCGGCAAGGTAGCGCTGGTAGGCAGAGGGGAAAATAGCGACCGTACGGTTAATGGCACCTTCATCAACGACCAGATAGAAGGTCATAACGAGCACCATAAAGAACGAGAAGATGCCACCAAAGATACCAATGAGCGTTGTTACTACCCCTTGCGTTGCGGAGGTAAGCGCGCTAGAGAGCTGTTGAAGCGCTTGCTCTGGCGCAAAGGTATCGACACCAGGCGCCACGGTTGTTACCCATACCATAAAGTGGCTGTAGAGATCGGGAAACGATTGGGCGAGCGTCCCGACCTCTTCAGCAACCGGTGGTACGATAAGAATAATGGCGGAGCTTAAAACCGCAAACAAGATGGCGTAGATGCCGAGCATGCTGATTGGGCGTGGCAGATGATGCTTCTGCAACCTATCAACCAGTGGTCGAACTGCAGCCGCTAAGAAGACGGCGGCCAGCATTAGCAGTAAAATATCCGCTGTTACATAGACTAGCCACAGGATGAGCACTGCTCCCGCTGTTTTAAAAATGGCGGAAGTCGAAATGGTAATAGATGGGTTTTGGTCAGTCGTTGTTGCCATAGAAGTTAGGCATTCGTGAGTAGGCTTAGTATACTGGAAAGTAGTACAAATCTCAAAGCATTATCTGGCTACACCAAAGCGAAAAACGATAGAGAACCGTCAGGCGCGCCACCGTTATGCCATTTTGGAAACGTGGGAGGCGGGTATTGCGTTGTCGGGGTCTGAGGTTAAATCGATAAAGACCGGTCAGGGTGACCTGAAGGGGGCATACGTTCGTGTCCGTGCCGGTACGGCGCCCACAAGGCGACGTCAGCTTGTTGCCGAGCTCTTGAACATGTACATTCCGCCGTACCTTAAGGCAGGACCGCAGCCGAACTATGAGCCACGACGGACAAGACGGCTTTTGTTGCATCGGCGGGAGATGGGCAAATTACTTGGTTTACTGGAGACAAAAGGCTTGACACTAGTGCCCCTATCTGTGTATACTCGCAACCACCTTATCAAGGTCACTATTGGACTTGGAAAAGGGAAGACTGCGGTCGATAAACGCGAAACAATAAAGCAGCGAGATATCGATCGCAACGTCCGGCAGCGTATGCTGCGCAGCGTCCGCTAACCGTGGGGATGCAATGGTTTCGACGGAAAGTTCCTTCCGAAAAAACAGGTAGAGCGTGAGACAGCTCTCTAATCTCTCTCAAACACATATCTGCCACATCATTGGCACGCAAGGTTCAGAACGCTTTTGCGTCTCTGAGTTTTGCTCCTGCTCTCGCCTAATATAGCCGAGAGCCATCCCTGCTCTTTCGTCGAGTGAGAGCGATCGGGGTGTTATATTACTCGGCGCTCCTCATCGTGCGGTTCCAACGTGGTGAGTGAGTACTACCGGAACACAGCTCGTCGCGTCGTCGCCGGACTTCGACGGGTGAAGACTGATCGGCGACTAAACCTGTAGTTTTTTTCGGTTTCCCCTTTCCAGACAGGGGTTCAATTCCCCTCATCTCCACCATTTGATAGACTCATAATTAGTTTAATTATATATCTATCAAATGTCCTGAACGGAAAGGTTTCTCTAGTGAAGCTTTGAAGCTGAAGGAAAACCATTCGTTTTTGAGTCACTAGTAATGTGGCAATGCCCCATCGGATGGGGCGATTTATTACCGTAAGTTTTTTGCCCGTGCGTAGAACCTATCGTCCGAGAGTCATCAAACCTACCGCTCCTGCCTACCGCGTTAATCGACAGATTACGGTGCCGGAGGTGCGGCTGATTGACGAAAATGACGACAATATCGGGGTCATTGCGACTGCGGAGGCCATCACGAAAGCAGAGCAAGCGGGTTTGGATCTCGTAGAGGTTTCGCCACTTGCCAAACCGCCAGTTGCCAAAATTATCGATTTCAGTCAGTTTAAGTACCAGCGTGACAAAGAGGTACAGAAAGCGAAGGCCAAGCAGAAGAAACAGGAAATTAAGGGCGTTAGACTTTCTACCCGCATTGGCACGCACGATCGAGCACTGAGATTATTGCAAGCCGGTAAGTTTCTTGACGAGGGACACAAGCTGAAAGTAGAGTTGCAGCTGAAAGGTCGCGAACACCAACATAAAGACTTAGCAGCTGAAGTCATCGAACAATTTTTGGTCGAATTGCGAAAACGGTATAAGATAACCGTCGAGCAACCCTTACAAAAGCAGGGCGGTCGTCTTTCTCTCGTTTGCTACTCTGGTGGTAAAATTGAGGAGCCGAAAGCCGAGGAAGAAGTGTAACCATTACTTATGAAACTGAAAACGAGAAAAAGTTTAGCCAAGCGGGTACACGTGACCGGCGGTAAGACCCAATCCCGATGGGGGAGCGGTGGTAAGTTGCTGCGAAAGCATGCCGGACAGTCACACTTTAACGCCCGTGAAGAAAGCAACGTGACACAGAAGAAGCGTCGAAGCGGAACGGTACACAAGACGATTAGCAAAAATGTGCGGCAGTTGTTGCCGTATTCGTAATTGATACTTTATGCCACGAGTTAAACGAGGCGTTACTCACGTCAAGCGCCGTCGCAACATTTTAAAAGCGGTTAAAGGATACAAGTGGACGCGTAAAACACGTATTAAGCTTGCCAAGACCGCTATCAACAAGGCAGGTCAGCATGCTTTCCGTGACCGTGCCAAGAAGAAGGGGGACTTTCGTCGGCTCTGGCAGACAAGGTTGAACGCTGCCGTCCGTCCGTATGGCATTACTTACTCTCGTTTCATTGACGCTCTAAAAAAAGCGAACATTGAAATTGATCGCAAAGTGCTCTCCGCGCTTGCCGCCGAACATCCCAAGGTCTTTACTGCGGTAATGCGAGAAGTGTTGCCAAAGAAGAAAGAGAAGAAACAGTAGGTTGTCGCGAGGTTGCGGGGCTGGCGAGCAGTTTAGCTACGCTAGCTTTGTCCTATGGTCCGTGAGGCCCAGCACCGTTAATCTAACAATAGGGAGTACGATCAAGGTTATCTTGTTTTGCGTTATCGGTTCTTTTTTATAGGTAGTGTTGTTTGTCGTCTCCAGCGTGGACCCGTGGTGTAGCTGGTTAACACGTCTCCCTGTCACGGAGAAGATCGCCGGTTCGAGTCCGGTCGGGTCCGCGGTGTAGACGACACAGCGAAAGGTGTTTTTCGTTTAGTAAGGTATTTTTATATTCAAAAACAGTGCACGCCCTAAAGCGTGCACTGTTAGTTTTTGTAGCTAGTCTTCTGGGTGAATAAGGTAGGTATCTTTCCGCTGCGCCTCGTCCTCAGACAGGATGAGGTAGGCCGAGAGGAACACGGCGGTGTAGAAGATGCGAAAAACAATGAGTGGCCAGTCGATAATGATTTTTTCTTGATCAAACACGCCCAGAATGACGTACCCAATGAGACTCGTCGCGTAAAAAGTTTCGTAGGGAATACCGACCTTGCCGTTATGCTTCCAAACGAAAAACGTTTTCAGCGCATAATAACAAAGCAGTAGTAGTGCGATGCCCGCCATGATGCCAAAGATGGTGAGAAACGCTGCACTTGGTTTAGGGTCAACGGTGAAGAAGGTTATGACGGCAGGGTGAAAAGCGCCCGGTAGTAAAAGTTGGCGAAGGGCAACAGCGGCAGCAATGGTGACAATGGTTGCTAAAACCGCGGCCGCAATTTTGTTTTTAAAAAGTTGAAACCCAAGGTAGCTGTAGAGCGCGATACCAGAGCCAAAGACGGAAGATTCTAAAATAAATTCGTTTACGTGGTGAACGGTTGGGTTGAGGTAGCCGCCGACCACCATGAGGTAGCGAACAGTAACCGAGAGCCAGACGAGGCCAGTAGCGCCCCAGAACCAAGCGTAGCTGCGCATCCCGGGAGTTAGCGATTTCCATCGTCTGAGTAGAAAGAAAAGCAATGCAAACGCCGTAGCGCTTACTACGGCGGTAACGAAAGCGTTGAAGAGTATGCCAATGCGGAATGGTTCTGGATCCATACACCTTAGCATAGCTTGTTTTGAGGTAACGAAAAAGGGCGAGAGACAGGGAGACATACGTGGTGTGTATGGTCCTGCTCTCGCCCTTTTCTTCTTCACGGAACCCGCCCTCCTTGGAGGGCCCCGATGGCTGTCAGTGCGGCGGAGCATGTTAGCCCCGCCGGGTTACGTTGAGCCACGTGCCGTCGGTGACGGCAACGTAGCAGTAGACGTTCGTATAGTCCGGCAGCAGGTGGCGACCACCTCCGGTCACGACCGGTTCGGTCAGGGTCGTTACCCGCGGCGTCGGTGACGAGCACGGTGCCCGTTTTTTCAACGTGGGTGTGGCCACGAAGCACCGTTCGTCGCCGGACTTCAGGACTTCGTTGACCTCCCAGGAGATCAACTTGCCTGGATCTTGAGGGGCGGCGCCGTCATCGTGGCCGGTGACGCAGTGGGCATTGCACCAGCGTTTGCCGCCGCCAGAACAGGCGGCAGCGTCGTCGTTGTTGTGATCGGTGCTTCCGTCATCACATCCTCAGCCTTGAGCAAAAAATGCTCTGTCTCGCCAGGCGAGGTTTCACTCTCCATCCAGACCGCCGTGAAGACGATCGGATGTTCTGCCGTAGGCTGCAGGACAGTGGCGTCTGTGCTGATCACGCGGTTGACCTTTGTGCCCGCGGCGAGCCTCTTGACGACGGACGTGCCATCGTCCTGGTAGAGGCGCTTTACTGTGCCGTCGGTGTTGAAGACCGGTGTCTCCTTCTTGACGAGCAACGGACTGTCGAACTCCTGTTCGTTCGCTTGATGTTGTACGGCATTTACCGCCTTGCCGAACAAGGCGCTACCTCAAGCTACATATGAATTCATCAGGCGAACACTACGCGATTGGATGCTTGCCGCACCATTTCGTTCCGCTTGCTTCGCCCAATCAGTCATGAGTGGCCAGGAAAAGCAAACGATGAACAGGGAGGCGCTGACAAGCATGAGCCGCAACGGGCGCCTCGTCGCAATCCACCACCAGGCCCCGAGGTGGGCCCCCATCAGGGCGATGAGGAGTAGCCCAGTCTGCAGTCCGGCCAGTGCTGGTTGGGTATGCCCTGAAGCATCAGGGCAGCTGCCGTTAGGCACTGCCCCAGGAAGTACCTGAGGTAGCTTGGCTGGACGTCATACCCCCAGAGCATCCAGCCGCATCAGGATCATCAGAAAAAACCCGACGCCCAGACATACCAAGCTGGTAACGTCGTTTCATATCCTCTTCCACCGCAGCCACGTTATCGCAGCTGCCACAATCACCATGACCGCCCACGTGAACGGTGCCAGTAGTGCAAAACTTACCCAAGTCATAGAACTGACGATAGCATGGTGAGAAAAAAAGTG
>PFET01000008.1:0-9132 GCA_002793855.1 Candidatus Uhrbacteria bacterium CG10_big_fil_rev_8_21_14_0_10_48_11
GGTTGGTGCCTACGGTTTATGGTATGGATTTACTCGCCTCGGGTTGCCCTTTGTCGTATCGGTTTTGTTTGCCGTTGCCGTTGCACTCGTTAGCGGTTGGGGAACGTATCGGTTCATCTATCTCCCGCTTAAACGCCGTGGCGCCTCTTCTTCTATTTTGCTCATTGCAGGACTTGCGCTCATGTTCTTTTTTGAAAATCTTATCTTGCTTATCTTTGGATCGAGCGTAAAGACGTTAAATTATTTTCCCACCGTACGAGGACTGACAATACTCGGGGCAACAGTAACACCACGGCAAATCGGCATTGTAGTTATCTCCCTCTTTTTTCTATTGGTACTTTGGTTTGTGATGCGCTACACCAAAATGGGCATCACTATTAGAGCCGTTGCTGGCCACGCGGAGCTTGCTCGCATTGGTGGTGTGAATGCCGAGCGTATTCAAGAGTTAAGTTTTATTGTTGGTTCTGCCATTGCGGGTATCGCCGGTGTGCTAGTAGCGCTTGAGCAAAACAGCACCCCGTTTATGGGTACGGCACTCATTATCAAAGGGTTTACCGGTGCCGTTGTCGGTGGCATCACTTCCCTTCCGGGTGCTGTTTTGGGCAGTTACCTTGTGGGGCTTGTTGAAAATTTTGGCGCTTGGTTTCTTCCAAGCGGCTACAAAGATGCTATTGCTTTTGGTGTCCTCGTTCTTTTTCTGCTGCTTCGTCCCGCCGGTATTTTAGGTGTCACTAAAGGTGTTCGAGAGTAGTCTATGCCGTACCTCACCCATCTTTTTGTCTACATTGCTACGTACATCATTTTGGCGATTGGATTAAATCTGTCCATTGGATTTACCGGGTTGCTCAATTTGGGTCACGTGGCATTTTTGGGTATTGGCGCCTACACTTCAGCATTACTTACGCTTGCTGGGGTACCCTTCCCCTTGGCATTTTTAGCTGCGGGTATTTTTGCCGCACTCTTTGCGCCACTTCTCATGTATCTTACAAAAAATGTACGCGGTGACTACCTTGCACTTTCGACTCTTGGGTTTGGGTTAGTGGCGCATGCCGTTTTTCTAAACTGGATAAGCCTTACCCACGGGCCGCTCGGTATCCCCGGCATACCACGACCAGATATTTTTGGCTTTGTTGTTTCAAGTAGAATAGAATTTTTCCTATTTACCGTCACCATTGCAGGTATCGTACTATTCATCATTTGGCTGCTAACCAGTTCACGTTACGGTACACTACTCGGCGCAATTCGTGATGACGAATTAGCCGTTGCTATGCTCGGGAAAAACGTCATGCGTTTAAAAATTCAAAGTTTAGCTATCGCCGCGTTTCTCGCAGGTATTGCTGGTTCGCTAAGTGCTCACTATATTACGTACATCGATCCCACAGCTTATGACATACCGGAAATAATTTTTATCGTCTCGGTGGTTATTGTTGGTGGGCTGGCGTCACTACGCGGCACTGTTGTTGCGACGATACTCTTAGTGCTTCTCCCAGAGGCGTTGCGTTTTGTGGATCTTCCCTCTTCTGTCCTTGGTCCTTCACGGCAACTGCTCTACGCCGTTTTCTTGCTGCTCATCTTGTTGTATCGCCCGCGTGGCTTATTTGGAACCGTTGAACTTGAGTAACTATGCTGCACGTAGAAAACATAACAAAGCATTTTGGTGGTGTTGTTGCAGTCAGCGGCTGCTCGTTTCACGTGAAACCGGGAAGCGTTACCGCCCTTGTTGGTCCGAATGGTGCCGGAAAAACAACGGTTCTTGATATGGTGTCCGGTCTTTTGCCTGTCGATAGTGGGCAAGTATTGCTAGGTGAGCGAAACCTTACCAACAAACAACCCTATGTCATTGCGAACGCCGGACTAAGCAGGACCTTTCAGCAAGTTCGGCTTTTTAGAAACCTTACTATTCTCGATCATCTTATGATGGCGAAAGACAATGACGACACTCGTCTCTTGTTTAACATTTGGAAAAGAAAAAAGGTTGAACAAGATTTTTTCGCCGCTCATCTTGGACGGTTTAAGGTTACAAAACCACTCTCGACTGTTGTTGCTGATTTAAGTTACGGTCAGCGCAAACTACTACAGCTCGCTATGGCTACGTTAAAACCACACCACTTGCTTTTGCTGGATGAACCAGTTGCCGGCGTAACCGCACTGGTGCAAGAAGAAATAGAAACGCTACTTTTAGAAATGCGCGGCAAGCCGACTCCTGGTGCCGACGCAGAAGAAACCATGCTTATTGTCGAACATGATATGGGCTTCGTTCGACGCTTGGCCGATCAAGTTATGGTGATGGATGCCGGTCGGGTTTTGGTAAGCGGCACACCTGAGGTGGTTCTCAGTGATCCACGAGTTCTTGAGGCGTATCTTGGCGTATGAACATTCTGCAAATTTTTGAATTGAGTGCTGGCTACAAAGATATTCCGGTTGTGAAAAACGTTTCCTTTACTATTCGTGAAGGGACGATGACAGTACTTATGGGTCCGAACGGCGCCGGCAAGTCAACCTTACTAAAAACACTGTACGGCCTTACCGATGTTACCAGCGGTGTGGTTCAGTTTTTAGGTAACGATATTACTACCCTCCCAACACACAAGCGCGCCACTCGCGGGCTTGGCTTTGTGCCGCAAGGGAGAATCAATTTTGGCCTTCTGACCGTTGCTGAAAATCTCGAACTTGGAGCTTACCATCTGCATGAAAAGGCGGTAATAGAAAAAAATATCGAGGAGGTTTATGAAACGTTTCCAGTGTTACGCACAAAACAAAACGCTTATGCTTTTAGCTTGTCGGGTGGTGAACAGCAGATGCTCGCCATTGGTCGCGCCCTAGTGAACGTGCCACGCCTGCTCCTCCTTGATGAACCGTCACTCGGGCTCTCTCCAAAGCTCGTTAAAGAAACGTTTGCCACCATTGCACAGATTCGTGATCGCTTTGGTCTTACCGTCTTGTTGGTCGAGCATAACATTCGTAGTGTTTTAGATATCGCAAATCGTGGTATTATCATGGTTGATGGCGTTATCGTTGCTGACGCAGAAACAAGTGAGCTACGTGGCAGTGAGATACTTAAGAAAGTTTTAGTCGGCGCCTTTGACTAAATGATGAAAGAGCATACAAAAATATTTTGGTCAGCAGTTGGACTTATCAGCGGGATGATTTTAGGTTCCGGTCTTTTTGCCCTGCCGTTTGCTATGCGGGTATCAGGTGTACACTGGTCTCTTCTCTTCGGCGCGGTTGCTTATTTTGCCGTGGTAACGGTTCAGCTCGCGTACGGAGAAGTTATCGTCAATACCCCCGGCCGGCATCGACTGCCCGGTTACGTACGTCGCTACCTTGGTACCTTTGCTGGTCGCTTTGAATCACTCAATCAAATTCTCGCGCTCAATGGCATTTTGGTTGGGTATGCGCTACTGGCCGGTATTTTTTTGAGTAAACTTTTTGGTGGCCCAGTAGAAACGTGGACGCTTGGTTTTTTTGTAGTGAGTGGAGCTTTGCTTATTGGTAAGGCGACGCAAATTGGCGAAATAAATTTGTTTCTCACGGTTCCGCTTATTGTTTCTTTGCTCGCCATAGCGTTAACGGCTGGCATACGAGGTAGCGCCGCAATGCTCGCCTTTACCCCGACGGCACCATTTTTTATTTTTGCTGTTTTTGTCTTTTCTCTTGCTGGGTATACGGTTATCCCGGACACGTATCAAATTTTTCATGGGATAAAAAGGAATAGGTTTCATCTTCGCGAGGCAATCATCGTTGGTGGCGCTATCCCCTTTCTTGTCAGCATTATTTTTGGCATTGGGGTATTGATGGCTTCCGGCACAGGGGTAACGTCAGACGCCATTTCGGGGCTTATCCCCGTACTTGGTTCTGGGGTAGTGCAGTTCGGAGCAGCTCTTGGACTACTTGCGGTTTTCACCTCATACCTTGCTATTGGCTACGACCTCAAAGAACTCTACACTTTTGATTTTAAAATGAGGCCGGTGAACGCGTGGGTACTTGCCGCACTGCTCCCTATTGTGCCGTTCCTTTTCGGTGCGCAAAATTTTATTAATCTCATTGCGCTTGTGGGCGGACTTTTCATTGCCATTGACGGTATCTTCATAATGTTGATGCTTCGTACGATGAGGAAAAAAACGCCAAACTATGATTCCTTCTTACCTCTTGGCCGCATACATTACGTTATCGTCGTCGCCATCTTTTTTATCAGCGCACTCTACGAAGTTTTTTACCAGCTCGTCCATTGATTTCAAATATTTGAGACCCGGTACGTGTTGTACCGGGTCTTTTTTTATTGCGCTGCACTCTTTGTTGCATCGCGTTGAAGAGCTTCATGCTGAAATTTGATCGCGAGAAAAAACAGAGCCGTGAAAACAGTAGCTGTTTCAATACTGTTATCACGTACTAGTACATTGAAACAAACAAATTGTTTGAACAATGCAGACGTTATGGAATAAATCCGCCGGCCTGTATGTCCAAAAGTTTTTTGTAGGTCCCCTCTCGGTGTAGCAATTCATCATGGGTGCCACTATCAACCACCTGACCATGTTCAACAACAACGATTCTATCCATCTGCATAATCGTTGAAAGTCGGTGGGCAATGACAACCGTTGTTCTATTTTTCATAAGATTTTTAAGCGCATCTTGAATGAGCGCCTCAGACTCTGAGTCTAGAGAAGAAGTTGCTTCATCAAGCAGCAGTATTGGTGCATCCTTTAGAAGTGCTCGGGCAATAACAACCCGTTGGCGCTCCCCGCCGGACAGCTTAACTCCACGTTCACCAACATACGTTTTATATCCATCAGGAAGATCACGAATGAACTCATCACAGTTCGCTTTCTTCGCCGCCTCAAAGATTTCTTTTTCAGTTGCATCTCCTCGACCATATTGGATATTTTCGAATAAGGTACGATGAAAAAGCGTGGGTTCTTGCGGTACCAGAGCAATTTGTTCCCGCAAACTATTTTGCTGAACGTAGGCAATGTTTTGTTCATCAATACGTATGCGACCGTGCCCAACATCATAAAGTCTAAGGATAAGCTTGGTAATGGTTGATTTCCCAGCGCCGGATGGTCCAACAAAAGCAACGTGTTCCCCGGGCTCAATTGTTAAATTAAAAGAGCGAAGAATCGGCCGTGTTCTATGATAGCTAAAATTTACATTAATAAATTCTATCTTTCCTTCGTCAATATTAATTGGAGGTGCATTTTTTACATCCTGAATATCATGTCCTGTTTTTAGAATGCCAACTATTTCTGCAGCATCGGACATAGCCTCATAAAATCGCCTGATAACATTGCCCAGATCCCAAACCCTATTTAATAAAACAATAAAGTAGGCTTGAATAAGAGCAAAATCTCCTATTGTGAGCGCGCCTTTTTGCCACAGCAAAATAGCTACATACATTACTCCAATTTCTGTTACCGTTGCAAAAATTGCATGAACAGCATCCATTTTTTCGTTAAGTCGCCAAGAGAATAGCCTCATTTGTGCGAGTTCTTCAGTAACTTTTTTGTAACGGCTCTCCTCTTGTTTGTAGCTTGCAAAGAGCTCAACAGAGGAACTATTGCTAATGATATCAGCAAGAACACCTGTACTTTCAGAGTCTTTTTCACTTCTTGCTATGTCGTACTTTTGCTTCCATTTGGCAAAGTAGTAACTCAAAAAAACGAAAATACCGATCCAGATTGTTAAGATGAGACCCAAAATAATACTTCTAAAGTAGAGTACGGGTAAAATTACCAAAATGGATATAAGCAATGGCAATACATTAAATACAAGCTTGTCGCTTATATCTTCATAGGCGCGGGAAAACTTATTTACTCTTCGTACGAGCGTTCCTGCAAAACTGTTCATAAAAAACTGTTGAGAATGCTTGAGCAAATAAGACTCCGCAGTCCTGACTAAATCACTCATCACTTGCGCCTGTACGTATATATTGGAAAAATTAGAAATTCTCCTAAATAATTGAGAAATAATGTAAATAATCAATATTTGAAAAAGGACAAATGTCAGTTTCTTAAAAGAATCTTCAGGATTTTGGACCAAAATATTAAAAAATGACCTATAAAGCCACGGCGCAGCAAGTTGAGCTATGTTATAAATAACAACACTAGAAAAGGCAAAAAAAGCTGCCTTTTTATATTTCAGCGTATGTTGCCAAAAAATTAAACCGATCTCTTTATTTGTGCCTCTGGGCTGCTTTTCCATTGGATTGCAGATTACGAATGATTGATTATGCATTTTTTTGTAAAAAATATCAATAGTTTTAAATATTTTTGTTCCACGTGAAACTCTGAGCATTGATTTTCAAAGCTGTATTTGTAATTTTGTAAGTATTATGTTGTAGTATAAATATCTATAGTTAAATATTGCTTGTTTGTCAAATATATAGTATTAAAAATAATGAACAAACTGTTTTTGCACGAACTTATTTACTCAAAGCAACTTCTATTCTATGATGTCTTGACTATGGGCCGTTAGCTCAGTTGGTAGAGCGCTTGCATGGCATGCAAGAGGTCACCGGTTCGAACCCGGTACGGTCCACCAAATTTGATTTGCTTCCGAATTGACCGCGCCCGCGCCAAAGGCGCGGGCTTGGGCTGGAATTTCTTGGCGGAAACCAATGCCGAGGGGCGAAGCCCCGAGGCAACTTCTTCGGCAAATCCGAAAAGCAAGGAATATTGTTCTTTGGTGTCCGTCGAGTCCGCGAGGCGGTGGCGGGGCATCCTCATTCGTGGGGGTTCTCCGCAAAATAGGTTCTAACTTTTTTAAACAAACGCCACCATTTGATTTGCTCGCAAAACTGCCCGACGAAGCGAGGGGCGAAGCCCCGGGCGAGGCGACTAATTCAATAGGGCGGTGCTTACTGGACGAAATCCGAACTTTTTTTGACAAAAATCCGAACTGCGAATTTTAATTGCCGAGCTTCACTCAGCAGAACCAAAAAGGAACGCTTGGGCGGGTAAAAAGGAATGGGGTTGGGGGAAAGGAATTTTTTCCCGCCCTCGCTTTCCGTCGCTGCCGAATTTCGTATTTCGCTCTGCGAAATGCGCCACCAAAAAAATTTCTGTTTTGATAAATCATTTTAATTAGCTCAAAACCAAATTAAAAAGATAACCTGTGGAAATAATTCCTATCCCGACAATTCCAGCAAAAATCAAAATCAATTTAGTTTTCATCACTTTTTTCAAAATCATAAATTCGGGAAGTGAAAGTCCTGTTACCGCCATCATAAAAGCCAATGTCGTGCCCATAGCGACGCCTTTTTCCGTTAGGGCGCTTACAAGCGGGATAACGCCTGCGGCATTTGAATAAAGCGGAATACCGGTGAGTGTTGCTAATGGCACGGCATACCATTTGTCTGCACTAGCATATTTCGCCAAAAAATCGGCTGGCACATAACCGTGTATCCACGCCCCAAGACCAATACCGATTAAAATGTAAATCCATACTTTCTTAATAATGTCACCCGTATATTTTTTGGCGTAAGAAATTCTGTCTTTCCATTCCATTTTTATACCGTTTTCCGAATTTATAATTTTATTATTAAAAACAAAACTTTCAACTAAATCCTCAACTTTTAATTTACCGATAATAATACCTGATAAAATCGCAATAATTAAACCGCTCACAATATACAGTGCCGCAATTTTCCACCCAAACATCCCTAAAAGAAGAACGAGGGCGACTTCGTTAATCATTGGGGAAGCCACCAAAAAAGAAAAAGTGACACCAAGCGGAACGCCCGCTTCGACAAAACCTAAAAACAATGGAATGGCACTGCAAGAGCAAAATGGGGTAATAATTCCCAATGTTGCAGCAAGAAAATTACCGAGGTATTTATTTTTTCTTGATAAAATGTTACGGATTTTTTCTGGAGGCAAAAACGATCTGATGATTGAAACAATAAAAATGATAACGGAAAGCAGAATGAAAATTTTTATTGTGTCATAAATGAAAAAGTTTATTGCCTCGGCAAGAATCGTTTTTGTCGCTAAATTAAAGACGCTATCGGTGAGCCAATCAGCTAATAATTTTACGGGGTAAAAAATATCCATAAATTCCTTATCGTTAAAATATTACTAGTGACAAAGCAATCGTTCCCAAAATCGCCCAAATAGAATTTTTCTTCAAAATCATCAGCCAGATGATTGCCAAAAAGAAAATCAACCATGCTTGCCAGCTAGCCAAAGATTTGAAGGCAAACTGCAAAGTAACGGCAACCAACAAGCCGATAAAACCGGATAAAAATCCCTTGATAATAACCTTAATAATTTTGAGATTTTGTACTCGTCCGTGGATATCGGCCAATACAATCATTGCCGTAAGGGATGGCGTAAAAATCGCCAAAGTGGCAAAAAGAGCACCGAGGATTGTCGCTACATGATAGCCAATAAATGTCGCCGTAATAAAAACCGGGCCGGGCGTAATCTGTCCCAAAGCGATGCCATCAATAAATTGCTTGACGGTGAGCCAACTGTGTATATCAACAATCTGATGCTGGATAAGCGGAATTGTCGTAAAACCTCCGCCAAAAGCAAGCGCGCCGGTGCCTAAAAAAAGTAATGATGACATTGCGCGTATAAGGAATAAATAAACCGATAGCGAACACTGCCACTATTAAAATCACTGGCACAAAATCTTTCATTGATAATAGTTCGCGTTTTAAAATATCTGGCTCAACAAGCAAAGGTTCTCCTTTTTTGGCTTTTTCATCTTCAAATTCTCTGGTGAAAGAAAAGAGGAGAAAACCCAAAGTTCCGGCTGCGAGGATTATCCAAATAATATTGAACTTTAAAAAATAAATCCCAACAAAAGCCATTAAACTTATAACAAAACCTTTCCAGTCTTTGATTGTTATTTTTTTAAATACTGATTTTCCTAAAATCAAAGTAGCGTTTATAAGCAGTGCAACCACGAGCGCACCCAAACCGGCAAATAAAGCTTTCACAAAAGAAATATTGCCAAAAGTAAAATATGCCCAAGCTAAAACAATCATCGCTATGACAGCCGGCAGGATATAAAGGAAAGGAGCAAGAATGCCGCCCCATAATTTGTGCAGTTTAAAACCGATATAGCCCATTACGCTAACGCCAGTCGCGCCCGGCAGAATTTGCGCCAGACTTAGTGCGTTCATAAACTCTT
>PFET01000008.1:9170-59572 GCA_002793855.1 Candidatus Uhrbacteria bacterium CG10_big_fil_rev_8_21_14_0_10_48_11
CCGATAGTTCCGATATAAAAAGTAGTTTTCAGTAATTCCGATAAGGATGGTTTTTTCATGGTATTTAATTACAATGTCCGCACTCTAACCCGATTTCATTTATTTCCCGTTCTGAAACCATTTGAAGCGTGGGGTGATGAATATTGTATTTTTCTTTTAATAATTTTATTATTTCCGCAAGAATTTTTGTCCGTTCATTACTGCTTATTTCATTCGTGATAAGATGCACGCTCAAAAATCTATCGTTAGATCCTGTTTGCCAGACATGCAGATCGCTTACGTTTTTTACTCCTGAAAAACCAGATAAAAATTCCTTGATTTCTTCTAAAACCAATCCCTCCGGCACGGAATCCAAAAGTATATCTACCGACTCGGACAGTATTTCGTAGACTTCTTTAAATAAAAAAATGGAAACGGAAATTGATACAATCGGGTCAACCCAGTTCCAACCTGTGTAGTAAATAATGATTGCGGCGATAACAACACCCAAAGAAAATAAGGCATCTTGTATCGAGTGAAGCCACGCACTTTTCAAGTTCAAATTTTTATCAGCGCCAGCTTGCAATAAATAGGTGGCGATACCATTACCTACTAGCGACACAATGGCTACAATAAGCATGGTAAACCCAGCGACTTGTTCAGGGTGGAAAATCCTTATCGTTGATTCGATCAAAACCCAGCCGCTTACTCCCAAAAGGACTCCGCCATTTACGAAAGCAATGATCACTTCAGCTCGCTTGTAGCCGAAAGTTTTTTGACTGGTGTTCGGACGCGTCATCACTTTTTCTCCCCACCAACTTAGGGTCATTGAACCAATGTCGGTAAAATTATGAAGAGCCTCAGAAATCAAAGCCATACTTCTTGCCAGTATGCCGAAGATAATTTCAGCAATGACAATGATCACATTAATACTGATTGACCAGATGAGATTTTTTGAAGTTGTAGGATAATTATGATCAGACATCAAATTATAAATTTTTTTGTATTATTTCCTTAATTTTTTCAATATCAGGCAATGAACCAGTCAAAGCCGGTTTTCCATTTATGGCTAAAACTGGACTGGACATCACGCCCATTTCAACGATTTTTTGAATGTCGGTGATATATTCCACTTCCGTTTTTAATTTCAATTCTTCAGCCGCTTTCTTCGTCAGCTCAAATAACTTTTTACAAGACGAACAACCTGAACCTAAAACTTGAATTTTCATAGTTTTATTCTCCATATGAATTTAGATAGTTATTTAATAATTTTGAATATTTTTTAATAACCTTTATATTGATTGAATAAATAACTTTTAAACCTTTTTGCTTTGATGATACCAGCCCAAAATCTTTCAATACTTTTAAATGATGGGAAGTAAGATTTTGGGCTAAACCAAGATATTGCCAAATGTCGCAAACACATTTTTCTCCACCTCGTAAAAGGCATAGAATTTTCAGGCGATTTTCTTCACTGATTATTTTCAAAAATTCAACAGTTTGCGACAAATTGGCAACTGATTTTTTATCTATACAACACCTTGGTTTCATAAATTTATTTATTGATTATAACTATATCAATACTTATTGATATAGTAATCTTTTCAATTTTGGTTGTCAAGTTTTTATGTAAAGAAGTATACGAAATGCTGGATGGCCAACAGCGCACTATCAGTATCGGGGAATATGTGAATGGCGATTTTTCACTCAATGATTATTTTTTCCATAATCTCACCAAAGAAGAACAAGACCAGATTTTGAATTACGAATTGATGATTTACTTCTGCGAGGGCACGGACAAAGAACGACTGGACTGGTTCAAAACCATTAATATCGCTGGTGAAAAATTGACGGACCAAGAACTACGTAACGCCGCTTATACCGACTCGTGGCTTTCTGACGCAAAGCTGAAATTTAGCAAAACAAGTTGCGCGGCGTATCTTTTGGCAAATGATGGCGGATCACTGCTAAAAGGTTCACCAATCAGACAAGAATACTTGGAAACTGCACTCTCGTGGACAAATAACGGCGCAGTAGCCGGTTACATGGCAAAACAGCAGCACGACAAAAACGCTAACGAGTTATGGCCATACTTCCAAGATGTTATTGCGTGGGTGCGAAAGACCTTTCCAAATTATCGAAAAGAAATGGCGAGCGTGCATTGGGGTGAGCTGTACAACAAAGTTAAGGATAAAAAGCTAAACGCTAAAAAACTGGAAACGGAAGTTGAGGAATTGATGAAAGACGAAGATGTAACGAAAAAATCGGGAATCTATCCGTATTTTAACCCGCGATGATCGGCACTTAAATAGCCATTCATTTACCGACGACATGAAGCGAGAGGTACACGAAAGACAAAAGGGCATTTGTCCGTTCCGCAAAGAAAAGTTTGATATTTCTGAAATGGAAGCCGACCACCTTACTCCTTGGCACGAGGGTGGTAAAACTAACGCAGAAAATTGCCAGTTGTTGTGCACAGACGATAACCGGAGAAAGTCTGGAAAATAAATTGCAAGAGACGACTTGGTCATAAAAACATGTCGTATTTTGTATCTTGGCCAGTTGCTGGCATACGCGAACAGCGAGGGATTAAAGATTTAATTTCTAAGGCGTATATCAACAAAGAAACTATTAATTAATACTTATATATTATTATGACTGAACAAAAAAAGAAAAAACAATTTTAGTCGTAGCAGATGAAAAACCTCTTCTCAATGCTATAAAAAAGAAGCTTGAAGCAAGTGGTGTTTCTATTCTTGCCGCCAGAAACGCGGAGCAGGCGTATAATTACGTAGAAGATATTAGTGGCATTAGTGCTGTTTGGCTTGATCATTATCTTTTGGGCAAAGAAAGCGGTTTGGATTTTGCCGCTAAATGCAAAAAGACTGGGTCACCGGGTAATCATATTCCAATTTATGTCGTTTCTAATACGGTAAGCTCAGACAAGGTACAAACCTATTTGCGTTTTGGGGTGGAGAAATATTTTGTAAAAGCAGAAAACAGGCTTGATGAGATTATTGAAGAAATCCAAAAATTTCTTGTCGTCGGAAGCAAGCGCGAATAACTATGAGTAAAGTTTTAATAATTGAGGATGGTAGAGCGTCGCTGAAAGCGCTTGTAGAGAAATTTACTCGAGAGGGTTTTTGATTTTAGAAGCTCATGACGGAGAAGAAGGTCTGAAAATATCTCTTAAAGAGCAGCCGGATATTATTTTACTTGACATAGTTATGCCCAAAATGGACGGCATTACCATGTTGAAGGAATTGCGAGAAGACCGCTGGGGCAAAAATGCAAAAGTACTTCTTCTCAATACTCTAAGTCGCAATGAAAAAATAGCTGAGGCCATGAGTCTTGGCACATTCGAATACCTAATAAAAACGGACTGGAAAATTGAAGAGGTGGTGAAAAGAGTAAAAGAGAAATTAAGTTAGCAGGCTTTTGTTGTTTAAACTAAGGTTTCGGCGCGCGCCTTTTTGCTTTGCCGAGTAGAGATACCCCTATACCTTTCAAAGAAGAAGGTTTATTAGTGAATCAGATTTTTTATATCTGTTTTTTGAGTTTAGTGGTAGACTTTAACACGTTGATACTAATTGACCAAAACACGGAGTACTGAACAATTGTAGTAAACAGTGCTATCTTTACCTTATTGGTTTTTCTTTGTTAATTACTAATATCCATTATTGCTATGGCAGAAAAAATATTGAGTGATCAAAATTTTCAGTCCGAAGTGTTGCAATCCTCGGTACCTGTTCTTGTTGATTTTTGGGCTCCGTGGTGCGGCCCTTGTTTGGTAATGGGACCGATTATTCAAAAATTGGCAGGGGAGTATGCTGATAAGCCAGTTACCATTGGAAAGCTTAACGTAGATGAAAACCAGACAACGGCCGGAAGCTATGGGATTATGAGTATCCCGACAATCTTGATTTTTAAGGACGGCAAGGTGCATGATCAGATTGTTGGCGTACAGTCAGAGGCTTTACTACGTCAAAAAATTAACGGGGTTATAGGATAACTTAACGGAGAAGTTGCCTTGTTGCTATGCGAACTATACTTTTTGCAGCGCATGCAACGAGCACTGACAATGAGGCGGGTATTTCTTCTGGTTGGTCTGACGCACCACTTTCACCTTTGGGCGAACAGCGGGCAAGGGAGTTGGGGGAGCGATACAAAGGAGTACCCTTGCGCGCCGTGTATTGCTCTGAGCTGCAGCGCTCTTATCAAACAGGTCCTCTTGCTTTTGGTGATGTTTCTGCGGTCAGTTTACTTTGTGATCAGCGTTTGATTGAGTGTAATTATGGGGATTTCACTGGTTATCCAAGCGGGGAAGTAGAAGCACAGCGAGCGCAGCGAATTACAACCCCGTTTCCTAATGGTGAAAGCTATAACGAGTGTGTTGCTCGTATGAAAAATTTTTTGGTAGAGCTGCAAGGGCGACACGAAAAGGGAGACATTTTGATTATTGGTCATAGGGCCACACAATTTGGCCTTGAATATTTACTAAACCATCGGCCACTTGAGGTAGTAGTTAACGAACCATTTCACTGGCAACCAGAATGGCGCTATCAGCTTCCAGAGCAGTTCGCGTAATTTCGTTATGGCAAGTTTTCGGCCGGTAGAATCATATCGTAGAGGGCAAGGTTACCAAATTATTGCCGGTATTGACGAGGTTGGAAGAGGGGCACTTGCTGGTCCACTTGTCGCGGCTGCACTGGTTTTACGGCCACACGTAAAACTTGGCGGATTAAAAGATTCGAAAGCTTTACGCTCACAACAGCGAGAACATTATGCGTCGCGGATTATTGCCGGCGCAGTTGCCTACGCGTTTGGTGTAGTGAGCGCAAGAGAAATCGACCGGCTAGGCATTGCGAAGGCAAACAACGTAGCATTTATTCGCGCACTTGACGGTTTGAGAGTTCGACCAGATTACGTGCTAGCTGATTACTTTTCACTTGCCGGGTACCGTTGTCCAATAGAAGGAGTGAAGGGTGGGGATACCGACGTTCGGACCATTGCTGCGGCATCAGTTATCGCTAAAGTGCATCGAGATGGTATGATGAGAAAGTTGCATTGTCGCTATCCTGCCTATGGTTTTGCTAAACACGTCGGTTATGGTACGGTCTTGCATCGGCGAGCTATTCGCCGTTATGGCTTAAGCCCAATTCATCGTTGCTCTTTCCGGCTTGCCTAATTTGTTTTTGTTGTATTACACTAGATGACCAACCTCTTTACCTCATTGATATGACCATACATTTGTTACAGTTTTTGTCTCCGTCCTACTTGTTCGTCAATTTTCCGAGACCGTTGAGCCCTTCGTTTCTTTATCTTTGGCTCATTGTGAGCTTGTTTCTTGTCTTTGGGGGAGCAGCGTTGAGGATTGGCATCTCTTACAAAAAAGCATTGTTGCCCGCCTGGATAAAGTGGTGGCAACGAGTTGGTGTGGCGGCAATGAATTTTGGTATTTTTTCGCTTATCTTTCTCTTTTTCCGTCAGGAGCAAACGCCATGGTTTTCTTCGCGTTACTGGATTGTCCTCTTGCTACTCGCAGTAATTGCTTGGGGGGCGTACCTTGGTGTGCTTGCCTGGAAAGAAATTCCACTGCGAGCGGCTGCCGAAGAAGAAGATCGACGAAAAAGAAAGTACTTGCCGTAGCGGAAGTATGGAGGGGAGAAAAGCAGTTGGGGAGCAAGGGGAGGCATTGGCGCGACATTATTTGAGGCATTGCGGATTTACCATTCTTGAAACTAATGCCCGCTTTGGACACCACGAAGTTGATATTATTGCCCGCGACAAAAAAGAAATTGTCTTTGTAGAAGTAAAAACGCGAAGCGGTGCGCAGTTTGGCACACCAGAAGCCTCTGTCACAAGTCGGAAAATTCGTAATCTTGAACAAGCACTGGCGACCTATTTGAATAGACATCCTAGCATTGCTGCTGCCCGTATTGATGTGGTCGCTATTTATTTTACCGAAGGGAGAAAGCCTCGCCTCAAGCACTTTCGGTCGGTGGGCGAAGGGCAACTTGTTTTTCTATCATAACTAGGGTAGACTAGTTATAGACCTCATTCTTCAGAATGAGTTTTTTATTTGCCCCCGCAGGGCTAACATTATTGAGTATGACAACAGCTTCGCCGATTAAAGCGGCAGTTGAACAGATCGCCGAGGAGAAAGGGCTGATGGTTGCTTCTATTGTGGGTACGATTGAAGCAGCGCTTGCGGCAGCGTACCGAAAAGATTTTGGAGAGAAGAATCAGAATATTAGGGTAAGCTTTGATTTAGATACTGCCGAGACGCATGTATTTGATGTAAAGACCGTTATAGACGATGCGTTAGTTGAAGCTGCTGAAGCTCGAGCAGAAGAAGAAGGGGGTGGTGCGAGCCCTGAGGAGGAAGAAGAGTTTCGCTATAATCCAAAATTGCATTTGGGTTTGACTGCTGCACGAGAGCTGAAAGATAGTGCAGAGGTTGGTGAAGAGATTCGTACTGAGCTTTCGGTTCCTGGAGAGTATGGGCGCATGGCGGCCCAGACCGCAAAGCAGGTAATTATTCAAAAAATTAGAGAAGCTGAGCACGCAAACGTTTTTGAAGCGTACAAAGACAAGGTGCATCAGGTTATTACGGCAACCGTCCAGCGAAGAGATGGACGAACGATTATTATGGATCTCGGAAGAGGGACAGGCATACTGCCATTCGAAGAACAGATGCCGCGAGAACGGTATAATGTTGGAGATAGGTTGCGCGTCTACGTGTTGCAGGTTTCAGAGATGCCAAAAGGTCCAGAAATTTTACTGTCGCGTTCTCACCCTGAGGTGGTCCGGCAGGTGTTTGCCATGGAAATTCCTGAGATCGCAAATGGGCTTATTGAAATTAAAGGTCTCTCCCGGGAAGCTGGTGCTCGTTCTAAGGTGGCCGTTGCGGCAGTTGACCCAAATGTTGATCCGATTGGGTCTTGTGTTGGTCAACGCGGTACCAGAGTGCAAACCATTATTAGCGAACTTGCTGGCGAGAAAATTGATATCATTGAATTTAGCGATGATCCCATTCGCTACATCTCAAATGCACTTTCTCCCGCAAAGGTGTTGACTCTTGAAGTTGACGAAGACGAACACACCGCTGTGGCGACCGTTGCCGAAGATCAGCTTTCGCTGGCGATTGGTAAGGGTGGGCAGAATGTACGCTTGGCCGCAAAACTTACCGGTTGGCGTATTGATATTCGTTCTGAGGAAGGGGAGTTGCAGGAAATTGAAGAGGACGGAGAAACAACAGTGATACCAGCTGTTGATGATGACGATGAAGAAGTGGTGGGTACTACTGATTCTGTTGACAAAGAAGCAGAAGGAGTAGAAGAAAAGCCGGCGACCGAAGAAACAAACGCGTAACGTTACTTTATTTATTATTTCGTATCTATGCATATTCCCTACACAATAGTGTTTGCCCTTTTGGCTGGTGCCGCAGCAGTGCTTTACGGTGGTATTTTGATTAGATGGTTGTTACGTTTACCGAGCGGGGACGAAACAATGCAAAGTATTGCCTCGGCCATCGAAGAGGGTGCCCGTGCTTACTTAAAACGTCAGTATACGAGCGTTCTTGCGGTGGCAATTCCAGTAGCACTACTTATTGGGTTGTTTATTTCTTGGTTAACGGCGTTAGGATTTGTTGTAGGCGCTTGCCTCTCAGCGTTGGCCGGATATATCGGGATGCGTATCTCGGTTAAATCAAATGTCCGCACAACAGAAGCAGCCAAGGAAGGATTGGCAGCCGCTTTTCGTGTCGCCGTTCGCGGTGGTGCCGTGACTGGATTTTTAGTCGTGGGATTGGGCCTCCTTGGGGTGGCCGGTTTTTATCTAGCAACGGGGGATATTCATGCGTTACTTGGGGTAGGCTTTGGTGGCAGCTTAATTTCTATTTTTGCTCGTCTTGGTGGTGGTATCTTTACGAAAGCGGCAGACGTGGGGGCTGATCTTGTTGGTAAACTTGAAGCTGGTATTCCAGAAGATGACCCACGAAACCCGGCGGTCATTGCGGACAACGTGGGAGACAACGTTGGTGACTGTGCAGGTATGGCAGCAGATCTTTTTGAGACCTATGCGGTGACCTCTATCGCAACTATGTTGTTGGCAACGCTTCTCTATCCAGCGTACCCCGCAGTGGTGCTGTACCCATTGGCGCTTGGCGCGGTTGCTATCATTGCTTCAATTGTTGGCTCGTGGTTCATTAGGTTAAAGGGGGACAAGATTATGTCAGCCCTTTATCATGGGCTCATCGTTGCCGGTGTACTAGCTGCCATTGGTTTTTGGCCAGTGACCGACAAACTCCTTGCGGGTATTCCTGGTCTCTCGACCAAAGCAGTGTTTCTCTCCGCACTTATTGGTTTAGTTGTTACGGGTGCGCTTATCTATATTACTGAGTACTACACTAGTACAACACATAGCCCCGTACAAAAACTAGCAGCCGCCTCGGTTGGTGGTCATGGTACGAACATTATTGCGGGACTAGCGCTGTCAATGCGGGCGACAGTGTTGCCGGTAATTGTCATTGTGCTTGGTATTCTCGGGGCGAATTATCTTTCTGGACTTTTTGGTATTGCGGTAGCGGCGATGGCAATGCTCTCACTTGCCGGTATTATTGTTGCAATTGACGCCTATGGTCCTATTACCGACAACGCAGGAGGTATTGCTGAAATGGCGCATTTATCAGAAGCGGTTCGTAGCGTTACTGACCCACTGGACGCTGTAGGTAACACCACAAAAGCGGTTACGAAAGCGTACGCTATCGGCTCGGCAGGACTCGCGACTTTGGTACTTTTTGGGGACTACTTGCATGCGGTTGAGAAGACTGGCTCCCTTTTTACTTTTTCACTTAGCACGCCGGCGATCATCGCCGGACTTTTCGCCGGAGGTGTTGTTACCTTTTGGTTTGCTGCGCTTGCTATGCAGGCAGTGGGAGATGCTGCGGGCAGCGTAGTCGAAGAAGTGCGTCGTCAGTTTCGCGATATTCCGGGTATCATGGACGGTAGCGGTAAGCCGGACTACGGCAAGGCGGTTGATATCGTTACCAAGGAAGCAATTCGGAAGATGATTTTTCCTGCGCTGCTTGCGGTGCTGGCCCCGATTATTGTCGGTTTTGCTTTTGGCGTCGAAGCGCTTGGGGGACTTCTTATCGGTGCTATCATCACCGGACTCTTTGTTGCCATTTCAATGACCACCGGCGGTGGGGCATGGGACAACGCCAAGAAGTACATTGAGTCCGGTGCGCATGGAGGCAAAGGTTCTCCCGCGCATCAGGCAGCAGTTACGGGTGATACGGTTGGTGATCCCTACAAAGACACTGCCGGTCCAGCCATTAACCCGATGATTAAGGTGTTAAATATTGTTGCGCTTCTCGTTGTTGCGTTGATTATCTAGTTTTACCCGGCTTGAGAGTTAACAAGAAAGCGCCCATTGGGGCGCTTTCTTGTTTTAGTTTATTTGCAGCCTAGCCAATAGTTCCTTCTAAAATTTTAGAAACCAGATAATCTGTTGCTGCGTAAGAGGCGGCAATAATAATGAGACCAATAAGGGCATTGCGAAGCGTTTGTTGGGCTTGCTCTACACGGTCTTGGTTGCCTCTTGCTGTCATCCACAGCGCGCCGGCGTAAATCATCAAAACGACAAAAATAATAGCAAGCAAAGTGAGGGCAACGCGAATAATTCTGGAAACGCGAATAATCAGTATCTGTTGAGTGTTTTGACTATTCAAAAGTGTGCTTTGTCCGTAGACACTGCCGATAGGTCGGAGGTTATCGTAGATTTGATTGAGGGGGTCTGTTGTGCCGAGTGCCGGTGTTGCTACAAGGAGGCAGAAAGAACTAACGAGAATGCTTGCAAGTACTTTTTTTAGTCGCATATATGAGCTAGTAGAACACTGGCCTAAAGACTGATTCGCCAATACGCTGTACTACAAAAGCGGTGATGAAGTAGGCGAGAAAGACGATAACGGCGCCACTAATTGCTTGAATAATAAGATTGCGGGAACGTTCCACTTGATCTTCATTACCCCGAGCGGTCATCCAAAGGTATCCGGCGTACACCATAAGAAGGACAAATACGATACCAATAAGGCCAAGGGCTATTTGAATGATACGTGCAATAATGATTTGGGGAGTCTGTGGTGTTTGGTTGAGAAGCGCTGCGTTTTGAAAAGTATTTAGGTTGTTTTGCGCATGATCAAAACCAGACTGACTTGGTGTTGTTGTCTGTGCCAATACTATAAGCGGAAGGACAAAGGAGACAACGAGGACAGCTACTCTTTTTAGTAATCGTGCTTTCATAGACCAGGACTAGCTTGGGTTACCACACCGATGAGTTGCGTGACAACGAACTGGGTAAGCGAGAAGGTAGCCAAAACAATAATGATACCAATCACTGAGTTGCGGATATAATCTTGTGCATCGGTTACCTGTTCTTTGTTGCCGCGAGCGGTCATCCAGAGATAGCCGCCGTAAATGGTAAGAATAGCAAAGACAATACCGACAAAACCAAGAGTCAGGCTTACAAGAGAACCGACAATGCCAAGGAGGGTGTCTTCTCCAATGCCATCGTTTTGCCACGAGGGAATAAGTCCGGCGTCACAGGCAACGCGATTGAGAACGGTGCTAAATTTGGGGTCGGTACCTGAATCGCAGCTAGCATTCAAGGGACCGGCCAGCACCACTGGTGGAACAAGCAGTGCCATAAGAGAGAATGTGGTGATGGCTATTTTTGCAGTACGAAGTCCCATAACTAAAAGCCGACTATGTCAGTAGTCGAAGCAATTTGGGAAAGGATGAAGTAGGTAAGAATATAAGAACCGAACATGACGGCTGCTCCTATAGTGGCGCTAATCATTTTTTTTCTGGCGTGCTCTACTTGTTCTTCATTGCCTCCGGCGGTCATCCACAAAATACCGCCGTGGACAACTTGCACAATAAAAAGCACACCAATAAAACCAACAAGGATATTAAGGTACAGCCCAAAAATTTCTAGAGGAGTAATTTTATCTGTGGTTGCCCCAGTTCGGAGACCCGCACTGTTTGCTACCTCTTGATAGCTGTTTTGAATGAGACCCGGTAAGCCGTTAGCGCCTGTTGTCGCAGCTGATGTCCCAACAGGAAGTGACGCAAAAAAAAGAGTAATCGCGTAGAAGATTTGTTTGGTTGCTTTTTTCATAGTTTTAGCTACAGCTTGTTACGCCAATTGTGCAGAGGATCGTATTGATCAGAAAGTTGGTGCCAATATAAGCAGTAAAGACAATGATCACCCCGATAGCAGAGTTAAAGATAGTTGTCCGAGCCTTCTCTATTTTTTCCTCATTGCCTTCGGCTGTTAACCAAATTTCACCAGCACCAAAGATAGAAAGCATAAATATAACACCAGTAATACCGAGAACGGTTTTGACGATGCCCCCAATGATTTCGTTAAGATTTCTATCTACATTTAAGCTTGCCTCTTCAGCTGTTTTGTTCAGGCCGTAATTTTCGCTGCTTGGGGAAGGCGACTGCGCAAACGCCGGTGCTACAACAAACACCCCGACAAGAAGTAGCGAGAGAGGAAAAGCAAGTACGGTTTTTTTAGCAGCAAAGGACATGGAATTCTATAGATAATATTACACCCCTCAACCAAAAAAGGCGAGGGGTGTAATAGAACGATAGTATAACGTGGTTATGAGGCAGTAACGCCTGTCGTCGTTTCAAGAATCGTGTTAATGATGTAGCTGGCAATTGCGTAGGCGCTCAAAATAATAATGAGACCGATCAGCCCCGCAGTCAACGTTGCTCTAGCCGAGGACACGCGCTCTTCGTTTCCTGCCGCCGTCATCCACTGGAAGCCGCCGTAGAGAACAATTAACACTGCGACGATACCGAGGAAGCCGAGGAGGACACGAACGATTCTGGCGATAACGACGCGAACGTCGCCATTGGCGTCACCGAGACCAATATTGTCTTTGATGTCGTTGAGCCCAAGATCGTCAGGGGAAAGCGTTCCGCTAGTGCTCTGCGCCAAAGCGATAAATGGTGCCATCATTGCTACTGCAACACCGGTTGCCGCGAGTCGTTTGATGAGTTGTTTCTTCATGGTATCACCTCCTCTCAATCTCCCAGCGGGAGTTAAGGGTTAACAGTTCAACAATTATACTGTTGTTATCGTAGCGGTAAACAAACACAAGGTCAATGGTTGCGCGCACTACGATCTCGGTACCTCCAAAACCGGTCGTTCAAATCCTGAGTTACTTGGGTTGTTAAAAAGGGTTGCTGGTTCACCAAGCGTGCCACCAGTGAGCGCGGTTGCAGCAAAATTGATGATGACCCAAGAGCCAAAAATAATAAGAAGTCCAATAAGGGCACCTTCAAAAACTTTTTTCCCGTGCTCAATTCGTTGCGCGTTACCGGTTGAAGTCATCCAGATGAGTCCACCATAGACAAAGACAAGGAGGGTAACGCTACCAACGACTTGTAGAATCTGATTGTAGATGTTAAGACCGAGCTGGATAAAATCGGTAATGCCACAGTTGGGTGCACCGAAGTCGGCGCAGCCCTGAGGGATGAGTCCGCTGTCAGCTGAAGCAAAAGCGACCGGCGCCAGAAGGAGTAGCAGAATGATAAACCTGTAGTACTGTTGACGACTCAGCATAAGCCTATTGGATAGTTTGGTTAATGCGCTGGATAGTGTTGGCGACGGCAGATTTCAGGTCGGTCGTTCCATTAACGACTGCTGTAATGAGGTCATCAAAGGATGCTTCCGCTGTCGCTGGATCGTTTCCTCTATACCAGCTTTGTGCAGTGAGCAGTTCTGAGGCGAATGGTTCACGAAGAGCGTCACCTTTCTGCTCGTCGATGAGCGACCGAAGGGCAGGTGGCTTACCAGAAGCGGCAAGGTAGGAGCGGTCGTTTTCTGCTTTTGCCGCAAACTGCAAGAAGTCCCAGGCGAGATCGGGGTGGGCAGATTTTTTTGAAACTGTTTCTACCCAGTAGTTAGCGAAGTTTACTTTGTTGTTGACGGCATCTGCTTGCGGAATAGGAGCAACCGCCCAATTCAACTGCGGTGCACGCGAACGGATAATGGGTATTTGATAACTATAGCCAAAGAAGAAGGCGACGCGACCGGAAGTAAAGGCTTCTAGTGCGTCCGGCATGGTGCTGTTCCACGTGTAGGCTTCTTTCGTAGGATTTGCAAAATCGGTGTAGAAGCGCAACGCTTCAAGTCCTGGTACAAATGTTTTGTTTGGGAACTGTGCCGGTACGAGCTGGAAGGTTGCATACCCTCTGGCGTCTGTCATATTGGCCCCATTTTGCATCATCAGCACCGAGAGAATATCAGAGAAGCGAGGGATGTTGTTGGCGGTGCCGAGCGCACTTCCGGCAACCACGATTTGCCCGGCTTCGTTAAGTTTAGTGATGCGGGCGACTGCCTGCAAAAATTGTGTCCAATCTTCTGGTGGGGTAGCAATGCCAGCACTGTTCAGGATGTCTTTATTATAGAAGAGCGCTAGGGTATCAACGCCGAGCGGTAAGCCATATGCTTGCTCTTTGCCGTCACTACTTTGCCGAATGACGTCTTTTCCAACCGCATCAATGAACGCTTGGCGGATAGTTGAGGGACTGGCGGTGGGCTTAGTTTGCATTGCGTAATTAGGATTTTGCCCACTAGAAGTTGCGGTAGCGAGTGTGGTTGTTGCCGGTAGCGGTGTAATCTTTGATTGGTATTTGCCGACCCACGTGTTATGAATGGAGAAGATATCCGGACCGCGGTCTTCGGCTAGCGCCTCTAAAAACTGCTGTTCGTACTCTTCGTAGCGCAGCATTTTGTACTTAATGGTTACATACGGATGGAGCGCGTGGTAGGCGTCGATGATGCCTTTCATAGTGTCTTCACTGTCAAAGACGCGCCAGTAGTTAAGTGTTACCGGCTTAGGGGTGACGCGTTGTTGGCAGCCAAGCCCCAGTGCCGGCAAGGCCAAGAAGAGGAGTAGCGGGAGGAGATTTCGAACGGTTTTCATCATACGCGTTTGAGGTAGCTGCGAAACGCACCTTTAAGTTCTGGATGCGCAAGCCCCATATCGACTGTTGCCTTAAGAAAACCCAGCTTGTCTCCACAGTCCAGCCGTTTGCCACTGTGCGTATAGGCGTAGAGCGGATGGTTTTTTTGGTAGCGCGCAAAGGCATCCGCAATCCGTAGCTCGCTGCCCTTTTTAACTTTAATACCCTTTAATGTTTTAAGAAGATTTGGGGTGATAATGGCGCGGCCAATGTTTGCGAGCCTTGAAGGCGCAATTTCAAGGGATGGCTTTTCTATAAATTGGTTAACGAGGTGGAGATTTGGTCGAATTTGTTCGCCACCAATAATACCAAAGCGGCTTACTTGCTGTCGGGGTATTTTGCTTACCGTTATGACTGGCGCTGAGAATTCTTCGTAGATTTTGATGACCTCAGCTAGGCATGGTGTTTTACTCTGAATAATTTCGTCCCCGTAAAGCATGGCGAACGGTTCGTTTTTGAGCAGGTTGTACGCTTCAAGAATCGCATGGCCGTCACCGAGCGGTTCTGGCTGGCGAATATAAATGAAGTTTGCAAAACGAGCAAGACGTTGAATTTCTTTAAGTGCTTTACGCTTGTTGTCGTGGCGAAGCCGAGTTTCTAATTCTAAGTTTCTGTCAAAATGGTCTTCGATGGCACGCTTACTTTGTCCAGTGATAATAATGATGTCCTTAATGCCTGACGCTACTGCCTCTTCAACCACGTACTGAATAACGGGCTTATCGACAAGCGTTAGCATTTCTTTTGGTTGCGCTTTGGTGGCAGGAAGAAATCGCGTACCAAAACCTGCGGCTGGTATGACTGCTTTGGTAATCTGTTGCATAATAATAGTGTACCAGATGTTAGCGGTGTGATGCCAGCTTAAACCGTTTCTTCTTCGTCGATGATATCAAAGGGCAGCACGGGTGAAGGGTTCCACCACCAGCGGTAGGCGAGTGCGCCGGCTAGGGCAATAAGTCCAATGCCGGTTGCCAAATAGTAGTTGATGCTCCACGGCGTTTCGGGCGGCGCCGTAACCACTGCAGTCGACGTAGTGGGCGTTGTAAGTTGCTGCGCAGCTACAATATCGTCGGCGTCGCGCGTCAGCAGGCGGAAGCCAGCGCTGGAGAGGCTAAGAATGCCGGTTACGGTAACTGGTGTGCCAACCGCATAGGGTCGTTTTTGGGTAACGCCGACCGGCATTACCACGCGAATGGTTTTGTTTTCGGACGTAATAAGTGCAAAGCCAGTGCTGTTTCCTTTATCAACTGTCCCGTCAACCGCCATAAGCGTACCGAATTTTTCCGCCGTTTCTTGGTAGAGTTCTGCAACCAGCTCTGTGTCGTCGCCGCCTAATAGAGTTATTGCGTTCTCTTCGGTAACGCGAAGACGCGGTTCGCCGCTTACTAAGTGGAGGGAGCCGCTAACTTGTAGTCGGTCACCGCGGGCAATGGAGAGCGAAACAGTTGGGTCAAGATCGACGCGTAAGTTTTCGATGCCGCTACTTGCTGTGATGTGGGTGAGGTAGAGCGCATTAGTAGCAAAGGTATTAGGCTCGGCAAGTACGGTGCCGGAAACAATCAGTTCACCGCCAGTCGGCGTCGTTATCGAGGACGCTTGGTCGACAGTATTTTTGGCCCCCGGTGTCGTGGTGGTTGTCCAAACCCAGACGTCATCTTCGTTTCTGGCATACGCGGTGCCGATGGTGCTGCTTGGGTAGGTTACACTATCAACCTCATCACCGTTTGCGTTAAGCAAGGTAACAGTGTCGCCAGTATTGTTGAGAGCGATGTGTGTTTGCGTTTTAGGAAGAAGGACGTAACCAAAAGCTGCTATCGAACTTGGTTCGGTAAGGGTGAAGCGACGACCGCTAGCGTCTTCAACACTCCAGCCGGCAAGTGAGATTGGCGTCGCGCCATCATTGTAGAGTTCTATCCATTCGTCATTGCCAGTTGGCGGGGAAGGGAACAGTTCGTTAAGCGTAAGGGCTGAGTGCGAAGTGCTTATGCCGGCGACGCGACCAGCTGGTGCGGTGGCGTTTTCGCCAACGGTAACCGTTTGCTGTATCTTTTTTTGATTCCCATGGTCGTCCGTAACGGTGAGTGTTACCGGATACGTTCCGGCATGGGGGTACGTATAGACAACAACTTCTCCTGTGGCATTCGCGCCGTCACCAAGGAACCAGTTGTAGGTTAGCGGTTCGTGCTCTGGGTCAAAACTATCTTCCGCGCTCATTACCACCGCTTCGTTAAGTGCTACGTGCGTTGGTAGATAGAGGGTAGCAACGGGAGGTTTGTCTTTGTGCAGAAAAATATTAGCTTCTCCCGGCGTCGGAGTGGCCATCCATAGCCATCCCTGATCAGTGAGTGCAAAACTTTGGTTTTCGGGGGCGTCTTCTTTGTAGCGCGCGGTATCAGTTGCTCGTGTTTTGTTAGGCGCGATGAGTCGTACCGCATCACCACCAAAATTTTTTATGGCAATACGCGAAACCGACCGCGGCACAACAAAGTAGCCCCCCGCGTCTACCATAGTGCTAGAGAAATCGTCAGTGTTGATGGTGTAATGCTCACTGTCGCCAAGCGACAACTGCCAACCAGTGGCATCAATCGGCGCCGAGGCGGTGTTTAAGAGTTCTATAAACTCATCGTCCCCACTACCAAATGGGTTTGGTAAAAGTTCATTTATTTTAAGGCCAGAGGTTGCTACCGTGTTTTTTGTCGAGCTACTACCAGATTCTTCAGTGATGCCGTTTGGTAACCCTTTGGTTGGGGTTGTCGTCAGTGCAAAATCGGCAGCGTCATTGTTGGTTGACTCTCCATCAACAATGCGAGCAACAGCGTTTGGATCTTTGGCTGCTGGTGCGTTCGACTCGCCGGCATTCCAGTCGCCATAGGCAATTTGGTCGACGGTTTCTCCGGACGGTCCTTTTATAATGATAGCGTCGCCACTATTGTTGAGCTGTCCTTTAGGTTGGGTAACTACTAAAAAGCCGCCCGCTTTTATCGATCCCGAAAGGGCAGTTACTTGTCCTGTTCCGTTAGCAAGCGTCCAACCGTCAGATGAAATGGTTGCGGTCGTGGTATTAAAAAGTTCTACCCATTCGGTGTCGTTGTCTGCCGGGTCGGAGACAAATTCGTTAATGCGTAGCGCTCCGGTTTGCGCTAGTGCCGGTCGAGGAACGCCACCACCACTGGCTACCGGAGTCGGATTTTCTGGCGGCGGTGTCGGGGGTGCTTCTACTGGAATGGCGCCAGTAAGTTCAAAGTCAGCCGCGTTGTTGTCAGTGTCTTGTATTTGTTCGTTGGCGTAGCGACGACTTAATACTTGTCCGCTCTCTGGGTTGGGCGCTGCTGAGCCTTCAACATTGGTTGCTGAACCAAAACCAACCTTATCGATGACGGTGTTGCCGTTGTCACTATAGAGAAGAATGGTGTTGCCGGCGGCGATCGAATTTTGTGTTGAGTAGGTTAGATCAGCAGTAACACTACCAGCGTAATCACTACTTGCAATACGTAGAGCGCCCTTGCTGGCGATAGTGCTGTCAGGAAAGGTGGTCAAAAGGTTAGCGGTTGTTCCACTTGCAGTTTGCTTACTGAGTCGCCAGCCAGAAATCGAAACCGGTGCGTCAGTTGGGTTATAAAGTTCGACAAATTCGTCTTTGGCGCTTGTGCCGACAATTTGTATTTTTGCAATGACAACATGAGTGACGGTTGCCGCATGGACAGTCGGAGAAATTGCCAGCGCGATTAAAAACGACGCGCTGATACCAAAAAGCATTACCCTTGTCATAGCTTTTGGTTAAGAAATAAGGTTTTGCTAGTATACGTCCGCCACTTTGACAATAAAAGGTCGGGGTTTAAAGTTGGCTCGCAAGTGATGACACGGCATCACATTGTGAGCGTTGGAGTCATTTGCTTAGCAAGGTGGCGGAGGAACCGCCAACAACCAACTCGCTTCGGCGGGCAGAAGGCGGCTTCGCCGTTGCCTTCTGCCCGTTTTTTCTTGTTTTAAAAAATGGTCGGCGATATACTGCCTACTCGTGCCGGGGTGGTGGAATTGGTATACACGCAGGGTTTAGGACCCTGTGCCCGTAAGGGCTTGAGGGTTCGAGTCCCTCCTCCGGCACCAATAATGTCAGTTATGACTTTGTCATAACCTATAAAATATCAGTAGTCCCGCCAGCAGGCGGGGCACCAGGTACGTTTATCCCGCCAGCAGGCGGGGCACCATTTTTAAAATAATAGTCCTATCAATAACCCAAGTATCAGCAACAGAAGGATACAAAAAGCAAGCCCAATGAGGGGCTTGCTTTTTTATTGGTTTTGTTGTAATTTCGCTTCAATCGGTCTTGCGAGACCAAATCAAAAGCAGGGGTGCCATCTTGCACAAAACACCGCCGCCCTGACAACAGGGCACCAGAAGCAAGAGGTTTATAAGGGGTTGGAAAAGAGGAAGAGGAATGGAAAGAGCAACTGAGGAGGTCTCTCTTCTGTGTCAGGAGCTCTGTACGGTTACCTTCACCCACAAGTGGAGACGTGGCTGCGGAGCTCCCTGTCTCCACGTGCGGGTAGGGTACACGCTCAGTTGGTGCTGCGGACCGATGAGCAGAGCAGAAGCGAAGGAGCGAATCGCCAAAGAAATCGAAGTAAAGAAAGGTATGCTGGTTGACACCAGAGAAGGCAGAAAACGCTTGCGTGTTTCTGCGCATTGGCGTCGACCCAGCCTTGAAGATTTCATCAATTCGCTTTTGGAGAAGGGCGTTGCAGTGCCCGTCTTCGAGCCGAGCCTACCAGAAGAGGAGTAAGTCTGTGGAGGCGGTGCTGATGTTCGAACCAGCGCCGCCTCCAAATATTTTCTGAAGCAGTTTTTTGTGCTAAAATAAGCGGGTTAGCGGTCCAACAAGAATACCTATGACTATCTCCTGGCTTGGCCAGAATTGTTTTAAAATAGAGGGCAAAAACACAACCGTTGTCATTGATCCATTCGAAGGTTCGACGGGTAATCGCATGCCAAAAACGGCGGCTGACTTATTGCTTCTCCCGCGCCCCTTCCCAGTAAAGGGCAGAGACTTTTTGAAGGACGATACCTTTACCATTGAATCCCCGGGGGAATACGAGGTAAAGGAGGTACTTGTTGAAGGGCAAGCAGCGGGTGCCAGCAAGGAAACCGTTTTTCATTTTGTGATTGATGGGGTGCACTGTGGTCACCTTGGTAACCAAAAAATACTCGACGAGACAGCGGCGGAACTACTCGAAGGGGTAGACATTTTGTTTGTGCCAGTTGGTGGCAGCGAGGTATTTTCACCAAGCGAAGCAGCCGAGGTTGTAAACAAAATTGAGCCGCGGGTTATCATTCCGATGCACTTCAAAGAACCGGCGGCGCCAAAACGTGAACCGGTGAACTCTTTTGCAAAAGAAGTGGGGCAGGCAAATGTCGAGCATCTTAAAAAATTTGCTGTGACCAAGAAAGATCTTCCCAATGACGAAACCAAACTCGTCGTCCTCGACGCTTAAAAAGCCGTCGCGCAAAACCGACAGTTCTCGCCGCCGGCCGGCGACAACGGAGAAGCGCGTAAAGAAGCTTTCGGAAAAAGCACCAGAGGTTGTCGTGTCACCGATGAGCGAAACGTTCCCGCACCCTTCAGTATCAACCAATAATGAGACGAAGAAAATGGCGCTCTATACCGCAGTTTCGGTTTTTATGTTTTTGGTTGTGCTAGGCTGGGGGTGGTCACTTCGTTTTTCGCTTGAGGTGCCGCCATCCAGTGACCCCGCAGCGCAGGAGTTACAAAAAACAGTGGGAGAATTTTCTACACTCTTTCAGCAAACGGTAGATGATGCAAAAAAGTTGTCTGTCCCTACACCAACCGATGTTTCACCTGTGGCAAATAGCACCGCACCAACACTGACACCGCAAGAGATTGAAAGTTTAAAACAAAAAGTGTTAGAGAATACTACAACCCAACACCTTCCCTCACAACCGTAATGTTTTATGAAAGACAAGGATAAAAAAAAAGAGAGCGATATTACGATTATCAAAAACGTCGGGCAGATTGCCCCGCGTGGTTTGGTGGCGGAAATGGAAGAGTCGTACCTTGACTACGCGATGTCGGTTATTGTGTCGCGCGCACTTCCGGATGTGCGAGATGGGCTAAAGCCAGTGCAGCGTCGCATCCTTTACGCTATGGTACAGACAGGATTGCGCGCTAACGGTAAGACCAGAAAGTCCGCCACCGTTGTTGGTGAAGTGATGGGAAAATATCATCCGCATGGCGACAGCGCGATTTATGATGCTATGGTTCGTTTGGCGCAGCCCTTCTCGATGCGTGACCCGCTCATTATCGGACAAGGAAACTTTGGTTCGATGGATGGCGACAGCGCAGCCGCTATGCGTTACACCGAGGCGAAGCTCTCACTTATCGCCGAAGAACTCTTGGCAGATATCGACAAGAACACCGTTGAGTTTGTGCCAAACTATGACGGTTCTCACCAAGAGCCGTTGGTGCTTCCGGGTAAGATGCCGAATTTGCTCGTCAATGGTACGGCCGGTATTGCTGTTGGTATGGCGACCTCTATCCCGCCGCATAACCTTGGCGAGGTTGCTGATGCTGCGGTGCATCTTATCGATAATGCCGAGGCGACGGTAGAAGATTTGATGCAGTTTGTTCCTGGGCCGGACTATCCAACCGGCGGGACGATTTATGACATTAAGGCCATTCGAGAAGCGTACGGTACTGGTCGCGGTTCGATTGTAACGCGAGCAAAAGCTGAAATTGAAGAAGAGAAGAGTGGTGCATTCCGTATCGTGGTTACCGAGATCCCGTATCAAGTGAACAAGGCTACCCTCGTTGAACGCATTGCAACGCTGGTGCAGGATAAAAAGATTGAAGGCATTCGGGATTTGCGCGATGAGTCTGACAAGGCAGGTGTTCGGGTGGTGATTGAACTAAAGAAAGACAGTTACCCAAAGAAAGTCCTGAACCAACTCTACAAACACACTGAACTGCAGCAGACTTTCCACCTTAATATGTTGGCGCTAGTTGACGGCGTGCAGCCACGGGTACTTAACTTGAAAACGGTACTAGAGGAATACATTAAGCATCGCGAAACAGTTGTTAAGCGTCGCGCAGAATTTGAACTTGAGCGGGCGCGGGCAAAAGCGCACATTTTAGAGGGGTTGAAAATTGCCGAAGACAACATTGATGCCGTCATCAAGCTTATTAAGAAATCTGCCGACAAGGACGAGGCGCGTCTTGGTTTGATGAAGAAGTTTAAGTTATCAGAGTTGCAAGCCGTCGCCATTTTGGAGATGCGCCTGCAGCAGTTGGCGAACTTGGAGCGACTTAAAATTGAAGACGAGCTTAAAGAGAAGCGGCAGATTATGAAAGAGCTTACTACCTTGCTTGCTTCAGCAAAGAAAATTCGAGACGTCGTCAAAGACGAACTGCTGTCCCTCAAAGAACAGTTTGCAACACCACGACGTACCGTGGTGGTAAAGGGGCCAGTTGGTGAGTTTACCTCCGAAGATTTGATACCAGATGAACCCACGGTGGTAGCGGTAACGAGTGGTGGCTACATTAAACGACTGCCACCTGATAGTTTCCGGACCCAAGCGCGCGGCGGCAAAGGAGTGGTTGGTCTTACCACAAAAGAAGATGACTTTGTTGCGCACTTGGTTTCTACCAACACGCATGCCGATCTCTTGTTCTTTACTACCGCAGGTCGCGTGTTCCAGCTGAAAGCGTACGAGGTTCCGGTTACTTCTCGTATTGCCAAAGGACAAGCCATTGTGAACTTCTTGCAGCTAGTGCCGGATGAGAGCGTTACCGCGGTGCTGCCGTTTACCGACCGTACGACCTTCTCTTATCTTGTGATGGGTACCAGCAAAGGAGTTGTTAAGAAAGTGCCGCTCGAACAGTTTGTTGCGGTGCGCCGCTCTGGCCTTATTGCCATCAGGCTGCGCAAAGATGACATCTTGCGCTGGGTAGAGCCATCTTCTGGCAATGATGAGATTTTATTTGTTACAAAAACCGGTCAGTCGATTCGCTTCAAAGAGAAAGGCGTACGGTCAATGGGTCGCTCTGCCGGCGGGGTTATGGGTATTCGCATCCGAGAGAATGACGAGGTGATGCTGATGCGGGTGCTACCAACCGGCAAAGCCGCCAACGCGCATGAACTTATCGTGGTAAGTGAGCTAGGTTTTGGTAAGCGTACAAAACTTTCTAACCACAAGGTGCAGGGACGTGGCGGTAGCGGAGTAAAAGCTGCGGACGTCACCAAAAAGACTGGTCCGCTTGTTGGTGGCGCGGTTTTTGTCCCCGATGAAGAGCCGCTGCCCGACCTTATTGTCATCTCGACTGGAGGTCAGGTCATTCGTATCCCATACCAATCGGTAAGCTTACTTGGTCGCGTCACGCAGGGGGTACGCCTCATGCGAATGAAGAAACCTGGGGATAGGGTTGCTTCTGTGACGCTGGTCGGGTAAGATGCTCTAGCCTTTACTAACTAGTTTTAGTCTATGTCTGTACCAGCCCAACGCCGTACCGCCGCCCATAGGCGTCGTCGTCAGTCGCACAATGCATTGAAGCATAAGTCACTTACCACCTGCGATAAGTGCGGCACAAAGAAACTTCCGCACATTGCCTGTGCCGTTTGTGGCACCTACCGTGGACGACAAGTACTTACCGCCGCTTCGGTTCGTCAGGCGCGCAACGCCAAGAAGACCACCGCTGCTCGTCCTGCAAAAAAGGAAACCGAACGTAAGTAAGACTTTAAGATGTCGAACCGCCACCTTGCTCGGACGGTCGCAATGCAGTCGCTCTACGAGCTTGATTTTGCCGAACCGCTAGCAACACTTACCCTTGACGATGCTTTGCGTCAGCGGCTCGATACGCTTGTACGAGGGAATATGAAAGAGTTCGCGCCCGGCGCCGAAGACGAAACCTTTACCTCGGCGCTTGTTGCCGGAGTGGTAGAACATATAGCGGAGATTGATCCTTATCTCACCAAGTATGCGCCCGAGTGGCCGATTGGTCAAATCACCATTGTTGATCGCAACATTTTGCGGATTGGCGTTTTTGAACTTGTCATTACTCACGACGTGCCGGCTAAGGTGGCCATTAACGAAGCAATCGAACTTGCCAAAGCATTTGGTGGTGAGTCGTCAGGCAGATTCGTAAATGGTGTCCTTGGTGCAATTTATAAAGACAGTGCCGATTCGGCGACTGAGGTTGCTGATGAAGGTAGTAAAACAGAACAGCATGAATCATAATCTCGAACAGTTTGAAGAGAGACTTGGTGTTACGTTTGCTAACCGCGATTTTTTGGAACAGGCGCTCGTTCATCGTTCGTACCTCAACGAGAATCCGACCTTTCCCTTTGGTCACAATGAACGGCTAGAGTTTTTGGGTGATGCCGTTCTCGAGCTGGTGGTTACTGAGTACCTCTATAAAAATTATGAGAATCCAGAAGGAGACCTTACCAATTGGCGAGCGAGTTTGGTTAACACTAAGATGCTTGCCGAAGTAGCAGAAGAGCTACACATGCGCGACTACCTTTACCTGTCGCGGGGCGAGGCAAAAGAGACTAACCCCAAGGCCAGAACCTACATTTTAGCAAACACGTTTGAGGCCGTTGTGGGGGCGATGTACCTTGATCAAGGTTTTGGCGCGGCAGAAAAATTTATCCACCAGTTTCTCTTGCCACGACTGCCGCACATTTTAGAGCACGAACTGTACCGCGACCCTAAGAGCGCTTTTCAGGAAGCTTCTCAGGAAAAAGTCGGGATTACACCGAACTATCGCGTTGTCAGTGAAACCGGTCCGGATCACGCTAAAATTTTCACCATTGGTATTTATCTTAATGATGAGCTTGTCGCCGAGGGTACAGGTGCCAGCAAGCAAGAAGGCGAAGAGGCGGCCGCACGGGCAGCGCTCAAAGCAAAGTCGTGGTAGAATAACTACCCTATGGCGATTGATGATTTTCTAAAAAAAGCGGTAAGCGCCGGTGCTTCAGATTTACACTTGGCGGATTCGTACGCGCCGACAATTCGCGTCGACGGCGAATTGCAGCAGCTTGCAGGTAGCCCGTTGACCGCAAAAGATATTGAAGCAGCTGCATTTAGTATGATTAGTCCCGCATCCAAGGAGCGTTTCTTAAAAGAACGCGAGCTTGATTTTGCGTACGAAAAAGAGGGGCTTGGTCGGTTTCGGGTAAACCTGTTTTTGGAGCGTGGCAATGTTGGGCTCGTTGCACGGGTTATCCCGACGACAGTGCCGACGATGGAGTCGCTCTCAATGCCGGAGATTATGTACGACCTTGCGCGGCTTGACCAAGGGTTGGTGCTGATGACCGGTCCGACTGGTCACGGTAAGTCCACCTCACTTGCTGCTATGATTGATCTCATCAATACCGAGCGGGCAAACAATATTGTTACTTTCGAGGATCCGGTCGAGTTCATTTTTGTACCAAAGAAGAGCATGATTAAGCAGCGAGAACTTGGTACCGATATGCTCTCCTTTAGCGAAGGGTTGAAACACGTGCTACGTCAAGATCCTAATGTCATTATGGTTGGCGAGATGCGTGATCTTGAAACTATTTCGACTGCTATCACGGTCGCGGAAACGGGACATCTTGTTTTGGCGACCTTGCACACATTTAGCGCCGCACAAACTATTGATCGTATCATTGACGCCTTCCCACCATATCAGCAGGATCAAGTTCGGCTGCAGATTTCAATGACACTTCGCGGTGTTGTGTCGCAGCGGTTGTTGCCCAAAATTGGCGGCGGTCGGGTAGCGGCGCGAGAGGTAATGATGGCGACCCCAGCGGTTGGTTCGCTCATTCGCGATAATAAAATTGCGCAACTCGCTACCGCCATTCAAACCGGAAAAGCCGAGGGCATGCAGCCGCTCGATCGCGATATCATCCGCCTCATTAAAGAAGGAGTGGTCGCCCCCGACGTCGCAAAACGCTACGCGCTTCACCCGGAGTCGTTCTAGTCTCCGGGTTTGCCACCTTTCGCGCCGCTGGTTGGTAGCCAAGGGTGTACAGAATTTAAAAAACCATTTACACTTTGCCTTCGTAGTTGCGCCTCGAGGGTTTTACTATATTTACGCCTCTATAGCTCAACGGATAGAGCACTGGTCTTCGGAACCAGGGATGGGGGTTCGATTCCCTCTGGGGGCACCATTCGACTCGCTTCGCTCGCTCATGGCAAGCAATCCTTTTGGCGAGTCGAATGTCCTGAGCAAAGTCGAAGGACTACATCTTCATTCGCAAAGGTTTGTTTTTGCTATACGCTATATGTTATTTGCCATATGGGTCGGTAGCTCAATCGGTAGAGCAGATCCCTCTTAAGGATAAGGTTCTGGGTTCGATTCCCAGCCGACCCACCAAGGAAAATACGGTTCCAAATGGAGCCAAATGTATTATGTTCTCAGCAGTTCAAGTCCCACCCGTGTCCAAAGAATTCCATGCCCCATACGGGTTCGGGACTTAAACGGCGATCGTGATAAATAGCAGACAGTAAAACGCCCCTCGCGGGGTGTTTTACTTTGCGCGGCAGACTCCCGTGGTGTCAGCTCAGAGGGGGAAACGTTTAACTTTAAGTGGGCAATGTGCATGAGAAAACAATAGACTTAGAGGACTGGGTTGATAACAATAAAACACCACTCGTTTTTCAAGACGTTATTCGGTTTAAATAACGTCTATAGTCGAAGTTTCTTTTTTCGGTCCGCCCACTCCTCTTTCGCCTGCTTTGTTTCTTCTCGCGCCCACTTTTTGTGAACCTTGTCTCAGTGTCGTTTGACTGATTTCCAGATCGGGTCAAAATGTTCGATGAGATCGGGATTCTCCTTTTTCAAGAATATATACTCATGAACAGATCCATTGTCATTGAGAATTTCTCTAGCATATAGCTTGCCCTCTCGAACCAGTTTTTTGAGCGTCGGTGCATTAATTTTTAGTTCGTCTTTGAGCTTCCATGACGAAAAGTAGCTTTCTCGATTATTGAAGATGAATGTAGGCACAACGCTATCTTTCACTGCCTTTTGACACACTAAACATTTGGGGCCATACCAATCGTGCCAGCCGGTCGTTTCGTTGATTGAGGAGTGGCAAAGGATGCAGCTATAGTTCCCGTCGACAGGAAAACCGTCAGGCTCCTTTTTAAGACGACGCTTTTTTGACGATCCTTCATATCGATGTCCATGAGCAGTTTAAAGAAGTTCAGCAAATTGTAAGCTGACTCGTAGGCTTCTTTGTCGTCGAGCTCTTTGCCATATTCTTTTTTGTAAATTTTTTTGAATTCCTCAATCGCTTCTTTTGATGGTTCCATAGGTTTAATGGGTTAAGTAATTTAACGGTTGCATATTACACCGAGGACTGGACAAAGAGCGATAAACATGCTATCTTAGGATGTCTTTTCCTAATGTTTTTCAGTCTAGTTTCCGAGGAGAAAAGACCCAAACGGCCAAGGGATAGCGGCTACAGAACATCGGGCAAGCAGCCTGACAGGAGGCCATCATGGCAAAGTACAGTTCGTTGACAAGAGGACAGGATGAGGCGCTCGTGAACAAGCTCGGTGAAGCCTTCGATGGCGATGGACTCGCTGCAGTCCACGCTATCTTGGCTGGTGCCAAGGTGACGATTGAAGAGGTTATTGCAACCTTCTTCGACTGTCACGGCCGACGCATCCCGCCCCGGGGCATCAAGGCAGCAGTGTGCGATGCGAATCGCACGTACCACTTGCTTCAACCGGAGACCATCGACTACGTCGCTCGTCTCGAGCGGGTGCGCGATGCCTTCGAGGGCAAGGTGAAACTGCCCGAGGCTGCCTGGTTCGAGGACGCCATCGGCGGACTCAAGGTGAAGGTCACGAGTGACTCCAAGATTGAGAACGCTCTGAAGGGCGTGCATCTGCCGAACGTCGTTCCGCAGATGGTAGTCGTCGAACACGGCACCACGCTCGACGATGTGCTGCTGCTCGCTCTCGGTCGCTCCTACCAGAAGGAGTTCCCAGCTCGTCCCTTCAACAACTACCGCAAGGGCAAGCTGACGGGACAGACGACCGTCATCGAGGGAAGCAAGCTCGATATTCTTGTCGAGCGGGCGAAGCAGGGTCCAGTTCCCCTGATCGAGTTCCCGACCGCGACGCAAGGGTACTCGGTTCACGCGCAACGCGAGCAGATGGAAACGATGCCAAAGGGGTTCATCCTCAACGGCTTCAACACTATCCTCAGCGCCATCATGTGGCCGGACGTCATCTGCCGGGACTACAAGACCCCGGTGATCGACCTCTCCGCCTATCAGTGGCGGGGCGCCGAGTACTCGCTCGCCCTGCTCTCGCGCGACGGCTTCCTCGACTTCGACTACGGGGCGAGCCTCGCTGGTGCGGGCGGCGACTGCTCTGGTGGCGTGTCCTTCCTCGGGTAGTGAGGGTCTTCGGGCTTCGGTGGCTTGAACCTTGGACCAAGGATTTCGGTCTTTGGTCTTTCGGTTCACCACCGATGCCCCAGTTTACGAACGAGGGTGTGATGTAATGTCGCACCCTCGTTTTTCGTTTTCAAAAAATTGCTATACTGCATTTGAGATTAGGCTCTTGTACCGTGGTTGGCTCATCCTGATCACGGCCGCCGAAATCCTCGTAGCTCACCAACGTGTCGGAATCCGACAGTTACCAGTCTCGACTGAGTTTGATTGTCGGAGCGTACATGGAGCACGCAGACACTACGTACCGTTTCCTGTGGTCCAGTCGCCTCTGTCAGTTGACGGGTGGCGGACATGAAAGAAGGGACCGAATAAAATTCAGACTCGGAGTCAACGTGGCCGAGAGTCGGTGCCAATGGATAGGAAACGGTATTTTCTGGCAGGACGCCGAGTACTCGCTCTACCTGAACTCGAACGACGACTTCCTCTACTTCGACAACAGGGCGAACCTCGCTGATGCGAACGACAACTACTCTGGTGGCGTGTCCTTCCTCGGATTGTGTCTGTTAAAAAGCCGGCGAGAGCTTGCGCAACTAAGCAAGCTCTCGTATCGGCTGCTGAATGTTATTGAGCGATCGTTGCCAGCCACCAAGCATCCGTCCGATCTCTTGAATCTGAGTTTGCAGAGTAACGTATTTTTTGGCATCTATCGCGCAAATTTCTCTGGCTAGTCGCAAGAGAATCTTGAGCGCATCGAACTTGACGTTCGCTTGTCGTAAAAGTACCAGTTTTTCTGTTTGTGGAGTGCTGCTGGCCGCCAGTAGCAATTCAAGCGTTGAGAGAATGTAACGCTCACACTTGGCACCGAGGGTATACTTGTCCTTTTTTGGAAATAGCAGTGAGTAGCTGTAAAAAGTTTTATAGAGATCATAAAGTTTTTGTACGATGGGTATTTCCTCTTGTTGTTTTACGGTATGAGACAAAGGCATAAAAGTTATAGAGAAATAGTAAGCCCGGCAAATCTTTTTTACTGCTGGGACGAGTTCAGGCGGGGGAAGCGTGGCAAAGCTGATGTGCAACAATTTGAACGCCTCCTTGAGGATAATGTGTTTGCTTTGCATGATGATCTGGCTCGCAAAACTTACCGACACGGCCCATACCACACTTTTCATATTCACGACCCGAAGCATCGTATTATCAGTAAAGCGAGCGTACGTGATCGGTTGGTACACCATGCTCTGTGGCAAAGTTTGTCCGAAATATTTGAACCGACGTTCATTTATCATTCGTATGCCTCTCGCCCGGAGAGAGGGACACATCTGGCGGTCATCAATGTTTCTGAAGTATTGCGAGGTGTTAGTCGTAATTACACTCGGCAGGCCTACGTTTTGAAGTGTGACATCAGAAAGTTTTTTGACAGCGTTAATCACCAAAAGCTTTTGGCGTTGATTGAGCGCAAGATTAGTGATAACGATCTCCTCTGGCTACTGCGAGACGTAGTGAGCAGTTTTCCTGGGAGGCCGGAATCCACTCTCTCTCTCTCTCTCTCTCTCTCTCTCTCTCGGCGTTCCGACCAAGGTCTTGGCGCCGGTATTCCCATCGGCAAGCTCACCTCGCAGATTTTTGCAAACATATACTTAAACGAGCTTGATCAGTTTGTAAAACACACGCTGCACGTGCGCGATTATTATCGCTATGCCGATAATTTTGTCATCGTGCACGGCGACCCTGATTATCTATTAGATGCATTGGCGGCAACGCGATCATTTTTACTCGAGACTCTGGCATTGGAGCTTCATCCCTGCAAGGTGGAAATACGACAGTTGAGCCAGGGTGTAGATTTTCTCGGCTACGTTATTTTACCGCATCATCGCGTTCTTCGAACTACGTCCCGTCGGAGGATGATGAAACGCTTGTTAGCTGGTGACGCTAACGTCCAAAGCGGATTCGTCAGCGAGGAGCGTTTCTATCAGGTTACACAGTCATATTTGGGTTTGCTGAAACATTACGACGGGCACGGGCTATCGTCGTTTGTCCAAAACAATTTTGAGCGTACGCCGATACTACACTAGAAAAGCAGTAAATAAGCAAAATGGAACACGGTACATACCCCGTTTTCGTGTTCCATTTGTTCCATTTTGGATTTTTGACTACTGGCCCAGCTGCCTGGTAGGCTACCTATATAAGGGATTGAAAAGGCCGTAAAACCTACTGGTGGGAGTTCAGGAGCTTGCCGTCCCACCAGAAAAACAAGACCTCTTTTGGCGTCATTTTTATATGATGTATTACGCAGGGAATCGAACGTGCAGCAGCGAGCGCTGAGTGATTGTGGAAGCAATCATGAATACCGCGAGCGCCGATGGATGCGAGTCAATCGAGCATCCAGTGCTGCCCAGGACAGAGCACTGAGTCGTATTGCTGAAGACGAAGTGCGTCGGAATTCCCAGCCGACCCACCAAACCGTTCGAGATAACCTCCCGGTTTTCTCGAATAACTCTTTCCCTCCGCCAAGGACGTACTGATTTTATTTCGGCTGCTCAACGAGCAAAGCCTGATTGAGCATCCTCACAAAATCAGTACTCGCAAGAAAGCTGGAAAGCGCCGAGGGTTTTAAGTTCGCCAGCTGGCGGACGGATTCCAGCCGACCCACCATTCTTCGCTCTCCGAGCTTCGAACGGCACGCCAGTCATTTTTCATAATTTTGAAGAGCACAGCTATTTTATAAAAAAGCAAAAAGCGAAGAATGTCCTGCCGAAGTTTACACAGAGGACGAAGGAGGACTTTCCTACTCGTTTATTTAGCAGCTTATTTACTTGACACATTAGGTCATTCGAAAAAAGTTGAGTGCGGACCTGCTTTTCGGAGTAGGTACCATGATAGAAGGAGTAAAACAATGTACCGAGCGATAGCAGCCGAAACGACACAGCCGGCACTGAAGCTGACTGAGCGGGAGAAAGAGATTCTTCGCCTGGTCTCCGACGGCCTCACCAATGCCGAGATCGCCTCGGGTCTACTCGTCGCACGCGAGACCGTGAAGTCGGAGCTCAAGCGCATCTTCCACAAGCTCAGTCACGAGATCAGGAATCGCACGCAGGCGGCGGTTCTACTCGTAAAGAACGGCTGGCTCTGAGTCGGCAGCGACTGTGCCTGATCGGCCGGGACGTACTTGTTGCATTTCCGGCATTCTTTTTTACAAAAAACTAATTTTTAAAAAACCATACATCGTGTATCATTACCCCATGCTTCCTATTATTGCTATTGCAAATTTGGTAAACGGCGTGCTCTCAGGATTTCTTACGTTACGACTCTATCGTCGTTATCAAAGAAGGATGCGCGAACATACACCACCGGCGGGCGTCCAGTATTTTATTGCTTTCTATTTTGTCCTCACCATTGTGTGGCTTCTTTATTCTACTCCCGGTCTTATCACGACTAACCTCACTTGGATTATGGTGTTTCAGTCGCTGGCTGATTTGTTCGTCCTTGTTGGTGCTGCTGTTGTTCTTAATATCGTATGCTTCGCGCTGCACAAACCAAACCTTGCGGTGATGCTGTCTTTGGTTGTCGCGACGTGCGGGGTTGCTTACCTCTTTGGGCTCGTGTTTTCTCACCCGCCGTCAATTCAAGAAGTTATTCCGCCTTATGTTTACTGGCATCCGGCAACACCAAACTGGATACGGGTCGTGAGCGGCATTGTGGCGGCGCTTAGTTCGTTGACGTTTATTAGCACCTTTGTGGTGTTGGGGTTTAAGGTAAAGACGAACAATTTGGTTCGCCGCCGGTCGTTCTTTTTGGCAGCGGGGATGTTTTTTCTCTTTCTCGCATCGCTTACTTTTTTCATATTTTCAACCGGAGGGTTCCTTCTTACCATGAGTTCTTCCCTTTTAGGAGTAGCCGGATTATTCGTTATGCTTCGCGGTGTCCCGTACCACGATGAGCATAACGAACAAATGGCAACGTATCTAAAAGAGAGTACTCCAAGTTAGGGGGGCTATTTGAAAGTTAATTAATTTTTAAAAGCCGAGATTGTTGTTTTATTTTTATAGCCAGACAATGGAGCTAAAATATTTTTTGTCCTAATCTTCATTTTTGGTGACGACGCCCGGGGTAGCTGCTTTCTGCAACTGCCCCGGGCGTCGGTGTCTTCGGTTTCACGGCATCTCGTGGGCATGCCTCTGGCGGTGCCCACAGGTGACGTCCGCGAAAGTACCTTCCCGAATGTCTTCCGGGAATTAGAAGAAGTTGAGTCGGCAGTGTGTCTTGAACTCTCCCGACCCGTCTTCGACGATGAGATGAACGGGCTTCCTTCCGGGTGCCCGGGCGACGCGGCAGGTGCCCTTGCGCCGCGGTACCAGGCCCCTCGAAAAAGGCACAGTGCGCAGGTGATTTCTCCGACCGGTCGCTCCTCAATTTTGCCGTTGTACGAACGGAAGGCGCGAATCGTTCCCGCGACGTCGATGCCACAGCAGGTGACATCATTTTCATCGATGGCGTGTCGCACGTAGCGTTTCTTGAACCGGACGGTCTTTACTCTCCGTGGTTCGGACATGGCGTTCTCCTTGGCGCTTTGAAGAGCGCGGTTGTGTTCTATCTGAGTGATTGGACGAATCCAATGAGGCGCGTCCCGACGAGCACTGCACTTGCTCCGGGTTTGATGTCCGCGATGGTCCGGAGGTTGCTAGCTTGGCAGAGCCAGTTTCGTCCGAACGCGGCACGGGCTTGTTCCCACGTTTCTGTTTTGCTGTTCTCGGGTTGATAAAGAAGCCGCAAGTCGCGGTCATTCCAGACCGCACGGTAGGCAGCCGGGATTCTCCGCAATTCCTCGACAGTGTAGGGTTCGATGAGGCAGCTCATCGAACAGTACTCGGGGATTCGTCCGACTACCAGAACGTGGGTAGCGCCCGCGTCGAATGCGGCCTTGACCTCATCGTCGCTTGCGTGGATTCCCTTGGCGAGAATGGGCTGGTTCTCCGCCACGCTTCGCTGACGAGCTTCATCGACCCGCCCCAGCGTGCATCGGTGTGGATCGAGATCCAGTCTCCGTGTTCGTTCGCGATGTCAAAGAGCTCATCCCAGCTTCGCTCTGACCGCCAGCCGGAAGAGGCTTGTGTCTTTACTTCGGCGATGAATGTGATGTTGCCAATCATGGCTTCTCTCCTCCTCGACCTTGTTTTGAATATGACGAGGGCTTTATGCACCATACTAACGCATAAAACCCTCGCCACATTATTGTTAAGGAGCACATCATCTTGTTCCATTTTATATTATTTGGTCAACTTGTAATGTTGATTTCTCTTGCTTCCAGCATTGAATTAGCGTAAGGCGGTGCAGTTCGTAACCTGGAGGGATCGCAAAAAGGTTTGCGGTTGTTCATTTTATCAATCACATTCGAGAACGTTTCGGAGGACATCATGAATATTCGAAGGGCGCTCATGAGCGTCAGTGACAAAACCGGCCTTACCTAGTTTGCTGCTGGCTTGCAGCTGCTCGGTGTTGAAATCATCTCGACCGGTGGAACCGCTACGGCACTCGCCAAAACCGGCGTCGTCGTTCAGCCGGTCGAGAAGTTCACTGGTTACCCGGAGATGCTCGGGGGGAGAGTGAAGACTCTGCACCCCAAGGTGCACGGTGGGATTCTCTGGAGGAGAGGGCATCCGGAGGATCACGCTACGGTGCTCAAGTACGGATTGCAGTCGATCGACCTCGTCTGCGTCAACCTCTACCCGTTCGCGGACACCGTCGCGAAGGGTCGAGTTCGCCGAATGTGTCGAGCAAATCGACATCGGCGGACCCGCCATGCTTCGCTCCGCGGCGAAGAATCACGAGGACGTCATCGTCCTCGTCGATCCGGCGGACTACGCCGGGCGCTGACCGATCTTCGCGACGGCAACCCGCTTTCGCCGGAGGCGCGGCGCCACCTCGCATGGAAGGTGTTCGTGCATACTGCAGCATACGACGCCACCATCGCGGCGTACTTTGCCGGACACATTGTCGCCTGAAGACGCCACCGTGTCCGTTCGCCTTTCGCCAGAGGAGCTCCGCACTTGCAGTCATGCCGGTGCGGAGCTCCTTTCACGTATAGTGAGTTCTGTCGTAGCGTGCCGACGAATTGTGTTAAAATATGAATACTATGTTAAATCTTTCTCAACCGTTGGTCGGTGTTGTTGTTATGGTTTTTAAAGAAGGTAAAGTGCTTCTTCACAAGCGCAAAGGTTCCCACGGGAATAATGAATACGGATCGCTCGGGGGTCACCTTGAACATGGGGAATCATTTGAGGAGTGTGCCAGACGAGAATGTCGTGAAGAGGCCGGTATTGAGATTCAAAACGTGCGCTTCCTTTTTTTGATGAATGTAAAGAGGTACGCTCCGAAACATTATGTTCACATCAATTTAGTCGCTGATTGGAAAAGTGGTGAGCCAAAAAATATGGAGCCAGACAAAGGAGGAGAATGGCAGTGGTACGACCTGGAAAAATTACCTAGCCCTCTTTTTTACACCGAGCCATTCGTTTTTGAGTCGTTGAAGACGGGTCAAAATTATTGAGACGCCTAGATGTTTATTCTGAGTAAGCAATAGCGAGAGAAAGCAGTTTGTTTCGCGGGACTAATGAGAAGAAGTTCCGGTTGACTTTATTCGTTTTCTCTGGTAGTCTTTTCTCATACCATGCAGTATCGCATGGTTTTGTGTTCATTTACTCACCTAACCGCACCGAATTATGATGTATTTCGATGGCGAGGACATGTCGACACCGACAGCTCCCGCAGACGGTGACGGCGACACTCAGGCAACGACTCCAGAAGAGCCGGCAACTGAGGGTGGCGAAACGTCAGCTGAGTAAATTACTCTCAGCACTACAAACAGAACCCCCGCATGGGGGTTCTGTTTTTTTTATTGTCATTTGCCGTGAGCAACCGACAAGTGATACTCTCTAGGATATTATGGATAGAATCATAGAACCAGAAACACACGACGAAGACGAGTCTTTGGACACGACCCTGCGCCCACGTGAACTCAAAGATTACGTCGGACAAGACAAGGTAAAAGAGAACCTTGGCGTGTTAATGGCGGCCGCCAAAAAACGTGGTGAATCAATTGAACACGTCCTTCTTTACGGCTCTCCGGGGTTAGGTAAGACGACACTCGCACACATCATTGCTCGCGAGATGAATTCGAACATTCGGGTGACGTCCGGCCCAGCTCTTGCTAAGGCGGGTGACCTTGCTGCCATTTTAACAAACCTACAAGAAGGCGACGTTCTCTTTATTGATGAGATTCATCGACTAAACAAGACCATCGAAGAGATACTCTACCCAGCAATGGAAGAGTTTGCGCTTGACCTCATCATTGGTAAGGGTCCAAGCGCCCGTACGCTACGTCTTGATTTGCCGAAGTTCAGTATTGTCGGGGCGACAACGAAGGTGAGCCTACTGTCTGCTCCACTTCGCGATCGCTTTGGGGCTACCTATCGTCTAAACTTTTACGAACCAGAAGACATTGAGCAAATTTTACGTCGTTCTGCAAAAATTTTGGGAGTACGCGCTGACGACGAGGCACTGAAAGCGGTTGCTGAACGTTCGCGGCGAACACCACGCATTGCTAACCGCCTCTTAAAGCGCGTACGCGACGTAGCGGACGTTAAAGGAGATGGAACCATTACCCCCGCCGTTACCGAAGCTGCCTGGGATATGTTGGACGTTGACCTTTATGGTCTCGATGAGGTTGATCGGCGCATTTTAGAAACGATTATAGAAAAATTTGGCGGTGGCCCCGTTGGTGTTGCGACGTTGGCTGCCGCGACAGCAGAAGAAACAGCAACCATAGAAGATGTGTATGAGCCGTTTTTGATGCAGATTGGTTTTTTGCAGCGAACTCCGCGTGGACGAGTGGTTACCGAACACGCCTATCGGCATCTTAAGATTGATCCACCAGATGATTTGCAGCAGCGGTTATTGTAGTGCTGCCCTTTGTGTACAATAAAATCACCCGCTCGTGCGGGTGATTTTTGTATTATATAGAACGCGAGGCGAAGTTGTGCGATCGTTAATTATACCACTGCGCGATATTAGTATTTACGTAGAAGAAAGTGAGAATGTCGAGGTAATTTTTCCCTTTTTTGGCCATATCGTTTGCGGCAAGTTGCGACATGCCGACACCATGCCCAAAACGCTGTCGCCCAACATCTTCTGGTACGGGTTTTCTGACGAGCCACGGTTTTGGCGTGCCGCCCCAAACATCTTCCCACGACCGAGTCGTACCGTCGGTGCTTGCTGAGTAAGGAGTAACCACAACGCTACCGTTGTAGGTAACTACCTGTCCGCGCGTTGCGTCAACTGCGGTGCTTACTGCTGGTAATCGTTTTTCTGATTCGTACCCTCGGTAGTATTGATCGCTAACGGTTGCCACAACATCAAAGTGACGAGCAAGGTGCTTCGTGCTGGCATCGTGATGGTAGAGAGCATAGCTGCGCGCTGCGGTGATGAGCGCCTTTTGATATTCTGGCTCTGCGGCATTTGAACTCTCTGCGAGTCCGCGCAGATAATCTTCCATCGGGAGTTCGTTGATAATCCACACTTTTTGGTCTGCTTCTGACCAGCGAATTTCAATGGCGCCACGGTAGGTATTGTCATTCCATCCCGGATGGTAGGCGACAGGGTTGCTAAAGGTGGTAAGCGTAATGATACTTGGGTCAGTTGCCGCAACAACCTGAAGCGGCAAAGGGGAGGTAATGAGCGGACCGGGGCTTACCGCAGTGTATGCTCCAGTTGCAGCGTTGTACGAGAGGAAGGTTGTCATACCGGCCGCAACTTTTACAAATTCTTTTCCAGCATTATCTCGAATGATATAGGGAAGGTTTGCGGTAACACCAAGCTGTCCTTCTAGTTTATCAATCCCGACACGCATAATTGGTTCCGTATGGCTTGGCTGACAGAGGCCACTTTCTGACGGGTTACCAGGATCTTGTTCGAGGTCTTGATTTTGGTCGGCGGCAATACAAACGATCGTTGGTGAACTGGTGGTTGTTGGTGGTGCTGATGGTGTTACCACTGGTGCAGGCATTGCGACACTTATCGGCAAGTGAAAGCGTGACCCTTCAATAAGCGTGTCTCCGTTTAGGGTCAGGTAAAACTCAGGGTTATACTGTCCGCCCATTGTCGGCGCCTTGATGATAAAAGAGAAAAAGCCAAGTTCGCTCGGCTGCGTGAGTGGTGCCGACTGGTTTAGTATGACGATACTTGAAACCCATGAACTGTCTTTAAAAGAAACGTTGGCAGTAGAGGAAGGGTCAAAATTGAGCGCAACCAAACTTGGTGAGACGTTTCTCCAGTTGCGATCCCCTGTATTTTTTATGCCAATAGTAAAGGTAGCAGCGGCACCTGCCTGAAGAGAAAGTGATTGAGCAGATTTGATAAGCGGCGTTGCAGTGGCATACGGATTTGTCCGCAATGTGTCTGCGGTTGCTGTTGTTGCCGAAGAAGTTGGCACTGGTGTAGGTACTGCTGCCGGCGCGCTTGCTGTTGGGGTAGAAGTTGTTTGGGTATTGGTCGAGGAGGCAGTGTTACCAACGGTTAAGGTTAGGCTAAAGTCAGACCCCTCAATTTTTTTGTCTCCAGCAAAGACGGCAAACATATTATTGAAAGTGGCATTTTTTTGGGGCGCCTCAAGCGGTAGGTTAAAATAGGCGACCTGTCCCGGCGCAACCGTGTTTGGCGTCATGGAGGTAACGGTGAGTTTGTCTATCCAGAGGTGGCTTGAGAACCAGTGTTCATAGCGGACATTTTGAGTTGTCTTGGCCGTTATTCTATCGGTACCCGCGCTTGACCATGTGGTCGAACCAATATTTTTAAAACCAATAGCGTAGGTGTAGGGTTGAAGTTGTGTCAGTGTTGTTGGCACCTTCGAAGTAATCATTTTTTGTGCCGCGTACGTTGCCGCATACGTGGGCGGCGTAGTAGCAACTGCGCAAACCAAGAGCACAGCCGTCAGTAACGGAAGCGAAAGTCGGCGGGCGTGATGAGTTGCAATACGGAGTGACGGCATACAGTAAAAGCTATTTGTTGTAGAGATAAAACGACCCCGTTCACGCCAGCGCTTGAACAGGGCTTGTTTCAGAAGAAAGTTTCAGAAGAATGGCGGCGTTTGTGTTACTCACTTTTTATTAGTGTAGCACAATTTAACCCCTTTTGTCCAGCTGCGAAGCTACGATTTATCGCGTAACGCTTTTAGCCATTTCAGTTCGCGAATAATTTCTGTCCCTTTGCTGTCACGCGGTGTCTCCAAAAGAAAATTAATTTTTTTAAGTCGCGGTTCTGACACTAGTGCCGCAACTGTTTTCTTCCCAAGTTTTCCGGCGCCAATATTTTCATGCCGGTCGACGTGCGACCCAAGATTAGTTTTTGAGTCGTTAAGGTGCAAGAGCTTGAGGCGAGAGTGTCCGACAATGTTGTCAAACGCATTGAGTGTTTTAGTAAGTGTTTGCGGCGTACGAATGTCGTACCCTGAAGCAAAGAGGTGCTGGGTATCAAGGCAGATATTGAGAACATTTTTTTTATGCAATTTTTTTTCAACGCCCGTAATGATAGTTGCCAGTTCTTCAAAGGTGTCACCAAGCGTTTCTCCGGCGCCAGCGGCAATTTCAATGAGCAGCTTTGTTTTGCCACGGTAGTCTTTCAGTATAGAAACAAGCCCTTCAATCGTCATTGCCAGCCCTTGTTTGAGGCCGATTGTTTTTGCCGAACCAAGGTGAGTCATCACCGCGTCAACACCAAGCATTGATCCGCGTTCAAGTTCGCCGCGAATAATATTTATGGTTCCGTTTCGAATGCGATTATTTTCTGAAGCAAAGTTGATGAAGTAGGGGGTGTGAATGTAGGCAGCATGAAGGTTGCATCGTTTCATGTCTGCTTTGAAGCGGGTAACAATTTCAGGAGTGAGCACTGGCGCGGCACCGCCCTGCGGAGAACGGCTGAAGAACTGCACCACTTCACAACCCAGTGCCGCTGCGCGTTCCGGTACGTTGTCAATGCCACCTGCGGCTGAAATGTGCGCGCCAAAGTACATTACTTCGTGTTGGCCAACTCAACCATTCGTGCCATAACGTTACGTGTCAGGACGAGATGTTTGAGGTGGCTGTCGTAGTCGCGGCTCTTCACTTCTTCGCGAATATCTTCATCTTCGGGCTTTGAGTAGTGCTCGAGAATGAGGGTACGCTCACTTTCAATTTCTTCATCGGTTACCTCGATGTGTTCTTCGTCGGCGATAGCACGCACCAGCAGTGCCGCCTGTACGCGAGTGAGCGCCTCGGGCAACCATGATTTTTTCAGCTCTTCCACATTTTTACCCAGATGCTCAATGTAGGTTGACCACTCTAACCCCTGAGCAGCCACCTGTCCTTGTACGCGTGAGAGAATTTTTTGCAGCTCCGCTTCTATTAAGAGGTCGGGTATTTCTTCAAAGGTACTTTGCTTGATGAGCTTTTCGATGATTGCTCGCTCGACACGTTGCTGCTCTTTTGAGGTTTCCATTGTGGCGAGGTTTTCTTTAATTTGTTCGCGCAGGGCATCGAGTGTGGCAAAGTTGCCAAGTGATTTAATGAAGGCGTCATCTATTTTCGGTCTGGTTTTTTCGAGCACTTCAGTAACGGTTACCTTGTAGCCAACGATTTTGCCAGCAAGTACTTTGTCGTAGTGGTCTGCAGGAAAAGGGAGCTCGAAAGTTTTGGTATCTCCTTTTTTCATACCAATGAGCTGTTCTTTGAAACCAGGAATGACGTAGGGTTGAGTCAGGTCTACCTTGTGCCCGCGTGATTGGCCACCTTCAAGAGGTACGCCTTCTTTAGACATGTCCATAGCAATAGTAATGGTATCCTCTGCTGTTGCTGCTTTGTCAGCCGGCTTTGTTTCAGCCCTAAGGTCGCGGAGCTCCTCGACCACCTTGTCAATTTGTTTGTCGGTAACGGCAGCAGGTTTTTGAGGCTCACGAATACTCTTGTAGTCACCGAGCGTTACTTTTGGCAACACGGCAATTTTTGCAGTGAACTCAATTGGCTCGTTTGGTGCAAGCTTGGTTACTTGTATATCTGGTTCGCCAACGGTTGGCAGTTTTTCTTGTTCTAGAATGGTCACGAAGGCAGCTGGCACCGTAAAACGAACGGCGCGTTCGAGCAGCGCCATTTCACCAAACGCCCGCCGAGCTTGGTCAACAGATGCTTTGCCTGGTCGAAACCCGGCTAGCGGATGCTCCCGCTGCAGATCGCGCGCCGCGCGAGCAATAGGTTCGGTTAGCTCTTCTGGTGGAATGGAAATAGTGAGAACGAGGACCCCTTTGGTGGTGCTTTTTGATGAAAGTGTTGGCATAGTGCCGTTACTGTATCGGTATTTGCAAAGGGATGCAACCGTTGCCGCTTGCTGCATACTAGAGCTCTTTGTTTGGCTGTTGTGCTATACTTTTAAGGTCTTACTTTTCATTTAAATACTAGGCTATGCCAATACTTTTTGTTCCAAGCGCCCCGGTCGTGTTGAGCTTCCTTTTGTCACTTATGGCTGCATGGCTCAGCATCGTTATTTTTGTTGTGGCCTTTGCCCTCTAAGGTAAGTTTTGCGCTGGTATGTCCGGACATTCAAAATGGGCGACGACACGACGCCACAAAGCCGTTGTTGATGCTAAACGTGGTGCTCATTTTACAAAATTATCTAAAGCGATAACGGTCGCTGCTCGCGAAGGAGGCGGTGACCCAGATCGCAATATGAAACTGCGTTTGTCGGTTGATTTGGCGCGTTCGGCCAGTATGCCAAAAGAGAATATTGAGCGAGCGATCAAGCGAGGAACGGGGGAGCTTGTGGGGGACACGGTAGAAGAGCTTGTCTATGAAGGATTTGGGCCCGAAGGAGTAGCGCTTCTGGTTGAAGTTATGACTGATAATCGCAATCGTACCGTGAGTGACGTAAAAAAGGTCTTTACAAAATATGGATGCTCGATGGGCGCGCAAGGTAGCGTGGGTTGGATGTTTGAGCGGAAGGGGGCCATTCGTATAATCCCGACCAGCGACACAATGGTAGACGAGCTTGTGCTTATTGACCTTGGTGTTGAAGATATTATTAGTGAAGATGAAGAACTTCTTCTTCTGACACCACCAGATAAACTGACTACTATCGAGCGCGGAGTACAAGAGTTGGGGTATACCGTTGAGCAGTCCGAACTCGTCTACTGGCCAAAGTCCCCGGTTGCGTTTCCTGAAGATCGGGCAGGGGAAAAGTTAGGTCAGCTTGTTGATACTCTCGATAACCTAGATGACGTCGTTAACGTTTTTACCAATACAACCAGCTAAGATGAGTAACTGCGTTCTCGGCATCGATCCGGGGTACGGTCGGATGGGTTACGGTGTTGTAGAAACAAAAAATGGCATCGCTCACTGCTTGACCTATGGTTGCATAGAGACCCCAGCAACGATGGTGCTTCCCGATCGACTTTACGCTATTCATCGGGCCGTGGTTGAACTAGTGCGTGAGTACACGCCGCGACTTGTTGGCGTTGAAACTATTCTGTTTCAAAAAAATGTAAAAACCGCCATTGCGGTAGCTGAAGCTCGTGGCGTTGTACTGTCCGCCGTTGCTGCGGCTGGTGTAGCGGTTGTCGAGGTGACACCGACAGAGGTTAAGCAAGCGCTAACTGGTTACGGCAAGGCGGAAAAACAGCAAGTGCAATATATGGTGAAGCAGCTTTTTCGTTTTACCAAAGTGCCAAAGCCAGATGATGCGGCGGATGCTCTTGCGGTTGCGATTGCCACTGAAGGACAGGGTCGATTTTAAATTGTGTGCACGGTGTTACCGGGTGTAGCTGAGTGGGTTAACGCGAACACCGTTAACAATAACTTCAAAGTGTAAGTGTGGACCAGTAGAATGACCGGTTGAACCCATAAGGGCGATAGTTTCACCACGGGTAACGCGCTGCCCTGTGACTGTTAGGTTTTTGGTTGCGTGTGCGTAGCGAGTGACAAGTCCGTTATCGTGACGAATGACGGTCATATTGCCGTAGGCGCCACCCCAACGAGATTCAAGGACTACGCCATCTTCGCTGGCAAAAATTGGCACACCGATGTGTCCTTTAATATCAATGCCACTATGGCGATAGCTGTAGTATTGATTGATATGGTGGTCGACTGTTGGCCAAAGGAGCTTCGTTCCCCCGTCACTGGTTGAACGTGTGGGGATGTTGGTATATTGCAACGTAGAGGTTGACGCCGGTGCTCGTCGGTACGTTGGTGTAGCCACCGGTTTTTTACCTCCAGGTATAATGAGCTCAGTACCGATCGTGACACTGGTCGGATCAGCAATACCGTTAAAGAGTAAAATCGCATCTTCACTAACGCTGTATCGTTTTGCAATTGCTCCTATGGTTTCTCTTGATTTTACAGTATGCACGACCCCATCAACCGGGAGAATAGTAAGTTTTTGGCCCGGTCGAATAAGCGAGCGGTTCGTAAGAGTATTGGCGTCTAGCAGGGTTGTTAGTCGTAGCTGGAATTTGGCGGCGATGCCGGCGGGCGTGTCGCCGTCCGCCACGGTGTATTCTTGAATTTTGGTGCGTGGTGCAACGCTCGTTTCAGTTAGCGGCAGGTACGGCTGGAAGACAGCATTACCGTCGTAGCTAAGGTACGTTCGTGGTGGGGTTTCTATAGAAGTATCTTCGGGTGTTGCGGCGCTGGTTACCGCGCTGTCTGGTAATGCCGGCAGCCCGTTAAGTTCTAGTCCTTCATCAACACCGATGACATTAAATACGAGTTGCCCAATAACGAAATCTTGCGCACCAGCCTTTGGTGTCGTCATATTGGCACCAAGCGTAACTAGCGCTAGCATAATGGTAATGCCGTGTAGTAGGTAGCGGTGTGAAAATGGTCGGAGCCAACGTGAAGATACACCACCAAAGACTCGTCGCATGCCTCGCCGACCGCGCCGGTACCAGCCATAGAGTGGGGCAACAACAACGAGAATCGCGTAGAGGCTACCGCGACCCATTTTTTGCAAAAGACGGCCGACGAAACGGCCGTGTCCGCGCTGTACTTGTTGCCGTAAATAAACAAAACTCTTGGTTACCAAGAGTAGTGTTTTTACGCCGAGCTTTTTGAGGCCGCGGCTCATAAGTTCTCGCACTCTATCACATTCACGGTTTTTGCGTCAACCATCTGCGACCATTGTGAGCTTCTAATTGAGAGTGCTACACTGCCTTTATGGAGTACTTAATTGGCGCAGCTATTTTACTCGCCGTTGTTGTCGGTGGTTTTGTTGTGCTCGATCGTCGCTTACGCACGCTTGGCGTGTCACGTGATGACGACAAAGGATTTATGCTGCTTAACCAGAACATGCAGGGCGTGCAGTCTCGTCTTGACGAAACTACGCGTTCATTAAATACACGGCTTGATCGCGCGGCCGAGGTTATTCAAGGAGTTAATCAGGAGCTTGGTCATATGAAAGAGATTGGCCGCTCTATGCGTGACCTGCAAGATTTTTTGAAGTCGCCGAAATTACGCGGTAACATTGGTGAACAGGTTATGCGTGATTTGCTAGAGCAATATTTTCCTCGCGCGCACTTTGATTTGCAACATACCTTTAGCACTGGGGATCGTGTTGATGCGGTGCTTAAAACCGACAAGGGGCTTATCTCGATTGACTCTAAGTTTCCCCTTGAAAATTTTCAGCGGATGCATCGCGCCGAATCAGAAGCCGACGCAGCAGTAGCGTTGCGTGATTTTATACGCGATACCAAGAAGCATATCAGCGACATTAGTAAAAAATACATTCTGCCCGCCGAAGGAACCGCGGACTTTGCCATTATGTACGTGCCGTCGGAATCTATTTATTATGAAATTATTCGTCAAGACGAAGAGCTTAATGGGTTTGCCAATGAGAAGCGTGTCTTTCTGGTTTCACCAAACAGCTTTTACTATTTCTTAAAAGTGGTGATGATTGGACTGGAAGGAAAGCGGGTGGAGGAAAATGCGCGACGTATTTTGGAAACGATGCGCGCCATTCAAAAAGATGCGACGAAATTTGGTAGTGAACTTGAGGTAATGTCAAAACATATCACGAACGCCAAGAATGCGGTTGATCGGGTCAACACCGAGTACGCACGTTTGGCTGGCCGCATTGATGATATTCGATTACTTACCTAGCCCATGTTGACAGCAACGGCAGCAGCGATCGAGCGAACTCTCTCTTACTTCTCACTATTTCAGTATCCGCTCACCGCAAACGAGATTTGGCAACTACTGTGGCCAGGAAATGGTACGTCGTGCCCTCTTTCGACAGTTGTGTTTGAGCTAGAAGAGAATAACGACTTGCGCAACCTGATCATTAAAGATGGTCCGTTTTTTCAGCTGGCGTCCTCCGAACCTTTGCGTTCAATCCGAGAGCAACGTTACCGCATCGCAACAACGAAAATGCGTCGGGCAAAACGTTTGGCGTCGGCACTTACTTGGCTGCCGTGGGTAGAGGGGGTGGCGGTCTGCAATTCACTTGGTTACCAAAATACACGAGCCAAGAGCGACATCGATTTTTTTATCATTACCAAACCCGGCACTATTTGGCTTACCCGTTTTGTGACGGTTGGTGCGCTCACCGCTGTTCGTCAGCGACCACATGGAGAGCATACTCCGAATGCCCTTTGTTTAAGTTTTTTCGTGACGGGAAACTCGCTCAACCTTGCACCGTTGGCGCTTCCAGGAGGAGATCCACACTTCGCTTACTGGATAGCACAGATGACCCCACTTTTTGGAAGGGGTGCCATTTGGAAACAGTTTTGGGATGCCAACCGATGGGTGCAAGTACTTTTGCCTAACAGTAGCGGCTACGGTGACTACCCGCATTCATTTTATCGACAGGGAAAAAGAACCAAGCCGGCGGGCAGTGTTACTCGTTGGCTTGATCGATTAGCGGAGCTGTTTCAGCGGCGTCGTTTTCCTGCGCCTATACGGGAAGGTCTTGCGCGAAAAGATAGTAACGTTGTTGCTAGTAAAGAGGTGCTAAAATTTCATACTAACGATCGTCGCGCAGCCTATCGCAGCGCATGGAAAGAGCATACTAATACCTTTATAAATCATCATGTGGCGTAAACGTTTTTTTGCACTCATCATTTTTCTTTTACCGTGGCAGGCACATTATGTATTGCTGTCCTCAACGTTGGCAGACACAGTGTCGTCCTATACTGCTATTAACCTCTATGCGATCGATGTCTTACTGTTGATTGCTATCCTATGGTCATGGCGATCGGTGCTTTTTTGGTTTCAGTCGTGCGCACGCAGTCGGACGACATGGCGCAGTAAAGTTTTTGTGGCTGTTGTCGGGTGTGCGGTTGCGATAAATCTTATGGGTTCCCCCGTTTTGGCGTTGGCTGTCGTGCAGGCAGTGACCCTACTCCTTTTTATGTTTTTTGGTATTGCTCTTATTCAAGAGAATGACTGGCGTCGCGTTCGTTTCGCTTTTATTGTTTCTGCCGCTGTGCAGTCATTACTAGCACTAACTCAATTTTTTACCCAGAGCATCGTTGGTAGTACTTTTTTTGGTATGGCACAACAGATGGCGAGTCATGGTGGTACTTCGGTTATCGAAACAGCGAGCGAACGGTTGCTTCGTGCCTATGGCAGTTTCCCGCATCCAAATATTCTTGGTGGCTTTTTGGCACTTGCTCTTGTGGCAACCATTGATTGGTATTTTGTTGCTTATGAGAATTTTCAAGCGTGGTGGAATAAGCACGGCGTTGGTAACCGCGCACTCTATCGAGAACCGGAAGTACGAAATATGGCAGCCACCGTGTCACTTTTACTGGGGATGGTAGTCATTATTTTTTCCGGTCTTTACGTTACCTTTTCTCGGGGTGCGGCACTTGCGGCTGGTATTGGTGTATTGGTCTATTTTTTGCACAAAGCGTGGCACAATCGGGTGCGTGCTTCTGCTCTTGCCTTTAAGCTTGGCTTAGCATTGATGCTTACTATGCTTACGTGGGCGTTTATTGTGCCAGGGTTATGGACGGCGAGGGTTACTTCGTCGACTCGTCTTGATACGCTTTCGAATACTTCTCGTTTGGCAGAGTTTGCCGAAGGTGAGGCACTCTTTTTACAGCATCCGGTGTTTGGCGTCGGTATCGCTAATTACATTCCGGCGTTGCTACTATCAAAGCCAAATGAACCATCGTATACCTACCAACCAGCACATAACGTACTACTCATTGTCGGTGTTGAGCTGGGTCTTGTCGGTATCGTACTGCTGGCGGGTGGTGTCTTTGTTAATCTGCGAAAGATTCGTCAGTGGTTAGAACGGGGGGCTGTGGTTTTTGTTGGAGCGTTAAGTATTTTTCTTGTTCTTGCGTCACTCGACCATTATCTTTGGACTCTTCACTCTGGGTTGGTTTTTTGGTTGATTGCCGTAGTCCTCTATTACCCGCTTCCCAGCCGAAGGCACTCTTGACAAGTTGGCACTCTCTCTAGTAGACTGCTACTTACTCCGCCTCCGCGGAGGCCTTGCTCTTTAGCAGGGTCTTTCTTATCTTATTATTCATTAAAATAAGAGCGTTATGAAATTGAAACCATTAGGGGATCACGTTATTGTGCAGCCAGCAAAAGAAGAAGAAGTTACAAAGTCGGGTATCATCATTCCGGATACGGCCAAAGACGAGAAGCCAGAGCAGGGCAAGGTCGTTGCGGTTGGTCCGGGGAAGTTAAATGATGACGGTGAGCGGATAGCAATGTCAGTGAAGGTCGGGGATACCGTTGTCTTTAAGAAGTACAGTCCGGACGAGGTTACGGTTGGCGATGAAGAGTATCTGGTAGTGATCGAGTCGGACATCATTGCCATTGTTGAATAATTTTTACCTACACATATTATGGCAAAAACAATTGAGTTTAAAGAAGAAGCTCGCGCAGGTATTAAGCGCGGCATCGACAAGGTTGCAAACGCTGTTAAAGTGACCCTTGGACCCGCTGGCCGACACGTTGTATTAGACAGGGGGTTTGGTTCGCCGACGGTGACGAACGACGGGGTAACAATTGCAAAAGAAATCGAATTGGAAGATAAGATTGAAAACGTTGGCGCTTCGTTGGTGCAGGAGGTGGCTAGCAAAACGAATGACATTGCCGGAGATGGTACAACGACCGCAACGGTACTTGTTCAAGCAATGGTGGCAGAAGGTTTTAAGCAGATTGCCGCTGGTGGTAACCCAGTAGTGTTGCAGCAGTTAATTCACAAACGAGTTGGGGAGATTGTTGGTGAACTTAAAGCAATGGCAAAACCGGTTACGACAGATGCGGAGATTGCACAAGTGGCTACCATTTCTTCCGGAGATGCCGAGGTTGGTAAGCTCATCGCAGAAGCAATGAAAGAGGTTGGCAAAGACGGCGTCATCACCGTTGAAGAGTCGCAGACTTTTGGTCTTGAGAAAGAAGTGGTAAAGGGAATGCGGTTTGACCGGGGTTACGTTTCGCCTTACCTCATTACAAACGCAGAGCGCATGGTGGCCGAGTACAGCGACGCCTACCTGTTGCTTACCGACAAAAAGATTTCTGCGTTGAGTGAAATTTTGCCGATTCTAGAAAAGCTGGCGCAGGTAGGGAAAAAAGAGTTGGTCATTATTGCCGAAGATGTTGACGGTGAGGCATTGGCGACGCTTATTGTGAATAAGTTGCGCGGTACGTTTAGCGCGCTCGCCATTAAGGCGCCCGGTTATGGTGATCGCCGCAAAGAGATGCTGGAAGACATTGCCGTGTTGACGGGCGGTCGGGTTATTTCGGAAGATACCGGACTTAAGCTTGAGCATACAACCGTTGAAGATCTTGGACAGGCGCGCCGCGTGGTATCTCGTAAAGAAGAAACAGACATTGTTGAAGGAAAAGGGGACGAGGCGGCCATTAAAGATCGTGTAGCGCAGTTGCGCCGAGAGCTTGAAGCGTCTGACAGCGAGTTCGATCGCGAAAAGTTGCAGGAGCGTGTTGCGAAGCTCTCTGGTGGAGTAGGAGTGATTAAAGTTGGTGCCGCTACCGAGACAGAGATGAAAGACAAGAAGTTTAAAATTGAAGACGCCCTTCACGCTACGAAAGCTGCGGTTGAAGAAGGCATTGTTCCAGGTGGTGGCATTGCGCTTGCTATGCTGTCCAGTCAATTTAAGGCAATGATGGCGTCAGGAAAAACCGAACCGTTTTCTTATCCTGAAACCATTGTAGACAAAGCGCTTACGGTACCGCTTAGATTGATTATTGAGAATGCCGGTGCCGACGGCTCTGTCATCTTCTATACTATAGTAGAGAAGCAGAAAGCAGGAGCTGGCAAAAAGGTAGGCTATAATCCAATAACGGGTGAGTACGTTGATATGATTGAAGAGGGTATTATCGACCCAGTAAAGGTGACCCGTACGGCGTTAGAGAATGCTGCCTCTATTGCGGCGACCTTACTAACAACAGAAGTGGTCATTACCGATAAGCCAGAAAAGAACGAGAAGAGCCCCGCGATGCCTTCTGGTATGGGTGGCGACATGGGAATGTATTAAGGCGGAGAAGTGGGTGATAAAAAACGGACGACGTAAAGTCGTCCGTTTTTTTTGGCTTGTGCTATACTTTTTCATATGGCGGAAACGTTTGCAAACTATAAAAAACTACTGACCGGCTTTGCTCGTGTGCTCACTTCAGCAAGTGGCATCATTGCGGTTGCCGTGCTACTGCTTGCCGCCAACGAACTCTTTGTCCGTCAGTGGTTGAATGTTCCGCCGATTGCTTACGCCGTGTACTGGATTGCCCTTGCCGGAATGTTTATTGTTCTTGCTCGCTACGCTTGGGCGCGCATCAATCCGAACAGCACGCAACTTTTAGTGCAAGCATTTTTGGTTGGACTCGGTGTCGGTTTGTTTGCTGCACTAGTAAAGGTTGTCCTTTATCGAGAACTCTGGACGGCGTTTAATTTATTCGCTGAGCCGTTGCGCACCGCACTCTTTGGAATCGTCCTCGTCTGGTTTATGGCGCACATCGACGAGCGACATCATTCTTCACTTACCACTCATTAAAAAAGTGTATGCCACGAACACAAAAGAAAAAGCAATCTGCGGTTTCGTCCCCAGTAGTCTCACGACCAGATGAGCGTGACTGGATGTTAGCTGCTGTTTCTTACCTTTGGATTTTTTGTGTCATTCCGTTGGTGTTGCGTAAAGGAAGTCCGTTTGTTCAGTTCCATGCCAAACAAGGAGCGGTTCTGGCTATCACTTGGTTTCTCCTCTGGGTGGTTGGCATCATTCCGATTTTAGGATGGCTCGTTTTTTTCTTTGGTAGCATTCTTCTGGTTGCAGTGAACTTGCTTGCTATTGTTCGCGCTTGGCATGGAGACCAGTGGAAAATCCCTTATCTTTACGATTACGTTGCCTACCTTGATCTCTAGTTTTTGATTTTGTTTCTACCGCTTCTTTCTGTTATAATCAAACCATCATTTCTAATCGCGGTGTTTAAAAAATACTGCCAGTGAGGGATTGACTATAGTGCGCAAAAATAGAAAAAAATTTATTCGTCGTTTACGAGAACGTTGTACCACCGCAGCGGTCATTTTTACGTTGCTGGCGCACATGTTTGGGGGCATAATTCCGCAAGCTCTTGCTGCGGCTGGTGTGCCGCTTGTTCTCAGTCATCAAGGACGATTGCTAGATGCTAGTGGTAATTTGCTTGGCAGCTCGTCAGGAACAAATTACTGTTTCCGTTTCTCTTTTTATAGCGACAATACGGTTGGTTCACCAGACACAAAGCTCTGGCCAAGTGGAACGCCGTCAACCATGACCATTCCAGTGGTCAATGGCGTCTTTAATGTTGGCATAGGGGATACGACGGCAGGTGGAGATACGCTTGATTACGATTTTCAAACAAGTAATGATATCTATTTCAATGTAGAGGTTGCTGATCAGGTGGGCGGATCTTGTGCGGGGGTGACTTTCGAAACGTTAAGTCCCCGTCAGCGTATTGTTGCCTCTGGTTACACCATTAACGCAAAGACCGTTGGCGGTTTTACACCAGCAGAATCGGCAAGTGGAAATCAGATTCCGGTACTGACTTCGGGCAACTTGGCGTTAGGCGGAACGAATCCAGAAATTAATGTGACTGGCTCTAACACACTTACCTTGCAGGGAGGTGCTGGTACGGGTGCCATTCAATTTTTTTCTGCCTCGAACAACATTAGCTCAAGCGGCGCGCTTACCATAGCCGGCGCATTCGATACGGCTTCGACCATCCAAGCAGGTTCATCGAACATTACGATTACGACCGCCGCTGGTTATCTTGATGCTGGTGCAATACAGTTGACGGATGCTGGTGCCGGTGGAACATCTTCTACTTCTGGTCTTGAGGTGGTTTCAAATAACTTAGGATTACTGCAGGGGTGTGCGGATAGTGAAGTGCTTAAGTGGACGGAAGCAACTGGCGTGTGGGGTTGTGCCGCCGATGTCACCGGTGCCGCCGCTTCACTACAGGGTTCCTATGATGGTGGTTCAAGTATTACTACTTTAGACGCCAATGATCTTGCGGTAACACTTTCTGATACTGCCACCGATTCGAATTTTGCAATTGGTATTGCAACCGGTGCAACTGGTATCGTTTTCATTACCCGCGCTGATGGCGCCGGCACTGCTGATCCGGCTGAACTGTTCCTCCTTCACAACGCCGACACTGATCGCGCCCAACCTGTCGCTCTTAAGGTAACCTCTGCCGCCGGCGGTATTACTACGGCGCTTGATTTGTCTGATGCCAACATTGGAACGGCGATTTCGTTTGGCTCAAACGACATCACCACGACGAGCGGTACGATCACCGCAGCAGAACTAGATAGGTTGACTGGAAAGAATGCGGCGCTGGTTGACACCAACGATGCCGTGGCTACCGCCATCACCGGCACCGGGGCGCTCGCCGCCGGCTCCATCGCTTCCGGCTTTGGCACCATCGCTACCGGCAACGCCATCTCCGGC
>PFET01000007.1 GCA_002793855.1 Candidatus Uhrbacteria bacterium CG10_big_fil_rev_8_21_14_0_10_48_11
AACGAGGATAGAATACCCAAAAACCTTTTGCTGCTAAAAAATTGAGTAGCTCGTTCTTCCCAGACGAAGAAGGAACTCCCGAGCAAAGCACTACGACACCACGACTCTTTCCTTTTGGCGCAGCAAACTCGGTAACAATTTCTTTTTTAATCCGAGTACGAAAAATTCTCATAGTAAACTACTCCCTACTGTAGCGACCAACAAGCTCAGCCTTTGCAATGATATGACCCTCAGCGGCCGTATAAAATTCTGCTTTGCTGAGTGGGCTCGACGCTTCAATTTTCGCATCAAGAGCAAGTAAGGTAAAAAAGTAACGGTGTTCTCCGTTGGGTGGACAAGGTCCCCGATAGGTCGCTTGTCCTGACGAATTCTTTCCTACCTCGCCAATGGGTAAACTGTTCGCTTCAATACCTGTTGTGTTGGGCGGCATATTGTACACCACCCAATGATCCCAAACTCCGTCTGGTTTTATTTCTTTTGGCACGTCAGGATCGTCAACAACCAGTGCAAGTGTTTTTGTCTCTGCTGGTATAGCACTAAACAAAAGGGACGGATTGATGTTTTTTCCGTCGCAGGTATACAGTGACGGAATTAATCCATTCTCGCTAAAGGCATCACTTGTAATTTTCATAGTTGCTACGTTTACCTTAGTTGAGTATTTAATTTATTTTGCTGACCTGTATACCGCACGTAGGCGTACCCAGTAAGACACGCCACAATCACAATAATGGTAACCACCAAAACAAATTTTCGCATACCTACTAGTCATTCCTTTCACGCAGCATTTTCTCCACTTCTTGTCTGGTAATCAGTCCCCGCTTCGCAATTTCTTCTTCAACTAATGCCTGTACCTGTTCCCGCATTGCAGCTTGCGCCTCATTGGCTTTCGCCATAAGTCCTTTTAGCTCTTCCGGATCCATATTTTTCATAAGATCCTGCGCCATTTTCATCTGATCAAATAGTCCCATATGAAGGTATTGTAGCAAATGTAAACAACTACGTCATCGCTTAGTCATACCGATGCCAAAAAGGGTTGCCTCTGTTACGCTAGGCTTATCTCGACGGTATGAAAAGTAGGTGTCTGCTAGTTCGAATGTGCATTCTTGAGACAGGTAAAGATGCGAAGGCAAGACACCGGCGTTCATTAGCTGCTGTTGAGCGATAGCACCCAAACCAAGATGCGCACCATCGCTGTAAACGGAAACCGCAGACGCAGCATCCGCAAATTTAGTCGCCGCGTCGGGAAAACGATAATGCATGGCGCAAATGTGTGGACCGACAGCAACTAAAATCTCTGCAGGGTATGCGTGATAGGTTGCTGCTAACCCGTCAACCATTTTGCCTATGATGCCCTTGGCCAATCCGCGCCAACCTGCATGAAGTATACCAACTGCCGCTACGTCAGGTGCAGCAAAAAATAGTGGCAAACAATCCGCTCCGGTAAGGGTAAGAAAAAGACCAGGCTCATTCGTCATAAAACCATCTGTGTTTGACAAAACAGTTCCCCCCTCTTTTTTGCTTACCTCTCTAATCGTATCGCCATGAACTTGCAATGCCGAAATAACTGATGCGGCGGGTATACCCAGTGTTTGCAAAAAATTTTGTTTGTTTGCCAACGCTAAACACTCTTTTAATGGTTCGGTTAGTTTCATTGACCCGTCTTTCCGTAAGGACTCGAAAAGAAAGTAAGGTTGTGGAAAAAAGCTTTTAAGCTCAAAAAGGGGCATATTTTTACTATAGCATAACGCTCTTGCGTGGCGGTAAAATTCATATATACTTTCAGTACCTTATTCATCTAGCGTCTCGATATGGATACCTGTCCAAATTGCGGCATGAGCATGGAAGAATGCACATGCGGCACGGATGACTCGTCAGACTCTGACCACTCAAGCGACGATAATTAGGTGCGACAACAATAACCCCGACGGTAACGTCGGGGTTATTGTTTTATTTCAAGACAGCAAGTTGGCGCTAAACATAAACACTCTTTGCTATAAGCGCATCTATCTTTGCCGCTACAATAAAATCATTTTCAGACAATCCCTTTATGGCGTGCGTCGAAAGCGTAAAAGTTAATAACTTATACTCGTGCAAGTTAATATCTGGATGATGATTTTCTTCTTCCGCAATAATGGCAATGGCGTTAATCAACGCAACGGCATGTTTAAAACTTTTACAAGTGACCGTGCGCTCTAGGCGCTTCAGTTCAACCACCACCCACGACGAAGAAAGCTGACCTTGAAGCTCCTTGGTCTCTTTTTGGCTAAGCGGTGGCGTACCGCCTTCACAAGGAATACATTTCTTTTGCATAAGGTCCATAGTTACTTATTTACCATGCCGCCGCTCTCTCGCAGCATACCACGCAAAAGCGCCATCGAGATAAGCTTCGGAAAAATCTGGCCAGTACGGTTCAATAAAGTAAAGCTCACTATATACTGACTGCCACGATAAAAAATTAGAAAGGCGCTGCTCACCGCCAGTGCGAATAATCATATCCGGATCACTTGCTTCGGGCGCGTAGAGATACTTTCGTATCGTTGCCTCAGTAATTTTTTGTTCATCCATACCATCACGCACCATTGCGCGCAGTGCGTCGAGTATTTCAGCTCTACCGCCATAATTAAGAGCAATAGAAAGTGACCCTGCTGTGTTTGCTGCTGTCTGTCTCTCTGCCCGCTCTATCGCTTCAATCAACTTTTGGTCGAGTCGTTCTCGGCTACCAATAATTTTTAGACGCAAATTTTGTTTACTAAATTCTCCAAGTTCTTCGGTCAGAGCAAGACGAAGAAGCTTCATTAGATAAGTAACTTCTTCCGCCTCGCGGTTCCAATTTTCTGTCGAGAACGCGTACACGGTCGTTTCTTTTATGCCTCTCTTCAGGCACCACGCTCCAACTTCTTTCAGTTTTTTATAACCGCGTCGATGACCTTCGAACGTGGGCAGGTTTCGTGCTTTTGCCCACCGCCGATTGCCATCCATAATAAAGGCAATATGTCCGGGGATGCGTTTCTCGTACTGCTTATTTTGATCCATTGAAATGGGTATTGATGGCCACTTGTAATTTTTCGACAGAGTCGACGATGGTAATGGGATTTGCTTTGCTTTGTAATCTCTCTTTTTTATGGAACCCCTAACTGATCGCAACAGAACGTATAGTTAATTTATCCGCCTCCCTACTGTCCCCAACCGTATCGGTTACCATAAGCGATTCTTCTGTCGACATGTTTTTGTGTTTCAGCAGATACTCCATCTTGTTTACCTTACCATAGTGATGCTCTGCTGCAAACACATCAGAAAAGTATGGAGGCAAAGTGTACCTCTCCAAAAAAGAATGAACTGTTTTTACTTCCGTTGAAGTAACAATCGATAAAAGATCATCAGAAGCTAGGTTACGAATTAGCTTAGGCATCCCTACAATAGGAATACGTTCTAGTAGTAGTTGGGCATATTGACTTGCCACTCTTCTCAATATTTTTGACATCTTTAATAGTGGAGTCACTCTTAATAGCCTCGTAAATATTTCCCTCAAAAAACGAACGATACTGGTCAATATCGACAGCTGAACCTAACTTCCTATTAACCCCAAAAGAAATAGCAAAGCTGTCTACAATGACGCCATCAAAATCAAAAATGATAAGTTTTTTTGTTTGTCCATAGATCATCTGGCAACTGTAAAACGCTATTCTTTTCGGGGTAGGCGGAATCGAACCGCCGCTACACGCCCCCCAGGCGCGCGGGCTACCATTACCCCATACCCCGGCAAAATAAAAAGCTCCAGATACGCCAAACGGAGCTCTAGGTTAGCTCTGAAATGACTTTTTTCCTATTGAGAAGTAGTGTAGCTTCACTACCATATCCTTGCAATACAGCGCTGTCAGCCCAGCTACAATTAGTCTAGTTAAGCTGCACTGTTCTCCTAACCTTGTACACTACGCCGGCTTTATCGTCAGAAATATAGATAGTTCCGCCGGGAAGCGTAAGAATATCAACCGGTCGACCCAAAGCGCCATCTTTTGTTAGCCAACCGGTAATAAAGTCTTCTTGCCCTAAATAGTTACCGTTGGCGTCTAACTTGAAGCGCTCAATTTTATACCCCGTTGGCTCAGTTCTATTCCATGACCCATGGTAGGCCACTAGTAAATTATACCAGTAGTCTTCTGGCCAACCCTCTTCTGGTATAAACGATAAACCCAGTGGCGCGCTGTGAGCAGGAATATCGCGGTAAGACGGCACCGTCTGGTTAGCAGAGCACGGATCTTGTATATAGGTATTTTTATCAAACGAGGTATCGTGAATATTTTTTCCGTAGCAAATCGGCCAGCCGTAATTCTTTCCTTGCTGAATAATATTGATTTCATCCGGCGGCGTGTCGTCGCCAAGATTGTCACGTCCCATATCAGCTCCCCATACTTCCCCACTAACCGGCTGCAGCTCCATAAAAACGGTGTTGCGAAGCCCAGAAGCATAAATAGTCGGCTCTTTGCCGTCCAAATGAGAGAGTAAGATGCTTGCGTATCGAGGATCCTGTTCATGGCAAACATCGCACGATGAGCCAACTGAAACCAACAGTTGGTCTTTTTCGCCGGGTAAGAAAAGCAGCGATCGCGTGGTATGTCTACCACCGGGCGGTAAGCTGAATAGGACTTGACGGTTAATCGCATTTCCTGCTTCGTCAAAATCAAAAACAGACACAGCAGTGCGTTCGGCAACGTACAACTTACAAGGACCAATGCAACGCGTCGCTAGACCATTCGGTGTATCAAGATTACTTGCAATCGCGGTGACCGTCTCTGCAACACCATCACCATCGACGTCTTTAAGAGACAAAATTTTTCCTTCGCTTGGCACACTCACCAGTAAACCACTTGGCCCGAATGTTAACTCTCGGGGTTTGCCTAGGTCTTTAGCGTAAATAGAAATAGCAAAACCAGGTGGAAGCTGCAAGGGAAAATTGGTGGTATTACTATCTTTGAGAAGAGTCGTAATGTCCTCAGGGGGCGGCAAGACAACAGGCTTAAGAGCGGGAAAATAAGTAACACATAAGTACCCCCCTCCTCCGACCAAAAGGGCGCCGAGTACAAAAACGAACAAATAACGTTTTGCCGTCATGCTAGACCGTAATCAAAAGTCGATAGTGACGCCACCAAAAAAAAATAAAGAGAAAGAGCGTCGTTGTCGTTAGCGCCGAAAACATACAGTAGAGACAAAGCGCATGGATAACAAAAAGTTGAAGATACACAAACCAGACGGTCGCCAGTAACCCAAAGCATACTACCACGGCAGCGCTATCTAGTTTCCACCGTTTAGGCGAATCAAGGTAAGCGACGGTTAATAAGAGCACGGTCAGGTAGTACACGCTCCCCATAAGTGCGACTGGCACGCCAAAAATAACAGAATAACTACTGGTAGTTACCACCTCGCAACCATTGAGAATACTACAGTTAGGTGCTAATCCTTCAAAATGCTTAATGGCGAGATAGGTCGCGTCAAAAAAACCGGCCAGTGCAACTAGACCAAAAAGGTAGCCCAATAAACTACTTTTGCGCAGCAAGGGCATCGTTGATTAACGTGCTAAAGCTTGCGTAATCAGGTGAAGGACTTACCTTCTGACCATTCAGGAAGAACGTTGGCGTGCCCGGTACTTTGGCTACTGTACCGCTAGCGACATCGGTCGCTACTTTGTTTCGCACGGCAGACGAGCTGTAGTCGCTGTCAAACTGGTTACCATCGAGACCTAACTCTACCGCATAGCCATGGAAGGTTGACTTGGTATTGAGATTATCCGCCCATTGCGATTGCCGTTCAAATAACAGGTCGTGCATTTCCCAGAACTTTCCCTGCCGTCCAGCTGCCTCTGCCGCCCATGCGGCAGGCTCGGCGTTAGGATGCAATGTCCGCAATGGAAAATTACGATAGACAAAATGTACTTGGTTGCTAAAATCCTGCGTGACTTTTTTTACCGTAGTGTAATAGTTACCGCAAGCTGGGCACTGAAAATCACTGTACTCAACAAGCATTAGGGGCGCATCCGCGCTACCCGCTGTCCAGTCGTCCGCCGTTACCTGATTAACTGTAGGGACAACTGGGCCAGGCTGACCACTACTGCCACCACCGCGACTAAGGTACCATACGCCGCCAACAACTAGCACAACAACAACCGCCCAAAGACCAACTCGTTGTACTTTCTCTTGGTACGCTGCACTTTTTCTGTCGGCAACTTGCACTGCCTTTCGCTCTTCACGACGCTCACGTTTTGTAAATGAAATATCGTCCATAAGTTAATTTCTTATAAAATTAATTTTTAGCAACGTAGGTATTTTTAAGATACTCAATAATGTCATCAGATTCATACATAGAAACACCATGTACCTGATCTACTAAAAATGGCACTTGCTCTTTACCGCCAAGCGTCTTAAGGAAAACACGCTTCGGACTACCGTTTGGCATACTGTGAACAATATAGTCAAGCTGCAGTTCGTCTAAAACGCCGCGCACTTTAGTGCAGTAAGGACAGCTTTCTTTTTGGTAGAGCTCCAACATACACTAACGATTATCTCCACTGCCCCCAATGACACCGCGTGCCATCCGAGAATTGAGTTTTGTCATATTGGCTGAAGCTATTTCATCAAGATTAAGATCAAATTCAGTAGCGACCTGCGCCACGTACCAAAGCACATCACCTAGCTCCCCAGAAAGTTTTCGTTTTCCCCCGTCATCTACTTCACCATTTTGATCACGAATAATTTTTTTCACTACCTGGACGACCTCACCCGCCTCACTTGCTAACCCAAGTACCGGATAGACGTACGCCTTACCGCACGGCGGATAGATAGCTGTCGCTCGAGACTCTTTTTGGTACTCGCTAAAGGTCATGACTGAACACCAAGAAGCTCGACCTCAAAGACAAGCGTTGCGTTTGGCGGAATGGGTCCCACCCCTGACGCACCATAGCCAAGCTCTGGGGCGATTGTTAGCCGACGTTTCTCGCCAACCTTCATACCAAGCACGCCCTGATCCCAACCGGGAATAACCTGACCAGCACCGAGCGTAAAGGTAAAGGGTGTACCACGATCAACGCTGGAATCAAATTTTGTACCGTCTGTTAACCAACCCGTATAATCAACGGTCACCTTTGCGCCGTTAACTGCTTCTGCACCCGTGCCTTTTTTTAAGACATCAATTACTAGCGGCGTACTCTCTGTTTGCTGATCCATAGATTGCTGATTAGTGGCGACGGGGCCAACGGCTGGCCGACGGCTAAAAATAAAAACTCCCAACGCGGCGACGATGACGACCGCGACAATACCGACTACTTTCTTTGTTGTCATAGATGATAAATTATGAGTGAAAATAGTATAGCAAAAAAGATACAACTACGCCACGCGATGCGCACGCTAATGAACAACGTAACGCCCTTTTCTCTTTTGTAAAAAATTTTCACGAACAAGCGTCTGCAGCAATTCTTGCGCCTCTTCTTTTGAAACGGCAAGAAAGTGGGCAATCTGTCTCACCTCGGCACCTCGCTGCTGTAGTAGGTAGCGAAGAATCTCTCCCCTTTTTTGTCGACGCGAACCAACAAAAGACGACTGCTTGGTTCGTGGTGATACTTTTGTTTTTCTACTAGTCGCCACAAGAGCACCATAATCCATCAAGGCATTATGCCAATTTCTTGATTTGCCTTTCGGTACTAATCGACAAGCAAGAGCACTAAGCTCCGAATCGCTCACGCGAGGTGACAGATTGAAGGTTGTAGTGTAAACGCGTCGCACATTTGTATCAATGCAAACTTCGTCGGCGTTTCTAGAAAAAATATTGATAGCGTGTACGGTATACGTACCTACCCCCGGTAATGCCAGTAGCTCCTCAAATGTTTTGGGGACTCTACCTTTGTGTTCTAGCAAAATCAGCTTCGCCGCTCGCTGCAGGTTAAGCACCCGACGGTTGTACCCCAATCCTGACCAAGCGCTAAGCAGCGCACGTTGTTTAGCGCTAGCTAGTGCTTGTAAATTGGGAAATTGTTTTAAAAAGTGCCGGTAATACTCGATAACACGACCTGCTTGCGTCTGCTGCAACATAACCTCAGCGACTAAGACACGGTACGGTGTCGGTTTTTTGCGCCAAGGTAAATCACTGCGTCCATGCCGAGCGTACCAACCAAGCAAGCGCTTTCGAAAAGCTGCTAACTCGCCCGCGCTGACACTGTCAACTTTTCTATAGGGTGATAATTTCTTCCCAAGGGACATCGTTGCGCCCAAAATGTCCGTATACAGCTGTCCCCTGATACAGCGGGCGCCGTAAACTTAATCGCTCTATTATTGCCTGCGGACGAAAATCAAATTTTTCTTTGAGAAGTGACGCCATACTCTCCCCTGCCTCATTTACCGCTTCTAGCATTATTGGCTCTGCTTTACCAATGGCATAGGCAATCGAAATTAGACATTCTTTTGCGAGGTGGTTTGCCACAATATTTTTTGCCGCAAAGCGTGCCATATAGGCGGCCGAACGATCAACCTTAGTGGCGTCTTTGCCAGAAAAACAACCACCACCATGCGGCACTAAACCACCATAGGTATCAACCATAATTTTTCTACCAGTGAGCCCCGTGTCCGCATCAAAACCGCCAGAGCTAAAAGGACCCGCCGGATTAACCAGCACATCAACAGAAGCAAGATCAATACCGAGAGGCAGTAAAACCTCCTCTTCTACCTTATGCTGCAAATCAGCAAGCGACAGGTCAGCAGAATGTTGCGTGCTAACAACTAGGTTGCTCACTTTCCCGTCCGTCATTATCACTTCCGCTTTTCCGTCTGGCAAAATACCAGATTTTTTCTTGCTGTGGTTAATTTCGTCCAGCTTACGGACTATGCTATGCACTAAACCAACCCCAGCAGGTAAAAAGTCGTCAGTCGCTGCTGTCGCGTAACCGTACATTATACCTTGATCCCCTGCTCCACCCGTATCGACGCCTGCCGCAATCTCGGGAGACTGTGCCACAATGTTTGAAACGATGCCGTAGTGATTATCGTAGCCAATTGCTTTCAATGTACGGGTAACAATCCCATGCACGTCAACCCAACCTTTCGTTGTTACCTCACCACCAACAACCATAAGCCCGTGGCTGCCGTAGCATTCAACAGCAACTCGACTCTGCTCGTCTTGGCGTAAGCATTCATCCAAAATGGCGTCAGAAATTTGGTCACACACCTTGTCAGGGTGCCCAGCACGGACACTCTCTACGCTGTAGGTTTTCTGTGGCACAAACATCTCAACCGACTATTTCTTCTTGACAGCGGCACGCTTACGGATTTTCTCTTTTTTGGCGTCCTGCAGTTTGCGGGCACGCTTTGCACTATTTCCACCCATAAAAAATATAAAAAAATAATCTCTAGCTTCCGGGCACCGCTGCCGGGCAGGGACTCGAACCCCGATACCATGCTCCAGAGGCATGTGTCCTACCATTAGACGACCCGGCAACGCTGCCCGCAAGCGCGAGTTACCTTAGGTTACGGATAATTTAAGGTAGCGTCAAGCAGGTACAACAACCTACTATAATAGCTGACTACTTCAGTAATAATTCTTTTTCCTGAAACTTCTAGCGTTTTTTTAATAGCCGATAACATATCTTCCTTGCTCTCCGCTCCATAGCTTAGAACAGGATCTCTGTTACCTGTTGCTCAGCGGTAAGTTTCGAAAAAGCAAATACTTCAGATTCGTTACCTTCGTGAATAGATGGTGTGTCTCGTTCTGTCATAAAAAATTAGGAAACACTACCAGCGAATTTTTCTGATTCATTCAATACTGCTTCCACGCGTAACGGCTGCCCAAATACATGCTTGGTCGCTTCAGCAAGCACTAAACGATTCTTCGCTTCACGAATACGGTCCTGATGAAAGGGATACGAAACGCCTATCTCTAACTTTCCGTCACTTATACCAAGCGGCAGCGCGGTAGCTAGCACATAAGAAAGTGACCGATTTAGCTCTTTCACTTTGTCTAAAACTTCCTGCCACCGAGTTTTTACCTCATCCATCTGAAAAGTTGAACTCGCCTTGCTTTCTTTTTCCACTTTAGCGTCCGACTTTTTGTCTGTTGCCGGTGCGGGTTTATTGTCGTCATCGTCCTTCGTCTTTTCTTTTTTTGGCTCGTCCTTTGTAGCAGAAGACGAAGAACACACCTCGACAACTGCTAGCTCGCAGGGCAACTGCTCTATCGGTGCCTGCCCAATCATTCCACGTCTGGTAACAAATACATCTATCATTCGTTGCAGTTGCTCAACCGATGTCCCACTTGCTTGGTCAATCGCTTTTGTGCGTAACTCACCAATAGTCTGCTGAGAAAAGAGGTCCAGCTGCGTCGCCACTTTTGCGAGCAATAACATTCTCAGCCATACCACAATATCCGTCATAAAATTGCTCATCTCTATACCGTTCAGCACCTTATCGTTTACGAGTGCGATAGCTTCTGGCGTCGCTCCGCGCAAGCATAAAGCAATTAACTCAGCGGCATCGCCAAGAGTAGAGCGCGGAATAACCAACGACGCCTCTTCCATGGTGAGCTTCTTCGTGCCAAGCGAAAACACCTGTCCAAGAGTCCCCTCGGCGTCACGCAAAGAACCTTCGGCATGCTCCGCAATTGCCGAGAGTACTTCGTCGTCAACGGCAACTTTTTCTTTGTCAGCCAAAATGCGTAGCCGTTCTCGAATAATATCGGGAGAAATACGTTTAAAATCAAAGCGCTGACAACGTGAAATAATGGTAGCAGGCACTTTATGCGCCTCTGTTGTTGCTAAAATAAAAATGACGTGCGCGGGCGGCTCTTCTAAAATTTTCAGCATGGCGTTAAATGCCGCAACTGAAAGCATGTGTGCTTCGTCGATAATGAACACGCGATACTGACCATGCCCCGCCTGTACTTCTGCGGCAGAAAGAATATACTCGCGCACATGATCGACGCCCGTATGAGAGGCCGCGTCAATTTCAATCAGGTCGAAAGACTGCTGCGCGTCAATGCGCTCGCATGACGGACAGCTATTACAAGGCTCACCGCTCTTCTTCTCCCTTTTTTCGCAGTTGATAGCTTTCGCAAAAAGTCTGGCAGTTGTTGTTTTCCCAACACCACGGGGACCAACAAAAAGATAGGCATGCGCAATTTGCCCCCGTTCTATTTCGTGCTGCAGCGTTACTTTGACGTGGGTCTGGTCAGCAAGATCCGCCCACTTTTTTGGTCGGTAACGTTGGTAGAGAGAGCTAGGCATAAGAGGTTAATCCCGACCATTCTACCGCATTTAAAGCAACAACACAAAAAGCGCGAACTCTTTGCGCCAAAAATTACCCTACTTAAACTTTCTTAATGATGTTTTCTACAGCTGCCCACTTGCTCTCGCTGCTCTCTGGCACCAAAACCGTAACCTCGTCCCCTTCTTTTCCATGAAAGTAAGTTACACTTGCTGTCAGTATGCGATAGGTCCAACCCTCTGCTTTAACGCACCAATCGCTGTCAGAAATATTTTTATGTAGTGTGCCAAGCAGGCGTCGCCTAGCAATAGGCCCAATTTGCTTGTACACAAATGCACCGCGGTTTGTAATTATGAGTTTTAGAAGGTCGCCTTCTACCAGCTTTGACTTTGATGCATAGTTTGCCGGTACCGAGTAATGCTTTCCATCCGCGCCAACCATCTTCTGCCCGTCAAATACGCCTTCAACTACTCTGCCTTGAAGTTCATCAGCGTCGTCGTCAACTACCATGGCCCTGCCAAAATCGTTGGCATTGTCACTACTGCTGCCTATCAAATGTCGAACACGCTCTAGCAGCGTTACTGCCTCTTCTAAAAGCTGTCCAACCAGTGCCGCCTTTGCCTCCGTTATTCGCTGATGTGTTGACGTACTCAACTCGTCACCTTCATCGTTGGCAACAATGGGTTCCGTAACTGGCGAGATAATGTCTTCGATGTCATCTGTTTCCATACTTTTCATTTTTGCTTTCCTATTTTTTATTTCCCCTTTTAGAAACCGAACACTAACAGTATAGCGAAGCGTTATTTTTACGTCTAGTTTTTTACCGTGTAGGTACCCGGCCAAGTGGTGATGAGTTCTGTGCCCCAAGTTGTCCTCGTTCTAAAATTTCTGCCTCAACTTCACGCCTATCTCTGCCGTACTTATCACGAGAAGTGCGTTTTATAAGTTCCGCGTAGTGTACGTCGCCAATAGTTGGTGGCATCGTGTCGATATCAAAGGGTCGTACTACACTATTGTTAATAAGCAAACGAACGTACGCATGGTAGCGGTCTATATTTACGAGATCGTACTCGCTAAATACCGGTTCGAATTCTTTGGCTAACATTTCCGCGTCTTCCACACCAACACGGAAAGAGACAATGGTGCCAACGTTACCCAACACAGCATCACGTATTTTTGTGTCCTGTCCTTGTACAAGTTGCCCAAGGTACTGATGTCCCATTACCAAGTTCAGTTTATACTTACGTGCTTCGGACAAAATAGTAGCAATCGAGTCGGTAATAAAGTTTTGGAACTCATCAATGTAGAGATAAAAATCTTTGTAGCTATCCTCCAGACTGTCAGCGCGCGAGAGCGCCGCCATCTGCAACTTAGAGATAAGGATAAGCCCAAGAAGGTTGGCATTTATGTCTCCGATTTTACCCTTAGAGAGATTCACCAGCAAAATTTTTCCTTCGTCCATAACCTGTCGCAAATTAAACGCCGAGGCTGACTGCCCGATAATGTTACGCATCATACTATTTTCGATAAAGCGCCCCACTTTAGAAATGAGGTAGCCCAGCATCTCCGACTTATGAAAATCTGACGTTTTTACCATTTCCTGCTCCCAAAACGAGCGAACAATTGGGTCACTAACTTTCGCGACTTTTTCGCGCTGAAAAGCAGTATCCGTAAAAATTCTAGGTATCTCGGCAAGGGTCCCCGGATGCTCACGGTCGCTCATTAGCGTAAGCATAGCGTTACGCATATTATGTTCGAACATCGGTCCAATCATTGATGGGTCAGATACCAGCTTGTAGAAAATAGCAATCATCTCTTGGGTAGCGAAGTCCATTTCTGCTGGTGTCGCAGCGTCCAACATATTAAGCCCCATTGGCCGCTCAATGTCTGACGGATCAAAGTAGATGACATCTTTCGCACGTTCGGGCGGTATGCATTCCAGTACATCCTCAACGGTTGAGCCGTGCGGATCAACCACGCATACCCCATGACCGGCAGCAATATCTTGCTTAGCCATTTCACCCATAAGTACCGATTTACCGGATCCGGTTGTACCCACAATGTAGCAATGGCGACGACGATCGGCCGGCGCAAAACGAATCAACCGCTCTTCTCCACGATACTTGTTAACTCCTAAAACAATACCTTTATCTGGTAACTCAGTTGGCGCTGCTGCTTTTTTAGCTCTGAGCCAACGAATATTGGGCGTTTCGGTAGAGGGTAAGGGAAAGTGATACATGCTTGCTAGCTCCTCTGCGTTTAATAAAACAGCATTGCGGTGTACGAACTCTCTATAAATGAACCGATGCATCAGTCTCACCTGGTTTCGCGGATGCGCTGGCACCAGACTGTTACCGTACTGATACATACTAAACTGACTAAAAGCATTCAAAATATTAGCAAGCGCCGTGTTGCTGTCATTTTCTCTAGGTGTTGAAACCACCACGCGTATATTGGCGTCAACGCCGGCTTTACTCGTCTTCTGTTCAACTCGTTTTGCCATCTCTTGCTCGAGCGTGCTCAGTTGATGATGCCCATTCTGGTCGTAGGGACTCTGCCCTTGCTGCTGATATTGCTCGTGCTTCTTTTTTTCTTCCCTAAAAATAGCACGCATAAGATGTACCCCAAGACGTATATACCAATGCCTGTTACCTGCTAGGTAGGCTTCTTTAAAACTCTTTCCCTGGTGCATCTCGGACGCCGTCTTTTGACCGTAACGATGCCAACGTCGTTTTGCGGATCGAATAACAATTTGCACCGCCGCCCCATTATTGCCAAGCCTACTCAAGGCATTGGTTACCGCAAGCAACGGATCAGCTTCAATCTCTCTATAGGTTTTAATAGGAAAGATAAATGACCTCCTAAAGTGAAGCACTGCTCCACGCGCAACACCGTGCGGTAGAAATAGGTTGTAGCCAGGACACTCGTCAACCTGTGCCGCCGGGTAGAGGGCGTGAATATGCTGTTCGATAAAACGCTGCAATTGACGAGGCACAACCATATAGAAAGAAATCTCCCCTCTGGCTGCCACTATTTCTAAAGACAAGTGGTCGCGTCTACCAAAGAGACGCGACGTTAAACTGCGCTCGGCTCGCACGCCACCAATGTTTGCAAACAACGCCTCTGCAAGTGCAATTTGTTCCCGTAGTTTTTCTAGCCCTTGCTGTTCATCCTTCTTATTCGATTCGTACTTTGGTAAGAGTACCGAAAGTACAACCTTGTTTAACGAAACCCCGAGCTGATAAGTACGGCGATAAATTATCCTAAGAATGATTAGAAAAATAATGCCAGCAAAAAACAGAGCAAAAAACCATGGCATTAACAAGGCAACCATCGAACTTGTAGCTGGAATGGCGGGGAAAATATTCATAAGTCCCTCTTGCCACGCATACGTAGCAATTGATCAGCCTTCAATTTCGCCTCCTGCTCAATGAAGGGTCGATTCAAACCCGGAATTGCCTTTAGCCACGAAATTACCAGTTGAAAAATAGAATAGAACTTAACACTTGCCTGCCGTAGTAACATTCTGATTTTAAAAGCAGTCTCCTCCCCTTTTGTTTTCACTATAAAACGGTCCTTAGGAGAAAGACCGGCATACACTTCGCTCAAATTTTCGGTGAGCACCTCTTCTATTTCTTGTAACGACTGGCTCTTAACAGCTGCTGAATTCTCTGCCGTTTCGACCGTGCCCAGTTGCACTGTTGTTGCAGGAATAGGCAAACGCTCCGATGCTGCACTTTCTCCCCTTGGCTGCTCATGAGTTACCTCTGGTTTTGAGGTGAATGTTTCTCTGTTGCTTTGTGGTTTTGTTTCTAGTGTTTTTGCCGTCATACTACACAGCGTAGCACGTCTTAGTGCTAAGCTAAATAACTAGGTTAACAGTTTCTGCGCCTTGGGCCCCTCGGACGTATCTTCTACCACAAAACCTGCTGCCGCAATCGCTTTACGAATTTCATCGGCCTTGCCCCACTCTTTTGCCGCTCTCGCCGCATCACGTTTCTCGATGAGTTCTTGAACTGCTCGCGGTACGCTAATTTTTTCTGCCCGACGATCAATGTCAATGCCAAGCACCGTATCAAATAGTAATAGGCTACGCTTCACGTCGCCGGGTGCCAATCCTCTAACCTTAACGAGCTCCCAAACAATGGCTAGCGCAGTTGGCGTATCGAGATCGTTGGCTAGTGCCTGTCGAAAACGCTCCTCAAACTCCGCCACCCCTTCTCGTCCAGCTTTTCCTAAGTCTCTCGCATGTTTACGAAGCCGTCGAAGTGCATGGTCCGCTGCTTTTAACGACTTCTCGTTAAAGTAAAGCTTACTTCGATAGTGCGTCGTTAGGCACAAGTACCTATAGGCAAGCGGGTCAACATGAAATTGACTGACTAGCTCCCCAATCGTCTTAATGTTGCCTTCAGATTTACCCATTCGCTCTTCATTGTTTGGTTTACCCAATACCAAAAATTCCCCGTGTAGCCACAAATGAGCAAGTGGCACGCCATAGGCGGCAACTGACTGCGCAATTTCGTTTTCGTGATGGATGGGCAAATGATCAATGCCACCAGCATGAATATCAAACGGTTGCCCAAGGTACTTTCTCGCCATTGCCGAGCACTCTACATGCCAACCCGGAAAACCAATGCCCCAAGGACTTTTCCATTCCATATCTCGTTTTTCGTCTGCCGGTGAAAATTTCCACAATGCAAAGTCTGCCGGATTTTTTTTGTCACCAACAGCTACTCGCTTTCCCCCTTGCTTATCACTCAGTGACTGACCAGAAAGTGCGCCGTAGTGTGGAAATGTCGTTACGTCAAAATAAATACCGTCATTTGTACGATAGGTGTGACCTTTCTTTTCAAGCTCTCTAACAAGTGCAATCTGCTCTCTGATGTGCTCGGTTGCGCGAGGTTGCTTTGTTGACGGAATGATATTTAACAAACGCGCGTCGCGTAAATAGGCACCGGTATAAAAATCTGCAACCTGCCAAGCCGTTTTACGCTCACGCTTTGCAGCTGCCGCCATTTTCTCTTCGCCGATATCAGCGTCAGCCACTAAATGACCGACGTCCGTTATATTCATTACGTGGCGGACGCGATACCCCAAAAAAGCCAAGGTCCGCCTCAGTACGTCGTAAAAAATAAAGGTACGGAAATTGCCGATATGCGCGTACCAGTACACCGTGGGACCACAGGTGTAGAGCGAAACAATTTTCTTTTTTATGGGGTGCAACGTCTCTTTTCGGCGAGTTGCCGTATTATAGAGCTGTATATCCATTCAAAAAGTATAGCGTTATTTAACGAATGCTTACAGCGACAGCGATAAAACGTGCGTTCTAAAACCCCGCGTCGCGCAACTCCTCAAAAAGTTTTCGCTGCACTTTTGAAAGTTTTGTCGGCACCACAATTTTTACTTCCACCAGATGATCTCCCCGTCCGCGACCCCTAAGATGCGTAATACCTTTGCCCGCCAAGCGAAGCACCGTGCCCGCTTTGGTTCCGGAGGGAATAGTAAGCGAAACTGCACCATCTAGTGTTTCTATTTCTCTCACTGACCCAAGCACTGCCTCACTCATTGCCACCTGCACAACAGATAGCACATCGTTTCCTCTACGCTCAAAATGTGGGTCTGCTTCTACGCGTACAGTTACATAAAGATCCCCCGTCGTACCACCACCAACCACTTCACCTTGCCCGGTGAGTCGCAATGTTTCACCGTCGCTGATACCAGCCGGAATATCAACATTGATAGTTGTCGTTTCTTTGGTAATGCGTCGACCGCGACAGGTTGAACAAACCTTTTCGGGAATACTACCCGTACCATTACAAGCACTACAGGCACGCACGGTTTGAAAACTGCCAAAAATTGTATTCTGCACCTCAGCTACCTGACCACTACCGCTGCAGGTTTTGCAGGTAACGACCTTGCTTCCTTTTTCCGCACCACTACCATTACAGGCAGCGCACGGCACAGTCTTGTACAGCTTGAGCTGCCGACTGACACCAAAAGCCGTTTCTTTAAAGCTTATGGTTTCTGTTACCTGAATATCCGCACCGCGCACCTGTGCTCGTGATCGTCGTCCGCCACCACCAAACCCGCTAAACCCTCTAAACACACCACCAAACAAATCTTCTAGGTCATCAAAGTCAACGTTTACGTTCGCGCCCTGACCAAAACCACTAAAGCCACCTCCGCCAAACCCCCCACCACCCTGACGCGAAGCCTGCTCGTAGGTTGTACCAAACTGGTCATACTGCTGTCGCTTATTGGCGTCAGAAAGTACTTGATAGGCCTCGTTTAACTCTTTAAATTTCTGCTCACTCTCTTTATGTTCAGCCGTACCTTCCGCTATTTTGTCGGGGTGGTACTTGTGCGCCAGCTTACGATACGCCTTCTTCAACTCTTCAGCAGAAGCATTTTTATCGACCCCTAATATTTTATAGTAGTCCTTCGCCATGAATGAATGTAATTCGTAAATGCGAACGCCGCCCAACGGCGGCGCCCGCGATCCTGTTTCCTGCTATGCCTGAAAACCAACCTCGGTGTTTGGTGCGTCACCAATAGCAATGGTGCCATGCGTTTCCTCGAAGCGTTTTAGATTCTCTTGCATCGCAGAAATCATACGCTTGTAATGCGACGGACTAACAATCACCCGCGCGTTCAAAGTGCCAATACCTTGAAACGGGTAGACGTTCATAAAGTCCAAAATAAACTCTTCATTCAGGTGGCTGACCTGCATCAAGTTCGCGTACGTACCCTTAAGGGCGTTGTCATCCGCCTTAATTTGAATATTTTTTTGCTCGGCCATAAATTTATCGTTCGATAATTAAGACTGCTTCGGCTCTTCGGGTTTATCGTCGTTAGACGGTTGCTCGCCCTGCTTGTCCTCCTTGTTTTCGCCAGCATCATCCTTTTTCTCTTCGTACGAAGCGTCAATGGGGCCATCTTCCTTCTTCTCGCCACTTGCATTCTCGGCTGCGCCTTCCGGTTTGTTCGCTTCGGCTGCCTTGTAGAGATCTTGTCCGACCTTCTGAATAACTGCACCAAGCTCATCAAACGCCTTCTTGATTGCCTCGACGTCCTCGCCGTCCTTCGCTTTCTTTAATGCCTCAACTTTTTCTTCTACATCCTTCTTTACAGCCGCGTCTACCTTGTCACCGGCATCGCTCAACGTCTTTTCGGTAGAGTACACAAGACCGTCCGCGCTATTTTTAATCTCGATAAGCTCCCGATGCTTCTTATCTTCGTCGGCGTGAAGCTCCGCGTCTTTCTTCATCTTTTCAATTTCTTCTTTTGAAAGACCGGACGAAGCGGTGATGGTAATAGTCTGCTCTTTGTTGATTGCCTTGTCTACCGCTTTGACGTTTAAGATACCATTAGCATCAATGTCGAACGTCACCTCAACCTGTGGTACCCCACGTGGTGCGTTAGGTATGCCCGACAGAATAAAGCGACCCAATGATTTATTATCGCTGGACATTTCACGCTCTCCTTGCAGCACATGAACTTCTACCGACGTTTGGTTGTCTGCAGCGGTTGAGAATACTTGAGATTTTGAAGTCGGAATGGTTGTGTTACGCTCAATTAATTTTGTCATAACACCACCCAACGTTTCGATACCAAGTGACAACGGTGTTACATCGAGAAGCAGTACATCTTTTACCTCACCTTGCAGCACACCTGCCTGTACGGCTGCCCCAATGGCAACTACCTCATCCGGATTAACGCCAAGATGCGGCTTCTTACCAAAAAACTTTTCAACCGTCTGCTGCACAAGGGGCATTCTGGTCATACCGCCAACCATCACTATTTCGTTGATGTCGCCTATTGAGAGCTTTGCGTCTGCCAGTGCTTTTTTGCAAGGTTCCAATGTTTTTTTAATTAAACCACCAACTAGCTCTTCTAGCTTTGCGCGGGTCAGTTTTATGTTTAAGTGTTTAGGACCAGAAGCGTCAGAGGTAATGAAGGGCTGACTAATTTCCGTTTCTGGTACGGAAGAAAGCTCAATCTTCGCCTTCTCTGCCGCTTCCTTAATGCGCTGCAATGCAAGGCGATCTTTCGAGAGATCAATCCCCTGCTCTTTCTTGAACTCCGCGATTGTCCAACCAATAATCGCCTGGTCAAAATCATCACCACCAAGATAAGTGTCGCCGTTGGTCGCCTTTACCTCAACGGTATCTTCGGCAACCTCAAGAACCGAAACATCAAACGTTCCGCCGCCAAGGTCGTAGACCACGATTTTTTCGTCCTTCTTCTTGTCTAACCCGTAGGCAAGCGCCGCCGCCGTTGGTTCGTTAATAATGCGGCGCACCTTAAGGCCTGCAATTTCACCCGCATCTTTCGTTGCCTGACGCTGGGCATCGTCAAAGTATGCCGGCACGGTAATGACTGCTTCCGTTACTTTTTCACCAATGCGCGTCTCGGCATCTGCTTTAAGTTTTTGCAGAACCATGGCTGACACTTCCTGTGGGGTGTATTCTTTGCCACCCATCGCTACCTTAATACCGTCACCAGACTTAACAATCTTATACGGCACAAGCTTTTCATCGCGCTGCACTTCCTCATCTTCGAAACGGCGACCAATGAGACGCTTTACCGAAAAAACAGTATTTTCCGGATTCGTCACCGCCTGACGTTTGGCAATGAGGCCAACCAAACGGTCACCGGTTTTGGAAACAGCCACCACGGACGGCGTTGTCCTGTTCCCCTCACTATTCTCTACCACCTTTGGCTCGCCACCCTCCATAATTGCCACACAAGAGTTTGTCGTGCCGAGGTCAATACCTAAAATTTTTGCCATATGTATTTACGTTACAAAGTAATAAATGCTGCAGCCCCCGGGTAAAACCGCTACGCCGTAGCGAACTCGCCCGGACCCCTCTCCTGTAAAGGAGAGGGTAAATCTCGCTAGGCAGAGGTCGTCTTTATGGTAATGCGCTTTGACGTACGCTCTGAAGCTTTTGGCAACGTTACGGTGAGCACACCGTTTTCGTAACTTGCTTCTGCTTTGTCATCAACCACACTCGTCGGCAGCGAAACCGACCGACACATTGAACCACTACGCATTTCTCTACGGTAGTAATTCTTCTCGTCAACTTCTGTCTTGTGCTCGGTTTTCGCTTGAATGGTAAGTACGTTGTTGTCTACTGAAACTTCAATTTGTGCTGGGTCAAAACCGGGAAGCGCCGCTTTGACAACAACACTCGTTTCGGTCTGGTACACATCAACCGGCAGCGTAGCACCAGCTGCGCCAAACTCTTCAAGAAACTTATCGGTGTCCTCGAAAAAATCGGGGACCAATGGGCTCCATCGAATTAACTGTGACATATAAATAGTAATAGATAATTAATTAACGTCGTTTTCTTCTGTTTGTTTCGCGCCGACAACGACTCTAGCCGGACGGATGAGTTCACCGTTTAACGTATAGCCACCCTCTAGCTCACTTGCCACAACTCCCTCTGGTGCTGTCTTGTCCTCGCTTACCGCCTCGTGAACCATTGGGTCAAAGCTTGCGTCCTCGGTTACCACTGGATCTACTTTCCAACTGGTTAAAAGATTTTGCCACGCCCCAACTATCTGCTTAATACCACTGACCCAAGAATCAAGATGTGCCGCGTCCGGTGTTTCGCCGGTCACGCGCTTGAGTAAATCGTAAATAGGCAAGAGTTGACGAAGCAGCTGACGCTTGGTTGTTTCTACCAGTTGCTGCTCTCTCAGCTCAGATTCTCGCTTCAGGTTTTGGTAGTCGGCCTTCGCGCGCTGCCAACCGGCGACGTACACCTTTACTTCTTCTTCGAGTTCGCTAATTCTATCTTCTAACTCTTCTTTCTTGTGACTCATAAGTATACTTACGGTTGACTAACGCAATTGCGAACTCGTTCGACGCGCGCAATGTTGGTTCGATAATCCATACGGGTTGGCCCCAAAATACCAAATACTCCGTCGCCCCCGTTAGCTACTGCACACCGAACCAAAATGACTCCGCAATTGCTACCAAAAGGATTTTCGCTACCCAGTAGCACGGTCACCGAATCGTCGCTATTTGTTCCAAAGACACGGGCAATAGCTTCGTCGAGGTGATCTATCACCTGTCCCATTTCTACCAAATCTTGCTGCTCCCGAAACTCCGGCTGCGCAAACAGATTTGAGAGACCGGTATAATAGAGGTCGTCCTTACCAAAAGCGAGGAAGACGCCTTCTGCGGAAAATTCGGCGACCGCCTTGGCAATTTGTCGAATACGAACGTCTAGCTCATGGTAGTGCTGCTCAATTTCCCTGAAGCGTCGCTCTTCTACTTGCGGCATCGAAAGCGGTGTCGTGCTGTTTTTAACATAGTAGCGATAGGCAGCTTCCGTAGGAACACGACCGGCAGACGTATGCGGACTCTTGAGGTAGCCCATTTCTTCAAGCTCTGCCATTTCATTTCTTATGGTGGCGGCGCTAGCAACAATACCGTCTTTCTCGGCAATTGCCGAAGAGCCGACCGGCTGAGCCGTGTCGACATGAAGGCGGATTAAAGAATCCAATATAGTTGCCTGGCGGGGAGTCAGCGTACTATTCATACCTTTTCTCGTTAGCACTCTATTATTAAGAGTGCTAAAAGCAGTATACGAGGGACCCCAATCCCCTGTCAAGAGTGCCTAAAAGCAAACAAATTGCCCAAAAGCTAAACAACTAGAAAACCGCCAATAAACATAAGTAAGGTTGCCGCAAACTTCTGGAGGAACACTCGTCTACCAAGCTCTTCTTTTAATAAACCCGGACGCCAAAAGCCAACCACAAGCGTCAACAGCAAGACGAAAAATGACTGAACCGAGCCAAGCGCGCTAACCAGCGTTACTGGACCAAGTGAAAGCGCAAAAAAGAGAAAAAGCTGGGCAAGGATATTGATTGTTTCGTTTACCCCCAAAATCGCCAGTCGAGAAGAGCCCCACCGTTGACGAATGGCAGCAATCTCGCGCCAGACTAAAGCAATAAATAGTGGCGCGCCAAGTCCGGCTCCTAATCGCGCCCAAGCGTAGACGGTCCAGACGTCACTATTGGTTACCAAATACTTTTCAAGAATTGCCGCTGCAGCCCAAAAAATAGCAGCGACCAACATTAACCAAAACGGTTTACTTACACGAATCGTTCCGGGTCGATAGGTTAAAAGCGTTGCCCCTAATACCAAGAATAAGATGCCAATATACTTTGCTGGTCCAAACACCTCGTGCAGAAAAATAGCAGCAAGCACGCTGATGTAAAGGGGTACAAAGTATAGAAGCGGCACGATGCGAGAAATTTCTTCTTGCGATACGGCGGTAAAGTAGAGCACGGACGCTGTGACAGTTGCCATACCGGCGAGCATCGCCAAAAGCACTGAGAGTATAGAGAGGGTGGTAAAGCCATGCACGAAATAAATGACAAGCGCCCCAATAATACCAACAACACTATAAGCAAATGCCGGCACGAATGAACTTCTGGCAACGCGGACCATCACAAAGCGATCGATAACATTAACGATTGCCCACGTGAACGGTGCCAGTAGTGCAAAA
>PFET01000002.1:0-467 GCA_002793855.1 Candidatus Uhrbacteria bacterium CG10_big_fil_rev_8_21_14_0_10_48_11
CCCTTGCTTTCTGACTTTGAGAACGTGCTCTCGGGTATGGCCCCTTGCTTTCTGACTTTGAGAACGTGCTCTCGGGTATGGCGGGAAGTGAGTCTTTGGTAACACGGCTTTCTAAATACACACGCGGTACGTGGAGTGGGTTCTTGAATCGCCCCACGAACATCGACATCAATAAGCAATTTATTGTTTTTTCAGTACGCGACATGGAGGATGAGCTCAAGCCGGTCGCTATGTACATCATTACGCATTACATTTGGAACGCGGTCAGGAAGGAGCTCAAGAAGCGGCTTCTCGTTATCGACGAGGCGTGGTGGATGATGAAGTCAGAGGACACGGCATCGTTCCTCTACTCGCTCGCCAAGCGTGGACGCAAATACTATCTCGGGCTGGCGACCGTCACGCAGGACGTTGAAGACTTCCTCCGAAGCCCGTATGGTCGGCCTATTCTCTCAAACTCATCCATTCAG
>PFET01000002.1:476-47559 GCA_002793855.1 Candidatus Uhrbacteria bacterium CG10_big_fil_rev_8_21_14_0_10_48_11
AAACAGTCGCCGACGGCTGACATTGCGGACGTTCTTGCAAGTATCCAGAAACCCATAAAAGAGTTGTGGGGTGGCCATACGTTCAGCGTACCGTTTCAGCAAGTGTACGTTGTGGGCTCAAGTTTTGGAGGACCGGCAACTATTACGTTGAGTAGCCATAAAGTAGTCCTCAAAGCGTTTGCTTTGTCTCCGGTTGTCGACTGGAGCAGGAAATGCAGGACTGAACCGTTAAGCAGGTTAAAGCGCTATTTAAGGAAAGGATACGGCGAGGCGTTTCGGTTTACGGATGAAGACTGGAAGAAAATCGGCCAGAAAGGTTTTTACAATGCCGTCGGTCATACAGACAGCGTGGATGGGTCTAAGCTGGCAATTGTGCAGGCAAAGGATGACGACGCTGTTCGCTTTGAGCCAGTTCAACGATTTGCACGATCAGTTGGCTGCAGCTTCACTCTGCTTAACGAAGGAGGTCATTTTGGCGTCAGTAGCCTTATGCAGCCGTCTATCTATCGTTTATTTGAATCGTTTATACGCTCAAAATAAGGGCTTACCCGTTGTGGGGGGAAGGTTCTCCCTGCTATACTTAGCTTATATAAATTACAAAACCATGAAGCGATATTTGTCCGGCTTAGCAATAGCCAGTGTGCTGTTTTTTCCGTTGTTAGCAGTGCGAGCTGATGATGTTTCTGTTGAACAAGAAAGCGCTGTTAGGACGACGCGAAGTCAGGTGGTAGAAGAGGTGCGCGCAGAGCGACAACGGTTAAAGAACGAGGCTATGGATGAGCGTAAGCAGCTGCAAGAAGCTATTACTTCTGAGCGCACTAACACTATCGATGCTGTCAAATCTATTAAGGAGGCAGCAGGGGCTGAAATTAAACAGTTGAGAATGAGCGCGAAAGGAAATGGCGATACGGTAAGCGTAAATAGTAAACAGGCAATTGACGAAGTTAGAAAAGAGTTACGTCAAAAAATAGAAGAACGTCATCAAGCATTTGTCGCCGCAAGAGAGGAGTTAATGATGCATATTCAGGAGGCCAGACAAGAAATAGCTAAACGCCTTGTCGAAAAGCGCAACGAGCTAAAAGCTAAGCTCGTTGAGATTAAAGATCAGCAGAAGCAACAAGCAGTCGAGAGAATCAATGCCAATATAGATACCGTTAACGCGAGGGCGGTTGATCACTTTACAGCCGTACTTAACACGTTAACCGGTATTATTGAACGCCTGCAGAGTCGTACTGACAAGGTCGCAGCAACCGGTAGCGATGTTTCGTCGGTAACTGAGGCAATACAGGCGGCAAGAGCGACGGTAACAAAAACGCAGAACGCAATTGCGACCCAAGCGGCAAAAGTATACCCACTTAGCATTACCGATGAAGCAAATCTTGGCGGCGACGTTCGCTCTACTAGAGATATTTTACATACTGATTTATCGGTAGTGCATACTGCGCTTATTTCGGTACGTGACTCTATACGTTCGGCGTTAACGGCCCTTGCTGCCATACCTGAGTCGACAACTCCACCACCTGCAGTTAGCGATGGGTCGTCTACCGGCGCAGTGATTTCGCAGTAAAGCAAATAATAAACATTTATGGAAAAAAAATTATTAGGACTGTTACTTGTAACTGGCGTTTTGGCGCTTGCTGTTTCCTTTGTACTCTCCAGCGGAACTAAACAACCAGCGAAAAAAGTACAAACTACTACTGCGAGTGATACAGCAGTAGAAGTGCAGGCAGTGGGAACCACCGATAGTACAACTGCTATCACGCAAGATTTAGACAACGTGCAGATTGAAAATGTTGACCCACTGTTTACCACTATTGACGCCGACTTACAAAAACTTTAGCGATACAGTACAATAAGTACGTCCTATGAGCGACAACATTCTTGCGATAAATAAGAGCGAGCAGTACCGAACCGTAGATGAGCTTTTTGAGCATAGTGAACCCAACTCGGTTTACTATATGCTTCTTGGTGTTTCTTCTCTCATTATTTCCTGCGGTATTCTTTTGAATCAGCCAGCCATTGTTATTGGCGGTATGTTGGTCACCCCCGTCTTATCACCGCTCCTTGTTATTAGTCTTTCGCTTGCCAGTGGGGAGCTGCGGGCCGTAAAGCGCGCAACCATTACGGTATTAAAATCATTTGGTATTATTGTGTTAAGCTCGATGGTTTTGGCGGTATTGTTTGGCGCCGAAGCATCAATTACCACTTTCTCTGACAGTGTGCGTACGTCTGTTCTTTACTTTATTGTTGCTGCCGCAGCCGGCGTTGCGGCAACCTTTGGCTGGGCCAGAAAAGATATCGGTTCGGTACTTCCAGGTATCGCTATCGCTGTTTCACTGGTGCCGCCAATTAGCATTATGGGTATTGGTTTAAGTACGCTTAACATTGCCCTTGTGCGTACGCATTTTCTCATCACTATTTTTAACGTGATGGGCGTGTTGGCAGGTAGCACCGTTGTCTTTTCGCTTTTGCATTTTTACCGTACTCGCAAACAGATCATAGAACATGCCGAGGATTTAGAGGAAAAGGGCGCTAAGGCTGAAGCGTAGGTATGTCGCCGAACCATACGTTTGCCTCACCGGCACAGCACAGTTTGAATAACGCAGATCGCTTAAAGCGCATCAATGAAGAATTTAAAGCGGGCTATGCGTTAGTAGAAACCATCACCAATGGTGTTACCTTTTTTGGGTCATCAAGGATGAAGGATGGTGAAGACCATTACAACAACGCTAGGCAATTAGCCAACGAACTTGCCAAACGGGGGTCTACGATTATTACCGGCGGCGGACCGGGTATTATGGAGGCGGCAAATTGTGGAGCAAGAGAAGCTGGAGGTCGTTCGGTTGCTTTCAATATTGAGCTTAAAAAAGAACAAGGAAATCAGTACATTACCGACGCGGTGAGCTTCTATTATTTTTTTATACGTAAAGTTATGTTAGCAAGCTCAGCAAAGGCATACGTGTTTTACCCCGGAGGCTTTGGTACCTTGGACGAGTTTTTTGAAATATCAACACTCATAGAAACTAACAAGCTACACGAAGACGTACCAGTGGTACTGATGGGGACAGACTATTGGGAACCGTTGATGCGTTGGTTGCGGCACACGGTTGTCGAGAAACACCACGCTTTTGAGCCGGAAGATTTTTCAATGTGGAAGATAACCGATTCAGTGGAAGAGGCATTAGATGTCATAGAGCGGTGTAATGGGCGAATGGGCGTTTGTAAGTACTAGCGGCAACGGAGGGAATTAGTTATGTTATTTCGCAAAAACCGTGACCATTTAGCACCGCATGGAAATGCCGGTTTCACCTTGCTTGAACTTTTGTTTTCTATCACCATTTTTACGCTTCTCTCGACAGTCGCTTTTGTCAGTTATCGAAGCTACGAACGTCGGCTGACTGTTCAGGCGGTGGCGCGGGATATCATCAGTGTGCTCGATACCGCAAAAAGTCGTACCTTAGCCGCCAAAAATGACATCTCGTACGGTGTACATTTTTCTTCATCATCCTACACCCTGTTTGCCGGGGAGACCTATACAGCAGGGGATGTGGGTAATGAAGTGCATACCGTAAACGACAACGTAGAGCTTTACGCGCTTTCCTTAACTGGTGGTGACGACGTACTGTACAGTCGCGTACGCGGCTCTACCGTAAACAGTGGAACCATTTCTCTGCGACTCGTTGATGAGCCCTCGGTTAATTTGACCATTAGTATTCCGGTATTGGCGCCGGCTTCTGTCAGTCATCCAACCGATCAGGCGGATACCAGAATAACCGATTCGAGACATCTTGGGGTAGCTCTAGGTTGGAGTTTACCGTCTTCGACCACACTGCAGCTTGTTTTTTCTGATCCACCTAATCCAAATGTTACGGTTGATATACCCATAGCAGATTATTTAGATGCGAGCAGCACTTCTTTTGATTGGCAAGGAAAAACCACGGTTAGTAACGTAGCGCAAGTGCTGCATATTTACAGCGAAAGTATTACGCCTACCAGTACGGTTCTCTCGATTCGTCGTGATGGGAGATATAATACAAAAGCACTAACTCTTTATGTGGACGGGCAAAATATCTTAAGCTATGACGCTAGCGGAGCTCCGACGCTTGGCATTGCCGCCTCGTCAATGACGGTCGAATAATGGTATGTACTATAAAAAGAAAAATAAACACAAGCACATAGTTCTTTTCCCTTCGGGTTTTGGACTTATCGAACTGGTTGTCGTGCTCGGTCTGACAGCATTGATGGTGCCCTCGATGCTGCAATTTTCTTTTTTTGTGACAAAGGTAATGGGCGAGCAACAACGTAAAGTCGAAGCAGCCTACTTGGCCGAGGAGGGGATTGAAGCGGTACGTACCATGCGCGACAGTAGTTGGACCGATGCAATTGTTCCACTTTCTCTGGCCACCTCCTACTATCCTGTACTGGTGGGGGATTCGTGGACGCTTAACGCAAGCGATCCGGGTGTGCTACTGGGTCGGTATACGCTTACCATAACGCTTGATGCGGTTTCTCGTGATGCAAGTAGTAATATCGTTGCGCCGCCGGCGGTTGGTGGCATGAACGATGATGGAACCAGATTGGTTACCAGTACGATAACGTGGAATGACGAAGGGACGCCATCTTCCTTTTCTGTGCAGGCGTACGTGACAGATTTTTTGTCGAACTAACAGTGTGATAGCCATGGAAAAGAAGAAGAAAAATTTTCCGGCAGGTATTTCGCTCTTTGAAGCGGTTGTCTACATTGCTTTTTTTGTGGTTATCGTTGGTGTTGTTATGACGCTAACGACGCAGCTTATTGCCATTAACCAGAGTGCTCAACAGACAAATGAGGTTACCTCCAGCGCTCGCTACGCGCTGGATACAATGGCGCAGGAGGTTCGCCATGCCAAGAGCGTTTACACGCCAACCTCTTCATTTGACGTTAGCCCAGGACAATTAAGTTTGGAAACTACACGTGATCTCGTTGGTAACGAAACAACGACGTACGTAGATTTTTATGTGGACAGTGGTTTGTTGTATCTGAAACGAGAGGGAAGTAATTCGGAGCAGCTCACTAGTGATTCGGTTAAAGTAGAAGCGTTGACCTTTAGCTATCTCAACCAGTCAACGGTAACGCCGGCAGTAAGGATGACCTTAACCATTGGCAGTAATGATAAAGGTACAGACGTTAATCATCGAAGTATTACGCTAGTTACAACAGCGACAATGCGTTCCTATGCTGAGTAGACACACCCAACAACCGTCATTGCTACTGCATCCGCGGGGCCAGGCAGCGCTCATTGCAACCATCGTACTATTTTCTGTTGGCACGGTTATTATTAGTACACTAACAACGGTAGCAATTGCAAAAGTTAAAACGGTTACCCAATTGGAAACCTCGATGCAAAGTTATTACACCGCAGAATCCGGTATAGAGGACAGTTTACTTCGCATTATGAATAGTGATTATACCTATACAGGCAATGACACGATAACGATAGGAGACAGTAGCGCAACCGTTGCGGTTGACGTTAGCGGCAATCAGGTGAATATTTCTTCGGTGGGTACAGATGCCGCGCTCGTAAGAAAGCTTGCGGTTCAATTGCGATCGAACATATACGGTGCCAGCTTTAATTATGGAGTACAAATAGGGGATGGCGGATTAACCATGCAGGATAATTCGGTGGTGTATGGTAACGTTTACTCCAATGGAAATGTTGTTGGCATTAACCACGCGACCGTTACGGGCGACGTCATTGTGGCTACCGGAAGCCCGTCTAGCACCGACTCTGCGTACACGGTTGTAAATGCTTACCGCTCAATTGCTACGGCTAGTTCAAACAAAACAGCGGCACAATCCTTTACCCCAGCAACAACAGGAGCACTTACAAAAGTTGCGGTGTATATCGCAAAAGTTGGCTCCCCAAATGACAACCTACAGGTTCGTATTAACACTGATAACAACAACAAACCATCCAGTACTTCTATTGCGCAAGAGTCTATTCCCGCTTCCTCTGTTGGTACTACCGCTTCGTGGATTGAAATTGGTGTTAGTAACCCACCAATGGTGACAGCAGGTACGCGCTATTGGATAGTGCTTGACGTAAACACGAGTTCGTCCAGCAAGTACTGGAAGTGGGGCGAAGATACGACAGATAGTTACCCTGGACAAACAGCTAAGTACGCCAGTGGCTGCTGCAGCGGGTCGATTGCTTGGTCATCGTTAAATGCTGATTTAGCTTTTGAGACTTGGGTTGGCGGTACGCCGACGCGTATTGAGGGGATGACTGTTGGTGACGCTACCACCGGCACTGGCAGGGCAAACTATTTTGTCGATACAACCATTCACGGCGCTGCCTGTCCAAATGCATATTGCATTGCCGATTCACCAACCCCAAGTGATATGCCGCTATCTGACGGCGCAATTACGGATATGAAAAGTGATGCCTACAGGGGAGGCACTTGTACTATTGACGACGGTTGCGATGCTGATGGAAATCTTATTTTGGATGGACACAATGTTACAGCAACCTTAGGTCCTAAAGAAATTATCGGAGACCTCATTGTTCGCAACTATGGTGAGCTAACCCTTACTGGTACCATTTGGGTTAATGGTAACATTGATCTTAACAATCATTGCTCCGTTGTCTTGAATAGTACTTTTGGCGTTTATGGTGGCATTTTGGGTACCGATGGCACTGCAGCCGTATCAAACCACTGCGACTTTATAGGCACTGGACAAACGGGTGGGTATCCTATGCTTATCTCTACCTATAGCGGAGCAGAGCCAGCCATTGATCTTAATAACCAGTCAACCGGTGTCATTTTTTACGCCGGCAAGGGCAACATTGATGTGGGCAATAATTCTGAAGCTAAGAGTTTGGTCGGTTACGGTGTTCGTATCAAAAACAATGCTACCATTACCTATGAGAGCGGGCTACTTGATATGAATTTTAACAGTGGGCCAAGCGGTGGATTTACTATTAAAAGTTGGAGGGAACAATAATGTTATGCAAGTAACAAGTTACGGGGCGGCCGGAGAAGTCACCGGATCAAAACATCTTATCGAGGTTGGCGGGAAGCGGTTGCTGTTAGACTGCGGAATGTTTCAAGGTGACCATAGGACTGCAGACAAGAAAAATAGAGAGCTTCCTTTTGATGCCAACACTATCGATGCGGTTATTCTCTCGCATGGGCATTTGGACCATTGCGGAAGTTTACCGCTGCTGGTACGGCGTGGTTATCGTGGACCAATTTATGCTACACCCGCCACAAAAGACGTTGCGGAATGTATTATGCGAGATTCGGCACACATTCAGCTTTACGATGCCGAATATCACAATCGCCATCGTAAAAAAAATGAACCTGCAGCAACACCACTTTACGTTGATACTGATATCGATCGTGTACTTGCCTTAATGAAAACCGTACCGTATCACAAAGCGATTAACGTCCTGCCGAACGTTAGTTTAACGTTCTACGACGCGGGACATATTTTGGGATCAGCCGTGATTCATCTGAACCTTACAGAAGGCAATAGGTCAGTGCCATTCGCGTATACGGGAGATTTTGGGCACAAAGATATGCCCATTTTGCGCAACCCAGATATTTTACCGGAAACAGAAGTAGTGCTATCTGAGAGTACGTACGGTAATAGGACGCACGAGACACTAAACGACCGAACAAAAAAACTGGTGGCGATCGTACGCAGCACCGTTAAAATGGGCGGTAAAATTATAGTGCCTGCCTTTGCGCTTGGAAGAATGCAAACGCTTATCTATAGTCTTCACGTCCTTACCGATAGCGGCAAAATACCTCGGCTACCAATTTACATTGACAGTCCACTTGGAGAGCGGTTGACGCGAGTCTTTCGTAAGCACACAGAGTGCTACGACGAAGAAGCAAAGCGACTTTTTACCAGTCGACACGACGACCCATTTGGTTTTAGAAATCTTAACTATGTGAAATCGGTTGAAGAGTCAAAAAGCTTAAACGCGAAACCAGGTCCGCTCATTATTATTGCGAGCTCTGGCATGGTAGAAGCGGGGAGAGTGTTGCATCACCTAAAGAATGGTTTGGCAAACCCGAACAATACGGTGCTAGTGGTCGGCTATATGGCGGCAGGTACGCGGGGTCGTAAACTTATCGAGGGAGCAAAGACCATATCTTTCTATGGTGATCGGGTGCCGGTACGCGCTAGCGTGGTAAAAATTAACGCCTATTCTGCCCATGCCGACGAAGCGCAGCTGTTACATTTTTATAGTTCAACTGTGGGGCTTCGTCGGGTTTTTTTGGTACATGGAGACGCTGCCGTACGGGCTGACCTAGCTGCAACTATTAAAAAACGTTTCCCTAAGATTGAGACTACTTTGCCTATCGCCGGCCGAACTTATCAGCTCTAGGTTGTTACGGTACTATTGTGGTATAATCTTGCTATGTTTAAAACTTTCCACAGGCGGATTAAGGGTTTGGATTTTTGGGATTTTAAAATGACCGCAGCGTCGGCGTTTGTGTTCGCTTTTGTTGTGGTTCGCCTAATACCAGAACTTATCGATATCAATCCATGGTGGTGGATTAGCCTTTTTGTTTTACTATTATTGAGACCCTTATATCATTTTTGGATACTGCCTTCTTCTAAATAGCAACCATGGGCGCATTTTTAGCCCCGCAAAAGAAATATTTAAACGATAAAAAAACACACCGAAGCTCGACGTCGGTGTCGTTTCGTGTGAAGAGTGGTTTTTTGTTTGTAGCAATTACTGCGCTTGCATTATTTAATAGAGCAGGGATAGGGGAGGGAGCTCAATCGACGTTTACGCAAAGTAACTGGACTGGACAGCCTTATGGTACAACGACCGAGGTTGATAAAAATCTTGCCAGCTGGAAGAATTATGCAATTGCAGATGCAAACTTAGATACTAGTTCGGGATTGCGATTAAAATATAATGCTGACCAAAAAACGTTAACGACGACAGCCGATTTTACTAGTGACGCTCCATTTTTGAACGGAACTCGCATTACGAATGGAACAGGTGATGATGGATCAATACAACTTGACGGTGACGCTACATGGTCAACCGTTAATTTTCCCACAGGATTCGGGTTAGCGGACAATGGGACCGTACTGGTATCGGATGGCAATCGGTACCTCTACGCGGTTGCCGGTGGCACAAAATTGCTATCTCGCTACGACACCGTTACCGGTAACTGGTCATCACTATTAAGCTATCCTGCGAGCACTAGCTTTGGTAACGGTTCTGCTCTGGTGTACGCAAACGGCTATCTTTACGCGAGTAACGGGAGCGGAAAAAACGTATACCGTTACAGCATTACCTCTAACAGTTGGTCAGCAATAGCCAATGCAAATTACGGTTTCGGTCCGGGCGGTGGATTGGTTTGGAATAGTGCAAACTATATCTATCATGTCAGTGGAGCGTCGAGTAGTAAAAATTTTGAAGCCTACAGTATTAGCACTAATTCATGGATAAAGCTCAAGGACGTCCCTGTCAATGTTCCCGACGGTAGCGCTTTCGCGTATGACTCAATTTCGCAAGCGCTTTATTTAGGTATCGGTGGTGGCTATAGTGTCTACAAGTTTCATCCTACAAATTGGCAGACACCAACTTCCGGCGACGTATGGAGTAGCAGTCCTGTTGCCTACTTACCAGTAACGCTAGATGTCGGCGCAACGTTTACTGCTGGTGCATCGGGCTCACTCTATGCATTGTCTGGGGGGTCAAGCGGTACTTTTATGTATAGTCCTTCGTCTGGAACACAGTGGTCTGCTACCTTTCCGTCAATTGGCTCGATGGCAAAAGGGGGGAGCATTGTCTATATGCCCAGCACAAAAAAGTTTTATGCTTTTCGCGGCGGTGTTGCTAATTTTTATAGTTTAAAACCGATTCAGTCCAATGTGGCGAGCACTTTTGAGTCGGCTCCGGTAGATTTCTTGTCAGCTAGAAAGTTTACCGAGGTCAATTGGGACGTCGCTGCACCAAACACCAGCACTGTCAGTTTAGAAGTTGCTGCGCGTCAAACAGCATCAAGTAGTTGGAGTGCATGGACGCCAATAACGTTTTCCGGCACAAGCGGTTCATTAGCCGATACTGTTTTTCAAGGTAAACAGTATTTGAAATATCGGTTGACAATGTCAACGACTAATACCACAACTACACCAAGCTTAAGGGCGGTTACTTTTAAGTACGCGAACTATGCTGCGAGTGCGTATCTTGAATCTTCTCCATATAAGATGGGGGAGACCACTCAAGGCCCCGCGATTATTGAGTTACAATGGGTGGAACGCGTACCAGCAGGAACAACAGCTTCTGTGAAGTTACAATTGAGAACGAAGAGTTCTAAAAGTTTTGTAGATGCTGACAGCTGGTATGGTTCAGGTAGTACTGTTGGCGAAGTGTTTACCTATACTACAGCCGGAAGTAGTGGTGGGTGTACCCGAACGCAGCTAAATGCTACTGATTACCGGGTTATCTGTCCTGTAAGTGCCAGTAGCCCCCTAAATGTTGCTGGTATTTCTTATGCGCAGTATAAGGTACTTCTATCCGCACCAGACGGTGACACGACGCCGACCGTGTTAAGTGTTTCCCTTGTTTATGACATTAATACGCCACCAACCGTCAGCAACGTAGAATTTGGCGGGCAGGATCAATCGGGACTGGCAACTTATACCTATAGCATCACCGACGACACAGAATCGAGTTTTGATGTGGGACTTTATTATGATGTCGGGGTACGGCTTCTTGGTAGCATTGGGAGCGGAACTGGGCCTGTCAGTGTTTCGATTAGTAATGATATTAGTTTAAGTTCGTTGTTGCCCCCATTTGGAGTACTGTTGATAGAAAACGAAGAAATAATCTATCGAAGCATTCAAGGAAACTCATTCATCATTGATACTGCATCTGATCGAGGCGCGTTTCAAAGTATCGCGACCTCGCACAACGGCGGGGCCACTCCGCTTACCGTATGGGTTCGCGCGACTGATAGTCAGATTGGTGGTGCATTGGGCATCCCTAGTTATGTCAACGGAGATGCCGGTGCTGGAATAAATTGCACCGCTTATTCAATCTCTCATTCAACTTGTAGCAAGACCATTACCTGGCGACCATCCTCAGATTTAAGTGCCGATTTCTATCTTACTGGGCAGATTGTTAAGGTTGCAGCCAATGATCGGCGTAGTGTTAATAGTCTCGGAGGTGCCGTTATCGGTGGTTCTTTTACGCTCGACACAAAAGCACCGAAGCTATTGAGTTCTCCTGTTCGTATCGTAGGTGTATCGGTTGCAGGAACAACAACAGGTATTAAAACGAATGTTAAAACTGTCTCTCTTGCTGTCGAGGCGCCAGACACGACAGACGACACACCATTATCATATTTAAAGTATTCGGTTTGCGAAGAAGCAACGGGATCAAATACCTGTGGCACCTTTAGTCTCTCTTCCGACGGCGGTGTACCTTCTGGGTGGTCTGCACTAAGCAGTTTTTCTAACCTTGGTTCTTGTCCGACGGTATCTTCAACGCTTTCTCCGCTTGCTAGCGGTACAACCTGTTCTTCGCTTATCCTTGCAGGCAGTGGGAAGCGAACTGTTCAGTTTGCAGCAGTGGATAATGTTGGCAACAGTAAGCGAGGCAGTGCTGGCATTGTAGTAGATCAAACCGCACCTCCCATACCGACAAATTTTTCGGCACAAGATGCATCGAATCAGACAGTAGGTGCACTCGCTTACTTACGCTGGGACGCGCTCGCTCCTTCTGCGGTAACAGATGCAACAGGTAGCGGGGATTTTGCCTACTACGCCATTTATCGTAATCAAAAGAACGATGTTGCAAGTGGGTGCAGTTCTTCCGCTACTACTTTTTGTCTAGTAACCAAGGTTACTAATATTGCAACGCAGAGTTTTGCTGATTCTGGTGTTGTTGCCGGTACAAGTTATCAGTATAAAATTATTGCAGTTGATAATATTGTAAATGCCTCACAAACACTTTCTACGGCTACAGCAACTTCCCCTATTTCACCCTCTCCGACCGGTCAGGCTGTTCCACCAACGCCACAACTTACCAATGTCGTAGTTGGTACACCGGACACTAGCTCGGTTACCGTTAGCTGGAATACCGACAATTCTATTAGTGACGCCTCGGTTATTTACGCAGGCACCGCAACTGCACCTACATCGTTTAGTGGTTATCCTTCGCAGGGTGATCCGACCATTCAAGCATCACATCAGGTTACCCTTGTAGGACTTGTTCCGAATACACAGTATTATTTAGAATTACATTCGATTGCTCCAGGAAATGAAACGCATGGGGTGTACCCTGGACCCTCACAACCCGCCCTTACCTTTACAACAAAACAGTTGCCACCACTTGAGCGTCCGACTATTACACCTGGGTCTCCTCTGGTAACACCAAAAGAAACGAGTGCGCTATTTCACTGGGCTACAGGGAGCGGACAAAACGATTCTCCTGCCGATTCATTTGTAGAATATGGGACATCGTCAGCTCTCGGATACTATTACGGAACTCGTGATACTAGCATTACCCATGAAGTTACCGTTCCAGCATTACAATCTAATACAGGTTATTATTTTCGGGTTCGCTCTGCGATTCCTGGAAAAGGAGAAAAAGCTTACCCAACAACAGCGCCTGACCCCGAGGTAGCACCACTACCTTTTACAACGCTTACTCCAACAAATGATACAACGGCGCCCACTCCTACGAATATGCAAGTACCGGCAAAGGATGACACAACGGCGCTCGTAACGTGGCAAACCACTGAGCCGGCCGTTCATTCGGTTGAGTTTTGGCGAGTAGACGACACCTCGGCCCATCGTGTTTTGCCGGCTACTCCAGGTCAGGAATCGACAAGCGCGAGCGTTCTACTTTCAAGCCTTGATCCTGAGACGGACTATTATTTTGTGGCGATCTCAAGGGACGCAGCGGGTAACATTGGCCGATCGGCAACCCAAGGTCCCTTCACGACGCTTAAGGATCCTCGCTATACGACGAACCCCGTCATCTCAAATCTGCGAAATGACCCGGCTGGTGTTTCGACGGCAACCATATACTTCACTAGCGACCAGGCAACTACCGCCGTGCTGCGCTATTCCTCAGACAGCGACCCGACGCCTTATTCTCAATCACAGAGCTTTCCGGCATTCGTAGAGGGGGACCACGCCGTTACCTTGTTAGGCCTAACCCCCGGTACCGCCTATAGCTACAAGGTTGAGGTTACCAATCCCAGCGGGCTATCCTCCTCGAGCAGCAATTGCAGCGGCTCAAGCGACAGTTGTTCGTTTGCCACCGGCATCGCTCAGGGCGCGCTTCCGAGCATTATTGTTTCTTCTATCAAGGTTACGAAAGACGCGGAAACCGCTAACCTTGTTACCGTTCAGTGGCAGACGGAGCAGCCCGGTAACTCGTTGGTAGAGTTTGGTCACGACCAGGTTGACGGCGTTCCACAGTATGGGCGCACTTTCGGTTTCGTGCGTGATAACGGCACGCTTCACACCGTGACATTGCCGAACGACTTAATAGAAGGACAAACTTATTACTTCCGTCTGCGCACGAGAGACAATGCAGGTCAGTTGGCGGTGTTTCCGGTAACAGCTGATCTTACCGACACCACCTGTGTAAATCCCAACCCAGCCCCTAGCACATGTAAAAATCCTACGTTTAGTACCATTGATACTGGTCTTATTCAAGTGGGAGAAAAAATTGGCCCCCCCGTTATTACTGGTGTTGCGCCTCTTTTGGTAACCGACAAGAAGGTGGTTGTGGGTTGGACAACTGATAAGCCGGCGACGTCGGAGGTGTTTCTTGGTACTTCAACATTATTTCCTAGTGAATCTACGGTTTCCGACGGCGAACTTACTACCGTACACGCCATAACGATTGAAGGTTTGCAGCCGAGTACACAGTATTATTTTGCAGTCGCCTCAAAGGATCGCAATAAGCAACGCCAACCTGACGACAATAAAGGGCAGGGTTACACCTTTAAGACAAACGCCGGTACTAAAGTTGGCGACAATACCGGGCAAGAGGGGCTTCAAGGTGTTATCAAGACAGACACATTCCCGCCACAAATTACTTCCGTTGAGGTCAGCAACATTACAGATTTTGAGGCGACGGTTACTTGGCTGACAAACGAACGAGCGACCACGATGGCCCAGTACGGCACGGACACCGCCTACGGGTTAATTCTCGGCGATTCATCAACATTTGAGACTTCGCACAGCGTGCTGTTGCCAAATTTGACGGGCGGGACAGAGTATCACTTTTCTATCGTTGCTTACGACGAACAGGGCAATCGCGCCGTAAGTCAAGATTACACCTTTACGACAACCGGTGAGCCCGGTCAGAAAAAAACGACCGACGACAAGACGACCGACATGCAAAAGACTGATCAACAAAAGAATGACGAGCAGACCGACGCAACAAAACAAGGTAGCGATACCCTTACCGACATCGAGAAAACCATCAGAGAGTTGAGCGCCGATAAGCAGCTATCGCTGCAGAAAATTATTGATTTACTGAAAGACTTTGACGAAGCGGACGCGTCAAAAATTCTTGATGCCGTAGGGCTGCAGCTGGTAGCTCCGCCTCAGTTTGTGGGTGGTGCACCACGAGTGGCGGTAACGACCGATTCGTCGACCATTGTTTGGCAAACTGATAAGCAGTCCGATAGTAGGGTTGCTTTTGCTCCTAGTGACGACTATAAGCCTACGGCAAGCGATCCTTATGGAGTAGAGATTGGCGATACCGAAACCTATACCAGAAACCATGAAATAACCCTGGTCAATTTGCTGCCGAATACCGTTTATCACTATCAAGTACGCTCTCGAGAACAGGTTGGAAAGACGGCGCGCTCTATCGATCGAACGTTCAAAACCTTAGCACTGCAGCCTGAAATCAAGCGTCTGGCTGTGGTAGGCACGAGCGAGAATACCATTACACTCTCATGGAGGACGAATGTTCCTGCAAAATCTGTTATCAGTTACACCAATGCGACCACTGGCGAAGAGCTGTCACAAGGGAACCCGCAGTTTTTGACTTTGCACAATTTTGTACTTAGGAATTTGAGCGGGGACACGAAGTACCTCATGCAGGTTACCGTTGAAGATGAGTCTGGATTAACGGCAACCCCAAAAAAAATCAGCGCCCAGACAACGAAGGATGAAATTCCGCCGGTTCTTGACCAGATACGTACCGAGGTGAGTTTGGCGGGGGACAACGGAAACTATGCCCAAGCGATTATTTCTTGGAAAACAAACGAACCAGCTACTTCGCAGATTGTCTACGAAGAAGGCGTAACCAAATCCGATAAGCTTGCAAACAGTACCGAGTTTTATTCGGAATTTTTACTGAGTCACGTTATCGTACTAACAAAGTTGCGCCCAGCGACGGTCTATCGGTTCCGTGTACTAGCGGCTGATGCTTCTGAAAATGCCGCGGCATCAAGAGATTACACGTTACTTACGCCTCAACAGAAGCAGTCCGTCCTAGGTATTATCATTAACAATTTTGAGCAGACGTTTGGCTTTCTTAAATTTCTAGGCTGGTCGCAGTAGTTATGCGAGAACCTATCATTAAAATAGAAAACGTTTGCGTTACCTACAATGCGGGAAAGCTGGGGGAAACAAAAGCCTTGAAGAATGTTAGCATCGAAATTTTTCCTGAAGAGTACGTTATTTTTTTTGGCCCATCCGGTTGTGGCAAGTCAACCCTTCTTTACACGATGGCTGGTTTAGAAATACCAGAGAGCGGTGTCGTTAATGTTATTGGTAAAAATTTAGCAGAGGCTTCGCAAAGAGAGTTGGTCGAGTATCACCGCACGAAACTCGGAATGATCTTTCAGGCCTTCTATCTTATCCCTTCACTGAGCGTTCTTGACAACGTGGTACTTCCGCAGATGTTTCATAGGAAGAAGCCAAAAGAGCGCAAAGAGCGTGCGCTAGAGGTACTTAAGCGTTTTGGTATAAACCAATATGCCGACCATTTGCCGACTGAGCTTTCTGGAGGGCAACAGCAACGTGTTGCTATTTGTCGAGCGGTCATGAATGACCCCGATATTGTATTTGCTGATGAGCCGGTGGGCAACCTCGACTCGGCGGCTTCAGAAAAAGTAATGCAATTACTGTATGAGTTGAATACAAAAGATAAGAAAACAGTTATTCTCGTTACGCACGATTCCCGATATCTGCAGTTCGCCCATCGTATTATTTACTTGCGTGACGGCGAAGTGGTTCGTGAAGTAACAAATACAGAACGTAAGCAGCTACGAGAAGCAAAAATACGCCCGTTCGTGGCGCTCGCCCTCGAAGAATTTTCTCGCTATTACCCACACTTAGACGAGGGTGAGCTAAAAGCAAAGTTTCTGAGCCACTATCTCTTGGATTTAACCGAGGAACGCTTACAAGAACGGCTGGAGGTATTGGTCCGAAAACGTTCGGCTGGTGAAATTACGCGTGAACAGTTTATCGCAAGGGTGAATACGCCCTTCACCGAAGGGGGAGTAGGACTCTACGAACAAACAGCAGAGCACATCGCCGATAACTTGGATGCGGTCTTAGAGGAGTCACAATTTATGGCGGAACATTTTAAACATTTTCCCGAGAGCTACGAGCTTTTGCAGCAGGGTATTAGTCGGCTGAGAAATAGGTTGCTGTCGGGGTACCACGGTCATCTGACGGACGAGCAGTCGGAGCGTTTGAATCAGGCCATCAAGGCTCGTCTTGAGGGTTCACTGGATCACCGGCAATTTAAAGAAGTACTGGACCGTCCACTAAAAGAAGGCGGCGTTGGTTTGCATTACCAGACGGCACAAGATTTTGGGAGGCGGATTGAGGTTTACCTGATTGATTACGCGAAATACACACCGACGGTGGCAGCCGTCAGCGACGGCACGAAAATAGCAAACGTATGATGCGATCCCCTGATCTTCTTAGACTCTCAACGCGTATGTTTAAAACGCGACCGATGCGTACATGGCTGACTATTCTCGGCGTTGGTGTTGGTATTGCGGCAACGTTCTTTTTGGTTAGTTTTGGGTATGGCCTTCAGGCGCTCTTGTTTAACCATATTACCACCTCTGAGTCACTTTTGAGTCTAGATGTCTATCCTCCGGATTCAAACGTGGTGTCTCTTGACGGTAGAGCGGTAGCAACTATGGAGAACAGCCAACAAGTGCTGGAGGTAAGTCCAGTAGCCAACGTACCATCGCAAGTTACTTTAAATGGGTTTACTGGGGACGCTTTGGCTCAGGTTATCACGCCTACTTTTTTTAAGCTTGATGGACTTAAGACGGAACAGGGTAGTTTTTTTACTGATTCGTCGACGGACGAAGTAGTGGTAAGTTCTACCGTATTGAAGCTTCTTAATGCCACGCCAGAGAGTATCATTGGTAAACCTATGGCTATCAGTTTTTTTGTTCCTAAGCCGATAAGTACTAGCGAAGTATCAGCGTCCATCGACAAGGTAAATACTACAACTGATGTCGTCCAACATACGTTAACCGTCGTCGGCGTCATTAGTGATGATTTGGTAAGTCAAATTTATATGCCGTTCGGTGCGCTACCGGAATTTACGCCGGACACGTACACGCAGGCGAAGGTTCGGGTGACCAGCAGTGATACGCTCGATAGCGTCCGCGAGAGCATTAAGCAGCAGGGCTTTACTGTCGTTGCTCTTTCGGACACCATTGCCGAGGCAACAAAAATATTTAGTGCAATGCAAATTATTCTTGCTCTTTTTGGGACTGTTGCTCTTGTTGTTGCGGCAATTGGAATGTTTAATACGGTGACCATTGCGCTTCTTGAGCGAACGCAAGAGATTGGTATTATGCGTTCAATTGGCGCAGGGCGTGGTGACATGATGATTATGTTTTTAACTGAATCAGCGTTGATGGGCTTTCTGGGAGGAGTGACTGGCTTACTTATGGGGTATATCGGCGGAGAAATTTTTAATTGGCTCGTTAATTTATTGGCAACAAGATTGGGATCGTCACCCTTGACGTTATTTGAGCGCCCTTTGTGGTTTATCCTTACCATTCTGATTTCCTCGGTAATCATAGGTTTCTGTACGGGTATCCTTCCGGCTCGTCGTGCCGCAAAGCTAAATACGCTTGCAGCGCTCAGGTATAAGTAAAGAAAGCGTTTCAAGATATGCGTAATTTTATTAAGCGGCTTTTTTTGTTGCAAACAAGCAGTATAACAAGAGCGGCATGGACAATTGCACTAGCAAGTTTAGTCAGCCGGTTGCTCGGTGTATTCCGTGATAGAATACTTGCGGGGTCTTTTGGTGCTGGGGATGTGCTTGATATCTACTATGCTGCTTTTCGTGTGCCTGATTTTATTTATAACCTTATCATTGTAGGTGCGTTGTCGGCTGGGTTTATTCCGGTGTTCATTCAATCGCGACAACAGGGTAAAGAAGGCGAGTCGTTTAGTTGGCAACTGACAAACATTTTTATGACGATGTCTGGTATTGCGCTCGTTGTTGCCGCAGTTCTGGTTGGGCTATTCGCACCGTCAATTGCGCCGCTCATCGCGCCAGGCTTTACTCCAGACAAACAGCTTGGGGTTATTGCTCTTACCCGCATCATTCTATTGTCGCCCGTACTACTTGGATTATCCGCCATACTGGGGGGTGTGCTACAAGCGTACCGAAATTTTTTTATCTATTCACTAGCGCCTATTTTTTACAATGTCGGTATTATCTTTGGCGCTCTTTTTCTTGCCCCCTGGTATGGAATAGTAGGCCTTGCTTGGGGTGTTATTCTCGGTGCGGCGTTACATTTTGTTACGCAGTTTTTAGCCGTACTACGTCTTGGGTGGCGACCAAAATTTATATGGAAACCCAAGGATAAAGGCCTAAGAGAAATTATCCGTTTGATGGTGCCGCGCACCTTGTCGTTAGCAACGCAACATCTCAATATTGTTTTTTTGACTATCATCGCTTCATTTCTTGCTAGCGGCAGTTTGGCAATATTCAATTTTTCTTCAAATCTTTATTTCGTGCCGGTGGCATTTTTTGGTATCTCGTATGCTCTTGCTGTCTTTCCTGCCCTTTCAGAAAGTGCGCTAGAAAAAGACGGTGAGTCGTTTAAAAAATTAATATCAAATGCGGTACGAAGTGTACTTTTTTTTATTGTACCCGCTACTGTGGTTTTTATTTTGTTAAGAGCTCAGCTTGTGCGCATAGTTTTTGGTAGTGGGGCCTTTGATTGGAATGATACCGTACTGACCTTCGAGTCTCTCCGCTGGCTGGCGCTCAGCATGTTTGCTAGTGCAATTATCCCAATACTTGTACGTGGTTTTTATGCTCGCCATAACACGGTGACCCCTTTTGTTGTGGGCATTCTTGCTGACGCGGTTACCGTAGGTAGTGCTTATGTTTTGTCTATGCGTTACGGTGTGCTTGGGTTAGCGATGGCATTTAGCGCAGGTGCTTTTTTTCAACTAGCAGGACTTTGGGGGGTGCTTCATCATAGCGCTGGTAGCATGGACGAAAAAAGAATTTTTTCAGCGGGCATTCGTTTCATTGGTGCTGGTATCGTTATGGCTATTGTGATGCAGGGAATAAAGGTACTCTCTGGACTTACGTTGGGAACCGAGACGCTGTTGGCCCTGCTGACGCAAACAGCAATTGCATCCTTGACTGGACTCATTGCTTATGTGATGGTGCTATGGCTTTTAGGAAGCGAAGAGTTAATCGAAATGATGGCGGCTTTATCAAAAAGACAATTCAAAATTCGTACTCTATTTACTAGTGTTGATGGGGGAGAAGGCCTATAAGGACTATGTATAAGCAAGAAGAAATAAGAAATTTTTGTATTATTGCACACATTGACCACGGCAAAAGCACTTTGGCCGATCGTTTACTTCAGCGCACAGGAGCAATAGAAGAAAGGTTATTAAAGAGCCAGCATTTAGACACCATGGACATTGAGCGCGAGCGCGGTATCACCATAAAACTGCAGCCCGTTCGTATGCTGTACCATGAAGTGGAATTGAACCTTATTGATACACCGGGACATGTAGACTTTACGTATGAGGTGTCTCGCTCTTTGGCAGCGGTCGAGGGGGCAATTCTTCTTGTCGACGCAACGCAAGGCGTTCAGGCGCAGACACTCGCTAATCTTTACTTAGCGCTTGAGCAAAATGTAGAAATACTGCCAGTCATTAATAAGATTGATTTACCAAATGCCGATGTTGCTGGTGTTAGTAAAGAAATACAAAAACTTCTCGGATGCCGTGATGAAGAAATATTACGCGCGTCGGGGAAAACTGGTATCGGTGTTGAAGCCATACTTGATCGCATTATTGAAATCGTGCCCCCACCTCACGGCAAAGAGGAGTATCCTCTTCGTGCGCTTATTTTTGACTCGGTTTTTGATGAATACAGAGGTGTTATTATTTATATAAGAGTAGTTGATGGTTCCGTGGTGCCGGGACAAAAAATACGCTTTGCTGCAACCTCCGCCGAAACTGTCGTGGAAGAACTTGGCGCTCTTTGTCCGGGGCTTACACCGACAAAAGAACTGACGGCTGGCGAAATTGGTTACGTGGTTACCGGCTTAAAAGAGGTAAAATTGAGCCGAGTAGGGGACACGGTCATAACGGCTGCAGAGCCAAAAACTGCAGCGCTTCCGGGTTATCGGGAAGTTCGTCCAATGGTTTATGTGGGTATTTTTCCCGAAGAAGGTAGTGAACATCAAACACTGCGAGATGCGCTTGAGAGACTTTCGTTAAACGATGCGGCACTACAGTTTGAGCCGGAACACTCAGCAGCTTTGGGTTTTGGTTTTCGTGTTGGTTTTCTGGGACTTTTGCATCTCGAGGTTACGCAGGAACGATTACGCCGTGAGTATAATTTGGAGCTAGTGGTTACTTCTCCCAGCGTTGCTTACCGCGTGTATCTGCGTAACGGAGAGTCTCTTGTGGTGAAAAGTCCACATGATTTGCCACGTATGGAAACGATAGAACGAGTAGAAGAACCTTGGGTTTCACTTGATATCATTACCCCGGCGTCACATATAGGTGGTATTATGCCACTTGTTTCTTCCCGTCGTGGTGAGTACAATACCACCGAATATATTGGAGATAGAGCGTTGCTGCATTATCGATTACCGCTTCAGTCGATACTCGTCGATTTTTATGATAAGCTAAAAAGTGCAAGTTCTGGCTATGCCTCAATGAACTATCAACTTGATGGTTACGAAACCGCTGATGTTGTCAGAATGGATGTGTTAATTGCAGAAGAACCGGCAGAGTCGCTGTCCACTATTGTATATCGTGACGAACTTGTTGAGAGAGGGCGCAAAATAACTTCGCATTTAAAGGATGTTTTGCCGCGACAGCAATTTGTGCTGAAGATACAAGCGTCTGTTGGTGGGAAAGTTGTTGCGGCAGAGCGGCTTAGCGCTTTGCGAAAAGATGTTACCGCTAAACTGTATGGTGGTGACGTTACCAGAAAACGCAAGCTCTTGGACAAGCAGAAGAAAGGCAAGCAGCGTATGGCTGAGCATGGTCGGGGCAAAGTTGCTATTCCACCGGAAACGTTTATTTCAATTTTAAAACGCTAACCTATGGCAAAAAAAAGCAAGAAATTACAGCGTCGCATATGGATAGTGGTTAACACCATTGTCATTATCGGCATGCTGCTCTTTACCTTGGCGCCGCTTCTGCGCTACTAGCATGCCCTACGTTTGGCAACTTCGAGATCAGTCAGTAAAGCCGCCGTCTAAAACTTCGGACAGTGCTACTATTGTTAACGCATTGCTTGCCGAGCGCGGCATAACCTCTGACGAAGAGCGAGATCTTTTTCTTCATCCAGACTACTACCGGGACGTGCATGACCCGTTTCTTTTTGCGGCCATGCGAAAAGTCGTTGATAGGATTTCTCAGGCTATTACTGAAAATGAGTCTATCGTCGTGTATGCGGACTATGATGCAGATGGGGTATGTAGCGCAGCTGTATTAGTCAGTTCTCTTAAAGCCTTGGGTGCAAATGCTGTTACTGTTTATATTCCGCACCGCGAAGAAGAAGGCTATGGGCTTAACACAAAAGCAATTGAAAAATTTATTGCTGCTGGCGTTAACCTACTTATTACGCTTGACTGCGGTACAACTAATATTGCAGAAATTGCGCTTGCCAGCGAGAGTGGCATAGAAGTCATTGTTATTGACCACCATCATGTGCCCGAAGAAATGCCAAACTCCTACGCTTTATTAAATGCCAAGATGTCCAATGAAACCTATCCTTATATACATCTTGCTTCCGTTGGTATGGCGTTCAAGGTTTCATCAGCGCTTTTTAAAGATAGGGTCGCCAATAATCCTGACGAGCTAGAAAAGTGGAATATTTTTGAGAAATGGTTGCTCGATCTTGTTGCCATTGCAACAGTTACGGACCTTGTGCCGCTGCATGGCGAAAATCGAGTATTGCTGATCTATGGTTTACTTGTGCTTAACAAGACGAAACGTCCAGGGTTGGCCGCGCTAGTTGCTCTTTCTGGAGGAACACTGGGTAATTTGACTGCAGAATCGATTGCTTTTCAAATTGGACCTCGCATCAATGCGGCGGGCAGAATGGGGGACGCGATGAAAGCGTATGAACTTTTAATGGCTGATAATGAGGAAGACGCGATTCGCTTGGCAAAGGTGCTCGACGAATCAAACCGAGCACGCCAGCGACTTACTCAAGAAGTAACCAGTGCAGCAACAAAAGCATTAGCGAACAACGAGAATAAAAATGTACTTGTCGCCGTAGGTGATGACTGGCCTATTGGTCTTGTAGGCCTCGTTGCCAGTAGACTTCTGGAACGGCACAATCGTCCCGTGTTAGTCATCAGTCGCACGAGTAGTGGTCTGGTGGGTTCAGGGAGAAGCGTTCCGCAATTTAATATTATTGAAGCAATGCATGCCGTTCCAGAACTGTTTATAAAATTTGGCGGTCATGCACAAGCATGCGGTTTTACGTTGCCTGACGATAACGCAGTAGAAAAACTAACAAAACATTTAAACGAGTTGGCGTCAAAAAAGTTTTTTGAAGGTATGCAGGGTCCAGTTTTAGCTCTTTCAGCCGTGCTAGAATTGCGTCACATTAACGATGACTTTTTTCAATCGCTACAGCAATTTGAACCATTTGGAATGGAAAATAAGCGGCCAATTTTTCTCTTTGGTGGGGTTTCAGTTGTCTCTTGTTCAGCCGTTGGGGCAGAGAAAAAACATCTCAAGTTGATGCTCAGCGACAATCAGGGGCATGTGGCTACCGGTATTGGTTTTAAGCTCGGTTCATGGTACAAAAAGTTATCGCTTGGTGAACCCATTGATCTTGCCGCTGAAATTATTCAGAATGAGTGGCGAGGAAACTACGACGTTCAATTGCGCATTATTGATATACGAAAAGCATTACCGTAGCTTATGACAAACACATTGCATATTCACACTGACGGAGGTTCACGAGGAAACCCTGGACCGGCAGCACTTGGTGTCTACATTACCGACGAAAAGGGTACAGAGCTTATTGCCTTTGGGAAGTACCTAGGCATAACGACCAACAATCAAGCCGAGTACAGCGCTCTCATTGCTGCTCTTGAGGAAGCGAAAAAAATGTCTCCCAGTACCGTTCATTGCTTTCTTGATAGTGAGCTTGTCGTTAAACAGATAAAGCGGGAGTATCGGGTCAAGAATGTAGAGCTGCAGCCACTCTTTTTAAAAGTGTGGAATTTGGCCTCGTCGTTTCCTAAAATTACCTTTACGCATGTACCTAGAGAGCGGAACAAAGAAGCGGATCGTCAGGTTAATATAGCCCTTGATTCAGTTGACAAATAGGTAATTTTTTTGTTACGATAGCGTCATTACACAGCGTAGTGACATCGAAAAAGAGGTTTGAGAATACTGGGCGGCCGCTTCGATTTTTTTGTCGGAGAGGAAAGTCCGAACACCACCTTCGGGTAATAGGTAGTTCCTAACGGGAACCGTTATGACGGTGACGTTATAATAGGGCCAGTGCCACAGAGACAATACTAGTTCTGCTTGCAGAATGAAAGGTGAAAAGTTAGGCGGTGTGCATTATGTGCTACGCCTGTTCCTACCGCGTGAGCGGACAGGATGGTAAACCCTATCTGGTGCAAGAGTAAATTTGGTAACTCGCTAGATCTGTCAGGCGACTGACGGGCCAGAGAGATGGTCGCCACCCCGACTTGTCGGGGTACAGAATTCGGCTTATAGGTATTCTCTCCTCTTTTTCGGTGTCAGTATTGTCAATGAAGCGTACAGAGCTTTTTTTCTCAATTTTTCTTGTTCCGCTGGATTTTACCGCACTATTATTAGCGGCTTTCGTTGCGCAAAAAATTCGTTTTCTTGACGTAGTCGAGGGGTTTAGGCCAGCAGTTTATACAACTACAACTGAAAACTTGGCATTTTACGCATGCGTCGTTGCAGCTGTTTGGATTTTTTTGTTTGCACTTGCCGGGCTTTACAGTAGGCGCATTACTGATAGTTTTTATAATCAGTTTTTGCGAATTGTTGCCGCTTGTTCTGCTGGATTGGTTTTTGTAATTTTCGTTGTTTTTTTACATCGGGATTTTTTTTCTTCGCGTTTCATAATATTAGCAGCTTGGTTTTTGGCCATTTGCTTTGTTACCGTGTTGCGTATTGCCATTCGGAAAGTACAGCATCTTCTCTTTCGCTACGGCATTGCCGCTAGAAGAGTTGCCATCATAGGCACAAGCGGGACGGCGGAAGAGTTAGTTGCTCAAATTAAATTGCATGTTGACTCCGGTTATCGTGTTGTTGTTGCCTTGCCACCAACTGAAGTTTCACTACTAACGCTTCGAGAGCTTGTGAACAAGCGGGCAATTGATGAACTTATCTATGCTGATGCTCGTGCTAGTAGCGAAGAGCGGGCACTCTTTTTAGAATTCTCCGAAAGCAATCATTTAACCTTCCGCTACACGCCGGACTTATTGCATTCTGCTGTCCGCCGACCAGTAGTAAATGTAGAAATTGGCATTCCTCTCGTTGAGGTTCCCGTCACGAAAATTGAGGGTTGGGGGAGAATATTTAAAAGAGCAATTGATGTAGTTGCGGGAGTATGTGGATTGTTATTTTTTTCACCCCTTTTTGTGTTTGTTGCCGTTGGCATATTTTTTGAAACTGGTCGACCTATTATTTATGTGTCAGAACGGGTCGGTAGAGGCGGACTATTTACGTTTTATAAGTTTCGTTCAATGTATTTAAAGGACTCTACTGGTGAGCAGTATGGTGGCGCGGCTGCACAACAGCTGCACGACGAACTTGTCGCTACTAGCGGCTCTCGTGGTGGACCAGTGCCGAAGGTAGCAAACGACCCGCGCGTAACCCCCTTTGGTGTTTGGTTGAGACGTTTAAGCCTTGATGAGTTGCCTCAGTTTTGGAACATCCTGAAAGGGGACATGAGTCTGATTGGTCCGAGGCCTCACTTACCGTGGGAGGTTTCTCGTTATGAGAAACATCATCGTAAAGTATTGGCTATTAAGCCTGGGTTAACCGGTCTTTCTCAAGTTAGTGGAAGATCAGATCTTGACTTTGAAGAAGAGGTTCGACTGGACCGCTACTACATTGAAGAGTGGTCGCCATTTTTGGATATGTTGATCGTTTTGCGTACTATTAGTGCAATTTTTCGGTCACGTCGCGCACTATGAAGGTTGCTCTTGTCCATGATTTTTTAACACAGGACGGCGGCGCCGAACGGGTGCTCAGTGTTTTGGCTGACATGTATCCCCATGCTCCCATTTTTACTCTTGCGTATGATGCGCGCGTACTTGGTCGACGTTTTTCCGGTAAAGACATTCGGACTTCGTTTATTCAACGACTACCTGGGGGTATTCATCATTACCAGCGTTTCTTGCCACTAATGCCAACCGCAATTGAGGCGCTAGATGTCTCAGGGTATGACGTTGTTATTTCTTCTGCTTCTGCTTTTGCCAAGGGTGTTTTAGTAAGTGATGACGCTGTTCATATTTGTTACTGTCATACTCCAACACGCTACTTGTGGTCGGATTCGGTTAGCTATCTCAATACCTTGTCGTACGCGCGGCCTATTCAGACTGTACTACCATATGTGCTTACCAAAATGCGACCATGGGATCGTCTAGCAGCTAATCGTCCCGACATTATGGTTGCTAATTCAGAGGAAGTAGAACGTAGAATTAAAAAATACTACGAGCGGGAAGCAACAGTAATTTATCCGCCCGTAGACACCGAAGCTTTTGCACACAATCGAAAACCGGAGGATTATTTTTTGACGGGAGGCCGTCTCGTTGGCTATAAGCGGTTTGCTATAGTGATTGAAGCGTGTACTAGATTACGGTTACCGTTGCGTCTGTTTGGGACTGGTCCTGACGAGGCCCGTTTGAAGAAGCTTGCTGGGCCCAGTGTCTCGTTTCTTGGGCATATCTCTAAGGATGAACTTGCGCGTTCCTATGCGAGTTGCATAGCGTTCATACACCCTCAGGTTGAGGATTTTGGTATTACAGCAGTTGAGGCCATGGCGGCAGGTGCACCGGTTATTGCTTATGCCAAAGGTGGGGCACTCGAAACCGTCCATGAAGGCGTGTCGGGTACTTTTTTTGATGAACAGAGCTGGGAAGCGTTGGCTGATACGTTGGCGCGGTTTTCACAAAGTCAATTTAGCGAACCAGAAGTTAGACAGGACTCAAAACGGTATGCAAGGGAGGTGTTTGTAAATAAGTTCTCAGCTCTTGTTGCGTCAACTAGTAAAGCGGTAAAGGTATGAGGGTAGGGGTAGACCTTCGAGTTCTCGATGATCCTAATGGCTCCGGGGTAGCGCGCTATGCGCTATTAATGCTTGAAGAACTCAAAAAGAACTTTCAATCAACAAACCATTCATTAATTGGTTTTAGAAGCGGCTTAAATAAATCTGTCGGCAAGCATCTTTCGGAGGAAAAGATTTTACGTTTTTCTAACACGCTTTTAAACGTTGGTTTTGTTACTATTGGTTGGCCTTCTGCACAGAGTTGTTACCCAAAAGCAGAGATACTGTGGCAGCCAAACCCTCTGTTTATTGGACACCACAAAGCACCACTTTTTGTTACGATTCATGATGTTTCTTTTTTAAGACTACCAGAAACGTACCCTTTGCATACTCGTTTTTGGTACTTGTCCTACGTACGTCATTTTTTACAAAAGGCTCAACCAAGTACTTATTTGCTTGCAGTCTCAGAACATACTAAGGACGACGTGCTGGAACTTTTCCCTCAATGGCGCGGGAGAGTATTTGTGCTGACTCCGCCGCCTTGTCACGAAACAATGAAGTCCGCAGGTAGTGTTTCAGTTAGTGAACCATACTTTGTGTATCTTGGTACGGTAGAGATAAGAAAAAATGTAGAAGCAGTGCTTAACGCCTTTAGCGTTTTTCGCAAGCGTCATTCGGAATATCGATTAAAAATAATTGGTAGATCTGGGTATCTTGGTATTGGTAGAAAAAAGTTAGATGGTTATAAAGGAGTAGATTTTCTTGGTTACGTTAACGAAAGTGAACGGATTCGTTTATTGCAGTCGTCAAGCGGTTTAATTTACCCTTCGTTTTATGAAGGCTATGGCTATCCTCCAATTGAGGCGATGCAGTATGGCGTACCTGTTATTGGCGCAGCTGCTACATCGTTGCCGGAGACGTTAGGGGATGCGGCTTCTTGGGTAAATCCTTATCGATTAGCGGACGAGCTACCAACTTTGCTTTCCGTAATAAGTGATGATAAGGAATATCGTCAACGAATGATTTCGAGTGGTTACGCCTGTGTGGAGCGGCGCAAGCGTGAATTTTCAATTTTAAAACTGATAGCGTTATGGGAAAATTACGTCTAGGTATTGACGCCAGACTCTACGGGGTTGCTGGACGAGGAATCGGCCGCTATACGGAAGCTGTCGTCAGCGCTTTGGATAGTACGCCCATGCCTATTGAGAAAGTAATTTTTATTTCACAAAATAGCAAGTTAGCAAAACAGCTGGCTGAACAAGGTTGGGAGGTACATGAAACAAATACGCCACTCTATAGTTTTAGCGAACAGTTTACTTTTTACCGACAGTTAGTAGATACACATCTTGACCTTTTGCATGCCCCTCATTTTACTGTGCCATATCGCTATCGAAGACCGTATTTGGTAACTGTTCATGACCTTATACTTCATCACTATCCTAATCGTCAGGCATCAACAAGACGGTGGCCGGTTTATGCGGTGAAGTATACAAGCTATCGCTTATCCTTTCGTCATGTCGTGCGTAAAGCGAGGAGAATTCTGACTGTTTCCGAATTTACACGTGAAGATTTACTTACGTACTATCCGCGGTGTAAGGATAAAACCGTTTGTTTGCAACAGCCAACGCTTTTTTCTGGTGCGGGAGCAACTGACAAGGTGAGGAATCTGCATTATACTAAAGCTAACCCTTATATTCTTGTGGTAGGAGCTTTTTATCCGCACAAGAATATTGAGACCCTTCTTAGGGCGTGGGTAAGCTGTTATAAACAGCAGCAGATACCATTATTGCTAGCGGGTCCTGTGGACGTATTTCAAAAGCGACTGCTACGGCTTGCTAATGAGCTAGGACTCATAAAAAACGGAGCAGTAGTGTTTGCTGTCGGTGTTGACGACAACGAGCTTAGAGGGCTTTACATGAACGCTCTGTTTGTCCTCGTTCCTTCACGCTACGAAGGTTACGGGTTACCAGGAGTCGAGGCAATGGCGAGCGGTGTTTCTGTTGTTTCATCATCAAAGAGTGTCCTTCCGGAAACGTATGGTGAAAATGTTGTTTATGTACCAGTTGATGACGCGCGAGCATTGGCAAGTTCGCTTGTCAGTTTACTGAAGAATCCAGAACTTCTGCGTAAACCAAGAATGATTAATGAAGTTACTTTAGCAAGTTTTCGCGCCGGTCTTTTGTCTGCCTACGAGCGAGCACTTTTGTAATCAATATTTATGAGAAACGAAACAGAAAAAGAAAAAAAGAAAAAGAAAAAAAGTAGAGTCAGCACCTTTCGTCGAGAAGTTCATGTTGCTATCGCGAACGGACCACACCGAATATCAAAACATTTGGTAATGGCGAGACCGCCTCTTTTTTCACCTCTACGGGGTCAAACCAAAAAATCAAAAAAGAGTTCAATTTTTTTTTATATCATCGGTAGGGTTCGTCCTTATCTGTTTGAAATTAGCACAACTTCCTTATTGATATTTCTAGGTTGGCTTATTGTGCGTATTGCTATTGTAGTCTTTAGATTGCCATCAGCAAAAATTTCTACGGAGGTAGCCACGGTACCCATACAGAGTACTTATCTTGAAAGGGAAACTTTTTTGAAACGTGTATCTCAATGGGTTAGCGTGGTAGTAGCAAGACTTGTCTCTATAACCGCTAGCGGGCAACGGGAAAGAAAAAGCGTAGCACAGTTGCAACCGAAAAAAGAATCCAGCTCTTTTGCTTTTTGGACGCAAGGAAGTATGAGGCAAGCAGCAACATTTGCCGTTGTGTCACTTGTCCTTATTGTGCCGATATGGCTGACTGGACAAATTACAACGGCAAAAGCGGTCAGTGGTGATGTTGCCGGCGCATTACGTGACGGAGCCCGATCGTTTGCGGCTGGCGCATCATCGTTTGAACTTGGTAGGTACGACGTGGCTAGTACCACTTTTGAAACCTCTCTCAAAGCATTTGCCGAGGCAAAGCACCAGCTCGACCAGCTACCAGATGTCATTTCAGTAGCGGCAACAGCACTACCTCAAGGGAAAACCTTATCTTCAGTACACGATCTACTAAACGCGGCAGATGCTACAACTGCAATTGCAAAGGAGGTTGCTGGCGCGCTTGCATTTCTGAACGCCAAAAGCGGAAAAACACAGCTCACGTTGGACGGAGCTTTTCAAACTTTGCAGTCAATAGCGACCAGCGTAACACCACGTCTTTCCGTTGTTGCCGAGTCGCTGCGCCAAGTTAATGCTTCGTCGTTGCCGGCGCCGTACGAAACTATGTTCACACAGTTGCAACAGTCCATTTTACCACCACTTGTTGACACTGTACGCAGCCTATCTCTGGTCAATTTTATTTCTCCGGAGTTAAGTGGCGGCACTGAGCCAAAGCGTTACCTTTTTGTTTTTCAAGATGATTACGAACTACGCGCCAGTGGTGGTTTTATGGGTAGTTTTGCGCTGGTAGATGTTGTAAACGGAAAAATTAAAAACATAGAGTTTCCTGGTGGAGGAACCTATGATCTTAAAGGTGCTCTAACGGTTCAAGAAAAACCACCGCAGCCGCTTAGTTTAGTAGCTAGCAGATGGGAGTTTCAAGATGCTAACTGGTGGTCAGATTGGCCTACTTCTGCACAAAAAATAGCTTGGTTTTATGCGCATTCAGGTGGCAGTAGCGTAGATGGCGTAGTTGCCGTTGATACACAATTTATGCGTTCTCTATTGACTATCACGGGGCCCATAAGTCTTGCAAAGTATGGCGTAACTATTGATAAAGATAATTTCGTTCAGCAGCTATTCGAGGAGGTGGAAGTTAACTATGACCATGCAAAAAATACGCCAAAACAGATACTGGCTGATTTGCTTCCTGTTATGCTTGATCGCGTAGCTCAAAAAGCAACGAGCGACGGTTTTGACTTACTCAATGCTTTGCGGTCGGCGTTAGCGGAAAAGCATGTTCTTGTGTATAGCGACAACAAAAACGTTGAGCGAGCACTTACCGAACTGGGCTGGGCGGGGGAATTACCCGCAAGATCGGTGGGTTCTGATTCTTTAAGCGTTGTGCATACAAACATTGCCGGCCAAAAAACAGACGGCGTAATTACTAATGCGGTAACTCACGGTGTACAGATTTCACAGGGGGGGAGTTTAGTGGTGACTGTTTCAGTTACCCGTACGCATCACGGTGTAAAAGGGATGCCGTTTACAGGTGTCAGGAACGTAGATTACTTAAGAGTATACGTGCCACAAGGTAGTCAGATTGTAAACGCAGAGGGGTTCGAATCTATAGATCCTATGCTTTTTAAAACACCACAACGTTATACTACAGAAGATCCTGACCTTAAGCCGGAGCGTGAAGGATACGTTGACCGTGGACGCAATCTTACTGTTTATAATGAGTTACAACGGACGGTATTTGCGGGTTGGCTCACCGTTGATCCCGGCGCAGAAAAAACAGTTACCATTACTTATCGTTTGCCATGGAGACTTACTCATTATCCATCTGCCAGTGACGTGCCATGGTTAGCCTTTTTCTCAAACGAGCAACGCTATCTGGGGTATACTTTTTATTGGGAAAAGCAACCCGGTACAGGAGCTACGGATTTAACGCATTCAATTACGGATTTTACCCATCGTTTACTGATAGCATCGACATCAAAAGATCCTACCATTATTGGCGGCAACTGGGTGTGGCGGTCTCCAGTAAGCAACGATCTTGCAATCGCTACTTTATTTAGTCAACAAAAACCATGAGTAAGAGAAAAATTAACAGAAATTATCAAGATCTTGAGCGAATTTACCATGCTGAAGGTAACGGTAAAATGAATGCAACCTTTGAACATCGAAAAAGTGCATCGTGGAAGCGTATCACCTTTTTTCTTTTCCTTTTGCTTGTAGCGGCGAGTACTGCTGCGTGGCTTGGTTTTTATGCGTTTACTTCACTACAAATTAAAAATAGCGGTACGCTGACGCTGCATATTGTTGCGCCTACAGAAGTTTCAGTGGGCTCATCGATAACGTATCGATTTGTAATAAGTAACCAATCGTCAGACGCCGTACAGAACTTGCACCTGCGGGCAAACTATCCAAGTGGGTTTCTTTGGCACAGCGCAACCATAAGCCCTGAAGGGAATACCAACAACACGTGGTCTGTGGCTAGCATTGCTGCAGGGGAAACAAAAGAGGTTGACGTGAGCGGTACGCTTCTGGGCGAAACAGGTAGCCTTGGAACCGTGTTTGCTACGTTGACTTATAAACTGCAAAATTTTCAATCAGAATTACAGACGAGCGATTCCGTTTCTACTGCACTCATAAGTGGCAGCCAGTCGCTTATTTGGGAAGGTGACGCTCAAGTTGTTCCCGGAAAAGAAACGACCTATATTCTTCATTACGCCAACAAAGGGAGCGAGGCATTACCACCGACAATTATTACCGTTTCTGGTACTGATGGGTTTACCGTTACCAGCACTGCTCCCTCTATTGATCTTGGTGGGAGTCTGAAGTGGCCCCTTGCCGCTCTTCCGGCAGGAGAAGAAGGTAAGATAGAAATAATAGGTAATTGGAAAGAAACAACAACTGGCGAACATACGCTTTCAGCATCGCTCGAAGCAACGGGGGACCATGGAAATAAAAATGTCATCACTAGCGCAGAACTAACCGTTACCGCTGTGGGTGGCGAAGCTCTTATGACCCTAACGGTAAACGGAGAACAAAACCAACCTGTTGCTTCTCTCGGGGATACGCTTCACTTTAACCTGCACTATGAAAATATTTCTGATGTATCTCTTGGCGATCTTACGGTTCGAGTCGCTTTTGATGGTGGAGTTGTCAATTGGCCTCAGGTTACCGTTCCAGATGGTTCAGTAGACGCCGGAGCTATTAGCTGGAGTAGTAAAGAGCTGCCGCTATTATCGCGTCTCGTACCTGGTGGAAGCGGTGATTTGAATTGGGATATACCGTTGAAAAATTCGGTCAGCGGTGGCACAAGGTTATCCTTGACAATTAGTCCTACTCTGCACTACGAAAAACGTGACGACTCCGCAGCCAGTGGAGACATTCAGGGGGCGGTAACAAAGGTATCTATTAATACTGCTCTTACCGTAAACGCTATTGCTAGATATTTTGCTGACGACGGTACGCCTGTTGGTTCAGGGCCTCTACCGCCACATGCAGGTAGCGATACCACCTATAGGATAACGTGGAAACTTTCTGGTAGTGTTCATCCACTAACAAATGTTGTGGTTACAGCAGCATTGCCTAACAATGTTACTCTAGGAAGCGGTTTCGCCTCGAACGGAACGTGGACAAATAGCAGTGGTACTCCTCAGTGGACGATAGGTTCACTTTCTCCAGGGCTTGAGCCAGAAGCAAACTTTACCGTTACATTGCATCCGACTGAAAGCGATGCCGGGAAAATTGTTGTTCTTGAAAACAAGATTGCGATGCAGGCAATTGACGAGGTCACCAAGGGACAAGTGAGCGGAAATGGCAATGCCGTTACTACCAACCTTGAGGGTGATCCTGTGGCCTCTGGTAAGGGTATCGTTGCCGCACCCTAGTATGTTTATGCGCAGTCTTGCCATAGTAACTCGTTCGGTAGCTGTGGAGCTTGCCTACAGCCCGCTTTGGTGGTATACGACAGGGTTAAAACGTCAAGGAAGAACTTTGCTTCGTCAAGTGCGCTATGCTAACGACGTGTCTGGTGTTTCGCCTTGGCTTACAAATCTTTTTGTACCCATGTTTGGGCAGCATGATATTGCTGGCCGTGTCATTAGTTTTTTTATGCGACTGGCACAACTGCTCGTTAGATTCTTGGTATACGTCGGGTATGTTTTAGTTGCCGTTTTACTCCTTGTTCTCTACGTTGTCATTCCACCTATTATTTTATGGAAGTTGATAGCAGCAGCACTTCATCTTTTGCGGTAAGTTGCGATTACTGCACGGGTAGTGGTCGTAGGAGCGGCAGTGTGTGTCGACGTTGTTTTGGGGCGGGGTATGGGATAGTCCTCGGTGGGGTAAACGCTTTTGTACCAAAAGATATTACAGAAACTCGTTTACAAAACGATCGGCTTTATCTGCTAACGCAAAATATTGTTCGTTTTATATTTTTTGCCATCGCCGTTGTTTCTTTACTCCACTTTTCTGTAGGCGCAGTTATTGATCTGGTCGAGATTTCGTCGTTCGATAAAATTTACTCAATTACCAACGCTTCTGCTGGCAGCTTTATGTTTTGGGTTGGGGCACTCGCGGCATTATATGTATACACGAGCATAGAGCGTGATTCTGCGGGTACTACAAGAGTTCCTATAAAAGTGTACAGGCAAACTAAGAAAGGACGTGTTCATTGGCGAAAAACAAAAGCGGTTGATATCTATGCGGTGCTTACGATAGAAGCCAAGTTTCAGCTACTTCGAGCTATGCAGTTAGCTAGGCAGCAGAAGACCCCATTTAGTATTGGCCATTTGTTTCTCACGGTTTCTACTACTGCAAGCGTGAGAGAGATGTTCGCCAGATTGGGGGTAGTAGACATAGTTTCAATTAGAAAAGTAGTTGCTCGAGGTTTAACGCAAGAGCAGCAAAACACGAGAGCAGATGCCTACCAAGAGCTGAAACGAGTACTTGAGAGCAGTTATCGCGAAACGTATGAAGACAGAGGAAAAAATATTGATATACCAAGTCTTTTTCTTGCGACGGTGCTGGAGAGTCCCTTGGTTACAGAGGTGCTTTATGACGTAAATGTAGACGGACAGAAAATAAGAAACGTTGTGCTCTGGCAAGAAAACGAACAGCTCCTCCGGCGACGCTATCGACATATTAGAGAGAGAAGTCGCTTTCGTCCTAAAGGTAAGCTTGATAGAGCAATGACCGCACTAGCGACGCCGCTCTTAGACCATTTTTCTGAGGACTTAACTTCGGCTGCGCAGCGGGGTTATTTTCTTCCCACTATTCGTAGACAGGAAATTATTAACTCTGCGTTACGAATCTTTGAAGGAGGTGGTGCGCCACTTTTTGTTGGTGATGCAGGAGTAGGCAAAAAGGGTGTTCTTGAGGACATTGCGGATAGGATGGTTACTAGTGAAGTACCGGCAAACCTTCAGGATAAACGCTTAATGAGTCTACTGCTGCCTCGGGTGGTGAGTGGGGTAACACCGGCCGAAGCGGGTGAAAGAGTACAGCGTATCATTTTTGAAGCTGCACGAGCGGGTAACATAGCTCTTGTTATTGATAATGCGCATAGCGTTCATGGTATAACAAGTGGAGGTGAGGGAAGTGTTGACTTGGCGGAAGTGTTGGCGTCAAGTTTACGCCGATCTGGGATACCATTTCTTGGCACTACTACACCTGAAGCTTACCGCAAGTATATGGAAGGCAGTTCGCTTGCGAGTATTTTTGAAACGGTTCAGGTTTCCGAGCCAACGGTGGACGAGAGTATCAAAATTGTACAATCCAGAGTTGCCCTGACGGAGTTTAAGCATCACGTTTATTTTTCATATGATGCTATTGCCCGTTTAGTTGAGCTGGTCGACAAGTTTGTACCTGACCGACGGCTGCCCAAAAAAGCACTTGAAGTGCTTGATGAAGTTTCTCTTTTTGTACGAAAAAAACGAGGTGAGCATAGTATTGTTCTACGGGTTGATGTTGATGAATTTTTAAGCACCAAATTAAACATTTCCGTACGGCAAGTCGATACAAACGAATCTGCTTTGTTGCTTTCTTTTGAGGACCGAGTGCACGAGAGAATGATTGACCAAGAAGAGGCGGTGAATGCCGTAGCCGATGCGTTGCGTCGTGCTCGGGCAGAGGTGCGAGACGTTAAGCGACCAATTGCTACCTTGCTATTTTTAGGGCCTACCGGTGTCGGTAAAACAGAACTAGCAAAAACCGTTGCGGCCCTTTACTTTGGGGATGAGAACAAAATGGTTCGACTTGATATGTCAGAGTATCAGGACGTCAATAGTATTTCTCGGCTTCTAGGAACTGGACGGAGCGGCGAGGCTGGGACCTTAACTGGTGCCGTTCGAGCGAATCCGTTTTCTTTGGTACTGCTTGATGAGCTTGAGAAGGCAAATGCTAACGTCTTAAATCTTTTTTTGCAGGTCATGGATGACGGTCGTTTGACTTCGGGCGACGGAGAGACGATTGATTTTACCAATGTTATTCTTATTGCAACCTCGAACGCCGGTGCAGAGTACATTGTTACATCTGTACGTGAGCAGATACCGTTTCCAGATATAGATCAGCACTTGCGCCAAGAGGAGCTTGGAAAACATTTTCAACCAGAGTTTTTAAACCGTTTTGACGGGGTAATGATTTTTAAGCCATTAACCGAAGCCCATCTGCTGGCAATAACGAAATTGTTGCTGAAGAAAGTAGAGAAGCGATTAGCTGCGCACGGCATAGCCTTACAAGTCACCGATGCTGCTATTGTGGAACTAGCAAAGAAAGGCTACGACCCCGTCTATGGTGCGCGTCCTTTGCGTCGAACTATTCAAGATAATGTCGATTCTCGACTGGCCCGTTACCTACTTGACGGACAGGTAAAGCGTCGCGATACTATTGTTCTTGATAGCAATGGAGAAATAGGCATTATAAAGGGTAAAACCCTATGATTTACGCGTTTGCATTTATAGCAGCAGCAGTACTAACGGCGGCAGCAGTGCCGCTCGTTATGCGTTTCGCTTATCGTTTTAAGGTGATAGATGATCCCGCTATCGAGGGTGAACGTAGGATGCACCAGCACCGAATACCGCTATTGGGTGGTATTGCCGTGTGGTTTTCCGTGTCGTTTGTTACCACTTTTTTCCTGCTTGTTAATCCCGATGCGCTGTTGCACTACATCAAAGTGCCGTATTTGTTTGGCGCATTTTTGGGCACAACTATTTTAATGATTGGGGGTTTTATAGATGACCGCTTTAAACTCGGCACTTTTTGGAAATTAGCTTTACCGTTTATTGCTGCTTTGTTAGCCGTGCTAACTGGTGTTGGTGTTAACTTTATTACCAACCCTTTTGGTGGCGTCTGGAGAATCGACAAAGTAATGTTACCACTTATTAGCGTGGGTGGATTTTCCTATGCACTTAGTTTAGGTAGTGTTGCTTTTACGGTTCTCTGGCTGATGGCGACAATGCTAACGACAAAAGTACTTGACGGCCTCGATGGGCTGGTAAGCGGTGTGGTGGGCATTGGGGCCCTTGTTATCGTAATTTTAAGTTTACGCCCGCCAGTACTGCAGCCGGATACCGCGCTAATGGCGGCAATTATTAGCGGTGCGTTTTTTGGGTTTCTTCCTTTTAATTGGTCGCCAGCAAAAATATTTTTAGGAGAAGGTGGGAGTCTCTTCGCTGGTTATTGTTTAGGTATTTTAGCAGTCATTGCTGGCGGTAAAATTGCAACTGCCGGGATTATTTTAGCTGTTCCTATTTTAGATGCCACTTGGGTCGTTTTGCGCCGTGTATTTTTTGAACACAGATCACCAGTATCGCCGGACCGGTTGCACCTACATTTTATACTGCTTAAGTATGGTCTAAGTGTCCGACTTGTTGTATTGCTTTTTTATATGCTAACCATGCTGTCTGGTATTTTGGCACTCTCCCTTTCCTCGCTTCAAAAACTTTATGCCGCAACTGCAATCGCGATTTTATTTATTATTAGCGTTGCGCTGCCTCTACTGGTTCGGCGCCGAGAGCAAAACGATTATGACCGATAGACAACGCTATCGCTTACTAGAAATGATTCCGGGCACCTTGGTCTGGCTTACTTTTTTGCTGGCAATTATTTTGTCGCTAACAAAACCGCTATGGGCGATAAGTTTGGTTATCATTTACGATTTGTATTGGCTGTTTCGTGTCTGCTATTTTGTTTTTTATTTACTTCATTCTTGGCGACGTTATCGACGTGACATGAAAAGGGACTGGTCGGGAGAACTTAGGGCTTTGCCCCAAGAAAGTGATGACTATTACCACCTTATTTTTTTGCCAACGTACAAGGAGTCATTTGAGGTAATAAACGCAACTATCCAAAGACTTTCGCAAATTCATTATAATCCCAAGAAGTTTATCATCGTTTTAGCGGGAGAAGAGAGGGATGCCGCTAATTTTACCGCCTATGCGGACAAAGTCATTGACCGTTTTGGTGATGCTTTTAAAAAAATTGTGGTTACCCTTCATCCTGCAGATTTGCCTGACGAAATTCCCGGTAAAGGTTCTAATTTGAACTGGGCAGGACAGCGCACAAAAGAGTATGTTGATGCCGAGGGAATTAGTTATGGCAAGCTTATTGTTTCTGCTTTTGATATTGATACTATTGTGCATCCTGAGTATTTTTCATGTTTGACCTATATGTACCTCACGCATCCAGATCCGCAGCATGCTAGTTTTCAACCTGCAGTACTTTATAATAATAATCTATGGGAGTCACCAGCACTGGTCCGTATTGCCGCCTTAGGTACCACTTTTTGGTTAATGACCGAGTTGGCGCGACCAGAACGACTGTTTACGTTTTCTTCGCATAGCATGAGCTGGCAAGCGCTGGTAGACGTTGATTTTTGGGAAAAACGGATCGTCACCGAGGATTCAAGAATCTTTTTGCAATGTTTTTTGCGCTACGAGGGCAACTATTCAGTAGCGCCAATGTACGTACCGGTTTCTATGGATATGGTTTCAGCAGGAAGCTACCGTGCAAGCTTGGTCGAACTGTATCGTCAGCAACGGCGATGGGCTTGGGGTGCCGAGCATCTTCCATTTATGTTGTGGAACTTCAGGAAACACCCAAATATTCCTTTGCGAAAAAAGGTGCACTACCTTTGGAACTTAGGTGAAGGTATGTATACGTGGGCAACCGCTCCTATTCTTATTACCGCACTTGGTCAGCTGCCGTTGTTGCTTTCAACTGGCGCAGTAAACAACACTGTGTTTGCGCAGAATGCACCAGCTGTACTTTCTTTTCTTCTTCAGCTTGCCATGGTCGGTATACTTGTAAGTGGAATTCTCGGAATGTCGTTACTTCCTCCGCGTCCGGCAGAGGTAAAAGCACATCAGTATCTAGTAATGTTGCTGCAGTGGGCGCTGTTGCCGTTTACCCTTATCTTGTTTGGTTCTATTCCTGCAGTTGACGCGCAGACGCGATTACTACTTGGTCGTCCGCTTGGCTTTAACGTAACCAAAAAAGTACGAGACGTATGATGGTTACGGTGCTTGTTGTAACGCGGGATGGGGCGGCATATTTACCAGTACTTCTCAAAAGTATTTCTGGGCAGACGGTAAAAGACTTTACTTCGTTGTTTCTAGATAACGGTTCAAAGGATAATTCTGTTACATTGGTTGCGGACTGGCTCAAGACTAATAGTGGTTCACTCTCTCAAAGAGACCAAAACACTGGTTTTGCCGCCGCGTACAACAATTTAATTCAAAAATTACAAACACCATATGTGCTTGTGCTCAATCAAGATGTTGCGCTAGCTCCCGATTATCTTTCTTTGCTAGTTCGCGCGGCAGAGGTAAACGCAAACGCTGGTTCATTTTCTGGGTCGTTGCTGAGAGCGGACAACCACAGTGCTACTGACAGTGAACCTTTGCTAGACGCGTTTGGCTTGACACTGTTTAGAAACCATCGCGTTGTTGAGACGTTGCGTGGTCAGCGTGCTGCTTTGGTTAACGGCAATAAGGACACAGAGGTGTTTGGTGTACCAGCGACCGCAGCACTTTATAGACGAGCAGCGCTTGATGCGGTGGTACTGCAACGCAATAATAAAGTAGAGTATTTTGACGAAGATTTTTTTGCGTACAAGGAGGACATTGATCTAGCCTATCGGCTACAACTGGCAGGGTGGGGGAGCCTTGTCGTTCCTGGCGCAATTGCTTACCATCATCGTAGTGTGCGTGGAGAAGCTGACCGTGGGCATGCCTATAATGAGCCGCTTACCGCAGCAAAAGTCAGAGCCATGCGTTCCGAGCAAAGCAATTACCGCTCGTACCGCAACCATCTATTTTTCCTGGCGGGGACGGCGTATGTGCCATTGCTATCGAGAAGTTTTTTCGAGACCCTTTTTTACGAGCTTGGTAAGTTCTTTTATGTACTGTTCTCAAATCCTAGCCAGCTTAAAGCTTTGCGCGAGGTAATACCTATGCGAAAAGCATTAAGCGCAAAACGTAAGCACGTTTACCAAAAAGCAGAACCTAGAAGAGTAACCCTATGGATGAACAACAGGTAGCAGTCTCCATAGTCGTTGTCAATTACAAAACGCGTGGTTTATTGCGTCAATTTTTGCTGAGTGTAGAAAAGTATAAGCCAAGCGTTACGTATGAAGTCGTTGTTGTCGACAATGGTTCAAACGATGGCAGCAAAGAATTATTAGCACAAGAATTTCCACACGTTAATGCTGTTATTTTGAAAAAAAATAGAGGCTACAGCGCAGGTACTAACAACGGACTAGCAGTTGCTAAGGGCTCATTCGTTCTTTTTGCAAACACCGATCTTGTTTTTGAAGGCAGCGTAGTTGATCGCTTAGTTCAGTATTTTAAAGAACACGCTACGGTTGGCGCGGCAGCGCCGCGGCTCAATAATGCTGACGGCAGTGTGCAGTATTCTGCCTATCGTTTTTACCGCCTACCGACGCCATTGTATCGACGCAGTTTTTTGGCAAAGACAAATAGCGGTAAAAAAGAAATTGCACGCTTCCTCATTAACGATTGGGACCATAAAAGTACGCGGCCGGTTGAGTGGTTGATGTCGAGTTGTCTTATGGTTCGAAAATCTGCACTAGATGTCATTGGCGGACTCGATGAACGCTTTTTTGTGTACCTTGCTGATACTGACATGTGTCGTCGGTTGTGGGAAGTGGGCTTTGAAGTGCACTACGTCGCGGACGTGGCCATGATTCATTACCATCGTCGTGAGTCGGCCGAACGTCTACGGGTAAGTATTATTCATGCGCGAGATTTTGCAGCGTACTTTTTAAAATGGTGTGGTAAAAGACTACCGGCGGGCTTAGCAGATAAGAAGTAGCCCAAACTTGCCAGTCCGTCAGCTGCCAGTTATACTGTAGTACCTTTATGTTACTCAAAAAAATCGCCATCGACCTCGGAACGACCAACACGCTTGTCCATTTGCCTAAGCGTGGCATTGTTATTAATGAACCTTCTGTTGTCGCTATTTCGATAGTCGACAAAAAGATTTTGGCGGTAGGAAACGAGGCAAAGGAAATGCTCGGAAGAACACCGGATACCATTACCGCTTTGCGTCCACTAAAAGAAGGCGTAATCGCGGACTACCGAACAACCGAGGCAATGCTGCGCTACTTTATCAATAAAGCGCTTGGCGGCGTCAGATTTTTTAGGCCAGAGGTAATGGTCGCCGTGCCGGCAGGTATCACGGCAACAGAACGCCGTGCGGTGATTGACGCCTGTATGGCAGCAGGTGCAAAGGCGGCATTCATCATCAAAGAACCAATTGCCGCTGCCATCGGTGCCAACATTCCGATTGGTTCTGCGTCGGGGCACATGATTATTGATATCGGTGGGGGTACATCAGAAATGGCAGTTATCTCTCTTGGCGGCATTGTGGCCAGTACGTCCGTCAGAATAGGTGGTACAAAATTTGACGCAGCCATAACAGAGTACATTAGAAAAAAATATAATCTAGCGATAGGCGAAAGGACGGCAGAAGATATAAAAATAGAAATTGGGTCTGCGTTGTACCTCGAAGAAAAACTACAGATGGATGTCCGAGGTCGCGATATGGTAACCGGTTTGCCGCAGACGGTAACGGTAACGTCGGACGATATTACCGAAGCCATTCAGGCGGAGCTGGAGGGCATTATAGATGCGGCAAAATCGGTATTACAAAATACGCCACCAGAGTTGTCAGCTGATGTCATCGATAAAGGTATGGTGCTCTCTGGCGGCAGTTCATTGCTTCGCAACATCGATCAGCTCCTTAGCCGAGCAACAGGCGTACCGGCGTATGTTGCCGACGACGCGCTGCTTTGTGTGGCGCGCGGCACCGGTATCGCCTTAGAAAATCTTGACGCGTACAAGCGAAGTATTCTAGCTACTCATTAAACTTGACAGGCCCGGTAATCTTGGGTAGAATAGCGAAACGTATTCATTCATAACTCTATGCAAGCAGTAATTAAAACAGGTGGAAAGCAATATATCGTAACCGAAGGTCAGCGACTCTCTGTCGAGCGTTTACCGAGCGAAGAAGGCGATAAGCTCGAATTTGAAGAGGTACTTTTGGTTGACGATGGTAAAAAAGTTAGCGTCGGTATGCCAACCGTTCCAAATGCCAAGGTTTCAGCAACGGTAGAGAAACAAGGACGCAGCCGAACCATTGACGTCATTAAGTACAAAGCAAAAGTCCGTTACCGAAGAAAAATCGGTCACCGGCAACACTTCACAAAAGTGCTCATCGATAAAATAATGACCTCCTAAGAGAGGTCATTATTTTTGCCATTTCTTCGCTCCAAAATCGCGGCACCGAGCGTTACTTCATCCGCATACTCCAGTCGAGAACCGGCGGGTAAGCCCCGTGCTGGCTTTGTTATTTTTGCATTGTACTTACGTAGTTCCTGCGTCAGATAGGAAACTGTAGCTTCGCCATTGGTATCGGCGTCAAAAGCGAGAAATACTTCTTGAATAGTTGCTTCTTGCATTCGGCGGTGTAAGGCAGTCAATTCTAGCTCCGCTGGTGAAACACCATCTACAGGGTTCAACACGCCGCCTAATACAAAATAGCGCCCTTTGTAGCTACCCGTTTGCTCAATAGCCGATATGGTTCGGTCATCCGCCACCACACAAAGAAGATCTTGCTCGCGGCTACTGTTAACGCAAATGGCGCAAGGGTTTTTTTCACTGTACGAAAAACATAATTGGCAACGGGTAAGATTGGGGTGAAGCTCTTCAATAGCTTTCGCGAGTTTAATGGCATCTTCTTTGCTGCCATAGACCAAAGAGTAGGCAAAGCGAACGGCCGTTCTGCGTCCAATACCTGGGAGAACCAAAAAGGCGTCAACAAGACGCTGAACCGGAGCAGGGTAGCGCATCTTAGAATGTTGGTCCTGCGGTGGACGTTTCCTGCCGTTGTAGGTTTTGGAAACTCACACGACCTTCATCAAAGTACAGTTCGACCTTACCGGTTGGTCCGTTACGATGTTTTTCAATGTAAATTTCTGCAATGTTGCGCTCTTCAAGCGGCAAATCACGGATGCTTTTATCCATCGCTTTTCGGTAAATAAACATAACGACGTCAGCGTCCTGTTCAATAGCACCAGATTCACGAAGGTCGGCAAGTTTAGGGATGGCAGGACTACGCGCCTCAACAGCACGAGAAAGCTGGGACAGCGCCAGTACCGGAATTTGCAGTTCACGAGCGAGTGCTTTTAGTGATCGGCTAATTTCAGAAATTTCCTGCACCCGACTGTCAGTATTACCACGACCCTCAATAAGCTGCAGGTAGTCAACAATGAGTAGCCCAAGACCTTTTTCCATTTGAAGACGTCTGGCTCGTGCGCGAATATCCATGACGTTAGCACTTGCCGCGTCGTCAATGTAGATAGGTGCTTCCGCGAGTACTCCCATTGCTTGCCCAATACGGGTAAAGTCATCGTCTTCGCCTTTGTCGGTGAGGCGACCCGTTCGCATTTTCCATAAATCAACACCAGCTTCAGAACATAAAATTCTATCAACAAGCTGCTCCTTAGACATTTCTAAGCTAAAGATACCGACTGGCGTTTTACCGCGAACAGCAACGTGTCTTGCTAGGTCAAGCGCCAGAGAAGTTTTACCCATCGATGGGCGGGCAGCAAGAATGACAAGGTCAGATTTTTGAAAGCCAGCAAGCTTGTCGTCAAGGTCCTTGTAGCCGGTTGGTATCCCGCGCAGTTTTCCTCCTTGGCGATGCAGTTCGTCAATACGGTCAAAGGCCTCGGTCAATAAAGATTTCATCGGGCGGAACAGGTGCTGCATGTAACGCTGGGTAACGGTCATCAACCGTTGCTCCGCTTTATCAAGTGCGACGTCAAGGTCTTCGTCCTCTTCAAAACCAAGAGTTGTAATTTCAATACCAGCGTCGATTAGTCTTCGAAGCGTTGCTTTACGCTGTACAATCTTTGCGTAGTGGTTCACGTTTGAGGCAGACGGGACGTTGTTTGAAAGACTTGCCAAGTAGGCGCGTCCGCCAATCTTCTTGATCTTTCCGCGTTCCTCAAGCTTATTAGAAAGGCTCAATACATCAATAGGTTCCTGCTTAGCAAAAAGGTCCTGCATAGCCTCAAAAATGATCCCGTGGACATCTCTATAGAAGTCGGCGGGCGAAACCATATCCGTTACCTGAATAATGGCGTCTTTGCTAAGCAAAACTGCTCCAAGCAAGGATTGCTCGGCTTCTATGCTTTGCGGGGGTATTCGAGACGGGTCTTCAGATTTTACGTTTGCCATAAAAGTCATTATACTCTAACGCTGAATGGCTTCCTGTTCAAGTTGCCCAATCGCAGAAGCTTTTCTATACTAGCCAAACATGCCCCGGTAGCTCAGTGGTAGAGCAGTGGCCTTTTAAGCCAATGGTCGCAAGTTCGATCCTTGCCCGGGGCACCAATACTATTTATCTGGTACTTTCGTACAAAAAAAATAAACCATCCCATTGACAATGCACCGAACTACCGAGGAGTATTTTGCAGTTTCATTAAGAGAAGGCGAGTCTTTAGTGTCACTTGACGGACAGCACTGGACCCGCTTTTCTTTAACTATAGCTTTGCTGTTGGTTCTTTTTTTGTTGCCGTTCTTTTTCCTCTGGCCACTGTTTAAACTAGGCACGTTTGGTGTAGCTACTTTTTTTAGTATAGTTGTTGTCGCCATTATTCTGCTTTTTCGAGAGTACTACAAGTGGCGCTATACCGTACTCATTGCGACAAGCCAAAGAGTTATTGTGATTGAGAAGCGTGCCTTTTTTAGCAAACGAATGGTCGAGATCCCACTTTCATTTATTAGCTCAGTAGAGGAAGAGACCAAGGGTTTTTGGCAAACTATTCTCAGATACGGTACAGTAATAGTACGCGCGAAGGATCGTTCAGAATCCATTCACTTTCGTCATGTTGGGCATCCGCGAGATCTTTGCGCAGAATTACGCAACCTTCGGGACGAGCTTCAAACTACAAAAGCAGCAGCGACGGGGGAGTGGTGGTGGGATCGTTTCATTTCACTATCCACAGAAGAGCAGCGTCAACTTTTAGAAATGGTCCATCGCTACCTCAACGAGGACGAATGGAGAGAACTGTTCCGTCCGCAGGCAAAAAATAAAGAATGAAATTTCTTAAGCTACATTTAGAAAAAGAACAACTCTGGCCATGGGCGACCGGCATTATTATTGCGTTATTAATAGTTGGCAATGTGAAGCTCGTCATTAAGCGTTATCAAATTCAAAAAGAGTCCAACGCGCTTACCAAACAGACAGAAGAATTGAGAAACGACAACACTGATTTAAATAAACTGCTAGAATATGTTCGTACTCCCGCTTTTACCGAAGAAGAAGCTCGCCTAAGATTTAATATGACTAAACCAGGAGAAAAAGTTTTTGTTGTTCCCAATGGCACAGAGCAAGCGACAAATTCAGGAGACGCGCAAGCGCCGCAAGAACCCACAAGCGCGGGTGCCAGCTGGTGGCAGTTGTTTTTTGGTCATAAATAGTTATGCCTGACAAAGATAAAAAAGAAGAACCGCAGTTTGACGAAGAGACCAGGAGGCATATGCATGACGTGGTGCTTGGTTGGCTTCAACGTGAAGAAAAAAAGGCAACTGCGGCAGTGCCAACAAAGAAGAAAAAGGCTGCCAAAGAAAAACCCAGTAGCGTTCCAGCACCCAGTGAAGCAAAAGTAGAACCCAAAGAAAAAGTTGTAGCAAGATTTACGCCACTTAAAAAACCGGTTGTTCTCGACCCTTCACACGAACTACCGTCATCACACGAGCAACTTCTCTTGCTCAGCGGTGGCAGGCGTCTTCATAAACTAGCAGGGCGTGTTTATGGCGGGTTGGTAACAGTTTTTTTCGGAAGTATCGTACTGGCCGCTGCCTTGGTTTACGGGTTTAAGCAGCCCCATTCCACACTGGCAAAGATTCTGACTGATTACGTGCCTTTGCCTTATGCGTTTATTGGTGTTCATCCTATTTTTTACCACACGCTACACAGAGAAACTAACGCGCTAACGTTTTTTTACAGTCAGCAGTTTTCAGCAATGGCAACGGTTCCGACTTCAGACGATATTAAAAAGCTTGTTGAGACAACAGTAAGAAGGCGACTCATTGCGGAAGCGCTAGCAAGTCGACACAACATTTGGGTAACAGAAAAAGAGGTTGATGCTTCGCTAGAAAAAGTGGTTGAGCAGGCCGGATCACTAGAGCAAGTGCAAAATGCAATGCAGCAGCTGTGGGGCTGGAGCATTGCGGATTATCGTAGAAATGTATTGCGACCATATATTTTAAAGCAGAAATTATTAACGTCGCTAGAAGCTGACCCTCTGGCAAAAAGAGAATTACCCGCGGGTAGTACCGTACAAGCACTTGATACCTACTTGGATAAGTTAACGCCGACAATGGTGAATGTTGTTGGGACGTTTTGAGGTTGACAAAAAGAGAAGTTATTGATAGGAGAATAGATTAATTAGTTATTAACTAAGAATAAAACTATGCGAGAACAAGAGGGTGTGCAACAAGCAGAAGTTTCTGAGCCGTTAAATTTCCTTGAAGAGCTAGATTCAGTTATGGAAAAAAACAGGATGAACGCAGTAGCAACGAAGAATGGAAAAATATTTTAATGATTAAATTTGTAATGAGAGTAGCAAGAAAACACCCTGACCCGCTCGATCGCAATAGCTTTATTTATGAGAGCATAAAGAAACTTACGGAGCAGTATAAAACAATGGAAGTAACCGCGGATCCAATGCACACACCCCTACAAGATACATTTACAGCAGACACCAAGGAGCTTTATGAAAGTGTCGTTAGTCTTACCGAGATAGAGTTAAATGATGAAGAGCGTCTTGAGTTAAGCAAAGATGAAGAAGGTTTGAGTACCTCAAATGTAGCCTAGAAAACTTTAGACAGTAGAACTATTCGTATCTAACTATCCGTGATTGGTAATAGAAAAACCGACCAGCAAGGTCGGTTTTTCTTATTGAGTCCCACCGCTGCCCCGCGCGCGCGTGACAATTCCTATCATATACGTTGAATCCTATTGGAATAAGCTTAAGGTTGCGGGACTAGTTTCCTTTGATACCTTCCGACCGTGTCGGAAGGAGCATTATTGGAGTGTCTTTACGACTTCACTCGAACCTCCTTTATCAAAAATTCGTGATGAACGGAAGCCC
>PFET01000002.1:47577-50950 GCA_002793855.1 Candidatus Uhrbacteria bacterium CG10_big_fil_rev_8_21_14_0_10_48_11
GGCAACCCCGAAAGAAAAATACTCCTTGCATTTCTCATTCAGTAGAATGACCTACTGGGTGATTTGCCGGGGATGAAATTTCTTTTAAAAAAGGAAAGGGCGTTTTTCGTTCGGGGTTCTGCCCTCCAAGTATGCTGGCAGGTGGAGGAACAATGCGGACGAAGTTTTGGCAAAGCTATTTTTTGGAGAGGAAGGGATTTGCCAAAACTTCGGCTCATTTGTTTTTGAATTCGGATGTCGCAAACGGAAAAGGAGGGTGAGAAAGTGCGGGGCACTGTCGCAAGGCAGGACTGAGCGAAGGTAAAGGAGGCGGGGTCGTGGCATTTTCCTACAGGAAAATAGCGGTGACGTGGGGAGGAATTTTCCATTTGCTCCTCTTTTTGTTTTAGGGGAATTCGGGGAAGAGGTTATCCACATAGACGTGGATTTGATTATTATTATGTGTAGGAGTAATATTTAAGCATTAACGCAAATACTTAAATATGTTAGAGCCGTCACAAATATCAAAAATTAAGGAATCCTTAGAGACACAGGATATTCCTTTGGTCGATGTATTTAGTTTGCTTAGGGACAAGAATCGCTTTCTCATTATAAAACTTCTTATCGAACAAGGAGAAATGTGTGTCACCGATCTTGCTAATGTCCTGGAGATTTCAGTATCGGCAGTATCACAACACCTGCGGATACTTGAGATGTCGAGGATTGTCGAGGGCGAAAAGATGGGGCAGATGATGTGTTATAAACTAAAGATGGACGATCCAATAATTAAGAAGATTATCAATTTAATATAATTAAAAAAATAACTTAAAAATATTATGAAAAATGTAACCATATATTCAACGCCAACTTGTCACTTCTGTCATGCGACTAAAGAATTCTTCAAGGAAAACGGCATCGTCTTCACTGACTATAACGTTTCTGGCGATTCTGCGAGACGTGATGAGATGATTCAAAAAAGTGGGCAGATGTGTGCCAGTCATTTTTGTAGATAATGAGATGGTAACAGGTTTTGACGAATCAAAATTACGAAAGCTTTTAGAGATTAAATAAAACTATGACCGGACTCGCCATTTCATCATTTTTTGCCGGACTCCTTACTTTCTTGGCGCCATGCACCTTACCATTAGTGCCTGGGTATCTGGCATTTATCAGTGGAGCGAGTACCGACGAGCGTGAGCGGAACAGAGGCAAAATCTTTTGGAATGGCGTTGCATTTATCATTGGGTTTAGTCTAGTTTTTATTGTGCTTGGTACCATTGCTGGACTTATTGGTCAGGCATTTGCTCCATATCAAATATGGCTTTCGCGTATTGCGGGAGTTTCAATCATTATCTTTGGATTATTTATGATTGGAGTTTTAAAAATTCCCCTACTCAATAAAGAGCAACGCTTCCGAGCACCGAGTCTTTTCACGCGAGGAAATCTATTTGGATCATTTTTGTTTGGGAGTGCCTTTTCTCTTGGATGGACTCCTTGTGTCGGCCCAATATTAGGCTCCGTTCTCCTCCTTGCAAGCACCTCTACCACCGCCCTCTCTGGCGCATTTCTTTTGGGGATTTTTTCGCTCGGTCTTGCTGTGCCGTTTCTCCTCATCGCTTTTAGTATCAGCAAAGCGGAAGCATATTTAGGAAAGATAGCAAAGTATCTCAATATTGTTTCTGTGGTCGGAGGAGTATTCCTGATTATTCTTGGAACGCTTGTGCTTACCGACAAAATGCCGGTGTTCTTGGCATGGAGTTATCACTTACTCCAGTTTCTTCATTACGACCGTCTAATAGAGTATTTATAAATCAGTAATTAAATAAAAAATATGAAAAACAATTCTAATGAAAAAGGCTCATCAAATATTATTATCGCTGTTATTGTTATCCTTGTTCTTATCGGCATCGCTATTTATGCGACACAAGGAGGGAATAACCCAAAAAATAGTATTGCCGATACTAAGGTATCTGCCCCCACAAGTGGAGAATCTGCTAAACAAGTCGCTCCCGATTTTTCGCTCGACAAACTCGGTGGCGGAACCATTACTCTGGCCGAATATAGAGGACGAAAGCCAGTTGTGCTCGACTTCTGGACAACCTGGTGTCCAAACTGCAAGCGAGATATGCCACATCTAAACGCATTCTATGAAAAGTACAAAGATAAGGTTGAGGTTATTGGAATTAATATGCAAGAAAATCCTTCTTTAGTGCAAAAGACTATTTCCGACTGGGGTATTACTTTCCCGATTGCTCTTGATACGAGTGGTCAGGTATCACGTGCCTACGGGGTTAGATATACGAATTTCCATGTATTGATTGACATAAATGGCAATGTTGTTAGAGCCATACCAGGAGATATTAGTGAGTCTGATATCACCTCACTATTCAATTAAAAATATATTTTATGGCAAAAAAAATTAATCAAAATCATCAAATAGTCTACACCTGCAGTGAATGCAAGATGAAGTATCACGACGAAGCAACTGCCAAAAAATGCGAAGCGTGGTGCAAGAAAAACAAAAGTTGCAATTTGGATATCATCAAGTACGCAATCAAAGAAGACGGGCATTAAAATCTATGAAGTCAAAAGAAACTCTAAAATTAGTTGGTATACCGGTTATTGTTGCATCATTGTGCTGTCTTACACCGATCATCATTGTCCTCTTTGGACTTGGATCGGTTGCACTCGCAGGATCGTTGGCAGATTCTTTGTACGGAGATTATAAATGGGTATTTCGTTTAGTTGGCTTGGTACTTCTGGGACTATCAGTCCTTTCGTATATTCGTCGACAAAAAGGAATATGTACTCTTGATGAGGCAAAAAAACGCCGGAACGAAATTTTCAACATTATTGCTGTTGCCCTTACCGTCGGGGTCGTTGGATATTTTGTGTGGCTTTATGTCATTGTGGAATATGCTGGAAAGTTACTGCGTATTTGGTCATAACTATATGAAAGAAAAAACTAAGTATGAAATAAAAAGAGAAAAAAGAGAACGCGACCGCGAAGATCAACGTAGGCGTATGCGTGTTGAGAGAATAAAAAAGTCACTTGTACGATACGGTATCCTTTTTGTAGTACTAGTTTTAGTTGGGTATGGAATCATCCTTCTAGCACGTTCGTCTGTGCCTCAGGGTGAGGATTTTAGCATTGCGTACCCTATTCAAGGAAGAGACCATATCGCTTTTGGGTCAACGCACCCAGAATATAGTTCAAACCCTCCATCGTCTGGATCACATTATGCGCAACCTACTCGTGGAGGATTTTACAATGAGGTCGTTGATGATGAGACTGTCGTCCATAACCTTGAGCATGGTGATATTTGGATAGCTTATCATCCGCGAGTAAGTAATGAGGTTAAATCAAATCTTGAAAAATTTGCCGGACGATACG
>PFET01000011.1 GCA_002793855.1 Candidatus Uhrbacteria bacterium CG10_big_fil_rev_8_21_14_0_10_48_11
ATACAATGCACCTCACTCAGGTGGTTACAAGGTATTGAACCATAACAGTACGTTGACTATATGCTTCGCCAGTCCGAGTGCTTGCCCAGTCGCTGACTGAGCTTGTCCGGTCGGATGACCGGACTTTTCTGTTGCCGAGCTTCACGGCACTGCTCCCACACTATGGCAGTGGGCGCTTCTAATTTTGCGACTGGTTTACCCAACGGAGGAGATTACTCCGCCGTCGGTTTTCTCGACCTCCTAGCGCGAGAGACGCGCGAGGAGACTCTCTAGCCAAGATATATAGGAAGAGAGATCGTACTTCTCCCTTCCTCCTACCGCAAGAAGATGCCGGTTGTAGAACCGGATCTTCTCCTGCTCGCGACGGAGCTCTTCGAGCTTCGCCGCTCCTGTAGCTGCTAAGCTGTAATGAACATTCCTTCTCTGACGATTCGCGCTACGCGATTCGCCAACTTTTCCCAGCACGATTTTCAAAAGTGTTGGATAAACCTCTCTCCTCGCTGTAACAGCGAGTGTTCCCAGCACTAATGCATCGTCGAGCTATGCTCGGCGAACCAGTGATGACGTCGTTCCTAAAGAATGACCTCTCCTGTTTAGTGCTGGGCTGCACTCGTTGCTACGGTAATCGGCAGGGACGGTGGGCCGGTTGGATCCCCTCTCCTCGATGGGTCCAAGCAACGCACTGCACACAACTGCCGGTCGTAGCGGTGTATCGTTCCAACACTCTCTCCTCGTGGACATTGCCGCGATTCTCCGTTGGGTGGGGTTCCCGCTCCGGGTTCTTTGGCCGGACGAAACCTTTTGGTAACACGTTGTAATGTTCTATGGAGTTTCTCTCCTCGTTACCCTTTTTGAGGATAACCGGACACAATAGCACACCTGCAAAATATGTCAATACCTACTGACGTAAATATGGTCAGTTTGTACAATCTATTTTGATATATTGCTTAATTTAGGCATAAATATTGATTTATATTGTCAAAATAGATTGACAAATAAAACAAACAGAGCTATACTTTACGCTATAATCACTTATCTATATGGCTCAATTAATGTTGGGTGACCTATTAAAAAAGGTCGGCCTTGACGAAAAAGAGGCGGAAGTTTACGAAACCCTGCTGAGCATGGGTAAAGCCGGGGTCGGGAAAATCCTGCCAAAAACCAGCCTAAAGCGCGGTAGTGCCTACAATGCTCTTTATGGCCTTAAGGAAAAGGGGCTAGTGAGCGAACTAACTGAAAATGGCAAAAAGGTATTTCAAATAGAGAGCCCGCAAAACCTTGAAAAAGTGGTCGCCACTAACGAGCAGCGATTAAAGGAGGCGAGCGCCAGCTTGACGGGCACCCTCCCCTCTCTTCAGTCTTCGTTTAACCTTATTATGCACCGCCCGAATGTTAGGTTTTTTGAGGGCATGGCAGGTGTGCAAAAAGTGGTAGACGACTCGTTGACTGCAACCGAAACCATCTACTCCTACGTTGACGATGTGGCCTTAAGTAAATTTGCTCGAAACTTGAGCTTAGAGCATACCCAGAAGAGACAGCGCCTACAGATAAAAAAAAGTATCATCATACCCGAATCAGCCTACGCCCGAGCGCACGCGGCCGTTTACCGGTCACGATCGCTTACCGAGTATCGCACGCTGGCTACCGATAAGAATTTCTCTACGGTAATTCAAATTTATGACAAAAAGGTCAGTTACATTACTCTCGATGAAAAAGGGGTCATTGGTGTTATCCTTGAAGACCCACACATCTACCAAACTCACCGACTACTCTTTGAGCTGTCGTGGAAAACAGCTAAGCCGCTTGCTCGTACCGTTGTGCCGGCTGCCGGATAAGCGTATGTACGGTTTCACCTGTTCCCTTGTAGTCGTCGTCGGTACTTTCGATAACAAACTGAAAATCGTCTAAGTAGTGCCGAAACATTGGAATTAATTTTGGATTCACTTTAATTTCAACTGTGACCCCCTTGTTTGAAAACCGTTCAAGTAACTCGCTAAACATAACCCCCCCAATAGCCGACCCCGCTAATTCAGGATTCGTATTGAAGCCTCCCATATACACACGGTCAGCGCTTATTGGTCGCATAAAAACAAAAGAGAGCACCTTTTCTTCTTTGCGAAGAAGGTAAAAAACATTGTCTTCTCGCCCTTGTTCGCCAACAAATTCTTGCAGCGCTAACTCGCGCACCTCTGGTCGACTTTTCTTTCTATGTTCTAAGAATATTTCTCGCATAGTAAGTTTATCTTCGTCGTGCAGTTCGCTTGACTTGCAACTCTCTAAAACAAGCCCTTCAATATCTTCTAATTGCAACGGCTCACTACGGCTCTCTCCTTCTTCAAAGGCTGACTTAAAAACGCTTTTAAAAAGCACGAGGTCGGCGTTGACTCGTCTAAGTTTTTCTTCTAGCTCTCCTGCTTTTGCTTCTTGACTGTCGTCATCACTCTTGTTCGAAAACTCAAGAATCAAGTCATTGGCTCGAGAAAGAAGTTTGTCAGTAACGCGCCGGGAAAGTACGTCGTCGCCGCCCCACTTTTTGTAATTGTCTCGAAGGTACTTATCAATTTGATCCGCAGTAAGCACAATTTCGCTATATTTTGCAAATACACCAGCGGCTATACGTCTGCCTCGCTCGCCGACCTGTTTCGGGTACTGCTCCCCAATAGTAATGATACGTTCACCCGCGTCTTGACCGAGTCGGTCTAATGCCAGGAAACTGCGAAAACCCTCTTCGCCATATTGCTCTACAAAAGTTATCAAACGTTCTTGTTCCTCGCTTGAGCTGTGACGATAAAACAACAAGAGTTGTCCTTGCTCTGGAAACGAAAGGTTATTCCAGGCAACGCCTGTTTTTTGGATGAATTCGCTGTCAAAAAAATCTTGATAATGCTCAAGAAATTCTCTTAGATACTGCTGACGCTCCTCCTGTTCTTCTGCGGTTTCGTCTCCGCGCGAAGTGAACAGCATCTCAACGGTAAAGTCGAAAACCTTTGCCCGAATGACTTCGCTGTCCCCACTTAACCCCTCGAGAGCGAAGTGCTTAAATAAGCGTCCTTGGTCGTCAAAAATACCAACTTGTCCGTCGCCGGTTAGACGGGCGGCGCTGTAGCGAGGGTTATTGAATTCGCCAAGATCAAACTGCTTCCCGGGATACTCAACACCTTTTTCGGAGACGGGAAGGCTGCCAAGTTCGATACGATAGAGTGCCCGAGTTACCCCTTCACGAACTTTTGGGTCTCGATGTCGCAACAATGGCAGTAGTGCTTCAACACTTGCCGCAGCGTCAATAGATGAAAGCGCTTCGCCAACATGCATTGGGTTTGCTAAAGGGTCAACTTCGAGCCAGGTACGCAACAGTTCAATTGTTCGCTCATTTCCACCTACTGCCTTTAAGTTAGCAAGTACATGATTCAAAGCGCCGATAAATTCGTCATCAATATCCCCCCTCACGGATTCACCAGTAAAATCTTGCCAGTACATACCTCTCCGTTCTTCGTATTCTTGAACTGACTCTTGAGGATCAATGGCGTACTCATAATCGCGCATACGCGATAGCCGCTTCTCAAAGTCCGGATCGTCAATTCTCGCCCGCCTCGCCGACTGCTCATTAGTGTCCATCGATTGCCAAGATTCAAAAGTAATCTGTTCGGTGACTTCACAAGCTATAAAGCGTTGCAAGCAATCAGTGAATGCGTCTTGGAGTGCTTTTATATTTTCGACTGTTTGTCTTTTTTTGATGGCGCTCGTCAGCTCTGCAAAAAAAGGCTCCGCATAGCCGCGCAGCAATGATTGTTCTCTATCGTTCGATTCGCCAAACACATAGTCATAAGTATCGACACCTTTATGGTAGCTGATGCGAAAATTTGTAGCGACAGATTCTATGAACTGCACAAAATCAGCATCGCTTAAATATTCAGACGCAAGCTCAACAATCGTACCCTGCACCAAAAAATCTGCTTGCTCCAACGCCTCTGCCAAAAAACGAGAATCGCTCAACACAACGCCACGCTCTTCGAGCGCCTTGGCTACCTCCTCAAGTGTTAGGCCTTGCATAGATTCGTAAACGCGAAGACCTTCAATAAAAAGAATCAACTTGTCTCCGCTATCCGGACGATCGAGCTCTTCTTTTAAAATTTCACGTTCTTCTCCTGGTAGCTCTACCGGCGAGTAATAGCCTTTGAATCCCCACGTATCACCGCCGCGCAATACATCTAAAAATTCTGTAAGGTCCTTTCGCTTACTCTCTCGGCCGTCATCAACCTCCCACCATTTACCGGTGCGCTCTGGTGGCATCTTATGTCGTTCGTATGGTTTCATATTGAAAAGTATAGCAACAACAAACGCGTTACTCTAGCAAAAAACCCACCTCTTGTCAATCAAAATGTTCTGGCGGTGTCAGAACTAAAGGTGAATATGAAAAGACGTTATACGCGTTATGCAAAGGGGGGTACTCAAAATGCAAAAATTAAAACTTAACCGATTTTACGCTGTATGCCATAAACTATACGCTATTTGCGATTTGCTCTTAGCCAACTTGTTAGCCCCAAGAGTCCGGTTTTTGTGAGCACGAAATGAGTCATTATTCGCCATTGGCTATTTGCAATTTGCTAGTTCGTTGTCTTGATTGTTTAGTAGCCCCGCTGCTGAGGGACACTTGCAATAAAAAGTTCTGGCGTAGCCAGAACTAAATAGTGGTAGCAGGGGCGGGACTTGAACCCGCGACCTCCGCCTTATGAAGGCGTTGCTCTAACCAGCTGAGCTACCCTGCCATAGAGAAAGCTATACACTTATGCCGTAAGCTATACAAGAAAACATGCTAATAGTCTGCCCTACAGAAACGGTGGGCTTGAGTATAACAACGCCTGACCAGTTCGGCAACGGTAGCCGAGAAACCTCGCTTCCGCTACCATACAAGCATGACCGATAACGAATTTGAAGAGCTTGTAGAACGAGCGCTCGATGACATCCCTGAACGGTTTCAAAAACTCATGAATAACGTCGCAATACTTGTCGAGGAAGACGCCCGACCGGAACAATCTGGTGAGGTGCCACTTCGCAGTGGTGAGGTGCTTCTCGGCCTCTACCAGGGGGTACCACTGACGAAGCGTGGCCCCAATTATGGCATGGTACTGCCAGACAAAATCACGCTCTTTAAGTCTGCCATTCTCGCCATTGGTCAGACAGAAGACAGCATTGCAAAGCTCATTACCGAAACCGTCTGGCACGAGATCGGGCACCACTTTGGCATGAACGAAGCACGAGTGCGGGAAGCGGAAAAGAAACGCAAAGACCATGCCGCACATTGATTTGCAAACTATCATCGCCGCTATCGGCATTTCTGGGGTTGCAGCAATTGTCTTTGCTGAATCTGGCCTCTTCATTGGCTTCTTCTTGCCTGGGGATAGTTTACTTTTCACGGCGGGCCTCTTGGCCTCACAACACCTCCTGCACCTACCAACGCTTATTGCCGTCTCGTTTCTGGCTGCCGTTTTAGGAGATAGTGTCGGCTATGCGTTTGGTAAACGTATCGGACCACGGCTCTTTACGCGAGAAGATTCAATTCTCTTTCACAAACAGCATCTTGTTAGAACCGAGGCATTCTTTGCCCGATACGGCAGTAAGGCTATTTTGCTAGCACGCTTTGTGCCAATCGTCCGCACCTTTACGCCAATCTTGGCGGGCGTCGGCAAGATGCGCTACCAAACCTTTCTCACCTACAATGTTATCGGGGCCTTCGGCTGGGCGGTTGGCGTACCGCTCCTTGGCTACTGGCTTGGCAGTGTTGTGCCGAACGTCGACCACTACCTCTTGCCAATCGTGCTCCTTATTATTATCATCTCGTTTATTCCGCCGGTACTTGAGTGGCGTAGAGAAAAATAATTTATGGAAAAGCTAAGACCGCGTCAAAACGAAACTTCGCAACAAGAAAGTACCGAGCGAACAAAGCGGTATCGAACGCCACTTGAGTCTTTTCGACGCTGGGGAAAAATAGGAGAACTCATTGGTGCCTCGCTGTTGCTTACCGGACCAACAATCGCTGAGGCAAAATCCCTCGTCCTAGATCCTGTACGCTACTCGACCGAGCAAGCAAACTTGCCTGAAGAAGAACGTGAGGCAATCCGCCAGCTACAGGCAAAGCTGCAAGAGCGATTCGGCGCAAAAACTATCGAGCAAATTTTTATCTGGGATAACATTGCCTTCGGAGAACGACGCACAGAGTCACCGCCTACAAACGAGGTCCCCATCTATGGCGATGCGTTCAAAAAAATGCCAGTTGATGTACAGCAACTCTTCACTGAACTGCCAGAGGTATTTCCAAAAAGTTGGCTACAAGATGAAATTGACGGTATTTACTTTATCGATAAACCAGGAAAACAAACCGTATGGGACGGAGAAATCGCGCAGGTGAGCGCGGAGTTTACGACAAATTTTGTAGATAGAAACGAAGCACTGCAAAAATTTCTCGTCTACCAACTTAGTCCCGGCATTAGCCATGCAACCCCTGAAGCATGTAATTCAACTTTTCGTCAAACCATTGCTCACGAACTGGCCCACGCGAACGATTGGCTAACCGATCGAGCCTTGACCCTTTTAGAACGCTACGAGATGCTCGATCAAATTGCTGTACGCCTCGCGTCCGCTGATCACTACCAAAATCCGGCTGATGGAAAACGCAATACTATAACTTAGTTGACGACGGTACCCCCGCTGGCCACTCCGTTTCGGCCAGAGAGTACTGGGCAGAGATTGTCAGCGCGTACTTCACCGCGGGTGATGCCCTGCGTCAATCATTTCCTGAAGATTACGCTCTGGTGGACAAGTATATACATAAAGACGATGCGCTGTTTGATGTGCACAAACTTCCCGTAACATGGTCACAACGACACGGCATAGAAACACCAACGAAAAAGCGAAGCCCGCTCGACACCATGTCGGTAGCGCAACAAGAAAAAGCAGCCAATACAGTTACCGATGAGCGGTCAAGTAGTCATGGGGCGACTAGGGACGCCGCCACGAACTTTGGTTTTCACATTGAAACAAATCCCGACGATACCCTACACGTTGATGTAAACGAATGAGGTGAATACTTGGTGGCACGGTTTTGGTCTTCACGGATTAGAAAAAGCAAGCTAGGATGTGAAAAACCCCTGCGGGCATAGTTTAATGGTAAAATATCAGTTTTCCAAACTGAGGTTACGGGTTCGATTCCCGTTGCCCGCTCCACTAGCGTACCTTCCGATTTTGTCGGAAGGTATACAAAGTCAGTAGTCCCGCACCAGCGGGGCTCCACGGTTCCTTCCGACTTTGTCGGAAGGTATACAAGGTCAGTAGTCCCGCTACTAAAGGGCTATCCCCGACTTTAAAGAAATGTAAATCCGACAGCATTATAAAAATAAAACAGCACAGCTGCTATATGTACTATACACTGCCTGTACCGTATGCTAACCTTTTGTTCTGCATAGGCATCGATGGCAAAAGGCTAATCTGATTAAGGCTGTTGCAAGCTCTAGATCTTTTCGGGAAGTTCTTAAAAAATTAAATCTTAAACCAGCAGGGGGCAATTACACTCAACTCAAAAAATACCTTAAAGAACTCCCCCTGAATACAACACATTTTAAAGGTAAGGGGTGGAGCAAAAATGAACATCTAGCTAGGGCACCTCTTGTCCCCCTAGAAGCTATACTAAAAAACAAAATACCGTTTCAGAGTTATAAATTAAAAGAACGACTGTTTCGGTCAGGGCTAAAAAAGCGGGCATGTGAAGAATGTGGTTGGGCGCAAAGGAGTAACGACGGAAGAGTCCTCGTTGAGCTTGATCACATTAATGACAGTGCTGCAGATAACCGACTACGAAACCTAAGAATACTGTGCCCGAATTGCCATAGCCTTAAACCAACACATCGTGGTAAAAATATAGGGCATAGATAATGTGCCCGGGTGGTGGAATGGTATACACGCAACACTTAAAATGTTGTGGCCAATCGGTCATGCGGGTTCGACTCCCGCCCCGGGCAAAAATGTTTGAGACAACGAACTAGCAAATTACAAATAGCCAATGGCGAATGGCGACTCATTTCGTGCTCACAAAATCAACGCTTGCCAGCCCCAAAACGTCAAAGTAAGTTTTATACAGTTCATCACCAAAAATTTTTCCAAAGAAAAGAGGGCCCCATACGCTATAAAGAAAAAGAAAGAAGTGAGAGAAGAGAGAGGGAGGGTGCTAGAAGGGGCCCTTTTCGGGTGAGATCGTACGGGACTTACTGATTCGCCCGTTAACCTCTTACGGCGACGTGTGTACGGGATTACCGTACAAGAAGCGTAGGTTCACGCTTTTGAATGTCACCTGGTCGACATGAGCCCGCCCTCCTTGATGAGAAACGGATATTAAAAACCGCCTGACGGCGGAACGTATATCTGACAACAGCGACTGTAGTCAAATACTAACTTCCGCCCCCGTATCTCGAGGGGCTCAGTGCAACCTTAAACGAACTGCCAGTTTTCCGACTATACGGTAGCGGACCTGTGAGGGAATTGCACCCTACTTGCCAGACAAATTCGTTGTATTTAAAGTACTCGTCAATTGACGTACAGCTATAGTAGCAAGCGAAACAAGGACAGTCAAGCATACGATTCCAAGCCAAACACAACATCTTGTAGTTAGATAGTATTTTTATCCACAAGATATAGAAAACAGATCCGCTTTCGCGAGTCTGTTTTTGGTACCAATGCTATACTGCTTACTCTCGCCGAGATAATTCTTTTGAGAGTGAGTCGATAACCCGTCCGGCCTGATCTCTACCACCAAGGCCAAAGGCAAGGCCACCAGCAAGCGCCAACATGGCGACAAAACCGGTAAAGAGAATCTGGATAAGGCTTCTCGCTACCCCGAGTTGAACAAGTGCTGCCATAAAGGCAAACACCACAATCGCCCACTTGGCAATGGTCGCCAAAGTTGTCGCAACAGTCTTTGCAACATGCGAGGCTTTAACGGTGCGTTCGATAATCTCAGAAACAAACCGTCCTACCACAACACCGATTGCCAAAATAATAATGGCGGCGACGACGTTAGGTATGTAGAGGGCGACGTCGGTAAGAAACGCCGTGACCTGCGGAATATTTAATGTATCGGCAACGGCAATGAGCGTCGCCAAAATAAAGAACCACTTGACTAGCCAACCGACAAGACCGGAAAACGAAAACTGCACGCCAAATCGATCAACCTCCCGAGAAAGACCAATGCGCTCAAAGATGGCGTCGATGCGTGCGTAGCTAATCACCTGCCGAGCAAGCTTTCCTAATAAGGAAGCCAAAATAAGACCGATAACCAATAAGACTATCGCGCCAAATAGCTCTGGTAGATAGCTAAGGCTCTTGATCCATAGGTTTTGGAAAGCCGTCGTGAGAGTCTCTCCCCAACTGACGACCGTCGTATAGTCATTCATAAGATAAGGTTAGTTAGGCGAGTAAAGAAACGACCTTTAACAAAATTAACTCTTTTGGTTTGCTTCCGCTTCCATGAAATGGCCAGACATATCAATAAGCGCAAAGAGAAGCGCCAGTGCCATTGGGCCAAAGAGTACACCAAGCGGACCAAAGAAACTGAGACCACCAATTACCGAAAGCAGAATCAAAAAAGGATGCACATTAAATCCTCGACCAATAACTTGCGGACGAATAAAGTTGTCGACGAGTCCGACGAGTAATGTACCCCAAAGAAGCAGCCCAACCGCTTGTAAAATGGTACCAGTAAAGGCAACATAGAGCACCGCCGGTACAACAACAATGGCCGTCCCAATGGCGGGGATGAATGCCGCGAACGCCGTCACTGTTCCCCAGACAGCTGGATTTGGTATGCCAAAAATGGCAAACCCAATACCGGCAACCAATCCCTGTACGGCAGCAACAACAACTGATCCGACAAGAATAGCGTGTAATGCCGATTCTAGTTTATCGAGCAACTGGTAGTCATGATTATCGGCAAGCGGGCTCCACTTTACTAATACCTTAGAAAGTCGATCGCCATCTTTTAATAAATAAAAGAATCCCAGTAGCCCAATAAAGAAATTAACGAATCCGCTAAACGTGCTTGAAACGAGTCCATTAATATTACTGCTAAACCAGCGAATAGCGTCTGCTGAATAGCTTGCTAGACTTCCAGGGAAAGCAGGGAAAAACTGATGGACAACATTTGCCACATCACCTTGCAGTTGAATGGTGCCAGAAAAATGTAAGTCCGAGATAAGCCCGCGCGCTTCTATAAAGATAAGCCCACCAATAACGACGAGCGGAATGAGCACTAACCCAACGGCAATGACGACCGTCAAAAATGCAGCCGCCGGTTCATACCCATTTAACTTTTTATGCAGCCACCGATAAAGTGGCCGAAAAACGACCGCCAGAGCGGCGGCAAGAGCAAGCGCCTGCAGATAAGGCAAAAACATAGCTACCACTAGCGCAGCGGCAACAGCAAGCACTATCAGAAAAAAATACTGTCGTGGATTAAAACCCATAATAATAGTTTAGCACGATTTTGTCCCACTATGCACCTCCCTCTGCGTCCCCTTCACAACAGCCAAATAGGTACCGATGAACTGTTTAGGCAACGATAAAATAGACCCCCACAAGCATACTTAGGCAAAGCGCGCTCTTATAGAGAATATTTTTTTCTTTAAAAAAGCTGCCGCCAATAATGGTGCCCAGAACGATTGAAAGATTACGCAGCGGTATGAGTAATACGATAAGCGTCGCTGGTATCGCTACGGCAGCAAAATAGACAAGATCAGCGAGCAGCGCTGCTGCGGTAATAGCAAGCACAAGAGGTAACGCTGTTACCTGAAAAAGTTGTTTGGTTTCCTGCTGTTTTTTTGCCAGTACGACAACCAAGAAATAAATAACGGACAAAAAAAGATAGAAGTAAAACATAAGTGAGAGATAATTCATTTCTCGAATAAGTATCTTATCGGTAACCGCAGAGGCGGTAGTACCAAATAAAGACACAGGGATAAAAAGATAGTACCTACTTTAAATTGTTTGAGGGGTTCAAGAAAATTCTTCGCCGACGGCAATTCAAGCGCGTAGGCACTTATCATTAGTATGGTAATGCCAAGATACTTTATAGAGGTTACCGATTCGTGTAGAAAAAAATAAGCAAGTATCACCCAAAAAATAAACCGCAAATTTCTCAGCCGAGCTACGGTCGATATCGGTAAATATTTAAACGTTTGATAAATACAGAACCACGAAACAGCGATGAGCAAAGATTTTAATAGTAAGAGAGCGTAGAGGTGAGACGAAAGAAAAAACGTCAGATCCCTCCAAAACCCAACCATGGCAATAATCGAGAACAGCGAGACTAAAAACAATAGCGGCATAGTTTCGTTATCGAACAATACTTTTTTTGTTAGTATCGTCCTTGCCGAAAGGAAAACCGCAGACAACAGTATAAAAAACCAAGACACAATCATTGACTACAGTTCGATAAGCAGAATACTCGCGATACCAAGCACAATGCCAATTTTATTAACAAACGACAACTGTTCGTTAAAATAGAGCACACCAACCAACACCACGACAATAAGATTTAAAATAGTAAAGACGGAAATAGCCTTGGAAAGATAATCGTAGCGGAGCGAGAAGGCCCAAAATATAGTACCTATAAAATAGACCGCCAACCCAAGGTAAAAAATAATGGCCTACTGTCAATCGACCAACGTTTAAAAAATACATCGGCGAAAATCTCAAACCCGACCGCAAATGCAAGAAGCTCAAAGAAAACAGTTTTCAAAACAAAAGGAGAAGTCATAAAAACTAAAAATCAATCCCCTTCTGGGCAAGAATTCCTTTGTAGTAAGGATGCTTCACCACATCGATGCGACTCACGAGATCGGCCTTGCTAACAAGCGCTTTTGGTGCAAAATGCCCGGTCATCGCAAGGTGTAGAAGCTTCGGTTTCAGTTTAACGACCGAGAGTAAGTCCTTGGTCGTAATCAGTTTTGACTCAATGGCGCTTATGGCTTCATCCATAATAACGAGATCGTACTTCTTGCTTCGAATGGCGCGCTTGGCAAGAAGCACCGCCTGCCGAGCCGCTGCCTTGTGGGCAGTAAACGGTTTTTTGTCACCAAGTATTTTAACAAAACCACTACCGCTCACCACAAGTTCGATGGTGCCGAGCCTTGGCTTCCCCTTGTGATGCTTTAGCAATTTCGCATAGGTACGAAAAAAATCTTGCTCACCGTTTGGCCACTCGCCTTTAATAAACTGAATGATGTAGACATTAAAACCGGTACCAAGCGCTCGAGCAGCCATACCCATAACGGCGGTTGTTTTACCTTTACCTTTGCCTTCGTAAATAATAAATAGCCCATGCTTTTTGGGGATGGCAACCGGCGGTGTTGATGGATATTTTTTTTGCATATTGCACTTCGTACAATAAAGAATACACTAAAAGTACAGGCGCCGCGACCAATAACTGGAGGGCACGGCGGGAGGAATGCCAATGGCAGAGGGAAGATCAAACCCAAAACTTTCGTGCGAAAAATGGGGATATAGGGAAAAACGGTCTGCTAGAAATTCTCTAAGAAATAATCAATCATTTGTTTTCT
>PFET01000016.1:0-593 GCA_002793855.1 Candidatus Uhrbacteria bacterium CG10_big_fil_rev_8_21_14_0_10_48_11
TGGCTAAACGGCTTTACTGCAATGAGGATATTGGCGGAGTTATGGGCGGAGGCATGATGAATATGATGATGGGCAACTGGTCGAACCCATCAGCGCTCAATAATAATTTTACTAACCCCATGTCTATGATGAACTTTGGTTTTGCACCTTTCGGCTGGATTTTTATGATCCTTTTCTGGGCTTTGGTGATTGCAGGAATCGTTGCCTTGATAAAATGGATAGCCAGTCAAAATAAAACTGATTACAGAAGTCATAAATCCGCCTTGGATATCCTCAAAGAGAGATATGCTAAAGGCGAAATTGAGAAAAAAGAGTTTGAAGAAAATAAAAAGGAAATCGAATAAGAGTTTTGAATTTTTGGCATTCACCCCTTAATCCCCTCTGCCAAAAATTCAAAACAAAAACAAATTTATACTATTGAATAGAAAGCCTATCAAAATGAGATTGATTGAAAAATATTTTTTGAACTCGCTCCTTTCAGTCGCGCCCCGCTGCGATCTCCTCCCTTCGGTCGTCGGGGCGTATAACACAGCGTATGCGGTTCGGGGCTCGGCTCGCCCCTCTCCCATATTTTTGCTCCCGTTGGTCGCAAA
>PFET01000016.1:612-12000 GCA_002793855.1 Candidatus Uhrbacteria bacterium CG10_big_fil_rev_8_21_14_0_10_48_11
TTTGTTATAGTTTTAGTAAGAAGGTCGCGTGTAAATAAACTTTTATTTTCTGACTGAAATTATGAATTATTATATTACAGTTTTAAAAAAATACGCCGTGTTTAGCGGACGATCGCAGCGAGCGGAGTACTGGTATTATGCTTTGTTTAATACCATTATCAGTATTGCTGTAGCAATTGTTGGCGCGATAGCGGGTGACAGCTCGGGTATTCTCGGAATGGTGTACGTGCTTGCTGTTTTTATTCCAGGATTAGCGGTGGGGGTAAGAAGATTGCACGACACAGGAAGAAGTGGCTGGATGATGTTAGTCGCTCTTATTCCGTTTATTGGTGCCATTTGGCTGTTCATCTTGTTCGTCCTTGATAGCACACCGGGCGATAACCAGTACGGCCCAAACCCAAAAGGGGTAACAACCGTTTAAGATAAGTAAAAAACTAAAATCGTCATAATAGGCGGTTTTGTTTTTGCGGCACTAGATTTGTCTAACAAGGCAACCTGTTTATATACTTTATAATCTGTAAAGAGGCAACCACAAAACAATGATCGAAGAAAAGCCAACTACCTATTCTGTCGCGCCGGTTATCTATAACTAAGAGCGGTCGAAGTACCTTTTAGTTAAGCGTCCAGTAGATGATCCAGATATTGCTGACCACTGGGGCTTTCCCGCCGCGTCGAAGAAAAATCCCGAAGAAGTGTGGGAAGCTGTTGCGCATTGGGCGGCGAAGGTCAAGTTGGGCGTAGAAATTGAAATTATTAAATTGTTAGGCGAGGACACCATTGACCGAGGTAGTTACGTATTAGTGCTGCGTGATTATGCAGTGAAAGTGGTAAGCGGCGAGCCGAGTGTGCCTCAAAGCGTTTCTGGTGTTACCCAATACAGTGAACAGAAGTGGACGGATGACCCTAGCGACCTAATGGAATCAGCCAGAGAGGGGTCGCTCTGTTCAAGAATTTTTCTTCGCGTGAACAGTATTAGCCGGTAAGGAATTTAGGCAATAATATAACGGTGTGCATAAGGTCATATCCATGTGATTCGCTTATTACATATTATTAGCATTGTTTATTAATGCATAACACCATGGAAGTAGAAAGAGAGAGCAGACAACATCCAGAGCCGAGCGTAGAAGGGGTACTTAAAAAATTAGGCGCTAACGAATTAAAGGTCTTTGCATAAGCGGAAGGGTTAGATGAAAACGCTACTGCAGAAGAAATTGCCAGTGCGATGGATTCTAGGCGTAAATTAGTAGCCGAACTTTTGGGGCTAAGCGCCAATGCTACAGGGGAGCACATTGAAGAAGCTCAGAGTCCAGAGCAAGATAAAAAATAAATGAGAAAAATTAATATGTTAAAAAAGCAAAGAAATTGCTTCCCTTTCTTAGGCATTGCTATCTAGTTTTTATAGGGTAACTTTATTCATAGTCTTGGCAGGGAGTTTTTTATAAGTAAGGTCTTTTCACTTTTACGGGTGTAGCTCAGTTGTAGAGCGCCTACTTGCGTAGGAGGTCGCGGGTTCGAAACCTGTCACCCGAGCCATTTAGCAGTGGCGCAGCAAATCAATGCCTGCGCCACCGAAACCCCTTAGCGATAGCCTTGACAGCTTTTTTGTCGTCTGTTAGACTCTTCACACAATTCAATTACGTTTACCGCAGACAGCAGGATGTTTGGCTCGCCAAACCTAAAGCCCTTATAGGACCTGCCGAGGAACACTAAGCACAAGGTGCTTTTAGTAACTGCGGCAATCCGCAGTTTATTTATTTTTATGGCCAAATCTAGACAAACAAAAGTAGAAGAGATTAAAGAACTCGTTGGCGCCGTCAGTGACGCTGAGGGTATTGTTTTTGCTAACTTTGCGGGACTTACCGTTTCGGATATTAACGACCTGCGTCGCCGTTGCCGTGAAGCAGATGTGCAGTATTTCGTAGCCAAGAAGACGCTACTTAAAATTGCTTTCGAGAAGGCTGGAGTAGACGCCATTGACGCAAAGCAACTTTCCGGAAGTGTCGCTGCCGTGTTTGGTAAAGACGAAGTGGTTGCGGCAAAGATTTTGAACGAGTTTGCCAAAACTCACGAGTCGTTGCAGTTTGTTTCCGGTGCGCTTCCGAAGGGTGGTGGCTGGCAGGCGTTAAGTGCTGCCGAGGTAGAGCAGCTTGCCGATCTTCCTTCGAAGACCGAGCTCATTGGTCAGATGGTTGGTACCTTAACAGCGCCTCTTCGCGGATTTGTTACTGTGCTGTCCGGTCCAAGCCGCTCTCTCGTACAGGTACTTTCGGCGATTTCTCAAGCGAAGGCTTAACTTTACTAACACTATTAGTTACTAATCTATTAATGCTATGGCAGAAGAAGCACAGCAAGAAGAAAAGAACCAAGACGCGGCAGAAGTCGAGGTTCCGGCAAAGTTCAAAGCTATTGTCGACACTGTTTCTGCGATGTCCGTAGTTGACCTTGCTGAACTGGTCAAGGTCTTAGAAGAAAAGTTTGGTGTGTCCGCCGCCGCTCCAATGGCGATGATGGGTGCAGCCGCTCCAGCCGCCGGTGCTGCCGGTGCCGAAGAGGAAGCGTCCGCAGTCGTTAACATTGAGCTTACCGAAGCAGGTGGCAACAAGATTGCCGTCATTAAGGTAGTTCGAGAGATTACCGAGAAGGGTCTTAAGGACGCAAAAGATATGGTTGACGGTGCGCCGCAGGTTGTAAAAGAAGGGGTAGAGCGAGCGGAAGCCGAAGCCATCAAGAAGAAGCTTGAAGAGGCCGGTGCAAAGGTTACCTTTAAGTAAACAATTTCATTCGTTCAAAAAGCCCCGCTACCTGCGGGGCTTTTTGTTATTCGACAAATGCTGTTTCTAGCAGCCGGTCGGGAGTAAGTACGTACAGGTACTTTTCTTGACTATCTAGAGCGTAGCCAAGAATTGAATCTGCATTCGGGAAGCTATACTGGTGAACGAGTTGGCCGGTCTCTTTGTCCCAGACAATGATGCGCTTCGTTGCAGCATCTAGCGCATAGAGATGCTTATCCGTCGCGGTAGTGGTGAGATTGGTTAGCGTGTCGCTTGCCGTTAACGGTTTTGCCGCGTGCCATGACGCATCAACTGACCCATTAAAAAATTTTTGCACGCCGACGCCATTGATCAGTACGTAAACGTTGCCGTCGATGGCTATTGAGTCCGCGCTAGCTAGTTCTGGTACATTGCCGTTTATCCACGGTGCTCGTCGACCGTATGACCCCGCCGCTTTTTGGTAGCGATAAATTTGTCCATCATTTACCGACAGCAAGTAGAGCCGTCCATTATAGAGTGCAAAATCGGTGGTACTAAGTGGTGGATTATCAATGGGTAATGCCGTCAGTGTGTTTGCCGCCACACTGAGGGTTGCAATCTCACCAGTTGTGGCTAAGAACATAGCGCTTCCGTTGTCATCTAGTTTCCCGTGACTAACCTTGCCAATATTTACCGAAGTGACAGGAAGATCTGTAACTCCCTTTTGTTCGGTAAGCTCACCAAAGGAGTTAGTAGCGGTTTGGTACACTAGCACCTTTCCGTTACTAGCAATAACACCACTGGCATTTGCAAATGAGCTTGTACTCAAATCCGCCAGAGTTTGTGGATTATCGACGGTTACCATTTTCTCAAGGTGGTCGCGCAGGTCATTTACCGACTGTTGTAAGAGTTGCTTTTGGTCGCGTTGACTCTTATTAGATTGGGGGAAGGTCGCCAAGAGACCCGTTGCCTCACTGATAAGTTTTGCTGTCTCGTCGTCGTTACCAAAGACAATACTGGTTTCAGCTTTATCTAGTCGTTCCTGTATGGCGCTGATAATTTGGTTATTGGCGGTAATTTGCTCTTCTCGCACTTGTCGATCTGCCAAGTAGACTAACGTCTGCGTGAAGAGGTAGGCAAAAAGTAGTGTGGCGATAAATAGTCGTTGGCTAGAGCGGGGGAGTGCTTCAATTTTTTGGGTACGGTTAGCAACGAACGTTTGCAAATGCTCTCCAACAATTTGTCGCAACCGCCTACGTCCGCTTGGCCGCTCACCAAGAAATCGAATAAACCTTAGCGGAGAAATAACAACGGCAACAATGAGACGCCCGCCGCGACCAAGGAGCTCGCCAACCGTTGCACCTGCTGCTCGTGCAGTGCTTGCCGGTTGTTGAGTGTCCGATAGTCGAGTATGAGAAGGCTGCGCAGAAACTGGTTGTCGCTGTGATCCCGATGGTTGGCTGTTTACATTGCGTTGCGGTAGCAATGTTCCAAGCCCTTTCGTAAGTGCTTTTTTTGCAGGGATGAGCAGCGAGTTTGTTTCCGTTTGGCTGTGTAATAAGTGCTGCATAGAGGACGTCACCGATTCGCTCTTTCGCGGCCTCGCGTATTCGCGGGGACGCAAGGATACCGTAAGCGTGCCAAAGCTTAATCGACCCGGTAATTTTTGTAAGTTACGCTCCAGCACCGCTTGGGCTCCGTCTACGGGGTTATCGGACAATAATTTTTCTATTCTATTAAGCCCTACGGCGTCAACCACAGATTCGGTGGTAACGATGAGCGTATCGTTCTCGCCAGCTGTACCGGTAATGAGACTCGACGCCTGTTCTGCGGTTGCCTCAGCTGATTTCTTTTGTCGTCGGCGATCAGCCAAGGGGGTTGCCGTAATTTCAAGCCAGCGGTAGCGTTTGCTTCCTCTTGAGAGTACGCTCTCGTGCAACAAGTACGCCCGAATGCTTCCCAAACTGGTCAGGGTAATGGTGAGTCCTTCAATGGCGCCGAAGCAGTAGTGTACGTCGTTACTAGAAATGGTTTTCGTTTCGCTAATGAGTTGGCGTAGTTTTTTGGTAATGCGTTGTCTCGTTAGCGCCAAGGCTTTTTCGGTCGTTACGTTTGCTTCTTGCCGCACCTCTTCAAAACTTGCTACGACAAATGAAGCAAAGCTATCGGCCCATGGGGCGAGCGCCTCGATGTCATCAATTTTAAGAAGGACAAAAAAAGAGCCGCCGGCATCACGGTTGTCTGCGGTCATAAACCTGCCGGCCACGGTATCGAGAGCGGAGGTTGAGGTTACCTTTATGAAATTTCTGGTGCGTATAGTGGCCATGAAAATTGCTAGTGAACTATGATTATAGTATACTACACCACGGCTGACGCTTCTACGCGTCAAATAGTTATTACTTATGGGAACAATCGAGCAGTTATTTGGTTCGCCAGAAAAAATTCGCGTTCTGCGGTTTTTTTTGTTTCATCCTAGTGCCGCTTTTACCCCTGAGGAGCTGCAGCAGCGAGTGGGGAAGCATGCCCTTAAAAAGAAACGTAACCTTACGGATCTTGTCGATCTAGAAGCGGTTAGAATAGAAAAAAGTGTTGAAACCGGGGAAACAGTCTATACCATTAACGGCGATTGGTTGCTGTATCACGAATTTCGCAACCTTTTTGTAAAGTCCCAACTTTTGGTAGAGCGTGATCTCATTGCCAGACTAGAACGGTCGGGGAAAATACGCCTGCTCATTTTGACCGGTCTTTTTGTGGCCGAGCCAAACTCGTCAACTGATATGCTTATCGTTGGTAGCGTTAACCATAAAACGGTGACTCGGCATCTTACGGCATTTGAAAAAGAACTTGACCAAGAGGTGAACTATACCGTCTTTACTAATACCGAATACAACTATCGCAAAAACGTCGGCGATCGTTTCCTGTATTCTATTCTTGAAAAGCCACATCTCGTTGTCATAGACGTAACCGACCGTCCGACCCCAGCGCGCGCAAGTAAAAAAGCAGCGGTAAAAAAGAGAACTGTTCGTCGCTATGATAAAAAAACCCCTACAAAAAAAAGTAGTTCTCGAAGCAGACGACGAAGGTAAGCTCCTTTTTCTTTCTGGTACTGAAGAGGGAGGTTTACTGATTAAGCTCTTCGCGAGAGACGGAAGGACATTTGTAGCGAGCAAAGCGATTACTGGTGTAGAGCTTCGTAAAAAGGGAGTCGCTGTTTTCGTGTTCGCTTTTTGCGAGCGCACCGTTGCCTCTCCTGCAGCACTCGATGCTATTGCGGTACTGCAAGGTGTCGGCTTTTACACAAACCTACGACTCATTATTTCTACTGCCAACACCTTGCACTGGCTCTACGGCATGCCAGTGGCGCCAGTGACCAGCGAAACAGAGCTTCACAAACTTCATCCTCGCGCCAATGCCTTTATTGAACCTCAATACTCCGGAGAACCTAACATCACTACACCTAAACAACTCTAACCCTGTGTTCTAACGAGAAAAAATCGCCTGCGGGCGATTTTTGCGTTGGGGGACTGTTTTATGGTGGGGTAGTTATGTTGACGCTTGGGAGGTAGTGGTGTAAAATGGATTATAAGTGGTTTGAAGTGGATAATTGTGGGGATAAGTAAGACCATATGTGGACAAGTCAATTTTTAACGGAAGTAAATGTTTTTAGGCGAATACCAACACAGCGTTGACGAAAAGGGGAGAATTGCCATCCCGGTTAAATTTCGCGCAGCCCTACAAAAAGGGGCGGTCATAACGCGAGGGATCGACCATTGCCTCTTTGTCTATCCGATTAAAGAGTGGGAAGCATTAGCGGCCAAGTTGGCGGCATTGCCCGTGTCGCAAGCAAACACCCGCGCCTTTGCACGTCTTATGCTGGCGGGTGCCATGGAAGTAACCCCCGACCGACAAGGTAGAGTGATACTGCCCGACTACCTTCGTCGGTATGGGAAACTCTCGCGCAATGTGGTACTGGCTGGTCTCTACAATCGCTTAGAGCTTTGGGATGCAACGACATGGGAGAATTACCGTAAGGGGACAGAGAAGAATGGCGCGGCTATTGCTGAGGCCATGCACGATCTCGGAGTTTAGGGGGGCTATGGTATGGGTACAGAGCACACACCGGTTCTTTTGGACGAAGTCCTCACGTACCTCAACCCTCAGCCCAATCAGAACTTCATTGACGCCACGTTTGGCGGCGGCGGACACACTGCGGCGATACTCAAAGCAACAGCACCCAAGGGACAGCTTTTCACGTTTGACATTGATCCGGAAGCATCGGGAAGCGCAGCGCGTCTCGGCAGTCGTGTTCACCACTTCAGCAAAAACTTTTCTCTTTTATATGAAACGCTTCGCGATGGCTATCCAAACGTACCAATACAAGGCGTCCTCTTCGATCTCGGTTACTCGTCGCTGCAGCTTGTTGACCCAACCCTCGGTCTTTCTTTTCAAACCAGTCAGCCACTCGATATGCGGCTCAGTCGTACAGGGAATATGAGTGCGGCAGTAATCGTAAACTCGTGGTCGGAGAAGGACATTGCTGATGTGATTTTTAAATTTGGCGAAGAGCGTCTATCGCGCAGGATTGCTTCGGCAATTGTACGAGCACGAAAAGAGGCGGCTATTACAACAACAGATCGGTTGGTAGACATTGTGCGTCGCGCGGTCGGTGGACGGCGTGGCAGAATTCATCCTGCTACCAAAACCTTTCAGGCACTACGCATTGCAGTAAATGGTGAACTAGATAATGTGCTCGCTGGTGTAGCGGCAGCAAAAGAAGTGGTTACTTGTGGCGGGCGAATTGCCGTTATTACGTTTCACTCGTTAGAAGATCGAGTAGTGAAACAGTTGTTTAGAGAAGCGCAAGAGTACTGCCACTGCGAGCCGGACGCTTTGCAGTGTCACTGCGCAAAGGACAGGCCGTGGACAGTCCTTACAAAAAAGCCAGTCGTTCCTTCTCGACAAGAAATTTTACAAAACCCTCGGGCACGTAGCGCTAAGCTACGCGTTATCGAAAAAATATATGATGCTAAAACAAAAGAGTCAGCTTAAAAAAACTTTTTTCATTTTTTCCGGTGCGGCACGTTTGTTGCAGCGCCGAGTCCTTGTCCTTTCGGTCATTGCTGCGCTTATCTTTACGTACGCCGGTCTAGCTAATGATGTTGCGACCGAAGGGTATCAGCTTTCAACGGCAACTGAAGAGATTGCTTCCCTTCGCAAAACGCAAGCAAATCTCGAACTGGACATTGCCGCAGCGCGATCGCTACCCCGCGTGGCAGCAGCCGTCGGCTCTCTTTCTTTGGTGCCCGCTTCGTCAATAGAGTACGCCACCCCAACGGCAACTGCTGTTGCCGTCCGCTAGGTCTACCATGCTAGGGCGCGCGCGCGGTGTTGCAGAACCAAAAAGCACGGGGCGCAGAAATCCCCGATGGCAAGTCGTTCGACTTGCCGTTTTCTTTATCATTAGTGCTGTTATATTACGTCTATGGCAGCTGCAGGTGTTGGATCATAGTGCCTACGCTAAGTTGTCCGAAGGTCAGCAAGCGGCCTACGAACTTTTAACACCGGAGAGAGGTAAAATATTTGCGACTGAAAAAAGCGCAGAAGGTGGCCAAGAGCTGGTTCCGTTGGCGGTAAATACCGATGCCTATTTTATTTACGCAAATCCTAGTTTAATTACCGATCCGGCCGCTGCCGCTAAGGCCTTAGCCGAACCGCTCGGTAAAACCGAAGAAGAGCTTATGCCTGTACTCAATAAGCCAACTGACCCCTATGAGCCATTGCTTCATCGCGCTGGACCGGAGGCAGCAAACGCCATCCGTGCACTAAATATACCGGGCATAGAGATGATAACCGAGCGAGAGCGGTTTTACCCAAACAATAATATCGGCAGCCACGTACTCGGCTTTGTTAGCTATAAAAACGACGCGTTGGTTGGGCAATATGGTCTAGAGGGCACGCTCAATAAAGATCTTGCCGGCATACTCGGAAGTGTAAGTTCTATCGAAAGTCCTGGCGGAGTGTGGATTACGCTGGGAGATCGCGACTTGGCGCCTGCGATCGACGGTAGCGATGTAGTGCTTACCATTGATTGGGTGGTAGAGTTTCGTGTCTGCAAAGAGTTAGCTAGTTGGGTGCAGCGTCACGGTGCCAGTGGTGGTAGTGTCATTGTGATGGATCCAAAAACTGGTGCTGTTATTGCCATGTGCGGGTCGCCAGACTTTAATCCAAATGTTTACAACGAAACGTCAAAGATTACCAATTTTAATAACCCAGCACTTTTCCTTGATTACGAACCGGGTTCGGTTATGAAAGGTTTAACAATGGCGGCAGCGGTTGACCAACAAAAGGTAAGTCCAAATTCAACCTATAACGATACTGGAGAGGTGCTGTTTGGAAAAAGCGTTATTAAAAACTCTGACAACAAGGCGCATGGCATTCAAACGATGACGCAGGTGCTTGAAGAGTCTTTAAATACTGGTGCCATTTACGCTATGCGGCAAATTGGTGTACAGGTATTTCGCAAGTACCTAGAAGATTTCGGCTTAGGGTCAACAACCGGAGTAGAGCTAGACGGCGAAGCCGCTGGAAACCTGCATAGTCTTTATGATAGTAATGAAATTTATGCCGCAACAGCCTCGTTTGGGCAGGGTATTACCGCGACACCGCTGCAGATGGTAACAGCCTATGCGGCCATAGCAAATGGGGGGAAACTAATGCGGCCGTATCTCGTCAAAGAAATTCGTCACTCAGACGGGACAACAGAGACGCACTCAAGTAAAGTTGTACGACAAGTAATTTCTAGTAAAACAGCAGCACTTGTTTCGGGTATGCTGGTGCGTGTCGTTACCAATGGCCATGGAAAGAAGGCAGCCGTAACGGGCTACGTCATTGCCGGAAAAACCGGTACCGCACAAATACCACGGCATGACGGTAAAGGTTATGAAGACGGTTCGACCATAGGTTCCTTTATTGGTTTTGGTCCGGTAAGTGATCCGAAGTTTGCGATGATTGTTCGCATCGATAGACCCAAAGATGTTCAGTACGCGGAGTCGTCCGCAGCACCATTATTTGGCGATTTAGCTAAATTTATACTACAGTATTACGAAGTTCCGCCTTCTTCCGCCTATTAAACTATGCGAAAAATTCTCTATACCTATCTCGCCGTACTCGCCAGGTTGCTGTTAAAGCGCTACAAGCCGCTCATTATTGCCGTAACGGGTTCGGTCGGTAAAACGACCACGAAAGATATGATTGCAGCCGCACTGTCTTCTAGTTATCGAGTACGAGCAAGCGCATGCAGTTACAATAACGAAGTTGGTATGCCGCTTACTATCATTGGTGTACCGAGCGGACACCGCTCTATTTTTGGGTGGCTAGGTGTTATTGTAAACGCCACCTCCCTTATTTTTTTCTACCAAAAGCGATATCCGCAAGTATTAATTCTTGAAATGGGCGCGGATCACCCCGGCGATCTTGCTTACCTGACTTCGCTGGCAAAGCCGGACATTTCTGTCCTGGCTGCAATTTCATCAGCTCATTTAGAGTTCTTTAAAAGTTTAGAAGAGGTTGCGATGGAAAAGCGAACGATTTTAGAAAACCTAAAGCCCAAGGGCATCGCTGTTCTTAATGAGGACGACGCTATGGTTTTAGCAAGTAAAGTTAGAAAAGACGTTACCGTGTTTCGTTATGGCCTTAGTGACAAAGCCGACGTTACCGCCACGGAGCCGAGGCCCTACTTTAATGGTATCGAAGAAAAACACATTGACGGTGGCATTACCTTTAAGTTGAATTATAAAGGTTCATCGGTGCCCGTTCACTTTGAAGGTATTCTGGGTAAACCCGCTATTGCTTCTGCGCTTGCGGCGACTTCAGTCGGTCTAAGTTTAGGTATGAATTTGGTCGATATTTCTCACGCGTTCGAAAAGTATCGAGGGACACCGGGTCGACTGCGACTACTGGCAGGTGTTAAGGGAACAACTATTATTGATGATTCTTACAACGCTTCGCCGATTGCCATGGTGGCAGCCGTTACCGCGTTAGCTGAGACGCCAAAAGAAAAAAAACAGTGGCGCTGGGCGATACTTGGTGATATGGCGGAACTTGGTAGTGAAACAGAGCGCGGTCATGAGGCGGTAGGTAAAGAACTCGCGAAACAGCAGATTGATGGACTGGTAACCGTAGGTGAGCGTGCGCGAATGATTGCGCAAGCAGCACGTGGCGCAGGGCTTGATGCGCGAAATATTTTTTCGTTTTCAAAAGCTGAAGAGGCGGGCAAGTTCTTGCAAGAGCGACTAGAAACAGGGGACGTGGTGCTTATTAAGGGTTCACAGATAATGCGGATGGAAAAAATCGTCAAGGAGATTATGGCTGACCCAAAAAACGCAAAAACGTTGTTGGTGCGCCAAGGTTCAGAGTGGCAAACTTTGTAGCCGTTGACGTTCGTTCAAAAAAACATTACCGTTTCCTAACTGTGCCGCGTTCGTCTAGTGGCTAGGACACATGGTTCTCATCCATGCAACAGGGGTTCGATTCCCCTACGCGGCACCAAGACAAAACTGGACAGCTTTTTGAGAGCCAGATTGTGGGCGGCGCAAAGTGCCGCCCATTGATTTTGCCCCGATGAATCCTCGCCGCTCGG
>PFET01000013.1:0-22598 GCA_002793855.1 Candidatus Uhrbacteria bacterium CG10_big_fil_rev_8_21_14_0_10_48_11
TCCTCGGCGAAAAATCAGTGCGCGCCAGCGCGCCAAAAATTCTGAATTCGTTTGGAAAAATGGGGGGAAATCAGTGGGATGCGCTTCGCGCGTCCAACCTTCTGGCTTTGAAAAAGCCGTTGAGTTCCGTATTGGTGCTCCCGAAGGGAATCGAACCCCTATCTCAGGTTCCGGAAACCTACGTTCTATCCGTTGAACTACGGGAGCAAAGACTAGTAACGGCGGAATAGCCGACGGGCACTGCGCACTGTGCCGTACATCCTATACCAAAGCGGACGAGTTACCAAGTCGAGCGCACCAAGGTAGCGCACACGCTCTCCGGTGTTTCCAAGGGTCACAAACCACTCTTTGAAATGGGTTAAACTTGCCCAGCGATGTTCTGGCTCGCCCTCCGGACTGACGCCACCTAGGTTGTAATACTGGCACGACCACTCTTTGGCATAACGCATCGCTTCCCAATGCAGAAGGTAAGGTGCCATAAGCGAACGATGCTCAAAACTGGAAGCACCATGCAGGTAGGTTACCGTGTCACCAAAAACGCCCAAGAGATTTGCAGCAATAATTTCATTGTCAGACTCGGCAACAAGCAACTTTATCATGCCTTTGGGCATCAAGACGTCTACCATTCTCTCGTAGTAGCTGCGTTCGTGCGTGATTATTCCTTGACGCTTTGCGGTTCCTTGAAGCAGTTGCCAAAAAGAAGGAAACGCACGATGAGCGTAGCTCACTGTTTCGATAAGCCGAGGACGAACACCACGCTTCATGGCAAGACGAACGTTATACCGTGTTTTTTCATGCATAGTGGACAACAGGACATCTTCTTCTTTGTCGGTCAAAACAAAAAGTTCATTTTCTGGTTGCACCGAAAGCGCCTTGCGGTAACTAAGCGGAGCAAAGAGAGACAGTTCTAACTGCGCGGTGCCAGAGGGCTCTAGTCGTACAAATACTGCGCCGCGGCGCTTGGCAAGCTGCGTAAGCTCGCACGTCAAATTGTGAACAATAGAATCAAATAGCAAGGTATCGTCCGTAAAAAAAACGGGACCACGTGGGGCATACAGGTAACGTTTGCCCGTTGGTAACTGATGCTCAAAACATTGTAGCGCTGCCAGCACCATTTCGTCTTCGACCACCTGCAATCGATGCGCAGGACGCTGAATGGTCTGCTGAAAAACGCCCCACTCCCACGACTGCAAAAGCTGCGTCTGGCGAGAGCGCCGAAGCGTGTAGTTCCAAACGCCGTCGTCTTCGATGTAGCGGACTTCCATTTGCTACTTCTTGCCTAACTGTTTCAACGCGGCTCGTAGCCGTTCTTCGGGACTTCCTTCCGGCATGGCGCCAAGCGCTTGCCTCGCCTCGCTGGCTGCGTAGCCGAGACGTTCTAATGCCTCAATTACCTCGGCGTCCCCCGCAGAAAGGTTAGCCTTTTCACCTTTTGCTTTCGCTTCAGCACTGAAAACATCTTTTAACTCAATAAGCAAACGCTCTGCTGTCTTACGCCCAATGCCCGACACTTTAGTGAGCAAATGTACGTCGCCGCTCGCGACCGCGGCTCGAAGTTCTTGCGGGGTAGCGGTAGAGAGAATGCCCAACCCGCTCTTTGGCCCAACACCGGACACGCGAATAAGTGTCATAAAGGTTGCGCGTTCGTCAGCCTGCAAAAAACCGTACAGTTCCAGCGCGTCTTCACGAACATACTGATGCGTATGCAAGATAACCTCGTCGCCAACAGTTAACGTTACCAACGTTGTTGGCGTTACATAGACCTGATAGCCCACGCCACCAACATTAACCACAACGCCACGGCTGTCTTTACTTTCGATAATTCCTCGAAGTGAAGCAATCATACCTACAGGATACTATCCTTTAACGACTTAGGCGACTTTGAGAGATACCGACAACTTGCCCCATCAGTGCAAGCTAAATCTTCAATTCGTACACCGCCAACGTTCGGAACGTAAATACCGGGTTCAAGAGAAAAGACCATGCCAGAGCGCAAGCGATGTTTTGATTTTGGTCCAAGGGTTGGTGCCTCGTGAATTTCTAAACCGACGCCGTGACCAAGGGAGTGACCAAACGCACCGGGGTAATGAATGTTGATGTAGTCCCGAGAAACGGCATCTGCTTTTTCGGCGCTTCTCCCGCCAGCGCGCAGATAACGGTAGGCTCGCTGCTGCGCTCGCAAGGTCGTCGCGTACATATGTTCAAGCGTAGCACTAGGTGCCCCCAAAAAAATGGTTCGCGACATATCGGCATGATAACCGTTTATCTTCGCGCCAATATCGATAACCATTGACTCGCCTTTTTTTAACCGTCGATTCGTCGGCTCATGATGTGGACGCGCGGCGTTCGGTCCGCTCGCCACAATTGACGGAAAGGCCAACTCCGCGCCGTGCTCTTCGTGTACAGAGTGACGAATGAAGTCACTAACCGCTTCTTCTGTTAGTAAATGGTTGCTTCGCTTTGCGCGTTTCAGCCAGCGTACTGTTTTTGCAAATACGGCGTCGGTAATGGCGATAGCGCGTTTTAAGTCTTCTACTTCTGCATCATCTTTAATGCTGCGCAGTGTGGTAACCATTTCTTTAACCGGTACAAATATCGAAGAGCGGAACAACCTACGAAGTGTTTCGAACTCCGCCACGCTCGTCGTTGCGTCTTCAAAACCAATGCGCTTACTTAGCAATCGTTTCAATTCTGCTGAGATAACTTTTTTTAATTCTCTGCTGACTTCAGATACGGTAATACAAGACGGCACCTCATCAAGAGCGCGCTCGGTATAGCGAAAATCGGTATAGAGCAATGCACGCTCTTCGGTAACCAGTAGCGTCCCTGCGGTGCCGGTAAACCCAGAAAGGTACTGACGGGTTATGGGGTTGGTAAAAAGTAGCGCGCTAAGCTTTGCTTTTTTAAGCGCGCGTCGCAACAACCGAAGCCGACGCGCAATGGCTGCCTTCTTCTCCATCTACCTAGACTTTTTTAGCGTAACCTGTGCGTTCTCGCTGTTCACCCGCAACGTATCTCTCCCTTCTCCTTCAACCAAATCATCTGCCAACGTATCTTTCAAAATTACTTCTTTCTCTTTTGCAAAAAGAGCGCGCAGGGTTTCACTTTCTGTTGCAAAAATAATGGCGACACGATCATGAATGGTAAGCCCTTGCTTTTTGCGCAGCGCATTAATTTGTCTTACAAACTCGCGACGCAATCCTTCGCGCTCGAGTTCTGGTGTTAGTGTCAAATCAAAACTGACCGTTACTTCTTTCTCGTCACCAAGACTTACAACCTGTCTGGTGGCTGGTAGCTTTTCTGCGACCGTTTTTACGTTCAATTCTTCAAGAACCACTTCTCGTAACGTCTCCGGGATACTTGCTCCCTGTACACGCATCGCCCCAAGTGGTTGGCGTACTTTTATTTTCTCCTGCGCACGCAGCGCATGACCTAGCTCAATAATCTTGCGCGCGCTTTCCATTTCGGTAAGCAGCGTCGCCTTGGACACGGACGCCTTCACCTCCGGCCACAATTCAAGATGCACCGAATCAAGAGCGCTTACCAGTAACGGTTTTAGTTTTTGGTAAATTGCCTCGGCAATAAAAGGCGCAAATGGTGCAATGATTTTTGTAGTTTCCAAAAGCACGGTAAACAAGGTAGAGAGCGCATCCGACTTATCCTTTTCGTCGCTTCCCTTAAAACGATCGCGTGAACGACGAACGTACCACGTTGAGAGGTCGTTAATAAAAGAAGCGAGTGGTTTTGCGGCACGCCAAAGTTCATAATGCTCCATACCTTCGGTCACTTCTTGTTTTACCGCTTCCAATCGTGCAAGAATCCATCGATCAAGAATGTGAGTTGGGCTTGCCATTGGTTCAATTGTCCCACTTGTTGGCGCGTACAGCGCAAAGAATGAATACACATTTGAAAGCGGCAGCAACGTTTTACGCATTACCTCGCCAACCTCTTGCTCTGAAAAGTTTACCGATTCGCCTCTCGTCAGCGGTGAATCCATTAGATAGAGACGCAAAGCGTCAGCACCGTAACGAGCGAGCACTTCATTTGAGTCTGGCATATTGCCTTTTGATTTGGACATCTTTGTCCCGTCCTCGGCCATAATGAGCCCGTTCACGATGACGTTCTTAAACGCCGGCTTCTCAAACAGCGCCGCCGCCAGTACATGCAGTGTATAGAACCAACCGCGGGTCTGATCTAACCCTTCGGCAATGAATTCTGCCGGAAATGTTTTTTCAAACTGCTCTTTGTGCTCAAACGGGTAGTGCGCTTGCCCGTACGGCATCGAGCCAGAATCAAACCAAACGTCGCAGACATCGGGCACGCGTTGCATAGAACCTCCGCAACTACAAGGCCACGTCACGGTATCAATTGCGGGACGATGTAAATCAATTGGACGGTTGCCGGTTTTCGCCTCGATGTCGTCTAGACTCCCCAGCACTTCTTCGGCATCGCAAGAATCACACTTCCAAATAGGAACCGGAATACCCCAATACCGTTTGCGTGAAATGTTCCAATCTGGCGCCGTCTCGATGCCTTTCATAAACCGCCCCTCTTTGATGTGCTCAGGCACCCAGTGCGTTTTGGTAAGTGTGTCGAACATTGTCTTCTTCAGCTTCTCGACTGCAACAAAGATAGAATCCTGCACTTTGTAAATGAGCGGCTCTTTGCAACGCCAGCAGAATGGATAGCTGTGCGTTACCGTACCGGCAGAAAAAATATGTCCGTCCTCGGTAAGATCTGTAATAATAGATTGATCTGCTTCTTTTACGTGACGACCAGCGTATGGCGTCACCGATGGAAGGTATCGACCATCGTCACCAATAGTTAAAATAAGCGGAACGGCGTCTCGTTGATGAACACCAAAATCATCTTCGCCAAATGCCGGCGCAACGTGAACAATACCAGTACCATCTTCTAAAGAAACAAAATCTTGAGCGAGAACTGTCCAAGCGCGTTCATCTTTCTCTGGCGTGATAAATGGCTGCACTGGTTCGTAACGTTTACCAACAAGATCGCTCCCCAAACATTCTTCTACCACTTCGTACGGTTCATCACCAAGAGCTGCTAAACGATCTTTGGCGAGAATGAGCGTTCGCCTCGCCCATGGTTCACGCTTGCCGGTCAGACGAGCTTTGACGTACGTAGCTGCAGCGTTAACCGCAAGCGCGGTGTTAGCAGATAACGTCCATGGTGTTGTCGTCCACGCTAAGAAGAACGTATGGTCGTCTTCACGAGAACGAAAGGCAACGTACACTGACGGGTCGGTAACCTCACGGTAATTTTCGCCACCCGTTTCCATTTTTGAAAGTGGCGTCTCGCAGCGCGTGCAATAAAGCGAACTGCGATACGCCTCGTAGACAAGTCCTTTATCGTAGAGTTGTTTAAATACCCAAATGCCCGACTCCATAAAGTCAAGATCCATCGTCTTGTAATCATTCTCAAAATCGACCCAGCGACCGATACGCGTAACGATGGCCTGCCAAACATCGACGTACTTTAATACCATCTCTCGACAGGTAGTGTTAAACTTTTTGATACCTATGGCCTCAATATCTTTACGACTATTTAGCCCAAGCGCTTTTTCAACCATCACCTCAATAGGCAGTCCATGACAGTCCCAACCAAAACGTCGTTCGACACGATACCCTCGCATCGTCTTATAACGCGGCACGACATCTTTCTGTGTCTGCGCGAGCAGCGTACCAATATGCGGTACGCCGGTGGCGTACGGTGGCCCATCGTAAAACACGAACGGCTTACCTGCTGGTCGTTCCGAAACCGAACGCTGAAAAATCTTTTCCTTTTCCCAGAAATGCAGAATGTCTTGTTCTTGCTCTGGTAACCCGCGTGGTTTTTCTTCTTTTTCTTCCTGTGCTTTTGACATAGTAATAGCTATCTTATCGTGGGAAGGAGGGTTTGTCTATGAATATAGCTTATCGCAAATAGCCTACAGCTAATAGTAAAACTTACCCCGACTACCCGTCGGGGCTACAGCTTGTTCCCGTTTTGCTTGTCCGAACCTATGTAAGAAACAGTCCGATGAAGGCCAATCCGCCTCTGGCGGAAAAAGGCCGCCCTCGGGTCTCGCTGGCGGCTCGCCGCACTTCAAAGCCTGGTGTTCATGAACTCCCCCCTCAACCAGCTCAGTACTCAAACAGCATGAACACTATTTCTGACTTTTCCCATTCGCTCACACGAACGCGAACCCTAAGGGGAGTTTACTGATAAAACCTAAACTGAATGTTTAACCTTTACCCTAAATAATGCTAGCTTATTGGTCTTACTTTTGGCAGACGTAGAAAAACGGAGGGTATCTTCTTTGGTCGGTTGCTGAGATTGGTAACGTTCCGTTTACTTCAAGTAGCGTAAAGCCTGCTTTTTTAATTTCAGCCCCTACTTCTTTTTGCGAAGGGATGTGAATGTATTGTTTTGTTTTGTACGTTCGACTCTTGTCGCTTGTTTCTCTCGTAAAAAATCTGTCCCCGAAATCTTCCTCGGGAATAGGAAACCCTAATGGCTTCAAGACGTAAAACCGAAACCACTGCTTAGCCCAAAAAGGAAGTACGAACTAACAATAACCCTCGGATGCGCGGTAAAAATAAAAACCCCATCCTTTTTGAGAATCCGACGCGCTTCCGCAAGCGCTTGCAAACGGTTTTCTTTTCCCGGAATTTGCGTCCAGCCTTGGTTGGAAAATATGGCGTAATCAAAACGCTCTGCTTCAAATGCCAGTGTACACGCATCTCCTATTCGATAATCGATCGCTAATTGCAATTTTGCTGCAATCTTTTTTGCGTTTTCAATCATTGCAGGAACAAGATCAATCCCAACGACAACAAAGCCCATCTTTACAAGCGGCACCGTTGTTCGACCCGTGCCGCAACCGATATCCAAAACACTCGCACCGAGTTTTGTAAATATTTTTTAATCAATTGCTCTTCGGCTATCCATAGTCCATCGTTGACTTTTTCTATATTAAAACGTTGCGCCTCTTCTTTTGAAAATTCTTCAATAACAAGCTTTTTAGTATCGCTATTCATAATGCTAGTATATTACTTTTAGGTAATTCCAGAAAACGTAATTCAGAATAAAAGAATTATATAATTAATTACATATTTAATTATATAATTTCGCTTCGAAACCTCATCGTACCAGCGCAGGAGCTGGCAAAGAGCAGATGGCGATAAAGCAACCGTACTGTTTGGGTCCCGAGCTTGTCGAAGGAGGAGTTTACGGCTGCAGCCATCTGTACTGAAGACCGGCCCACAACCGAGTACGTAGGGGGTCATTCTTTTGGTGACTTTTCTTGGACAAGTAAGAAAAGTTACAACTCATGGGCTTTCAACAGAAAGCCAAAATAACTTGCCGGCGGAAAAGAACGGCAACCTTAGGCCGTGACATAACGTCGCCCCACAATCTTAAATTAAATATCATTTACCACAAATGCTATACTGCCCCCATGATCAGTTTGGATAAAAAAACTCTTCCTGAAACTCCGGGCGTTTATTTCTATAAAAAGGGACGCGCGGTGCTTTATGTTGGCAAAGCAAGCAACTTAAAAAAACGGGTAAGCTCATACTTCCATGCCAGCGCAAACCTCTCGCCCGCCAAAGAAAAACTTATCAAAGAGGCGACGAATCTTATATGGGAAGAAACCTCTTCGGAAATCGAGGCGCTCCTCTTGGAAGCGCACTATATAAAAAAACATCGCCCACCCTACAACGTACTGCTGCGCGATGACAAAACTTTTCTCTCGGTCGTCATTACCGACGAAGAATACCCACGCATTTTACCCACCAGAAAAATAGGCAACGAAGGCACCTACTTCGGCCCCTTTACCGACACCCGGGCTGTCAAGGAAACGCTGCGCGTACTTCGAAAAATGTTCCCCTACCGAACGAACTGCCTGCCCGAAAGCGGCCGCGCTTGTCTGGACGCGCACATTGGTCTCTGCCCCGGAGTCTGCGCCGGCAGCATTTCAGCGCGCGAGTACCAAAAGAATGTCCGGCGTATTAAGTTGTTCTTCGAAGGCAAGCGCGGACGAGTCGTCGCAAGCCTCAAGCGTGAACTCAAACCCCTCAAAAAACATTCCTACATTCTTGAGAATGTAAGAATGACTGAGGAGGAGCGAATACGAACGTCATATAAAATACAGCGACTCGAGCAACAGATTCAGTGGCTAGAAAAAGTTATCACTATGACGCATGTGCTGCAGCAGAGCGAGAAAATTGAGGGAGATGTGGTTGAACTTGGCAATCAACTTGAACTGAAAGAGCCACCACATCGTATCGAGGGTTATGACATTTCGCACGTTTCTGGAACGCTCACCACAGCGTCGATGGTTGTGTTTATTGACGGCGCAGCGGATAAAAGCGAATACAAAAAATTTAAAATAAAAACGGTGCGCGGAGCAAACGATGTCGCAAGCTTGAAAGAAGTGTTTCGCCGCCGTTTTGCTCACCGCCTCGGAGGCGAAAAAGAGGCATGGCCGATGCCAGATCTTGTTGTCGTCGACGGTGGTCGACCGCAGCTCGGCGCAGCACTCGAAGTATGGCGAGAACTAAAACTTACCGTTCCGCTCATCTCGCTTGCTAAACGCTACGAAGAAATTTTCGTGCCCGGTCGAGTCGATTCTATTGTTCTTCCACGCACCTCACCAGCGCTTCATTTGGTAGAACGCGTCCGCGACGAAGCCCATCGTTTCTGCAAAAGTTATCACACATTACTTCGACATAAAAAATTGATGCAAAGATAATTTATTTCGTTGACAGAAAACTGGAACCAATAGAAACGGCGAGCGCTGCAGGATCATTGACCAGCCCGACTCGGCTCTTCCGCCAGGAAAGGTCGTCATCGTGGTGTTCCCCGCGCTCGCTATTCTCATTCGTGAGAACAACATCCGACTCGTCCTGAGTCTAAAGTGGTTTCGCGGCTGGCAGACGCAATTCCTGGCTGAAACAAACGGATCTGGCCTCCCAAAAAGAAGGCCCGTGATGAAGACGCACGTACACGTCCTCAATTTTTTTTGCGTATTTTTTTACGCGGTCGCTTTTTCATGGCACTTGCGACACGTTTTGAACGCTTCTTTTTTTCTGAAAAGCTTTTGCCTGGCTCTGACAAGAATGCTTCAGCACCAAACAAAAGATCTACCTCTTGGCGTTCTGGCGCTCGGGGAATAATGTGGTGCTTCTCGTTGTACGCCGCCTGAATAGCCCGACGGCGTGTTACTTCGTTGATGGCGCGGCGCATCGACTTTGTCGTATTGTCTGCGTACATAATAACTTCACCATTCGGGTGACGAGCGGCACGACCCATCGTCTGAATAAACGTTGTTTCATTACGTAAAAACCCTTCCTTGTCGGCGTCCAAAATGGCGACCAACGACACCTCTGGCAAATCTAACCCTTCACGTAACAGGTTGATACCAACCAACACATCGTAACGACCAGCGCGCAAATCTTTCAAAATCTCCAAACGTTCCAAGGTGTCAATATCAGAGTGCAGGTATTGTACTTTGACTCCACGCTCCTCTAAAAATTCGCTGAGTGCCTCAGCAAGGCGTTTTGTTAGGGTCGTCACCAGCACCCGTTCCCCTCTTTCTACGCGAAGCAAAATTTCTTTTTCAAGGTCATCAAGCTGGCCTTCTGTTTTGCGAACGTCGACGCTAGGGTCAAGAATACCGGTCGGACGAATGAGCTGCTCAGCAACATGAACAGCGGCGGTATGCGCTACGCTGTACGCTTTACGCTCGACAGAAGAAAGGTCGCGGAAGCCATGCGGTGCGCCGGAAAGTTTCATCTCGTATTCGTTCGGCGTCGCCGAAACATAAAGAAGTTGTTTAACCCTATCAGAAAATTCTTCAAAATTGAGTGGTCGGTTATCAAACGCCGACGGAAGCCGCCAGCCATAGTCAATGAGCATCTGCTTACGAGAATGATCGCCGGCATACATCCCGCGAATTTGCGGCACGCCAATATGACTTTCGTCGAGAAACGTGAGAAAACTGCTAAGCTGTTGTTGACGCGCGGCGTAGCTGAAGTAGTCAAGCAGGGTAAACGGCGGTTCACCCGGTACTCTACCGTCAAAATGCCGAGAGTAGTTCTCGATACCGTTACAGTACCCCGTCGTTTCGATAAGCTCGAGATCGTAATTGGTTCGCTCAAGCAGACGCTGCGCTTCAATAAGTTTATCTGTTGCCTTTAACTCATCAAGACGTATGCCAAGTTCGTCGCGGATAGCGGCAATGGCATCCTCTTTGTCATCAGGTGGTGTGACGAAATGCTTTGCCGGATAAATAGCAACTTCTGCAAGCGGCACGGCGGTTTGTACCCCACTGGTGTGTTTGTTACCAAGTACGTTTGGCAACAGGGTGATGGCTTCTAAGGTAGAGCCGAACCACTCGAAGCGAATAATGTCTTCACCGGTTACCGGATGCACTTCAACAGTGTCACCACGCGCACGGAACGTACCGCGCCGAAAATCAACATCGTTGCGGTCATACTGCAAATCAACAAGCTGACGAAGAAATTGCTGGCGGGTAAGGGGCTCACCCAGTCGCACCGTCAAACGGAGCGACTGATAGTTAATCGGCGAACCCAGACCATAAATGCAGGACACCGACGCCACGATAATCGTATCTGGCCTCGTCAATAGCGCTTGGGTCGCGGCGTGGCGGAGGCGGTCAATCTCGTCGTTAATCATCGCCTCTTTGGCAATGTAGGTGTCTGATTGCGGGATGTATGCCTCTGGCTGGTAGTAATCGTAGTAAGAGACAAAATAGTGAACGGCGTTTTCCGGAAAGAACTGCCGAAACTCACCGTAAAGCTGAGCTGCCAATGTTTTGTTTGGTGAAATGATGAGGGTTGGCTGCTGCCGCGCCTCGATGACTTTCGCCATCGTATAGGTCTTACCAGAGCCGGTTACCCCAAGTAGCGTTTGGTGCTTACTGCCGACCTTAAGCCAGCGTGATAGTTTTTTTATGGCGTCGGGCTGGTCACCGGTTGGCTGAAATTTTGAGGTAAAGCGAAATCGCATAATGAATGGTGAGCGTAGCACGCACCTCTCTTGCGTTCAATGCATTCCTATGGTACTAGTATTGCTACACTTCGCGGGTATAGTTTAGTGGTTAAACACGACCTTGCCAAGGTTGAGTCACGGGTTCAATTCCCGTTACCCGCTCCAATAATGTCCCTCGCGACGTAGTCGTGAGGTATAAAAGATAACTAGTCCCGCAGCAACGGGGCTCCAGGAATTCTTTTAAATTTTGTCGAAAGGTATGCAATAATTGTGTCCCGCAGCAACGGGGCTCCAGAAAAAAGTCTTTGTCTTTATGACGGGGGCTTTTTTCCGTATAAACATATAAAAAGAGGCCGACGTTGCTTGCGCTTTGTCGACCCCTGCTGTTTTCTTGTCTCGTCCTCCTTACTCGAGACTAAGAAAATTTGTGAGGAGCCGCTCACCCTCTTTGGTGAAGTACGACTCCGGATGGAACTGAACACCGAACACTCGGTCCCAACTCTCTACTGCCATCACTTCGCCTTCTTCCGTCCAAGCCGTCACCGTGAGACGCTCACTCGCTTTCGTTTCTCCTTCATCAAGCACCAGTGAGTGGTAGCGCATCGCCTCGAAAGGCTCTGGCATACCAGCGAAGAGGCCTTGCGCGAGACCGTGATGATGCACGAGGGATGTTTTCCCATGCATCAACCGACGAGCCGGCCTACCGGAATACCAGCGGCAAGTCCGATCGCCTGGCATCCGAGACAAACACCAAGAATCGGCAGGCGCTGAGACCAACGGTCGAGTGCTTCGGCGAACCGCGGCACCTCTTTCGGATGACCCGGCCCAGGCGAGAGCACCACATGAGTGAACTCGCCCCTCGGTAGTACCTCGTTCGTTCGCACCACCCTCACAAGCGCCCCAGCGACGCTCAAGCACTGCGCGAGGTTGAAGGTGAACGAATCGAAACGGTCAATGATAAGCACTCTTCTGTTTTTTCTCATGGGTTACTCCTCCCGGTAGCGACGTTGAGCGCACTACCAATCGACTTGGCTTTGGTAAGCGACTCCTCGTACTCGCCAGTCGGCGTGGAATCAGCGACGACTCCCCCACCGGCTTGCCAGTACATGACACCTTTTTCTATCCATGCCGTACGAATGGCGATCCCGGTGTCTAGCCCGCGCGAAGTGAACCAACCGACAGCGCCTCCGTACGGTCCGCGTACACAGGGCTCAAGCTCACGAATGATCTGACAGGCGCGTATTTTTGGTGCACCCGAGAGCGTACCTGCCGGGAGACAGGTAAGAAACGCTCTGATTGGAGAAACGTCGGAGCTGAGTCGCCCACTCACATCACTCACCAGATGATGAACGGTGCTGTAGCTCTCCACCCGCATGACACCACCAACCCGAACTGTTCCTGCTTCCGCCACCCGACCGACGTCGTTTCGGGCCAGATCAACGAGCATCCGATGCTCGGCTTTCTCCTTTTCGTCCGACGCCAGTTCTCGTCGCAGACGTTCGTCTTCCACAGGATCACTGCTGCGGCGCCGTGTTCCCGCAATCGGACGAACGTGTACATCACTTCCGTCCACTTTCACCATGACTTCGGGCGACGCACCAACCACGACGCGGCCATCACCAAGATCAAGGTGAAACATGCACGGTGACGGGTTGACTCGCCGAAGATGACGGTAGAAGTCGAGCGTGTTTCCAGAGAAGCTGGTACTGAAACGCTGCGACAGCACCACTTGAAAGACGTCGCCCGAGGTGATGTAGCGCTGGCCCTCCTCGACCATGTGCTTGTACGCACACTTCGTCATATTGGTCGAAACAGTCTCGCCAACTCCACTGACGAGTCCGAGCAGTTCGAGCTGAGGAAAAAGGTGGCGAACCAAAGCATGAGCACGCCAATAAGCATCCGCGTACGTCTGTTTCGCCAGTTCTTTTCCTTCTTTGCCCGTCTCAGCGAGAGCCACCAAGTACACGGCCCGCTTCACGTGATCAAAAATGATGAGCTCGTCAAAGGCGACAAGATCAATTTCTGGCCACTGGAGATCGTTCACCTGGTGCCGAGAAATGCTCGGCTCAACCAGACACACGCCCTCAAAACCGACATAGCCGATGGCGCCGCCGAGGAATGGCGCGACCAAGGGTCGTGCCATCGGTGTTACCCGCTTAAGAAATGACTCCAGGTGCGCAAGTGGCATACCGTCCACGATTTCGACCCGACCTAAACGCGGCTTCAGCACCGAACGATCACCCTCCACCGTGAATCGTGCGCTAGCACGAATACCTATGATGGTGAACTCTCCAAGATGCTGACCTTGCGGCACACTTTCGAGAAGCGCCGTCGGTCCGCCACCAGCCATCTGAACCGAGTGATACACCGAAACTGGCGTCACAGTATCACTCGCAAGTCCGATGACGACTGGAACCAGGCAACGCGTGCCCCCCTCGCCCACTCGCTCATGCAGTGACATGAACGTTTCAAAACTGTCGTCGATGAACTTATATGCCCGCATGAGATACTCCCGAACGTCTAAAGACTGCCCACGAACCAAGGACCGAATTGCTTCAATTACTTTTCGCATACACTCCTCCAAAACCAGCTATGAAGTTGTAAGGTTCTTTCCAGAGAAACAAAACACCCGCTCGAATGAGCGGGTCTAAATCGATATGATAAAAAATCTCAAGCTAGGCTCGCTCATCCAAGATGCGTAAACCCCACCAAACCGATGCTAGGCGATTGGCCAATGCTGATTGAATTTTTTAAAAAATAACTGAATGCATATAACTATGTGCTAGTACACTGAAACATTAACAATACAAAACCTGTCTGTCAAGCGTGAGCGAACCCCTTGTCAAACGCCTGGTTAAAACCACCATCTGGGCGTAGTAATGTTCGCGATCCTCTGGCTACTGTAGCAAGCCCCACTCCGAGTTCATCCGTAATTTCACGATGAGATGAACCATTCGCAAGCATTTTTATGATTTGCCAGCGAATAGAAAGTTCATCAAATTCTGCTGGCGTAAGTAAATCGGTAAGCAGAGCATGAAACATACGACGATCTTTGGTCGCCTTAGCAAGCAAAAGCTCTAACTCTTCTATATACTTTTTGTTTGCCTTTGCCATGTAATGATTCTATGTACTAGTACGATAGCATCTAAGCGTAAAGGGGGCAAGAAGCGAGGAGGTCGGGGTTGGACCGGCCTCCTCGCAATAGCGTCATAGTGACCACCCTCTTACGGGGCGGTCGTTGAGTGCCCTTCTTGAAAGAGGCAACGGCTCCTGCACTGCCCGTGCCTCGTTGATAAGAAGGGTCATCACCTCCTCGATGAACTCAATCTTCAGAATCGTACCCTTCGCTGCTCGCCTAGCTCCACGCCTTCGCTCTGCCTCCCCCTTAGGAACGACGATGGATTGACCTCCTGCACGCTTGAGTATGGCAATCTCTTTGGCAAGATAATTTCGTAGCTTGATAAAGCTGACGAGCTCTCCACCTGCCTATTTTGCCTGAGGCAAAACCGCCTCCCACGATTGGGGAACATCTTTGAGGTGGGAATGTCGCCGTCCCTCCTCGCGGATGAGGCGCGCGAGTCTCCGCATAGCCGTGAGACTGACCCCTGCGTTGGGTTCTTCAAGCTGCTCAACACTTGATTCGAGTTTTCTTGGTGGCGTAGTCAAGCTCCCATGAGGGTAGAAACCACGCGCGTAAGCATCTACCAAGGCAGCGAGACACAAAATGATTTGCCTATCTACTGTGGCAATATGCTGCCGCAGGTCTTCTATTGTTCCGGTAGCCATCTCTCCCTCCTGCTCATGCGGCTCTATCGAAAAACGTACCCGTTGTGGGTACGTTAATCGTAGCTAGCTGGTGTAAGCTGGTCAAGCAATAAGTTCACGAATACGATTGACCACCTGCGTCGGGGTGACGCGCGCCTTTAGATACACCTCGGTTGCACCGGCTTTCTTCACGCCTTCTAGCTCATCCTGCTCGACAGTGTTTGAAAATACAATAATGGGAATCGTTTGTAGTTTTGGTGTAGCGCGCATTGTTTTAAGGGCCTCGATGCCGTCCATTGCCGGCATCGCAATATCCATCACCACGATATCGAATGGTTTGGTCTGCGCCAGCTTCAGCCCCCAAGCGCCATTCTCCGCGACCTCGACAGTAAAGCCTGCCGCTTCAAACCTTGTTCTGTAAAGTTCCATAACGTCGGCCATATCTTCAACAAGCAAAATATGAGGCTCGCGAACAGTCTCGTGCTTATACGATCCGCGCGCCAGTACCGCCTCTATTTTTTCTACCAACTGCGATGGCGTGAGGTCGGACTTTACCAGATAGTCATCGGCTCCCAGCTGCATCCCTTTGGCAATTTCTTCTTCCTGCCCAAGGTTAGAGAGAATGACAATGAGCAACTCTTTTATTTGCGGATCTTTGCGGACAATTTTCAATACCTCATAGCCATCAAGCTCTGGCATAATAATGTCAAGTAGCGTCAGGTCGGGCTTCTCGCGTTTCATAATTTCCATACCTTCTCGCCCGTCGTGGCCAACCAGCACCAGATAACCAAGCTCGTTAAACTTGGTGTTATACATTTCGGCGAGGAATGATTCGTCCTCGATAATCAATATTTTTTTACCAACTCCTGGTTTTGTTGTCATAACTACCTCACTTATAAACTAACCCACCATGCCCTTAAGGGCAAGCACCGCTTTATCGGTAGCGGTAGGAAGCGGCACAGAAAAGGCAATGGTGCTGCCCTTATTGACCCCCGGAGACGTTACCCAAATGGAGCCGTGATGCGCTTCAACCATCATTCGCCCAACGTAAAGCCCAAGGCCGGTGCCGCGGGTATTTAACTTGCCGCCTTCGCCACGGGTAAATTTTTGGAAGAGTGCCTTCTGCTCTGCCTCGCCAACGCCGGCGCCGGTATCGGTTACCGAGAAGACAACGCTCGGTACAGTAACGTGCGTCCCCTCTTGTCCTTGAAGCACTTCGACAGCAACGGTTACCGAACCCTTCGGGGTGTACTTTACGGCGTTGTCCGCAAGGTTCATCATCACCTGTCGTAACTTCTCGCCGTCCAAGTTAAGCTCTGGCACTTTCTCTTTTGGCTCCTTGAACGTAAAGGCAAGTTTCTTGTTCTCTGCTACTGGGCGAATTTCTTCAACAACCGATTTTGCCAGCTCAGCCAAATTGGTTGGCGCAAAGGTAAATTTCATTCGACCGGACTCGATGCGGGATACCGAAAGCAGATTCTCAACAAGCTCAATCAGGCGGTTTGCAGACGCATAAATTTTTTCTATCGGGTCTTGCTGCTGCTTCGGAATTTTCCCAAACGACCCTTCGGTAATCATCGAAATATAACCCTTAATGACGGTCAGCGGGGTACGCAACTGGTGCGAGGCGATAGAGACGAACTCTGACTTCGCTTCATCCAATTTTTTTAGTTGGTCATTCGCATCTGCCAACTGTTCGCTCAGTTTAGATAACTCCTCTCGCGCACGAACTTCACTAATGACACTACGAATGAGAAGGATACTGAATGACAGAACAAGCACAAAAATACTGAGCCGGAAAATAACAATAACCAGATCTTTCGACGTGATGACTTCGATCAACGATACAACCGTGAGGATGAAGGTGAATAATTCGGTCGTAACAATTTTTACGTTGAGGAGGTGATAACGAGAAACCGCGAAGAAGGTGAAGATAACGAATGGGAAAATAAAGAGCGGCCCCAGTGGGATGAAGCGAACGTTATCAAAACCGGCCGGCAGAACGAGGTTGAAAGTCAAAATCAAAGCAAATGAAATTAACGTTCCCGTAAGCACGCTCCGGAACTGTTTCCTCTGGTTTCCTTGTGACTTTAAAAACTTACGAATAAAAAGGTACAGGCCGCGAAGCACGAGGCCCCCGGACACAAGACCAAAGAGTGCCATGCCTGGTCCAAGTTCTGCGGTCGACACCTCGCCAGCCGGAGCCAAATTGAGGAGACGCACCATAATGAGCGGCGTCAGTGTGAGAATGGCGGTTATGACAACGAGTGGCAAAACAAAATAGCGATACCGTTTCGGAAAATTTGCTTCCTCTTCAGGAAAGACGTGAAACAATGTATAGAAAGAGAATGCGTGCCATACCGCAAAGAAAATATGGAAACGTAGGGCCCAAAGCACGATCTGCGGGGAAGGCGTTTGGTAGTTAATATAGTTAAAGGCGCCCCAGACAATCGTGACCAAAGAGAAAACAAGAAAAGCTTTGCTCGTTGCGCTCTTTTTGTTATTAAAATAAACAACGGAACCAAGAATCGCAATACCAGCACTGGCAACACCAACGACCAGTAAATCAAGGTTAGCAAAAATTGCTGGGTACATACTTAACTGTTACTGCTGACAACGTCCGTAAGGTGTAGTCGAGACGATCGACCGCTTGGTGGGTCCGCGTGGCCAATACGAAACATCATAGCCACATGTTCTGACGACACTGCTGTACACAACGATTCGGCGGTTCGCTCTACTTCTCGAAGTAGCGTAGCATGTGCAGTTGAAAAATCAGCTGCATCTCCTTCTCGCACATGCTGGGCCAAAAACAAAGCACCGGTTATTGGCTGAACACTGAGCCCAAGATGAGTGGCAGTCAGCCAAACCCGTTCGGTCATGCGACCCGCCTCGACAAAATCTTCGGGTCGCTCACCTTTAATAACAACCCCAGCGACTGCGGCGGCAGCAGAGTTGGATTTAATGTTATCAGCCGCAACCTGTCTAGAGAAACCGAGACGATTAAGGAACGAGGCGATTCCCCAACGCCTGGCGATTTTCATACCGATGACTTGCGGGGGTTTCAGCTCAAGCGTTTTAACATAAAAACCGCGCCGTCGCTCTTCTTCTTCAGCGTCGGTCCAGTTGATGTGTGAAAAGAAAAAATGATGAAGTCCACGGTGCTCAAACATAATCCGCTCATTGGCGCTCGCCGCACTCGCCCAAGCATCGATATCTTCTTTTTTTTCTATCAAAGCCAGCCGACATGAATGATTGCTACGAGCCGAGGCGGTTAAGGCGCTTCTCTCCTCTTCGGTCAGCGCTTCGTTTCGATAGGGCTTGCGATTGGTGCTCCGAGCCAGCAGTGCCGTATAGAGTGGTTCGTCAACCGGTGTGGTTGTCTCGAGACGAATCTTGGCGACGAAGTTCTCGTTCTCTACGTCAGGAAAAAGCTGAATAGCAGTAGAAAAACCTAACGCCCGAGCGGCAATAGCCAAATTTTCTAAAAACGCCCCATGGGCCACGAACGAGCCGCGCTGGCGAAAATTGTAGAGAGAATCATCGCGGTCTGGAACATTAAAAAGCAGGAGGTCCGATCCCTCAATCGATACCTGCCATGGTTGGCAATTCTCACCGGATGGTGCTGAGGTGGCTGCCGTTATCAATTCTTTTATCTTTCCTTCGAGAGCCATGGTAACGGGCAGAATGAATAAATAAACTACAAGCCAAAAATATTCCGGAACGTAGCGGCGACACGTGCCCGCTTTTCAATCTCTTCTTTACTATTGTACGTCGGGATGAGTTTCTCGTCCAAAGAAATGAGAGCGCGATTGTCCTCCAGGGGTTGGCCAGTGATAATTTTCCGAACTGCATATGCAACCGCCGCGCCATTCAGAAGCGCCGCGCCACCTAACTGCGGCCAAGAAACAATTGTTTTGCCCATCTCAAGTAAAGACTCCTGCATACGCTCCGTGACATTCTCTGGCCCGACGTGCTTTGTAATCATCTTACCGATACCGAATTTATCGAGCGACCTCAGTTCGTCATAGGTAACAGCGCCAAGCCGTCCTTGAAAAAACGGCAAGTCTGGATTTTGATCGTACCGCTCAACATCAACAACCGCGTTGTCACCATTATCCGCCGCCATCACTACCGCAAGTCGACGCTGTTTTGCTTGTTCGCGAATTAAATATTTCACTGCCAAATTATCAACTTCATCAATAACAATATCGAGTTTCGGTGGGCCGGAAAAAAAATCACTTATGTTGCCGGGGTTAAGCCCCTCCGGAAACAGTTCCACGGTTGCGTAGGGGTTCAAAAGATAAATTTGTCGCGCGCTCACCTCCACCTTAGGAAGACCGAGATCAGCAACCCCAGCGCGAACGCGATTCGTGTTCGACAACGCCAAAGCGTCATGGTCAGCCAAACGAATGTGCTTGGCGCCGCCCTGAAGAACAATAGCAAGCGCTACGCTATTACCAACACTAAGCCCGGCAACGCCTACCACAGCCTCATAAAATTTCTGCTGCTCCTCTGCGGTAATTAAATTGCGATTTCGTGCCGTGCGAACTTTTTGAAAAGGCGCTTCTTCTAGTATATGCACAATCGTCGCCATCCATGGGAAATACGCCCACCGTCCACGCGACCAGAGTGGTGCTTCTTTCTCAAGAGTCGTCACATGTTCTGCCACTGCTGTCGCAAAGGTTGGCGCATACACGTCGGACGGATGCTCAATTTGATACAGTTCGGTCAACTGCTCCGTATAATCATCGACAACCTGCTGAATCTTGTATTGTTCTAAAAGCGCAGCGACTTCTGACCGGTCGGCTTCTAAGGAAAGGTTGAACAGTACTGGCTCTGAAGGAAGGCGCTTACTCGCCCCGGCTTTCAAAAGAGCTTCCAATGTTTGAGCCATAATAGTGAATCTAAGAACCTAGCGCTTGGCCCACTTTTGCTTGGCATTACGACTGAAGTGGAGAGGATGTTCGTACTGCCAAAATACTAAGCGTGGGCGCATCCGCTCGGGCATCACTTGCATATTGTTTCGATACTCGGCGTTCTTATCGGTCAGTGCAGTGATTATTTTTTCGACGAGTGCTGCCTTCAATATACGATTTTGCTTCACTTTATTTCTGAGTTCGATGTTTACCTCAAGGTATTCGTTTTCATGACGGTCATGTTTTGTTTGCAAGGTAAAATTCCCGGTGAGCGAACGATCAAATGGTGCCTCACGTAAGGCATCCTTTAAATGTTCTGGGTAGATGATGACGCCATACAGTTTTGTTGATAGGTCGGAGCGCTCGTACACATAGATGAAAGGGAGCTCTGCGACTGTTTTACTAATGCCCACTTGGCGAGCTGCTTGACGCAAGTTTACACCATCATGCTCAAAGACATGTACCGCTTCACTAAAACTTGTCACCGCACCGTTATCGCCAATAGCATAACGAATGAGTGGCAAACCACTGTTGCCTGTGCAGAGAATAGTGCCAGAGGGTGCCTCAAACTGTATCGCTTCCGGATTAAACTGAGCGAGCGTAGGCAAGCGATCAACGTTTTGAAAAAACCGCTGATAGATGTTTTTGTCAGCCAATGCCTTCTCTCGCATGAGAATAGTGAGCGGTGTTTCAAGCGCCATGGTGCCCAAATCAGCGCTACCATAAATATTTGTGGTGTCCGTATAGTAATTGTGAATATTCGTTTTCTCCACCAAGTACTGCCGAAACTTTTCTGAAAATGATTCAGCGGCAAAAAGAACTTTAATATTCAGCTTTGACCAACGCACGCCGCGCTCCCCTGCCTGGTCAATAATGTCTTTAATGAATGGCGGATAACCACACAGCACCACAGTAGAAAATTTTGGCGCAACGTTGACGAGCGCCTCAAAAATTTGTTGCTTGTTTACACCGGGCGTAATGATGGTGAGCGGGTAACCTTCGTCAGCCACACTTCGAAACGCTTGATAAGTAATGAGTCCGCCAATCCACACTCCCATACCAAAACAGTCGATAATGAGCGTACGATCATTCTTACCCCTGGTCCGATGAGTAAGAAACCAACGGTGATAAGCGGCGGCGTGTGCATCAACACCACTACTTCGAGGAAAATAAAAAGGCGTACCGCTAGAGCCAGAGGTTGCAGAGAATACTGCTGCCTCCTGAAAAGCCGTCGGCCATACTAGATCTTCCAATGGAAACTGCGTGAGATAATTTTTTCGGTCGACAGTTGGAACATGCTGAAAATCATTCCATGTCCGCACTTTAGCTGGGTTAACCCGATGCTTCTTGAGAAATTGTCGATAGGCAGGAACAAGCCGTGCAGCTTTCTTAAAAAGTGCTATGGCGGATGTCTGACCTCGCTTTACCCAATATTCACTTTTCTTGGTTTGAAAAAGGCGGACAGTTTGTTGGGCGTCTGTAATGATTTTCTTTGGCATAGTGATAATTCTTTTTTTATTTTAGCATATTTTTTGACAAATCGCAACCATTCGCACTTCACTTCTTACTACTGCTGCCGCTTCTACGGTAAAGATGGTATGATACCAAAAGAATAACTCGTATGCAAAAAAAACTACACCGCACCGTCGTCGCAAAAGCAAAAACGGTATGGATGGATGGCCGCTATCTGCCACTTAAAAAAGCGCAGGTGCCTGTGCTGACTCACAGTCTGCACTATGGCAGCGCTGTTTACGAAGGCGTTCGTTTTTACAAAACAAAAAGCGGCACGGCAATTTTTCGCCTCGACGATCATCTAACGCGATTCTTGCGCTCGGCACGCGCTATTGGTATGCATCTTCCATACAGCAAAGCAGAGCTGACGCGCGCCGCAATAACGCTCATTAAAAAAAATGGACTTCGCGATGGGTACCTGCGGCCGCTCGCCTTCTACGGTGGTCAAATGGGAATGTCGCCGGTTGACTGTCCGGTGCGGGTGGTACTGGCGGTTTGGTCCTGGCCGCAACATTTTGAGACCAAAGCCATTACGGCACACGTTTCACCCTTTCGCTGGCGTGACCCCAAGTCGATTGTGTTTGACACCAAAGTTGCCGGTTACTACGCGACCTCTATTCTTGCCACCCTCGAAGCAAAAAAGAGTGGCTTTGATGAGGCCATTTTGCTCGACGGCAACGGTTATGTTACCGAAGGACCAGTCGAAAACCTATTTATGGTAAAAAATGGTCGGCTGGCAACCCCGCGCGCGGCTGGCGTGCTACCTGGTGTCACTCGTGACACCATTATGCGTCTTGCTAAGGTAAAAGGGTTAACGGTCACGGAAAAAAATATTACCGTGGCAGAATTGAAAAAAGCTGACGAAGTATTTTTCTGCGGAACAGCGGTTGAGGTTACTCCAGTTTCGCATATTGATAAGAAAAAAATAGGAAGCGGGCAAGCCGGAGCGGTAACAATGCTGCTTGAAGACAACTATCGCAAAGTGGTGCATGGTGAAGAGCAGAGATTTAAAAAATGGTTGACGGACGTTTAAAAATTTAAGGAAGCAAAAAAGCTCTTGACAAAATCAAGGGTTTTTAGCGTCCGCGCAGGATCGTTGGCAACTCCGCCGACGGTACAGCTCCCAACGTCGGCTGGGAATCCCTGCCCTCCGCACCATGCGGCGGAAACAGGAGGGAACACAATAATCGGTTCCATTCACCGCAAGAAGAAGGGTCGCTGAACTCTGAGGATCGTCGACGCACTCGCCGTGGTCATGTTCGTGGGCTTCACCATGTACTACCATTCGCCGGTTGCGACGGACGACACCATGCACGGAACGTCCGTGCAGGCCGCCACGATCACGCCGACGCCGCCGCACTTCGCGACGGACACCGTCAAGACCGCCGA
>PFET01000013.1:22620-26374 GCA_002793855.1 Candidatus Uhrbacteria bacterium CG10_big_fil_rev_8_21_14_0_10_48_11
GTGGTCGCTTCGACCGCCACCATGGATACGACGCAACTCGCGAGCACGACCGATAAGGCGATTTCGGACAGCGGCGGCACGCACCTGCACGACGTCTTCGGCCAGGCCACGGCCAACGCCGAACACACGGGTCAGATCGACGGCTTCACCGGCATCGGCGCCGACAGCTGAAGGGGTAAGCGGTGGACCCCTGGATTCACCGCAGTGCCTCAGGCAACGACACAAGGTAACGGCAACTGCTGCTCATCTGTGAAGTTGCCTGGGGCGCCTTCGTTTTTTACAAACTTTTTTCAATTGACAGCGCCACTTTTTTAAGACTAGGCTAACGGTGTACCGCGTCCAATCGGTACCCAGCGCTTTCCCAGTAAGGGGCTGGGGCAAACTCCTAGGAGGAATTGCCATGAAACGTAGTTTGAAAACATTCATCACGATGTTCGTCGCCGTTCTGCTGCTCGTGCCGGTGTTCGTCGCCCATGCGACTGAGGACTCGCTTCTCTGCGCTAAGGTCAAGGACTCGTACAGGCAGATGGGCTACAACACCATCTTCCAGCCGGTATCCCAAGTCTTCGGCGCCATGACTTACTGCACCTTCAGGGTCAAGGCGGTCGAGCACTGTGTGCCGGTTCGTGCAGCGCTCGAAGACACGAATGCCCCCGATGACCCATCCTGTGTCGGGCCACAGCAGGGACCGGTTACCTGCTACCGTGTCCGTTGCAGCCTCAACGAGGCAGCGACGTATCTCGGCCGTTCGGTCGTAACCGTGGACCGTTTCGGAGCGCGAGTGCTCGAACACCCGCGTGTCTGGAAGATCTGCCTGCCCGACATGGGCGGCTGACTTCCAAAAGAGGCACACGGTTTCAAAACTTTGGGGACAACCCCACCACCAATGCCGCAGGATCTAGAGGACTTCTGCGGCATTCAACTTTTTTTATTACTAATGAGGGTTTCTTGACTTCGGTATTTTAAAGGGTTAAGTTTAACCCACGTTCCTACGCACCTAGGAACGTAAAAAGCGGGGACAACCCCGCACAGCAACAAGGACGCGGACGTGCGACCAGGACGTCCCCCAACGAAAGGAGGGCTAAGAGCCAGACGAGTAAAACGACGCCGCCGTTAGCGGCAAGGCGTCAAAGAAAAAACCGCCGGGGATACGAACATTCAGTAGACTGCGAAACTGTTGATGGACGTGCCCCCGGCGTCCCTTTTTTTGCCTCCCTTTTCCTTTGCTTTACATGTCCTCTTTCTTTTACCTAATTTCATTTACCTGATATTCCACGTACTAGTACATAGAAACAATGCGTTAGCAAATCGCTAATGGCAAGTAGCAAATTAATGTCTAAGAGTTTGAAGTAATAAAGGGCAACTTAAAACCCCGACTTGTCGTCGGGGCTCTTTTATATTCCGGAACTCTTAACTGGGAGCGAGTGGAGCCTTCGGCAGAAGCCTCAACACCACTACTCGGTGACTACTTGTTCCGCTTAGGAGGGGTCGCGGCCCGTTCGTCGCTCCCAGATAGGAGCCCCTGAAAACTATGTGCTTTATTTCTTTGCCAAATGCGAAGACCTGCACTTAACGGCACAACTTAGCACAGGAATCGCTTCCTGTCAAGAGTATAGAGTGCTAGAGTTTAACTAGAAACTACGATGTTCAGAGTTGCCTTCCGGTTTTTTAAAAAATGGAAATTCTGTTTGTGTTTCGCGAACAACACCGCCATCGTGATCTGACTCTGCTGTTCCTTCTGCTGCTTTTTCAGTTTTGTTGGCTTGCTTCCTTTCATCTCCTTCGTGTTTATGCTCAGGCACAACTAAAGGCTCATCTGCGGCTCCGCAGCCAGGACAGACGCCGTCATGAAAAGAAATTCTGCAATTTGAACACATAGTACCCATACGTTTTATACTAACCAACCAAGAACAATGCCGCAAGCAGCACCTCATTGGATAGCTCTGGCACATCTTCTCGACCCAGTGCAACTTCAAAAACTGTATCGCTTCACGAATAACGGCGAAACAGCGTGGCAGATAGGTGAAGGCGACTTACGGATGTTTGGCTTTGCCAAAACAACCATCGAACGCTTCACTGATGAACGGAACAAAGCCCAACTGGAAACGTATTCAGCGCGTCTTAACGACACTGGCATTACCGCAGTTACCATTACGGATCCAAGCTACCCTGCACCTTTGCAACAGCTTTTTGACGCGCCGATAGTCCTCTTCTACCGCGGTACGCTGCCGGCAGAAAAAGAGCTGGCGCTTGCGGTCGTCGGCACGCGGCGATTTAGCAGCACCGGCAAGAACGTAACAATTCAGTTTGTCCGGGCGCTTGCAAAAAGTAACCTCACTATTGTCAGCGGACTTGCTCGCGGCATTGACGGGCTGGCGCACGAAGCAACATTAGAAATGAAAGGACGGGCGGTTGCTGTGCTTGGCTCGTCCGTTGCCGACAAAGACATCTACCCGTGGAAGCATCGCAATTTGGCAAAACGCATTGCAGAACAAAATGGACTTGTCATCTCCGAGTACCCACCGGGCGTCGGCCCGGCACGCCATCATTTTCCTGCCAGAAACAGAATTATTGCAGGGCTCACGCTCGGCACGCTTGTTATAGAGGCACCAAAACACAGCGGCGCGCTTATCACCGCCCGCCAAGCCCTAGAGTACAACCGCGAGGTGATGGCCGTACCCGGACCTATTTTTGAAGCTAGTAGCGAAGGCACGAACGAACTCATCAAACTGGGGGCACGGGTTATTACCTCTGTTTCAGATATTATCGAAGCGCTTAACCTCGAGGAGGATAACTCCTTACCTCAACCATCAGCCGCGCCGGTTTACCTCTCGCCGACAGAGGAAACCGTTCTTGCTGTTCTCTCCCGACAACCTGTTCATATAGATGCCCTGGCTGAGCAACTACCGCTTAGCGCGACCGATCTTTTGGCGACGTTAAGCCTGCTAGAAATGAAAGACGCGGTGCGCGATATCGGCGGCAAGCAGTTCGTCCGCCTCTAGCGCTGCGCCGCTCACGATTTGCCAAGTGGCAAACGTTCTTGTATCGTCTCTCATATTGCTATGGAACTTGTCATTGTCGAATCGCCGACTAAAGCGAAAACGATTCAGAAATTTTTAGGAAAGCACTACGAGGTGCTCTCCTCATATGGTCATGTGCGCGATTTGCCGAAGTCAAAAATGGGCATCGACACCGAGAATAACTTTGAGGCGCACTATATTATTCCGACGCGCGCCAGAAAAAACGTTACGGCGCTAAAGAAAAAAGCGGCAAAAGCCAAGCGGGTCATTCTGGCAACCGATGAAGACCGTGAAGGAGAAGCCATTGCCTGGCACTTAGTGAGCGCGCTGGGGTTAGAGAACACGCCTACTGCGCGCATCGCCTTTCATGAAATTACCAAAGAAGCCATTGCTCAAGCGTTGACCAAGCCTCGGGCTATCGATATGCACTTGGTGGACGCCCAACAGGCACGCCGTCTTCTCGACCGACTGGTAGGCTACGAGCTGTCTCCTTTCCTATGGCGCAAGATTTACCGCGGACTCAGCGCCGGACGGGTGCAATCGGTTGCGGTCAGAATGGTGGTTGAGCGAGAACGGGAAATTCGCGCTTTCAAAGCAGAAGAGTACTGGACTATAGAAGCCAACCTAAAAACCGCCAAAGCAGAAGAGCTAACCGCCTCGCTCTACTCGGTCGACGGGAAACGATTCGAAAAATTTGATATTCCTACCGCAGACGACGCGAACACACACGTCAA
>PFET01000013.1:26425-62836 GCA_002793855.1 Candidatus Uhrbacteria bacterium CG10_big_fil_rev_8_21_14_0_10_48_11
CGCCCAACAACTCTACGAAGGGGTTACTATAGGAAAGGAGGAAGGCTCGGTCGGTCTTATCACCTACATGCGTACTGACTCGATGAACTTGGCCGAAAAGTTTTTGCAAGAAACCGGAAGCTACCTCAAAACAGCATTTGGTGAACGTTACGTCACTGCCTCACCTCGACGATTTAAGTCTAAGAGTAAAAACGCGCAGGAAGCACACGAAGCCATCCGCCCCACCGACCCGAACCGCACACCGGAAGCCGTCGCCCCTTACCTTGATGCCCGACAGAAAAAGCTGTACGAGCTTATCTGGCAGCGCACCATCGCTTCGCAAATGCCAGAGGCAGAGGCAATGACGACTACCGTCTCTATTGCGGCAAGCGGCGCGAAAGTACCGTACGAGCTGCGGGTGACTGGTTCGGTTATTACCTTTGACGGTTGGCAGAAAGTCTACCCGACCGACACGAGCGACACCACATTGCCGTCCGTTAGCAAAGACGATGCACTCGCTCTGGTGGCGGTAAACGGCAAGCAGCACTTTACCGAACCACCTGCCCGCTACAGCGATGCCTCGCTTATTAAAGCGCTTGAAGAACGCGGCATCGGCCGACCATCAACGTACGCGCCGACCATTGCCACCATTGCCGACCGTGGCTACGTCGAACACGATGACCGACGGCTAAAACCAACTGACCTTGCTGAACTGGTAAACGATCTCTTGGTTGAGCACTTTCCAGAAATTGTCGACTACGACTTTACCGCGCGCATCGAAGAAGACCTGGACGAAGTTGCCGATGGGAAACGCGAATACATGCCTCTCCTTAGAGAGTTCTACGTGCCATTCAAAAAACATCTCGAAGAAAAAGACGCGCTCATCTCAAAAACGAACATTTCAGAAGAAGCGACTGACGAAATTTGCGACAAGTGTGGTAAGCCGATGATTAGCAAGCTGGGACGATTTGGTAAATTCTTGGCCTGTACTGGTTTCCCTGATTGTAAAAACACAAAGCCGCTTAAGGGCAGTCCGGAAGAGGCGGCAGAAGCCGAAGCCACCAAAGAGGTTTGCGATAAATGCGGCAAACCCATGCAATTGAAGCGGGGACGCTTTGGCCCCTTCCTTGGCTGTACCGGCTACCCAGACTGTAAAGGAATTAAGTCTATCGCCAAGTCAACAGACGTGAAGTGCCCTGAATGCGGTAAAGGGGATATACTAGAAAAGCGCAGCCGTAAGGGTAAAACCTTCTACGCCTGCAGCCGCTACCCAGACTGCACGTTTGCCCTCTGGAGCCGACCAACTGGCGAGACCTGCCCAGAATGTAAATCACTGTTGGTAATGGGCGCCAAGGGAACCGTCCGCTGTAGCGCTAAAGGCTGCTCATACAAGACCAAAGCAGCAGAAGCATAACGATAACCGTATGACGGAGGTCAAGAAAAAGCACCCCACTATCGAGGAACTACTCGAGGTTTTGAAGCGTCTCTTCCCCGGCGCCGATCTTGATATGGTTAAACTGGCCTACGAGTTTGCTAACCTCGCCCACCAAGGTCAGCGCCGAACCAATGGCGACCCGTACATCACGCACTCGCTGACAACAGCCATGAACCTGACGACCATGCGTGCGGACCTTAACACCATTATCGCCGGACTACTACACGACGTACCAGAAGATACCTCCTACACCATTGCTGACATTCGCAAAAACTTTGGTGATGACATTGGCAACTTGGTCGAGGCGGAAACAAAACTTGGCACCCTAAAGTACCGCGGCATGGAACGCTACGTCGAGAACTTGCGCAAAATGTTCTTGGCTATCTCAAAAGACGTTCGCGTCATCTTGATTAAGTTTGCCGATCGTTTTCACAACCTAGAAACGCTTGACGCCCTTCCGCCCGACAAGCAGAAACGCATCGCGCTTGAAAGTATGGAAATTTTCGCTCCCATTGCGCTACGACTTGGCATGTGGGAAACGAAAGGGAAACTAGAAAATCTCTCGTTCAAATACACCGACCCCGATGCGTACGCATGGGTAACCCAACTATTAGAAACCACTTCACCAAGTAAAGAGAAGAGTCTCGCGAAAGTGATGAAAATTTTGCAGGAGAAGTTGGCAGAGCAACCCAACCTGCGCATCGCCAGCATTCAAGGACGCTCGAAACACCTCTACAGTTTGTACAAAAAATTACTTAGACACGAGCGTGATATTTCAAAAGTGTACGATCTCATCGCGGTACGAGTCATTGTTGAAGACGTCAGCGAATGCTACGCCGTTCTTGGTATTATCCACCAGCTCTGGAAGCCGCTTCGTGGACGCATCAAGGATTACATCGCCCAGCCAAAACCAAATGGCTACCAGTCGCTTCACACTACCGTCTTTGTCGGGCCGGGTGAAATTGTCGAGTTCCAAATTCGCACCCAAGGTATGGATGACGAAAGCTACTACGGCGTAGCCGCTCACTGGTACTACACCGAGCAAGGCAAACCCAAAGAGGGCCTCAAAATGAACAACCCCAAATTTGCATGGGTGAATAAGCTCTTAAAACTACAAAAAGAAATTCAGGACAGTACCGAGTACTTAGAATCGCTGAAGGTCGACGTTTTTCCTGACAACATTTTTGTCTTTACGCCAAACGGTGACGTCATTGATCTACCCGACCAGGCAACGCCGGTTGATTTTGCCTACCACATTCACTCTGACATCGGCAACCACTGCGTCGCTAGCCGCATCAACGACAAACTTATGCCGCTCTCGACACCGCTTAAGTCTGGCGATGTCATTGACATCATTACTGACAAGAAGCGAGCGAGGCCATCACCCGACTGGCTGCAATTTGTACAAACGCGCACCGCCCGCGAGCGCATCAAATTTGAGATTAACCGCTCTCGTCGACTCTTTGGTATATTTAATAAGAAGGCATAACTATGGCAACCAGTAAAAAACCAACAACCCTGTCAGGCATCCAGCCAAGCGGCAAGCTCCACATTGGTAATTATCTTGGTGCCTTAAAAAATTTCGTAGAGCTGCAAAACGAGTATCAGGGATTTTACATGGTTGCCGACCTGCATGCGCTAACCGAGGACATTGATCCCAAAGAACGCCTAGCGCAAACACTAGAAATAGCAGCTGCTTTCATTGCTGCCGGACTTAACCAAAAAAAGAGCGTCCTTTTTGTTCAGTCATTTGTTCCGGCACACGTGGAGCTTGGATGGATTTTTACAACACTGCTGCCAGTTGCTGCGCTGGAACGAATGACCCAGTACAAAGATAAGGCAGCGCGGCAAACAAAAAATGTAAACGCCGGACTGCTTACCTACCCAGCACTGATGGCCGCCGATATTTTACTGTACCAGCCGCCGGTTGTACCGGTTGGCGACGACCAAGCGCAACATCTTGAGCTAACTCGTCTTGTCGCCAAAAAATTTAACCAGCGCTACGGCGACACGTTTGTGTTACCTAAAGCACTCCATACCCGCATCCCTCGCCTTATGAGCCTTGCTGACCCAACCAGAAAAATGAGCAAGTCAGAACCGACAGGCTGCCTATTCCTCGATGACACGCCGCAAGTAATTGAGAAAAAAATAAAGCGCGCCGTCACCGATACCAGTAGCGCACCTACCAAAGAAATGAGCGCTGGCGTTAAAAACCTATTCCTCATTCTTGAAGCTTGTGGTGACAAAAAAAATCATAATGCACTAACTGCCGCCTACCAGAAAGGAACGCTGCGCTATAGCGAACTGAAAGAAAAAGTGGCTGACGCCACTAGTAAAGAGTTAGCGCCCTACCAAAAACGCTACAAGGACGTTATTGAAAATAAGGCGGCGCTTAAGCGGGTGCTTACCGACGGTGCCAAGCGAGCCGCGCACGCAGCAGACACCACCCTTAAAAACGTCAAAGAACGAATGGGTATTTTACTTTCATAAACAAAAACTGATGAACGCATTTAAAAACGCGCTGCGGCAGCTCGATGGCGCCGCGATAATAGCAGCAACCGATCAAAGCATTTTGGCGACGCTAGAACGACCAGAGCGAATTGTAGAGGTCAACGTGCCACTGACGCTCGATTCTGGAGAGAAAAAAATATACACCGGTTACCGTGTCCAGCACTCGAACGCCCGCGGACCGTACAAAGGTGGCCTACGTTTTCACCAGCAGGTAGACATTAACGAGGTTAAAGCGCTGGCGCTCTGGATGACCATGAAGTGCGCGGTCGTCAACATTCCGATGGGCGGCAGTAAGGGTGGCATTACAGTTAACCCTAAAAAACTTTCGCGGGCAGAACTAGAACGACTTACTCGTGCCTTTACCCGCGCCATGAAAGATGTCTTTGGTCCAGACCGCGACGTGCCAGCGCCAGACGTCAACACGAACGCCGAGGTGATGAGTTGGATTATGGATGAGTACAGCCAGCTCAACGGCAAAAACGAACCGGCAGTTGTTACTGGAAAACCGCTCGCTCTTGGTGGCTCAAAGGGGCGCGACACCGCAACGGCTGACGGCGGTTTTATGGTGCTTGAAGAGGTCGCGAAAAAACTGAAACTAAAGCCAAAGCAAACGAGTGTCGTCGTGCAGGGCTTTGGCAACGCTGGTTATCACATCGCTAAACTCGCTCACCAAGCTGGCTATCGAGTTATTGGCCTCTCAGACTCTAGGGGCGGCATCGTCGATTTGCGCGACAAAGGAATGGATCCAGACAACGTGATGACGAGAAAAAAAGAGTACGGAATGATTGGCGACATGTACTGCATTGGTTCGGTCTGCGACGGCACCAACTACAAAGCGATTGCTAACGAAAAGCTGCTAGAGGTTAAGTGTGATATTTTGATTCCGGCGGCTCTCGAAAACCAGTTGACTGAAAAAAATGCTGGTAAGGTTAAAGCAAAAGTCGTTCTAGAAATAGCGAACGGCCCAACAACCCCAGAAGCTGATGAAAAGCTAGCACGAAAAAAAGTGCTGGTCGTACCAGACATTTTGGCGAACGCAGGTGGTGTCACTGTCTCGTATTTTGAGTGGGTGCAGAATCGCCAAGGGTTGGCATGGAGCGCGCAGAAAGTGAGGCGCGCGCTTGAACCGATTATGAAAGCCGCTTTTAACGAGGTGTGGGAGCGCAGGGGGCGCTACCAGACTACGATGCGCAAGGCCGCTTTTATTCTGGCGCTTGAACGACTTAGTGAAGCAATTCGCGCTCGAGCATAACTTGATTACAAAAGCCCCGCTTACTGCGGGGCTTTTTTGACATCGGTTGTCCTTCTGCTACCCTCACCCTGCTCAACATGGACAGGAGGAAACATGGACTGTATTTGGCTTGTGCTGACCTTCGTCGTAGTTATTTGGATTACTACAAAAGGATAATCAAAACAATCCGTCATCTAGACAGCCGCCGCCGTCTCAGCTTCCGCGCCCCGGTACAGTTCTGTTGTCCGGGGTGCCTCTTGGTAGACTTGACTCGACTAAGGCAACTACGGTAACTTCTCATACTAATGGAGGGAGTATGAAAAAAGTAACTAAACAATTTAAAGAAGGGCCAAGAGAAATCAAGGTCCCCACAACAATGGAATGGGTCGGCTGGGTGAGCGTCTGGCTCCTTCCTATCATATGCTGCTTTTTGGGCTACGTGCCCAAGCATTAGCACGACGATTGAGCAGCCGCCACCACAACCCCCGGACACGCGCCCACACACGTGTCCGGGGTTCAACATTTTTAAAACGCGTTCACCGCCGCAACAAACTGCTCCCCTCGATCGGTAACATTTTTAAATTTATCAAAACTGGCAGCCGCGGGAGAAAGCAAAACTATATCCCCGCTTGTCGCTACCTTACTTGCCGCCTCTACCATCTTGACCATTGTCTCGCCACCATCAAGTAACGGCGGAGGAGTACTGTTATTTTTTTGTGCCGCCGCTTTGATGACGCTATACATTGTCGCAGCGCTTTCACCAATGGCGACAATTGCCCGCGGAGGACGGGACAGGATTGCCTTTGCAAGCGCGGTGTAATCAAACCCTTTTTCTTTCCCGCCGAGTAAAAGCACTACCGGTTCAGTAAATGACTCTAACGCCGCAATCGTTGCCTCCGGTGTTGTGGCGTACGAATTATCCCAGTAACTGACCCCCCTACACTCACGAACAAACGCCAGCCTATGCGGTAACCCTTTGAACGAGCGCAATACCTTCACTATGGCTTCTGTCGCAATTTCAAAAATGCTCGCCACCGCAATTGCTGCAGCGACGTTTTCAAGATTGAAGATGCCGCGAAGAGCAACCTCGGAGTTCTCAATAATGCTCTCGGCAACGCCAAAGTTTCGATACACGCCGCCATCAGTAACGTAAACACCATACTCAAGCTGTCGCTTCGTGCTCACTGGCAATACGTTACCCGTTGTTTCGCTAGCAATATGTTCACTTGTCGGATAATCGACAGTAACAACCGTAAAATCTGTTTCTTTTTGAAACCTTACAATTGCTGCCTTTGCTGCAACATACTCTTCGACTGAACAATGATGGTCTTGATGGTCAGCCGTTACCCCAAGCACAACAGCGAGGGTTGGAGACACCTCTAAATCTTGCAACTGAAAACTAGAGAGTTCAAAAACAACAATCTCATCTTTTTTTATATTTTGTAAAACTGCCAACGCCGGATTGCCAATGTTGCCAACAAGCTGCGCGGGCTTGCCGTCCGCCTGAAGCATTTTGTAAATTAAGGTCGCGGTCGTTCCTTTGCCTTTGGTGCCCGTGATGCCGACAATTTTTGCTGGACAACGTTCAAAAAATTCTTTCGTTCCACTGGTAACAACAACCCCTTCTTTAACGACGGCTTGAAGGTTGGGATCAAGATACGGTACGCCAGGGCTACGAAAAAGAGCTGCAAAGTCGGTGAGACGCTCAAGATAACTAGAACCAAGACGCCACTCGCTTACTTTGTCTTGCCAACGTTGATAGCGCTCGCCAAGCGCAGCAGCTTCGCATTTATCGCAAACCGTAACAAGCGCACCGGCGGCGAGTAAGTACTCGGCATTTGCTTCCCCTTCAATGCCGAAGCCAACAACGGCTACTTTTTTTCCGCGCCAGTCCATAGGTTAGCTAGACGTGCGCCTGCGCGGCCAAAACGTTTACCTTTTTACCGAGCCACCAGTTGGCGGTGCGCTGAAATTGCTCGGGGTCACCACTGACAAAGTATTTTTCTTTGTTATTTTTTGGACAGTGAGCCTCGGCGTCACCATGCTCTTCAAGAAACTGCTTTAGCGCTTCGGCGGTGGCGGTACCAGAACTAATAACCTTTACTTGATGCCCCATAACACGCTCGATTTCTTTTTGAATAATCGGGTAGTGCGTACAACCAAGAATGAGAGTATCGAGGTGCGCATTTTTTAATGGTCGCAAATAACGGCGAAGGATGCGCATCGCTTCTGGATAGCGATGAGCGCGCTCTTCGATAAGAGGCGCGAGTAGCGGTGTCGCTACTGGAAATACGGTGCACATGCTGTCCGCCTGGGTAAGAAGGCGGCCGTGTATGCCGCTTGCTATGGTCGCCCGAGTACCAATAACGCCGATTCGCTTACTCTTGGTTGCACGGAGCGCTGCTTCTATCGGTGCTTGTGATACATCAAAAACAGGTACGCTAAGTTTGTTTCGCAACAGTTCCCCTGCAGCCGCCGAAGCGCTATTACACGCAACGACAATAACGGTCGCGCCCTTTTGCAAAAGGAGTTCTGCGTCTTCAAGAGCGTAGCGCTGAAGGGTCTGTTCGCTCAAATTGCCATAGGGCGAACGAGCAGTGTCGCCGAAGTACACGGTATCGTAACCGGGAAGCAGCTGATGAATTTCTCTCAGCACGGTAAGGCCTCCGACGCCAGAGTCGAAAACGCCAATCATAGGTGGTTACTTTGAAAAAACTTGTACGGCTTTTTTCTGCAAGGAAGACGTTGTCGCAAGCAAGGTGTTTTGTTTTGCGCCACCACCAAGTGCTCCACCTGCCGCATCGCTTAACTTCGCGCCGGCTTCACGAGCAATGATAAGTCCCGCGGTCTGACTAAACAGTCCTACCATATCAAGCGGAACGAGCAGTAAATCATATACACCAGCAGCGAGATAACACAGTCCAAGCGACGTTACCCCAAGGTTGTAGCAATCTGCTCCGGCGTTGGTTGCGGCAATAAGCTGTTTCCCTTCTGGCACATACGCAGACGCGCCGCTCCAGTCTTTCTGATTAGAAACCTGAATGGGATGAGTATTAAGAAACGCCCCATTACCTTTGAAGGCATGGAAGACATTGCCACTCACCGGTTGTAAAACCACACCAAGAACAACTTCGCCTTTATCGCGCAGCGCAATGGCTGTTGTGAAAATGGGCAGCCCGCGGAAATAGTACCTACTCCCATCAAGCGGCGTTACTACCCACTGCCACGACTGCGGCATTTTACCGCCTGCGCCGTGTACACCGTACTCTGGAAAAAGTTGCTGCAACGTCGAAGTCACAAACTCCCGCACCTCGGCTTCTATCTCTCTGCCTCGCGCGATACGATCTTTATCTGACTTCCCCCATAGGTCACGCTGTCGCGCAACCAGCATCTGTCCTGCGCGGCGAATGAGCGGTAGGATAACGTAATAAATTTGTTCTAAGGTCGGCTCTGATTTTGCCATACGATAATTTTAGTAACTAGAATTAACCACTTTCCCACTTGTCTCGAGGGGCAATTTCGGGATAATGAGTAAGCATTGTTTCAAATAAACTACTGATTCGTTTTAGCGCTTCTGCGGTTTTTCCTTCGAAGACAAGGACCAGTGCCGGAATGTTCGAAGAGGCACGAACCAACCCCCAGCCATCGTCAAACTGAACGCGAGCGCCATTTACAGTAACCACCTTATCTTCACCATACTCTTTTTTGCAGTCCTCAACGAGCCGCTCAACAACGGCGTACTTCACTTCGTCGGCACAGGGCGCGTGCCAAACTGGAGAGGTTTCGTAATGAGGGAAGTCTTTCATAACCTCATGTAATGGCTTTTCTTGTCCGGCAATAATTTCGAGAAGCTTTAGGGTAACAAACAAACCATCATCATACCCCCAATGTCCGCGGCGGAAATAAAAATGCCCGCTTCGCTCCGCGGCAAAGACAGCATCTACCTCTTGCCCTTTGCGACGAATCCATGAGTGCCCTGTTTTCCACATTACCGGCTTTCCCCCGTCAGCAACTATCTCGTCGATAAGCGCCTGCGTACATTTTACATCAAACACAACCGAACCGCCGGGGTTCTCCTGCAAAATTTTTCGTACCAAAACCATAGCCACTCGGTCTGGCCAAATAATCTCGCCCTGATCATCAACAACGCCAAAGCGATCGCCGTCTGCATCGTAACCTATACCAATGTCTGCCTTATTGACAAGCACTCCCTCTCGTATATGCTCGAGCGCACCCAAGGTCGAAGGGTTTGGTTCATGTGTGGTCGGTGCACCAATGGTAGTGTCCTGTTCGATTACCGTAATACCCGCTTGGCGTAAAATCTCTGGGTTCACAAGGGCGGCGGTTTCGTTACCGCAATCAACAACCGCTTTAATCGGTCGGGCAATGTGCACCCGAGAGAGCGCATCTTTTGCATAGGCAGCGACGACGCCACTACGTTCCTCGTAACTACCTTCACCGCTTTCAAAATCTTTATTGGCAATAAGTTTTTTTAATTCCTCGAGCTCCGCCGTGGTTGCCGTCTGTGACATTCCGACTAGCTGCTTAAAACCACTCCACCCGACAGGATTATGTGAGGCGGTCACCATTACACCAGCAGTGATTTTATAGTAGAGCTGTGCGAAGTAAAAAACTGGTACGGTCACGACACCAATATCAACAATCTGCATGCCGATCTCCTTAAGTGCCTCAACGGCTTGCTGGTGGATAGCACTATTGTAATCGCGACTATCGCGAGCGATAATCACGGTCGTAAAACCACGACGATACATGTAAGTACCATAGGCGCGCTGTACGTCACGAACAACATCAGGAGTGAGATCGGGGTCAACAAGACCACGTATGTCATACTCTCTAAAAATGCTTAAATTCATGTACTTTCTGAAAAAATGTGCCAGTCAACGACTGGCAAAACTAGGTTTAGTGTAGCGCGGACAGGGCAATGAAGCAACCCTAACAAAGCCCATTTTTTGACTTTTTTGACAGCTAGCAAAACGACGTCTACCATTTATCCATATGCAGCAACTAACGATCCAAGACCCTGATATAACAAAACTGATTGGCGCCGAGCTTAACCGCCAGCGTCAGGGGTTGGAAATGATTCCTTCCGAAAACTTTACTTCGCTTGCGGTAATGGAAGCTCTTGGTTCTGTTCTCACTAATAAGTACTCGGAGGGCTATCCCGGAAAGCGCTACTACGGCGGCAACGAGTTTATTGATCAAATCGAGGAGCTCTGCCGAACACGAGCAAAAAAACTCTTCGGAGTAGAACATGCAAACGTTCAGCCCTACTCTGGGTCTCCGGCAAATCAAGCGGTGTATTTTGCCCTGCTTGAACCGGGCGATATGGTGCTTGGCATGGCGCTCGCGCAAGGTGGACACCTTACCCATGGCTACAAGCTAAACTTTTCTGGTCGCTTCTACCGTTCCGTCAGCTACGGTGTCGAAAAAGAAAATGAACGGTTAGACTACGATGTCGTTCGTGAAATTGCAAAAAAGGAAAAACCAAAATTAATTGTCTGTGGGGCAACCGCCTACCCCCGAGTTATTGATTTTGCCGCATTCCGGAGCATTGCCGACGAGGTGGGCGCATACCTCCTTGCTGACATTTCGCACATCACTGGACTTGTACTCTCTGGAGACCACCAAAGCCCCGTACCGTACGCTGATATTGTTACAACGACAACACACAAAACGTTACGCGGTCCGAGAGGTGCCATGATTCTTGTCCCGCACAGCGCCGACCGCTTGCATGACCGCTATCACCAATCAACCAAGCGCGATCTTGCGGGGTTGGTAGACGCTGCCATTATCCCTGGTCTTCAAGGCGGGCCGCACAACCATCAAACAGCGGCCATTGGAGTTTCCCTTAAAGAAGCTGCCGAGCCCTCATTTGCCGATTACGGCCACCAAATTGTGAAGAACGCAAAAGCGCTAGCAGAAAGTTTAACCGAAGCAGGACTTACGCTCGTTACCGGCGGAACCGACAACCACCTCCTGCTCGTCAACCTTGGTAATACAAAGCTCTCTGGAAAAGTAGCCGAGACGCTCCTCGATGAAGTTGGCATTACCGTCAATAAAAATATGATTCCTTTTGACCCAAGAAAACCGATGGACCCTTCGGGCATCCGCCTTGGTACCCCTGCACTGACCACCCGTGGCTTTACTGAAGACGATATGCGAATAGTCGGAAAAACAATAGCCGCAATGCTCCAGTGCCCTGATGATGAGTCGGTAAAAGCAGAAGCGCGAAAAACAATCCGTTCACTTACCGAGGCGCACCCACTCTACCCAGAACTTTAACCTTCGTCCTGCCGTTTTGCTAAGTAGAGTAAATTTGCATAGAGCATCGCGACCGTAACGGGGCCAACACCACCCGGTACCGGTGTCGCGGCTGATGCAATAGCGCTTACGCTCTCCCAATCAAAATCCCCTTTCGTTCGTCCATTGACGAGCGTCGTACCGACATCAATACCGACTACGCCACGCTTTAACATGTTCCCGGTAATGCTACCCGGTTTGCCAACCGCGCTTACTAAAAGATCCGCACGCTCTGTTTTTTTGACAAGCGTTGCGTCGTCACTGCGTACCACCTCGACCTGCATACCCGCGCGCGCTAAAGCAACCCTAAGCGTTGGACCAAAAACATCTCCGTCAGAAATAACAATCGCCTGCTTTCCAAATAAATCTTCGTTAACCTTACCAATAGACCCTTGGTGATAAAAAGGGAGATAACGATAACCGTCGTCGCCACTAAGCGAATACACGAGCGCCATTACCGCGGCAACCGGTGTCGGGAGAAAGGAACCAGGGGTGTCGTTTAAAAATCGTTCTCTATTTATTTTGGTCAGCCCATCAACGTCTCGTGCTGGATCAATCTGCTGCAAAAGGTCGTTCGTTTTTTCCCGCAGCTTTGTCGGTAGCGGCAGCTGAATGATGTAACCGTCCGGCAGCAGGTTTAACTCCCGCGTCTTCTCGGTAATTATTTCTACCGTTGCCTCGGCGGCAAGATGATGCAAGGTAAAACTGATACCAAGGTCTTGTGCCATCTTCTCTTTGCGCCGGACATAGAGGTGGGATGCCGGATCGTCACCAACAAGCAAACAGTGAAACGATAGTGACCGCTCAAGTGTCGTCAGTTGACGAGTAATTTCGGCATCAATACCGCTGGCTATTTTTTTACCATCTATACTGTTCATACCGTCATACAGTTATCACACGCAGCGCAAGTATCCGGCGCATCACGGTCGCCAAGGTAGTGAAGAACATACGCACGGCGGCAATTTGAAGTATGGGCGTACGTTTCCATGAGCGCTAACTTTTGCTCGCCGCGCCGACGTTTGGCGCGCAAGGCCACCCAGTCGAGATCTAATTTTTCCGGATCGGTGCGCTCAAGCAATCGTATCTCTTGCCCGCGAAATGGCGGCTGGTAGACCAGTACCCCTTTGTCATTGAGGGCGCGCAACGAACGACTTACCGCCTCGCGAGAAACAGCCCGATCGCGAATGAGCTCCTCAACCGAAAACGAAATACCGTTCTCGAGTTCTTTCTGGTACGTATCACGAAGTAGCTCCCATACCTGTCGCTGCACTTTTGCCCTCGGTAAAACCGCCGTATCAACTTCTTCTAGTGGATGCAGGAGCTGCAACTTTGCCTCAAGTGCGCCCTCGCGTGGTCGTTTAAGGTACCCAGCGTGTTCAAGCGTTTTCATGGCAGTACTTACCGCAAGCTCCGGTGCTTTCATTCCGACACCAGCCAGTATTTCGCTGTAAGTGGTCTGAATTACTTCCCCGACTTGCTGGGTAAGATAGCGGTATACCTCACGGATGAGCTGGGGAGACGGATTCTCGCCCTCAATAAAAAATTCACGCAAATAACGGTCAGACGGATGGTAAAGCAGAACAGCGTAACTCGGCTTGCCGTCCCGGCCGGCCCGTCCGGCTTCTTGATAGTAAGCCTCGAGTGTGCCCGGTAAATCAAAGTGTACGAGTAGTCGAATATTTGCCTTGTCGATACCAAGACCAAAAGCGTTCGTTGCCACCATCACCTGCGCCTCATCGTTCATAAAACGACGTTGCGCTTCGGCTCGGTCAACTTTGTCCATACCGGCATGATAGGCAGCAACCGAAATATCGTTCATTTCTAAAACCTCACGTAGGGTATCTACGGTGTCGCGGGTGCCGCCATAGACAATTGCCGGACCAGGAACGCGTTCGACGAGTTCCAGTACTTTCTCTATCTTTTCGGTTGGGGTAGCGCGGATAACGCCATAGGTCAGGTTTGGCCTATCAAAACCGGTCACCACAACAAGAGGATCGTTCAATGCTAACGCCTTAACGATGTCCTCCCGCACGTCCGGTGTTGCCGTTGCAGTCAAGGCAATAACGGGAGGACGATGCAGCGCTTCTAGCACTGGCCGAAGTCGCAGATAGCTTGGTCGAAAATCGTGCCCCCATTCTGAAATACAATGCGCCTCGTCAACCGCAAATAAGGAGACAGTGATGCCGGCGAGAGCAGATACGAACGGCTGATCGTAGAATCGCTCCGGCGCGACGTAAAGCAATTGGTAACGTCCGGCCAATACTTCGGCTGTGCGCTCGCTGCGCTCTTTTGGTGAGAGAGAACTATTAATGAACGTCGCCGCAACGCCTCGGCGATTGAGCTCGTCGACCTGATCTTTCATAAGCGCAATCAGCGGTGAAACCACAAGGGTAAGACCGGGAAGAAGTAGCGCCGGTAATTGATAGCAAAGCGACTTTCCTGCGCCGGTCGGCATCACTACCAAAACATCACGACCAGCAAGCACCGCCGCAACGACATCCTCTTGCCCTCGGCGAAACTCTTGATAGCCAAAAGTGTTTGCTAAAAATTCTTTTACCTTTTCTGTTGCCATAGTGGGGTACAGTGTAGCACAGGTAAACAAATGCAGAATAAAAGGGGACGCCGCACGACTGTTGCCGCGCGGCGCTGGTTACCTTGGATGAATGTGCGGTCTCCGCTTCCCCGTAAAAGGGTGGGCTATGAGATAGCTAGTCTCGGTCGAACACTCCCCTTTCCTTTCTGACGTCAGGAATCCTGGTCGGCAATTATTGCAGAGCAGTGTTCATGACCCGTCGACCAAGATCACACTTGTTCTTTCAGAGAAACCACAGCGATGACAAAACTCATCGGAGACCGCTGCCTTGCTCCTCCCTCTTTGTCTAGCAAGAAACACCCTGTACCGCCAGGCAAATAGCCCCCCACGTACGTAGCTGGCGCTGAGACCAAGGACGTCGCATACCCAATTGAACGAACAGGGCTCCTCCGTCTCGCTGCTTATCCATCGGGTGACTTCTCTGTGAACAATCTGTTGAACAGGCTCGTTGGTAATGAGATACTTTTGAAAATCCTCAATAGCATCTCTTAATACCGCTAGCCACAGAAGTCGTTCCTGAACGGCAGGAGTTGTACGATCGAGAAAAGACTCCGCATCCACCCCCGCAGGATCCGTACAAGTCGTTGAAAGCTCTCGCAAATTCATCACACCCTCCTTGCCGCCATGCAGCAAAAAAAGAGAAACGTTGACAGCTTATTGCTGAAAAATTACTTTGTCAATCGTAAAAAAACTTCTCTAGTTATCTCCACGTCTTTGTCCGCACGATGGGCGCCGGTTATATCAAGCCCGAAATGGGTTGCAATGGTACCGAGTTTATAATTTGGTAAACGCAACTGCTTACGCGCCAGATCTAGCGTATCAACCAGTTGATGCTGTTCTGTGATAAAACCGTATAAGCCAAAATGGTGTTGCAAAAACGGATAATCAAAACGGCGAATGTTATGCCCAACCAAAATGCCCTTTTCTGCAAACTGAACAAACTCTTTAAAAACGGCAAACCCGTCAACGCCATGCTCTTCTAAAAAAACATCAGTTAATCCATGAATTGCGGTGGCGGAAGCAGGGACAGGAATACTTGGCCGTATGAACGCATGAAAAGTATCAACCACTTTGCGCCCAATGATACGTTCAGCCGCAAGCTCAATAATTTCATCGCCGCCCGCATAAAAAAATCCGGTGGTTTCGGTGTCGAGTACAATGTACGAGCGGTTTTCATTTTGCATATCTTTTACCCTAGCGCAAAATACGCGCACTGACCACTAAAGTGCACGGACTGGCAAAACCTGCCAACACCTTGTATGATTCGTGGCACCACTATTTTTAACACTACTATGTCACTTAAGGTTGGTATTGTGGGTCTTCCGAATGTAGGCAAATCTACCCTCTTCAAGGCCCTCACCAAAAAACAGGTAACGATAGAAAACTACCCATTCGCCACCATTGAGCCGAATGTGGGGGTGGTTTCTGTCCCTGATAATCGCCTGACAGCGCTTGCCGCAACCGCGAAATCAGCAAAAATAATTCCGACCGTTATCGAATTTGTCGATATTGCAGGCTTGGTTGCAGGTGCGCACCAAGGAGAAGGACTAGGCAATAAATTTCTTTCCCACATTCGAGAGGTCGACGCCATCGTTGAAGTCGTTCGTGATTTCACCGACAGCAACATCACGCACGTTATGGGCAACCCTGACCCCGAGCGCGACCTCAGCGTGATTGGTATCGAACTCGCTATGGCAGATCTTGATACGGTAACTCGCCGCATTGCCACAACTGAAGGCAAAGCGCGAAGCGGTGACAAACAAGCGATGCAAGAGCTGGCACTTTTAACCCGACTGCGCGAGGCGCTTGATACCAAAGAAGCAGCGCGCAGTGTAACGACAACCGACGAAGAGAAGAAAATTTTGCGCCAGCTCAACCTGTTAACAGCAAAACCGCTTCTGGTAGTAAAAAATGTCGCCGAGGAAGACGTCAAAAAAAATGCGGGCAAAACAGACGAATTAACTATTTCTGCAAAGATAGAATCAGAGCTGGCCGAACTTGAGTTAGACGATATGCGACAGTACCTTACCGAGCTTGGCTGGGAACGCTCTGGCCTTGATCGGCTCATTCAGGCAAGTTACGAGCTGCTTGAGCTCATCACTTTCTTTACCGCTGGCCCCACTGAAACACGCGCGTGGACTGTTCGGCGCGGTGCGACCGCGCCGCAGGCGGCGGGCGTCATTCACACCGATTTTGAAGAAGGATTTGTCGCTGCTGAAATTATCGCTTGGCAAGATCTGGTAGCTGCCGGAAGCGAAGCCAAAGCAAAAGAGCAGGGACTTCTACGGCTAGAAGGAAAAACCTATACCGTGCAAGATGGTGACGTCGCGCATTTCCGTTTTGCGCCAACCAGCTAAGACGTGCGAAGCGGGCCGATGAACTCCGCGGCAATGACATCGAGAGCGCTTGTTATTACCGCCTCCTCTAAAATGAAAGTAAGTTCCGTGTAGGTAGAAATAATTTCTACAATATTTATTTGGCGAATTGCCAGACTGCGCACGAGCGCAAAAATAATATTCGGCGTTTTTATATAGTCTTGACTAAACCGTACGGTCAAACTGCCAAGTCCACTAATCTTAGCTTTCGGTTTCTCTGTACCAAAAGCTCGCTGGAGATGAACAACAGCCGCTGCGGTGGCAATGATAGTTACTTCTCCGGTGCCTAAAGATACTGCTAATAATTCGTCCGTACGAAGCCGTCGATCGGTGTACACCTTTCTGAGCGCCAATATATTTTCTCCCGTTCTGTTAAAAACTAATTCACATAAACCAGATCGAATAGCGATATCGTGAAGCGTAATAACGGGAACGATTGCTTTTGCTTTTGGTAAATCACCAGCCAATCGCGAAAGCGCGGTTACAATGCTACCAAGTTTTACCGGTTTTTTGATCGCCTTTTCAATATCTGCACGAATGGAACGCGCGTAAGCAGTCAGATTAAGTTGTCTGCTTGCTAAAGTAGAGAGGACGACTTCTGAGTCGTATACGTATTTTGCAACTGCTTCAGATACTTTCAGCATATAAAAAATGTATCATATGTTACAAATTGTTGCAAAAATGTACCATTGAACTGAAAAATTAACCCCCTGCCTAAGACTGAGTATGCTTGTTAATAAGCGTGCACAACGCAAGGAGGAAGAGACATGAGAAAGCAAGTTCTTTTCACTGGTGTCGCGACGGCGCTCGTAACACCGTTCACTGAAGATGACAAAATCGACGAAGTAGCGCTCGCTGCTATGGTCGAGCGGCAAATTACGGCTGGTATCAACGCGCTTGTCCCCTGTGGTACAACTGGCGAGGCGGCGACGTTGAGTCACGAAGAACAGGAACGCGTGATCCGCGTCATTGTCGAGGCAACGAATGGACGAGTTCCGGTAATCTCCGGAACTGGATCAAACAGCACGGCGGAGGCAATCGCACTGACCAAAGCCGCCGAGCAAGCGGGAGCCGATGGTGCGCTCCTGATTAGCCCCTACTACAACAAACCGCAACAGCGGGGCGTAGTTGCCCACTACACAGCGGTTGAAAACGCTGTCGGCATCCCAATCATCGTCTACAACATCCCTGGGAGAACGGCCTCGAAGATAGAGGCAGAAACGATGGCTAGGCTCGCCGCAATCGATGGAATTGTCGCGGTCAAAGACGCCACCGGTTCGCCGGCAGAAGTTTCGAGGGTCATCGAAAACTGCGGGCAAGACTTTGCAATCTATTCTGGCGACGATGCACTGACATTGCCCATTATCTCAGTTGGTGGCAAGGGTGTCATCTCGGTTACGTCCAACCTCGTACCCGAAGCTATGGTAGCAATGGTGCATGAAATGCTCCACGGAAACCCACGGCGTGCCCAGCAGGCCCACCAGCATCTGTTTCCCCTTATTGAGACGTTGTTTCTCGAAACAAACCCCTGCCCAGTCAAGGAGGCACTCGCCCTAATGGGACAGTGTGACTGCAGGGTACGACTGCCTCTCGTTACGGTCACCAATACAACAAGCGAAGCGCTACGTCGCCAGCTTCTCAGAATTGGGGTTATCGAATAATCCAAGGAGTCTGGGCAGCAAGATCCGGAAGCCGCTTACCCACTAGTAAGCGGCTTCCTTTCCTAAGTAAAAACTACCCCGACATTCGTCGGGATAGTTTTTACTTCTATGGTTCAGAACTACATTCCAGGATTCATTGGTTGCTGTGGTGTCGATTGCTGCATTGAGCCTTTTGCTTCGCACTTCTTGCACGTTGCCTTATGAATAGCGATTTCGTAAACCGCTGACAAACCGACGAGTACGTAAATCACGCGAGAAACAACCGCACCCATGCCGCCGAATAGCGCGCCAATATCCCAGCCCAAAAGACCAAAAAGAAGCCAATTCAATCCTCCAACAATAAGCAAGAGGAAAGTAATCATATGTAGATTTTTCATACCGTCACCCCCTTTCTGTAAGGTGGATAGTTCTTCTCTGTTCAATGGTATTGTACCGCGATTTACCCTTTACGGCAAACCATTTTAGCGGGCTTCAAAGGAAATAATTTCACGTATCACTCGCTGATCGGGACGCTGGTATACGAGGGCATTATCACGCTGATGCTCCTCTGTGGGCAGTCGCTCGTATACATTTTTAGGAAGTGACGACACTGGTATTCTGAGGGGTACTTGTTCACCGCTTTGCGTTACCCAGCGCGGGACGACCAGTACCGCTCTCCCGCCCGGACGAAGCACTTTGCCTACTGCCATGAGTAGTTCGCGATAGAGTGGTAACAGCCCAGCTGCTATACGCTTCGCTTCGGCTACGGTTGGCGCTACTCGAAGCGCCGGACCAAGATCCGGCTCGCTCACAACAGCAGCGACAGAGCGTCCCGACACGCGAGATACTAATTTGGCAACCGGTGTTTTAAAAAATGTATAGTCAGCAGAAATTCCTTTTGCGTTTTTCAACCAAGCCATATTTTCTTCAGAGTCACTTACCGCCTTTGCGCTTTTGTCTGAGCCAATAACCGACGCCCACCCCGCAACAGCAGCTTCCATTAAAATCGTGCCCGAACCGCAAAACGGATCAAGCAATATTCCTTGGGGTGGTAGGCCTAAAAGATTTACCATAAGCCGCGCCAACTTAGGTGGCAGCATACCAGAACGCGCGTCGCGCGCCGGACGACCAAAATCGCGACTTCCCCAATCTTCAAAAAGTTGAACGGCAGTCGTCTTTGCAATTACCAATTCACTACGATCGACAAGAACGATAAACTCACTTCCTTCAGCACCAAGCATTTGGTTTTTCTCCACCTGCACTGAAGTAAGTGGTTTACCACGTCCGCTCACCCAGCGAACTCTTCCGCCATTACTTCGAGCTGCTTTCTTTATAGTAAGTGCGATACGCTCCTGCACGGAAGACGATGGGACAGAAGCACGGGTTCCGTAATAACTTATTCCAAAAGTACGCATTGATGCGTCAGCAATAAGTGGCTGCAAGGTCTGAACCCACGCTGCGGTGTCGGTCAGCGGCACTAATGGCTGCTGCCCAAGAAGAACAGCAACCTTAACCACACCAGCTAACTGTTCCACTAAGGTGTCCGCTACCGCATCCGGTAGACCATCGACAACAACGGCGCCAATGCTGGTAGATAGGCGAACAGAAAGCGATAAGCCACGCGCCTCTGCAAAAGCATGGAGTTCTGCCAAAGAGAGTGCTGGCTGACGGCCAAAAATGAGTAGGCGGCTATACATAGAAACAAGTATGCCAAGAGATCTTGCAAAAGACCAGCACCCATGCTAGGGTGTCTCCACATTACCAACGTCTTTGTGTCCTGGCGAATTGCCAAGGACATCCCGATATCGGATCGGGACCCGACGAAGCCAACCGTACGCAACCCGCGTACGGCAAAGCGGCGTCGAAAGAAGCCGTTTTTTATTTACCCTGTATACGTAAAATGAAACGTTACGAATTGCTCTACATTCTTCCGGCGACTTTGACCGAAGAAGAAACCACGCCTATTGCCACCAAAGTGACCGAACTTTTGCAACAGAACGGCTGCCAAATTTCACAGGAGGTAGCAATGGAGAAACGCCACCTAGCCTACCCCATTAAGCAGCAGCGCTACGGCTACTATCGCCTCGTAGAATTTAGTGCCGAGCCAGAGGTGACGGCAAAACTCAATGATGCGCTACGCTTGTCTCAAGAGATACTGCGCCACATCATTGTCGAGAAACCAATTAAAAGTCAGGTGACGCTCGACCGAGAACAGGCACTGCGAGATCGATTAGCTGCCCGACGACAACAGCACGCCGAAACAGCACCGGTAGAGGGCAAGCCAAGTCCAGCTATTAGTGCGGAAGAGCTCGACCAAAAGCTATCGAAGATTTTGGAAGAGAGTGCCGAACTCTAAATGGATTTTTCTTTTACTCACTAACCACCACCACTATGGCAATGAGCCTCAATAAGGTTTTGCTCATTGGAAACCTCACTCGCGACCCAGAGACGCGCTCTACGCCCTCTGGACAAAACGTAACAACCTTTGGGGTCGCTACCAATCGATCATGGACAACACCCACCGGAGAGAAGCAAGAGCGAACTGAATTTCATAATGTCGTCGCCTGGGGGAAGTTGGCAGAAATCGCCGACCGCTTCCTTGGCAAAGGACGCAAAGTGTACATCGAAGGTCGACTACAGACCCGCGAATGGGAGGGACAAGACGGCGCCAAGAGAAGCCGCACCGAAATCGTCGCCGAAAACTTCATCATGCTCGACCGTGCTGGTGACAGTACCAGTGGTGGACCATTCCGCTCAGCCGCAAAGCCAAGCACTAATGACGCCGAGCAACCAGCACCAGAGGGTGAAGACGAAATTCAACTTGAAAATATTCCTTTCTAATCTATGCAACAACGACAATCACGAAACTCAAATAGTGCTATGCCGCAGGCGCGCTTTTGCCGTTTCTGCGTCAACGGTATTACGGATATCGACTACAAAGACACTGCCACCTTGCAGCGTTTCACCTCATCTTACGCAAAAATTGTTCCACGCAGAAAGAGTGGCGCCTGTGCTACCCACCAACGCAAATTAGCAATGGCAATTAAGCGCGCGCGTACGATAGCACTGCTACCGTACGTTAACCAATAGAGAATACTGTGGGCAGCATTTCTACATTAAACGACATTAAGGTAGGGCTCGTCCTCAACTACGAGGGCGAACCATACATCGTTCTTGAAGCCCGCTTTGTCCGTATGCAGCAGCGCAAACCCGTTATGCAGACAAAAATGCGCCACCTCATTACTGGCAAGGTACTGGAAATCAGCTTCAAACCGGGTGACCGGGTTGAAACGGCTGATATGGCGCGAAAGAAGGTAAGCTACCTTTACCGCGAAGGTGACCAGTTTCACTTTATGGATGGCGACACCTTCGAACAGTTTTCTCTTGCCGCAACACTTGTTGGCGACAAAGCGCACTTCTTAAAAGATGGTGAAACTATCGACGTCCTGTACTACAACGACAAGCCAATCAACTTGGAGCTACCAAAAAAAGTTGAACTAAAAGTGATAGAAACCGAACCAGGTGCGCGAGGTGATACAGCACAAGGCGCAGTACTAAAACCGGCCAAGTTAGAAACAGGCGCTTCAATTAACGTCCCGCTTTTTGTAAAAGAAGGCGATGTTGTTCGAGTAAACACTGAACGGGGAGAATACGTAGAGCGAGCATAACATTAAAATTTAGTCACAAAAAACCTCCTGCTATTCGAGAGGTTTTTTGTTATGGGAAATTGAGGCCAATGATTGCCGTGTTGGCTTTTACTACAAATGCATATTTATTTTGCAAAGCGCAATCAACCACGGCCTCCTACGGAGGCCTGTAGATTGTTGCTTTTGCTTGTTCCCGACGAGTAGTCTGGACCCCGATTCCTTTGAAGGATATTAAATAAGCGTCGGGGTCCAAAAGACTAACGAGAAAGGGGCACCCGGTGTACACTGCTGTGGGCTGGTCTTCAGTACAGACGCCCAACTCTTTCTGTGCCGTCGTGTCTTAAGAAAGGGCTGTGCATCTTCCCTTCACCAGCTCCCTACGCCGGTACGATGGGGTGTAAAAAGAATTTTAATAGAGTGCTGGGCGCGCGTGAGATCGCGGCGCCCGGCGGCTTGCCTGAAACCGAGTAGTATTTATGCTACGCTTGGCAACGCGCAAGAAAACGGAGCATTTTCCTAAACGCCTCAGTACAAGCCCAAAAACCAGACGGTATTTTTTAAAAAAAGACAACCTTGACCAAATCTAACAACTAACTACAATAGCATCCAAGCGAGAGAGGGGCCAACTCGCAACCGTACACAAGTGCGGCACACTGGCCAATGGAGAGAGAAATAATGAGAAAGCCCGCGCAACAACCACCAAGCGCTCAAATTCTCGCCGGCACGCCGGTTCGGCTTATCGAGCCGTGGGGAAGGTGTCCGGTTACCGCAGAGGGAAGGGTGCTGCGTAAATGCAGCACGCCGGAGTACGTAGATGTGGTCTTCTGGCCGCACGGCAGTTGGTACGCCGTGCCGACGAAGATCCTGCAAACGCTCGGCAACTAGCCGCCGAGCGAGCTACGAAAAGGCCGCCCAGCACATCACTGGGCGGCCCTTTCTCTACTTACAAATTTTTACTTCTTCTCCGCTTTTCTGTCTGCCGTCACTTTTGCAAGAACGGCCTGTCGAATTTTTTTTATTAATGCCGGATGTTCTCTCAGGTACTGTTTTGCTGCCTCTCTACCCACTCCCAACTTTTCTTCACCAAAGGCGTAGGTGTTGCCACTCTTCTCAACCACTTCGTTTGCGATACCGGTATCAATAAGATCGCCAGAAACTGAAATCCCTTCGTTATACATAATGTCGAACTCGGTTGTTTGGAAAGGTGGTGCTACTTTGTTCTTTACAATTTTTACCTTTACCCTGTTACCAACGTTCTTTTCGCCCGCCTTAATTTGAGCAGCGCGTCGGACCTCGATTCGTACCGAGGAGTAAAACTTTAAGGCCATACCACCGGTGGTCGTTTCTGGGTTGCCAAAAAAGACACCAATTTTCATTCTAATCTGGTTGATGAAGATAACGACCGTACGCGTTTTTGAAACGATACCCGCCAATTTACGAAGCGCCTGACTCATAAGACGAGCCTGCAGCCCCATATGCGAGTCCCCCATCTCACCTTCAATTTCTGCCCGTGGAACTAGCGCCGCAACCGAATCAACCACAATAACATCAACGCCGTTAGACCGAACCAGCGTCTCTAAGATTTCAAGTGCCTGCTCGCCGGTGTCTGGTTGTGAAATTAAAAGTTTATCTACATCGACACCAATTTTCTTAGCGTACTCTGGGGATAGAGCATGCTCGGCGTCAATAAAAGCGGCTGTGCCACCAATTTTCTGCACCTCGGCAACAATATGTTGCGCGAGTGTCGTTTTGCCAGAAGCTTCCGGCCCGTAAATTTCTATAATGCGCCCGCGCGGGACGCCGCCAACACCAAGCGCCAAGTCTAACGATAGGCAGCCGGTTGATACGGACTCAACATCGGTTGCCTGCGCCTCGCCAAAACGCATAATAGAACCACTGCCAAACTTTTCTCGTATCTGCTCAATTGCATTAAGCGCCGCTTTTGCTCTGGCGTCCAGCTGACCGGCTTCGCCTTCTTTTGCTTTTGCCATGAAATTTTTTACGTTTACAAAGTCGGGTTAGAAGGAGCAAGACCAGTCGCCGAGCGTTCGGTCGCCAAAAACACTTGTCGTTCAACAACACTTGGTCGACCGTAGCGCTTTTCGGCCACTATCCTAATACTGTTTGGACCGGGACCAAGGGTTACAGGAACCGAAAAAGAACCATCACGGTTTGCTACCACCAGCTGACCATTTACAGACAGGGTTGCATCGGCCGCGGCAACACCGGCAATAACCATATCGGCAGAAGTGACTACCGCGCCAGGCGTTGGCTGACTAACCTCTAGCTTTGGTGGTGCTGCCATGGTAAAGAGCGCCGTTCCTAGATAAGCGGCAAGTGCCACCACAATGACCGCGGCACCAAATCTTCGCCAGAACGTAGGACCGCTCTTGAGATCTCGCCAGCTTACCCGTCGAACAAATTGGTCAGTTGCGCTCAGGTCGCTGCGCAGCTCCGCCCAAGACAAAACAAGAGGGGTCGGGCTTAATCCAAGGAGACGGGCGTAGCGTACAATAAAATGCTTTTCGTAAATAAGTCCCGGAAGTGCGCCAACGTCTTCACCTTCAAGTGCACGCAGATACCGTTCTGGGACGCCTATTTGTCTGGCGCAATCGGTTACTGTCTGCCCGGCTGCCGCGCGAGCACGTTGCAGTGTTGAGCCAACCGAAAGAGTGTCATCAACCGGCACACGACGAAACACTACCCGGTTACTCTCTACCGTCCGGCTTGTTGTGTCGGTTTTAGAATTCTTCGTTTTCGTCGGCATTATCGATTTCTGGTTGTGTACTATCAAGAATATCACGCTCGTCCGGACGAATCAACACGTCGCGCGGCTTGGCGCCGTCCCCTGGGCCAATAACGCCCCTGGCTTCTAGAATATCGAGGAGTCTAGCTGCCCGCGCGTAGCCAACTTTCATCCGACGTTGTAAGAATGAAGCCGACGCTTTGCGAGTAGTCAGCACCAAATCCTCGGCATCGGCGTAAAGCGGATCATCTGGCTCATCGTCAAAACCACCAGCCCCACGACCCTTTTTCTCGGCAATTTCGGTGACGTACTCTGGTGTTGCTTTGTTCTTTAAGAAATGCACAACCTCACGAATTTCATCGTCCCCAACAAATGCCCCTTGAAGCCTCTTTGATTTTGTTACCTCAGCAGAAACATAAAGGAGGTCACCGCGCCCAAGGAGCTTTTCGGCGCCGGCGGTATCTAGAATGGTACGCGAGTCGGTCAATGAAGCAACTGAGAACGCAATGCGTGCGGTAATGTTGGCTTTAATGAGACCAGTGATGACGTCCACCGATGGTCGCTGCGTCGCCAAAATGAGGTGGATGCCAACCGCTCGCGACATTTGCGCCAGACGAATAATTGCCCCCTCCACCTCAGAGCCCGCGGCAACCATAAGGTCGGCCAATTCATCGATGACCAAAATGATGTACGACAGACGCTCTTCTTCTTTTTGGTTGTACGTTTGAATATTGCGATGTCCGGCTTCTGCCAACAGCGAGAAGCGTCGGTCCATTTCGCCGAGCAACCACTTGAGCGCATTCACCGTCGCGGGCACCTCGGTAATAATCGGGGTCAGGAGGTGTGGCATATGCTGGTAGATGCTGAACTCGACACGCTTTGGGTCAACAAGAATAAATTTGAGATCCGCCGGATTGTTCTGGTACAGGAGCGAAAGGATGATGCCATTCAGGGCAACCGATTTCCCTGAGCCAGTAGAGCCAGCAACCAGCAGGTGCGGCATTCGCTCTAGGTCGACAACCCAAGGAAGCCCCGTTACGTCTTTACCAAGCGCCAAGGCAAGGTTTGAGGTACGTTTCATAAAGCCGTCGGATTCTAAAATTTCGCGCAGATGAACACGGGCAACTGCTTTGTTGGGCACTTCAATACCAACAAGCGGCCGACCAGGGATGGGCGCTTCGATACGAATAGGATGAGCCGCAAGCGCCAGCGCTAAATCGTTCGAAAGCGAGGTAATGGCCGAAAGCTTCACGCCACTGTCCGGCTTTAGGGTGTACTGCGTTACGGTCGGCCCCACGCTGACATCACCCATTTCAACTGAGATACCAAAATTTTCAAGAGTATGTTTGATGAGCTCGCGGTTGGCATCGATGTCACCACTGGTTGGTTTGCCGGTGCTCGCCATCAGTAGGGTAAGAGGCAAATCAATGTTCACTGGTTTAAATCTTGGGCTCTTTCCGCTACCAAGCCCGGAGAGAGACTCTGACGTCTCTGCAACTGCCTCCTCTTCTTCCTCATCTTCGCCCTCATCCTCCTCCTCTTTTTCATCTTCTTCTTCCTCTTCTTCGTCATTGCTAAAATGGTGCACCTGATAGTCAGCGTCACGCTCTCCCTGACTAGAAATTCTGGCACCCGAAGACTGGAACAAACCGCCGAAGAAATCGACAATGGCGGCAAATGGTGAGAAAAGAATTTTTCCAAGATGACTTAAGGGCAAATCAAAAATGAGTAAGAGAGAAGCGAGGAAAAGAAGTGTCAGCACTAACAGGCTCACCCAAAAACCAAAAATGGTCTCTAACGGATAGCGAAGGAATAGACCAATGTAGCCACCACCTTCACCAACCAACTGCTGGCGGAGCGTAGCGTCTAATGGAATCATGCTATCAATTAAAGAACTCAGGGAAAGGACAGAGAGAAGCACCCCAAAAATAACGACGCCCGATGAGCGTTCTTCTGGCGGACGAATGCGCAAGGCAGCAAGCACAATAAGAAAAATCGGGAATAACCATACCCCCCAGCCAAACAAATTTTTCAGTGCGGACAACCAAAAGACACCGAACGGGCCGGCTAGTCCGAGAATTGAAAAAATGCTCACGCCAGCAAGCGCCAACAGTAGCAGCACAACCAAACCGCTGGTTGTGTCTTCGGAGAGCAATGGCCCACCGGAACGGCTAAAAAAACTTCGAGAGCGATAAGATCTACGACGTGCCATAGGGTGCTTAGTATACAAAACAGTATAGCACGGGTTTAGCGATCTTCGCTGTCGCGATACTGTAGCGCTTCAGCAATGTGCATCACGTCGATGAGTTCACTACCGGCAAGATCGGCAATAGTCCGCCCCAGCTTACGTACCCGATAGTAAGCACGAGCTGAAAGTTTCATTCGCTCGGTTGCCTCCAATAAAAGCGTACCAGCGGCTGATGTTAGAACGCACCACCATCGAACCTGTTCACTGTTAAGTTCCGCATTCGTCAACACGTTCAATGCTTGATACCGAATAAGCTGCTGCTGCCGTGCTGCCAGTACACGAGCACGTACAACTGCCGAGGATTCGGTTGGCGCGGCCCCTTGCAGCTCTTCAATGCTTAGTCGAGGCACGGATACGTGCATATCAATGCGATCCAGAAGTGGACCAGAAATTCTCTGCTGATAACGAAGCAGCGCGCCAGAAGAACAGGTACAAGGATGAGTCGGATCGATAGCATAACCACATGGACAAGGATTCTCTGCTGCCACCAACATTAGCTTCGCAGGAAAGGTGATGGTGCCGGCAGCACGGGCAACAACAATGCGTCCATCTTCCAACGGCTGACGCAGCGCCTCCAAAACATGCCGAGGAAATTCAGGAAACTCATCCATAAAGAGCACCCCGCGATGGGCGAGCGATATTTCTCCGGGCCGCGGCTGACTACCGCCACCAACAAGAGCAACGTGCGAAGTTGTATGGTGCGGGCTACGAAACGGACGCGTAGCGACAAGCGGCCTGCCACCAAGCATACCGGAGGCACTGTAGATACGAGTTACCTCTAGCATTTCTTGTTTGGTCATTGGTGGCAAAATACTGATAAGTGCCCGCGCGAGTAAGGTCTTACCGGAACCCGGTGGACCAATCAACCGCAAATTATGCCCCCCAGCGGCTGCCACTTCCAACGCCCGCTTAGCGTGCGCCTGTCCTTGAATATAGGCGAGATCATCCATAGTCTGTTCGGCGGTCGCCTTTACGGTAACGTTTACCGTTTGTGGTGTTTCAACTAGTAATGACTCGCCTATCAAGTGGCGGATTACCTTTGTAAGCGACGTCGCTCCAAAAACCGTTATCCCATCAACCAGTGCTGCCTCTTCAGCGTTCTCTTCTGGGACCACAACAACTTCAAATCCTGCATCTTTGGCGTGCAACGTTGCGGAAAGTACCCCGCTGACCGGTCGAAGTGTGCCATCAAGGGCAAGTTCACCCAAAAAAAGAATCCGCTCTACCGTCTGCGGCAAGCGAACTTCTTCGGAGGCCAGCAGGATAGCAAGCGCAACGGGTAAATCGTAGAGTGGCCCTTCCTTTTTAATATCACCAGGAGCAAGGTTGACGGTAACACGAGTGGTTGGAAATTTCAGCCCGCTATTTTTTATTGCTGCCCGCACACGCTCGCGCGCTTCCTGCACTGCCGTATCTGGTAGACCAACAACCAACACGTTTGGTAGCGACCGCCCAATGTCAGCTTCGACTTCAACCGTAACCGCATCAAGTCCAATGGTTGCCGCTGAGTATACTTTTGCAGACATTGTAAAACCTATCGTTGTTGTTCGCCGCGGAACAGCTGACTGACTAGTCGAGGAAACAAAATAATGAAGCCGCCAACAATAAGAAGGTCGGCAATGTTAAACACCAATCCCGGTGTAACCCGCAGCACATCAATCGCGTAGCCGTAACTCATGCGATCAATAGTGTTTGAAAGGATGCCAACGACAATGGCAAAAATAATTGCTTGGCTACTGCGTCGCTCCTCAAACAACGCAAAGATGAAAAGCAGTGCCGCAACCACAAACGAAAAGATAAAAAAAAGTTCGCCGGTGAGCGGCAGACCAAGTGGTCCAACTGCGTTCACCGCTGAAGTCAACGACACCACATGCGGAACGAGCATTGTGTTGAGTGTTGGGTGCTGAAGGGCGAATACTTTTGTTAGGCGATCTAGTACAACAAACGCGCCAACAACAATCACCCCCAGCACAATGACAACTTAGACTCGACTCTTCATCGTCTGCTTGCAACTGATGCACGCACTAGATGAAGGACGCGCCAGTAAGCGGCGCTCGTCAATTTGCTCTCCGCAATATTTACACTTGCCGTACGTGCCGCCATCAAGACGCTTTAGTGCCGCGCGTACATCTCGCAATGCCTTCTCAAGCTCACTCTCTACCGACAAGTTTGTCGTGAAGGTCGCAACCTCGGCGCTGTTCTCATCTTCTTCACTTCCGTAATCGGGAAAATTTGTTTTGTAACCATCTTCGTCTTTTCCTGCCACCTCCCCAAGCTCTTTCAAAAGTTTGGTTTCTCTCTCTAGTAACAGCTGACGAATTTTTTCAGTTAATTCAGTATCCATAACCTCTCAGGCTAATAAAAAATGAAGCAAAAGGAGTATAGCAACCAAACACGATGTGGGCAAGATGGTTTGGTCTGCAGAAACAAAGAAGAGGCGCATCTAGCGCCCTTGTTTATAAATGGCGTGATGCGCCTCTCATGGGTTATATTTCCACTTCAGACCCGCCGGTTGGCGAGGCTCAAGATTTTTGTCATACAACCCTAAGGCGTTTCCCCGTGTTTAAAACGTACGACCACTCTACCGACCTTAGTGGTGTGGCGCGGGCGATGTTGCGCTACCGTCCATGCACCGTTTCTTCCAATGAGAGGAAGGGTTTTTATTTTTGTTGAATTCGGTACAGTACGGGTGCTGTACCTACGGTGTAGTAGAATGGGAAGCTATGAATCGAACAATAGTTCGATGCACCGCTTCAAAACTGTTTCAAGAGATAACAAAGTTGTTAATGAACTGTGAATAATTATAGCACGAAATAAACAAAAAAACAAGATAAAAATACTAGTAAAAACAGTAATAAACAAAACTGTGGCCACAAGGACCACAGTTCGTAAACAAGTTATACCCAGAATTATCCACACCATCCAAAGGAGTACTCTCGGGTTTCTTTTTACCGTTGCGACGAGTCGTGTGGACGATCATTACCACGCTGCTGATCGCCGCCGGCTGGTGCCGGAGGGAACGCGTCTGCCGGCATTGCTTGCCGCATCGAAAGGTTCACCCGACCAAGTTCATCAATCTCAATTACTTTTACTTTTACCTCTTGTCTAACTTTCACCACGTCACTAACTTTGTTTACCCGATACGGAGCAAGCTCTGAGATGTGTACCAGCCCTTCCTTCTTTGGAAGAATTTCTACAAAGGCACCGAAGTCCATCAGTCGCGTTACCTTACCGTCATAAAGTTCTCCAACCTCAACTTCACGCGTCAGCTGCTTCACCCAATTGACCGCTCGATCAAGACCGTCGGCGTTTGCTGAGCAGATGTTTACCTTGCCATCTTGTTCGACATCAATGGTGACTCCGGTCTTATCAATAATTTCGTTAATGACCTTACCACCCGGACCAATGAGATCGCGGATACGTTCCGGATTAATGTTGAGGGTGACAATGCGCGGAGCGAAGGGTGACATCTCTGAACGCGGTTCTTTAATAGCCGTATGAATGACATCCAAGATGCGCATTCTTCCTTCACGCGCGGCGGTCAATGTTTCTTTCACTATCGCTTGCGTAAGCCCATAGGTCTTGGTATCCATCTGCACGGCGGTGATTCCTTTCTCGCTTCCGGCAACTTTAAAATCCATTCCGCCTTTTCCGTCTTCGAGATCTTGTAGGTCGGTCAAGATTTTGTAGCGACCCTTGTCGTCTGAGGCAAGTCCCATTGCCACACCGGCAACCGGTGAGGTAATAGGTACACCGGCGTCCATCAAGCAGAGCGTCGAGCCGCAGACCGAACCCATTGATGATGAGCCGTTCGACCCGAGCACTTCTGAAACGGCCAAAATGGTGTAAGGGAAATCTTCTTTTGTTGGCAACACGGGAATGAGCGCTTTCTCCGCCAACGCACCGTGACCAATTTCACGGCGCTTTGGTCCCATCATTCTGCCGGCTTCACCAACTGAGAACGGTGGGAAGTTGTAGTAATGCATGTAACGTTTCTTACTGTTCGTTTCCATAGTGTCGAGTAGCTGCTCTTCTCCTGGTGAGCCAAGCGTCACCACCGAGAGTACTTGCGTCTCTCCGCGACTGAAAAGACCGGAACCATGCGTGCGTGGCAAGATACCAACTTCGGCAGACAGTGGGCGGATCTCTGTGAGTGCGCGACCGTCAACGCGACGCCCTTCGTCAAGAATTGCTCTCGTCACTTCGTCCTCTACTAGTTCGTCAAAAAGAGAGAAGGCAACTTGTCGACGTTCTTTGCCAACTTGGTCTTCTATGAGCCAAGCATCGAGTTCTTGTTTGATGGTAGCAAGCACTGCCTTGCGGTCATGCTTGGTTGCCTGCGCGTCACCAAAGAAGCGTTCACGCAGCTGCGTGGTTGCCCAACTGCGCACCTTCTCAATAACTTCTGGCTCAAGTACCAAGGCCTCTTCTAACAGTTCATCAACATTAATCTTCTTCTGCCCGTACTGTTGCGTAATCTCGGTGATAAGGTTAAGTACTGGCGTAAGCTGCTGCTGCCCAAAGGTAATGGCCTCGTAAAAAAGAGCTTCCGATATTTCTTTGGCGCCAGCTTCCAACATAGTTACCTTCTCTGCCGTCCCCGCAACCACAAGGTCAAGTTCGCTTTCTGCTAGCTCGTCATACGTTGGGTTCATAACGAACTCGCCGTTCACCCGTCCAACCCGCAACCCTGCGATTGGTCCCGCCCACGGTATAGGAGAAATGGAGAGGATGAGCGAAGCGGCAACGAGCGAAGGGATGTCCGCATCGTTTTTTCCGTCAAAGGACAGAATGGTCAGTACGACCTGAATATCGTTTCGCATCCGGTCATCAAAGAGCGGACGAATCGATCGGTCAACGAGACGTGCGGACAATACCGCTTCGTCGGCTGGTCGCCCTTCCCTCTTAATAAAGCGTGAACCCTTAATTTTTCCGGCAGCGTAAAAACGCTCTTCGTAGTCGACGGTAAGTGGGAAGTATTCCATCCCCTCACGAGCCGACGGGCTCATCACGGCGGTTGCCAAAACAACAGTGTCGCCGTAGCGCACCGTGGCAGAAGCAGTTGCCTGACGAGCTAGTTTTCCAAACTCTACAGAGAGGGTACGTCCTCCCCATTCGATTGCTCGGCGAACAACGTTCGCAGAAGCTGATTGATCCATAGTTCTTTATACGCCGCCGCCACGAATCCGTCTCCTGGTAGGTACATCGCTCGCCCCGACTGTTGTACAGAGAGAATGGCGTAGCTACCAACGGTGATACGCGCGACGACGCGCTAGCTAATAAATAAGATAAGTAAGATTATTTTCTAAGCTACTATTATGTAGTACTGCGAGAGCGCATCAAGAAACGTTTCCTGTCAGACGAAAGGTCGGTGATGTCATCAACGACCGCCTTAAGACCGGATGAGGTGGTTTCGCCAAACGCGGCAACCTCGACCAAGAGACCTTGAAACTGTAAAAACTCAACCAATGGAATAAAATCCCCGTCGCCAGTAACGAGCACTACCACGTCGAGCTTTGGGGCAATGGTGATAGCGTCTACCGCGATGCCAACATCCCAGTCTGCTTTCTTCGCACCGCCAGCAAATACCTGCAGGTCTTTTGTTTTTACTTCGAAACCAGATTTATCGAGCGCCTGAAAGAAGCTGACCTCTTCTTCAGAGTCAGACTTAATGGCGTAGGCGATGGCGCGCATCAACCTACGCCCATCTACGGCCGCTTCGAGTACCTCTTTAAAGTTTACCCGAGAACCGTGCAAATTTTTTGCAGAGTGATACATGTTCGCCACATCGACGAACACGCCCACCCGCTGTTCTTTGTGCTTAATCATTTTTTCTTGGGGACCCTACTCGTCATCCGATTCGTCCGTTTCAGCGTCGTTTTCTGCTTCTTCGGCGGCCTCAAGCTCCGCAACGTGCGCGGCTTCGGCGGCCTCAATAGTTTTCTGGTCGTAGCGCTTGGCAATCTTTAGTTTCAACTGCTTCACGAGCGTTTCAAAACCTTTCGGATCTTCGTGCTCGAGGTAGCGCAGCAAACGACGTCGTTCGCCTACTTTTTTCAAAAGTCCGCGGCGGGAAGAGTGATCTTTGCGGTGCGTCTTGAGGTGCTCCGTCAGATCTTTAATTTCCGCCGTCAGAATGGCGATCTGGACTTGGCTCGAACCGGTGTCCGAGTCGTGGGTCCGATACTTTTTAATAATACGGTCTTTTGCCTTCTTCTCTAACATAGTTTTTCGTTATACACACGATATGCCAAGCATGGTGCTACGTGCGCCAAGCCGAGCGTTCGCGAATGAATAAAAAGAAGTAGTGGCGAGAGTGTAATTGAAAAATCGCTATCCGTCAAGCCGGAAGGCGCAAAATGCATATAGCTTATAGTGTATGGCGTATAGTTTGTTTTGCCTTTTGTTCCGATGTTTCAGCCGAAATCCCGATTCATTACTATTCTCAGATAGCGGCGAGGCCTCTTGATCCCTGTCTTTGAGTTGTGTGTAGAAACGTATGTTTTCCTTTCTGTCGTACCGCGTACAACCTTTGGCTTTTAGTGTTACCTTTTCAATTTTAGTTCCAACATTTGAATTTTGACTTTTGAGTTTTTTCATTAGTGTCGTACAATGAACGCATGGCAGACCTAGAACGCTATCGAAAAGAATTTTTAGAGTACTTAGAGATAGAAAAAAATCGTAGCCTAGCAACCATTCGGAACTACGGCTTCTACCTAGAAAGGTTTAATGTATGGGCTGACGAACATAAGGTGAGTAGCACCGGACAAATTTCGGCGGAGCTCATGCGGCAGTACCGACTATGGTTAAACCGTTTCACTGATGAACACGGTGACGTGCTCAAAAAAAACACACAGAACTACCACTTGATTGCCCTTCGGTCTTTTTTGAAGTACCTAGCAAAACGTGACGTCAAAAGTTTGGCGCCCGAAAAAATAGAGCTTATGAAAATGCCGGATCGCTCTATTGCGTTTTTATCTTCAGACGAACTGGAGCGGCTGCTCGATGCGCCGACAAACGTGAAGCAACCAAAGATAGTGCAGCTCCGCGATCAGGCAATCTTAGCAACGCTCTTCTCGACCGGACTGCGCGTGTCGGAACTTGCTGGTTTAAAAACAGAACAGGTAAACCTGCGTGACAAAAAAACCGACGCCCTTACCGAATTCAGCGTGCGAGGAAAAGGGAGCAAAGTGCGCGTCGTTTTCTTGTCGGCTGACGCACGGCAACGACTTCGCGACTACCTCGACGCTCGCTATGATACCGCTCCCTACCTCTTTGTGCGGCACGATCGCGCAAAAACAAAGCAGACGGAGCGCGATCGCAATGAGGGCGGCGCTCCACTGACCCCACGCAGCGTCGAGCGAACCGTTACGCGCTACGCCAAAGTTGCCGGCATCACCAAAAAAGTGAGCCCGCACACTCTGCGCCACTCGTTTGCGACCGATCTACTTATTAATGGGGCTGACCTGCGCTCGGTGCAGTCACTCCTCGGCCACGCCTCAGTAACAACAACCCAAATCTATACTCACCTCACTGACCAACAACTAAAAAAGGTACACGAACAGTTCCATGGGAAACGGAAATAAGTATGCGAAATAATAAATAATTTTCCATATGGATAAAAATGTAAATTTAATTATCGAAAAACTTAAAAAAATCCCTTATTGTGAGGGAGTGATTTATTCTGGCAGCAGGACAGATGGAGATGCTGTAGCACTAGCGACTACGATTTTACTGTACTGGTAAGTCAAGGTAAATCGTATTACAAAGTATTCCGCTACAAAAATCTTTTAGTGGATATTTGCTGTGTCACCGCAGAAGTTATCAATAAACAAGACTTTCGGAGTAATAAAATTGCTAACCCTGAGCTATCGATAATCGCGCACGGTAAAAGCTTATTTGATAAAGCAGAAAAGATGCGAATAATGCAAAGAAAAGCTCAAAGACTTTGGAATTGGGTCCAGTAAATAATCTTAAAGAAGTTGGTCATCTTTGCACAATATTTCTTCATAGATTGAACAAGCCCAAAAGTGATTCAGCTTACTATTCGTGGAATGTAATAATAGATAAAACAGTAAGAATCTTTTTTGAATTACACAAAGTGTGGCTACTAAAATTTCTTAACGTAGAGCACGCAATCGATGAGGTCGATCAGAATTTTTATAAACTTTATAAAAAAATATACCTTGCGCACCCAACAGAAAGAGTAAAACTAACTGAAAAATTAGTTCACTATCTCATTGAAAAATTGAATCTGCCACAAACAGGAGAAATATTTTTTCCAAAAGACGGCTGAACGTTAGACGTGCGCTTCACTAGTCTTTCCTATATACTACCCACCATACGCCCCGTAGGCGTTAAGGTAAACCTCTAGATTTTAATATTCCTTTCCCCCGTCATGAGAACGTGCTGATTTAATTTTGGCTGTCCAACGGGCAGAGCCCGATTGAACATCCCCACAAAATCAGCACTCGCGGGACTCGAGGCACTGCTGTTCTTTAAGGTTATTATTCACTACGCCCCCGTAGCTCAATTGGATAGAGCGTGTGGTTTCTACCCACAAGGTTGCAGGTTCGATTCCTGCCGGGGGTACCAGAAAGGAAAAATCAAAGCGTTTTGGTTCGCCTCGCTTCGCTCGGCGACTAATTTGTATTCAATTTGGGTGGTAAAAACGAATTCACAATTTCGCATTTTGGAGGAAGAAAATTTTTTAATCATAAAGTCAAAAATTATTAACTAATAAATATATGCCCACGAGCAATCAAAAAGGTTTTGCAAATATATTGTTGATCATACTGGCAGTCCTTGTCGTGGAGGCTACCGGATATCTTATATTGATACAAAACCCACCGAACCAACTTCTCAACCAACACCAGAATGAACCCGTAGACGATAAGTCGTCTGACACCACACCTACCAGTCCACAACAGACCCCTGTAGATAGAAAGTCCGGACAAGGAGGAAGTGGAGGAGGTATTCGAGCGGGTTTGGATTTTAGGGTTGAGGTTGTTGATCATGACATTAAAAAAGTTGCTACCTGTGATATTTGTAATTATTCCGATTTCAGCGACAACGATACTTATTTTCAGACGCGCGAGGTGCATGCTAAGGAAGGTTATGTAGAAATGCTCTTTCTCAAAAAAAGCGATTATACCCCTACCCATAACGGACCTGAAATAAATTACCAAGATATTTTTGTTACAGACGAACAGCAGTTCAATATTGGCTATCATCAGGTTTTTAGAATCAAGATAGGACAAACAGTATCCTTACAAGGGGCAGATATTACGATTCGAGTACTTGCTGTTACTGGGTTAGGATGTCCGTCCGGTTCCCAGTGCTAATGTCTGCTTTTCCATTTTAGCCGCCAAAGAAAAATTTGAAATCGTCAGCGGTGCGGCTCCCCGCCTGCGCCGAGGCTTCGGCGGGCAGACGCCGCCTGTCTGAATTTTCGCGGGGGGAATTTTTCGGGAAAATGCGTTCGGACTAATGCAAAAATACTGCACCAAAGGTTGGCACGTCGCAAATGGCCAATCGCAAATAACGCTTTATTTGTTTCAAGACAAGGCAACTTTCTAAAGCACGATGAAAAAATTTGGGATGTTCTAAAAAACTCTGTGCATGTTAATTCTCATTTATCCCGCAATAGCAGGATATTTTCGTTCATTTCAGGCACAGTTCACGT
>PFET01000013.1:62850-63775 GCA_002793855.1 Candidatus Uhrbacteria bacterium CG10_big_fil_rev_8_21_14_0_10_48_11
GACGAAGGAGGCAGTGCGCGCACTGCAAGCACACATGGAGTATTAGAAAGAAAAAGTATGGTCGAAAACGCATACGGCACACACGCACGCTTCTCAAACGTGTGCTCATCGATTGGCACACACTCAAGCAGGAACAACGGAACTTCCACGGACTGCAACCGGGGAGCATCGCGGCACGCTTCGCGCGGGTATTGTCCGCGTACGTTGTCGCCCAACCGCCACAAATTCCCAAGGGTCCATACACCCTCATCGTCGACGGCGTGTACTTCAAATTCAAACTAAAGGAGTGGTGCTGTACCTCATGGCTCTGAAGCCGGTACACGCACATCGGATGCACTACATTGATCCGGTACTCATCAGAGGGCGAGAGAAGCTTGAGGAATGGTACAAAGTGATCGACACCATACCGCCAAAGACAAGGAGGCAGATTAAAGCCCTTGTTTCCGATGGTTTACGGGGGTTCCAGCAGCTTGCTACCTCTCATGAGTGGATACATCAACGCTGTCACTTTCACCTGCTCGCTTCGCTCGTGTGCGGCAAAGGCAAGCGACGATACCTGACATGCGGAAGCAGTGTCCGCGACAAGATACTGGACTTAATTCGCATATTACTTGCGGACGAGCCGGTCAAGAAACGCGACCGTGCGCGACGCACGCTCAGCCGACACATCAACAACCCCGCGTGCCCTTCGTATGTACGCAAGCACGTTCTGGAGTTCTTTGAGCGTGAACATGACTTCCGCTCGTATCTGACACACCCACATCTTCACTTGCCAACCACCACAAGCGCCATGGAATCAACGGGACGGCTTGTACGCAAAGCAACGCGCACAGCACGAACACCGGAGTCGCTTCGCTTGCGTGTTGTTGCATTTCTTCGACTCAAACGATCGGTGGTATGCAACGGTTTTGATGCACAGCATTAA
>PFET01000013.1:63804-80715 GCA_002793855.1 Candidatus Uhrbacteria bacterium CG10_big_fil_rev_8_21_14_0_10_48_11
AACATCCCAAAAATTTACTTTCGCTCTACTTGTTTTACTGCTCGGCACAGGCTACATGGCTGGCGTCGCATCAGCCCAAACGCCGACACTACGGAAAGAAGCTATCGTTTCCTACAGCGCACACATTACCGTTCATACCGACAATTCAATTACAGTAGCGGAAACCATTCAATATGATACTGGTGCAATACCGCGCCATGGCATCTACCGTGATATTACTCACACCTCTTCAACCGGAAGGAAGATGGCAATAGAGGTAGCAAGCGTTACTAATGAGCATGGGCAGCCGTACCCTTATCAAACCTCGAACGTCAGCGGGAAAATCAGAATAAAAATCGGCGAGGCTAATCAAACATTTACCGGAGAGCGTACTTATAAAATTCAGTACCGAGCAACGAATGCCGTTGCGCAACTGAAAGACGGGGACGAAATTTACTGGAACGTAACCGGAAACGAATGGGCAATACCGATAAAAACAGTGGCGGCCTCAGTTACCCTACCGCCAGATACTGCCCCCACACAATCGGCTTGCTACTACGGGCCAAAAGGTAGCACGACACCCTGTTCGACAACTGCTGGGAGTATCGCGTCTACCTTCAGCGCACCGACATTGCTTCAACCAAAAGAAGGCCTCACTGTTGCCGTCGGATTTCCAAAAGGCGTCGTCACACCATACACAACCCCAAGTCCCAACACTAGTACTTTTGCGACTGGGTGGTGGTGGTTTTTTATATTTGTCCCACCGCTCATTACCCTTACCCTCTCTCTCCTCTACTGGTGGAAAAGGGGCAGAGACCCAAAAGGCCGAGGTGTCATTATTGCGCAGTACGACGTGCCTGACGAGCTCACCCCTTTCGAAGTCGCCGGCATCATCAAGCAGAAGGTGAGCGCAAAAAATATAGCTGCCGAAATTATCTACCTCGCGACAAAGGGTTACCTTAAAATTCGAGAAGTAGATGAGCGACCACGAGGATTTATGTCGACAAAAGACTACGAGCTGGAGCTGCTCAATGACTACGCTACACTCCCGAACGATTTTGACCGTATGCTTTTTGAAAAGTTATTCAAGAAACGACCACAATTTACCCTCGCCAGTCTCAAACAACTGCTCCGCGGAAAACAGTTAGAAACAGCAGGTGTTGGCGACGAAGGAAAAACGGTACGGGTCTCTGATTTTAAAAATGTACCCTACGCCGATATGCGAAAACCAATTGGTCTCGTACTGGCAGCGCTTATCCAAAAAGGTTACTACAAAAATTTGGGTCGAATAAAAAATAATATAAATCGGTTCGCGCTTTTCTTTGGTATTGCTTTTTTCTTCCTGACGGTGATGGGTTTTTTGCTGACATCTTAAACATAGAGTTCGGCCTAGGAAGTTTTCTGCCACTTCTGATTGGGGTTCTTCTTTCTCTTCTCCTCTACAGTATTGTTTCCTGCTTCAGCCCAGCAAAAACGGTGAAGGGTGTAGAAACGAAAGAGTACCTCCTTGGGCTTAAAGAGTATCTGCAAATTGCGGAAAAAGATCGGCTGCTGTTTCAGAATGCGCCAGACAAAAAACCGGAGACATTCGAGAAACTATTGCCGTATGCAATGGTACTGGGGGTTGCTAACATTTGGGCGAAAGAGTTTGCCGACATCTATACTTCGCCACCCAACTGGTACACAAGCACCAACGCTGCGGCCTTTAACGCCATAACCTTTAATAGCTCGCTCACGCACTTCGCTGCCCTCACTTCGGCAGTAGCCGCTTCATCGTCATCCGGTGGTGGCAGCGGAGGTGGAGGATTTTCTGGCGGCGGGGGTGGAGGCGGCGGTGGCGGTGGTTGGTAGGCTAACGGCTTCTTGTAAACAAATAGTACGTTAGACGTCAGCTATTACGTCCTAGTCCTTGACAGGCGATACAATACCTGCTATCTTACTTGATTGCGTCATTTTTGCACACTACTACTTCTATGCAAAAACATCTCACCGCCTTCGGGCGCATTTTCATTAGTATCGCTTTCGCGCTTACTGGTTTTACAAGCATCGTACCGGCGCGTGCGCAAACGACGACAACCTGCGACACCAATATTGTCCTCCATGAAAACGGCTTCTACGGTCAGTACTACAACATGGCGGAAACTGACCCTGGCGTACAGGCAAACATCTACTCTTATACCACCGACGAGGGACCAGCAAACTACTGGTACGGGTCAGACTACTATGTATTTAGTCGCGTTGATCAAAGCATAGATTTTGGCAATGATTTCTTGCCCGTCAACACTGGTAAAAAGGGTGACCCTTTTCACTTTGCGGTCCATTGGCGCTCGGGGATGATTGTTCCAACTGCTGGCACCTATACCTTTAGTGTCAGGGCAAACAACGACGCATGGGTGTATATTGACGGCAATCTTCTCATCAACCTTGGTAACTCTTACCGTGGCGCTAATGGCACACAGAAAATTACACTTAGTGCAGGTGTACATGAAATAAATATCTACTTTGCAGAACGGTCACGACCGCTCTCCATTTTTTCTTATACTGCACCAACCTCGTTCTACTACGCCCCACTGCCTCCGGGCTGTTCAATTGATGACGTACCCGCAGACCTTATCAATAACCACACTGGATCCGATACCTCTGGTGATATCGGCGACGGCACAAATGGCGACGGACATAGTGGCGAAGTTTTGGGGGCAAGCACCGTTGGCTACACGCCGGCTGTTGCCCTTCTTAAAACAGCTAACAGCCCGGCCGTCTACGCTGTTTACGCAAATGGCTACCGACACTATATAACGAGTCCGACTGCTTTTTTGCACTATGGATACAACTTCAACGACATTCGTATTGTCTCAAAAGCGAAACTTGAATCATATCCTGAGGCGCGACTCATTCGCACACCAGAAGACCCAACCATCTACTTCCTCTACACTAGACCGCAGCAACAGTGGCTAAAAATTAATCTCCCTTCTCCCACCGCTTTTGCTTCGTACCCGCAAAACCAATGGGGTAACGTTGTCGTTGTAGATAAGATTGACGTCAACGCCTACCCAAACGCAACGCTCGTTAAAACAGCAAGCAGCCCTGGAGTATACCTACTGCAAGACGGCGAGAAACGACTATTTCTGTCGGGTGAAGTATTTACTGCACTACACTACAGTTGGTCAGAAGTGGTTACCGTGTCACCAGAGCATCTCAACACCTACACGAGCGGGTCGCCAATAGGATAATCGATGACCGCAGAAAACCGGCTGTGCGAACAGCCGGTTTTCTTATATACTACGACCATACCTTTTTAGCTTAGTTATGGATATTCCTCTTGGTATAACCTTTGACGACGTCCTGCTCGTGCCTCAGCTCTCGAGCGTCAGCCCACGAGAGGCCAAACTAGAAACACAGCTCACAAAAAAAATTCGACTGGAAATGCCGATTATTTCTGCTGCCATGGATACAGTAACGGAAGCCAAAATGGTAATCGCGATGAGTAACGCTGGCGGACTCGGTATTTTGCATCGAAACTGCACGGTTGGCGAACAGGTCAAGATGGTGATGGCGGCAAAGAAAAAGCAGGCACGTGTCGGAGCGGCCGTGGGCCCACACGACATTAAGCGGGCGCTGGCACTAGACAAAGTGGGTGTAGACGTTGTGGTAGTTGATTCTGCCCACGTCCATAAGCCGAAAATTATCAGCGACGTCAAACTACTAAAGCGCAAATTGAAAGCAGAAATCATAGTGGGCAACATTGCAACCGCCACAGCAGCTAGCGCCTTTCTCCCTTACGCCGATGCCCTTAAGGTGGGGGTCGGTCCGGGAGCTATCTGTACGACGCGCGTGGTTGCCGGTGTTGGCGTGCCACAGCTCACCGCCATTATGGAAGTAGCAAAAATGGCCAAGGAAAAGAAAATACCGGTTATTGCCGACGGAGGTATTCGCTACTCTGGCGATATTGCAAAAGCCATCGGCGCAGGAGCGTCTGCCGTTATGCTTGGCTCGGTCTTAGCCGGTACCACTGAAGCACCGGGCGACATCATTACCATTGCTAAGAAACAGTACAAGCGCTATCGCGGTATGGGCTCTTTAGGTGCCATGGAGCGAGGCCAGAGTTCTGACCGCTACGGACAGAAGGGTGCCACGAAGTACGTGCCAGAAGGTGTAGAGGGTGTCGTTCCTTTCCATGGCGCTGTTGCCGATATTTTGTTTCATATGACCGGCGGACTTCGTGCCAGCATGGGCTACTCTGGAGCAAAGACCATTGTAGAATTACAAAAGAAAGCGACGTTCATACGCATCACGCCCGCCGGACGAGCAGAAAGTCACCCGCACTCTATTACCATTGAAAAGCAAGCACCAAACTACCGCTAACGCTATGGCTAATCACACCACCATTAACGAGCTACAAGGTATGCCCCTTGCCGAACTGCACTCGCACGTTGGTGGCGCGGTTGATGCGGCAGTGCTCTGGACGCTAGCGCACGACCAGGGCATTAAATTGCCAACAAAAAACTACTGGGAGTTTGAAAAGATGGTTACCGTAAAACGACGTTACCGAAGCTTTAAAGAAATTGATCGTGCTAAGTATCACTGGACCGAGCTTATTCAGTCCTCACCGGTTGCCATGGAGCCGGCCGTGCACCAAACCATCGGCGGCGCTTACCGGTCGCACCACATTGTGCTTCACGAAATTCGCTTCAACCCAATGAAACGAAACCGCAACGGAGAGCGTGACCTAGATTACATTATTAACGCTTCCATTCGCGGACTGGAGCGGGCAATGCTTGAATATCCGGAGGTACGCGCTGGCATCATTCTTATGCTCGACCGCGAGTTTACCTTTCACCAAAACGAAATTATTTATAACAAAGCCCTAAAGTACAAGCACCGCGGAATTATCGGCATCGATATTGCCGGACCTCAAGCAAAGGAGTTTAAAATGAAAAATTACGTTGATCTATTTTGTGACGCAAAAAAGAAAGGCCTCGGGGTAACCGTTCACACTGGCGAAGAAGGACAACGTAAAGAGATGGCAATGGTGGTAAAAGAGATAATACCGGATCGTATCGGCCATGGTATCAAAGCCCACCAAGACAAGGCACTGATGCGGCTTCTTGTTGAGCAGGGCACTGTATTGGAAATCTGCCCAACCTCGAACCTCAAGGTGGGCGTTTTTAAAACAGTTGCCGAACTCAAAAAAGCGTACCGCACCTTGTTTGCCGCTGGTGTTAAGCTCACCATCAACACCGATGGCCCAGAAATGTACGAAACCAATTTGGCGAAAGAGCTTGAATTTTTAGCCAACAATAATGTCTTCACTGTTGACGAAATAAAAAAGTGTACCGACAATGCGTTTGCAGCTACGTTTATCAAAGAACGCTCGTCCTGACGAACAATGGTATACGTTATTGATTTTGGCTCACAGTACTCCCACCTGATTGGCCGCCGAGTGCGCGCGCTTGGTGTTGAGGCAACACTGCTTCCTTTTACCGCGCCACTTTCGCAGCTAAAAAACGCTAAGGCTATCATCCTCTCTGGTGGGCCAAGTTCTGCTTACGCCGTTGGCGCCCCAAGTTATTCAAAACAAATATTTACTCTTGGCATTCCGGTACTTGGCGTCTGTTACGGTATGCAACTGATGGCTCAGCAGTTGGGTGGGAAAGTTGAACGGGGCAAAAAGGGCGAGTACGGTCCGGCGATATTAAAAACGGTGCGTTCATCCCGACTCTTTGTTAAAGTGCCTAAACAATCTCACGTCTGGATGTCGCACGGCGATATTGTTACCAAGCTGTCTGCCGGCTTCTCTCTTATTGCAAAAACCAATAACTCACCAGATGCGGCAATGGCTAACGAAAAGAAAAAACTCTACGGCATCCAGTTCCACCCCGAAGTCGAACACACCGACTACGGTACAATGATATTAAAAAATTTTCTCTTTACTATAGCCAAATGCGAAAAAGACTGGAACATTAGTGGCAAGGCAGAAGAGAAGGTCGCACAAATTAAAAAAACAGTTGGTGACGCACAGGTTGTGGCGGCGGTTTCTGGCGGCGTGGACTCAACGGTAACCGCGGCGCTTATCAGTCGAGCCATTGGCTCACAACTTACCGCCATATTTGTAAACCACGGACTGGCGCGTAAAAATGAACCAACGGAGGTACGCGCCATTCTCTCACAGCTCGGCTGCCGTGTTCGATACGTCAACGCCAAAAAACAGTTCCTTTCAAAACTGCGTGGTGTTACGTTCGGTGAACAGAAAAGAAAAATTATCGGCGGCGAATTTATTAAAACATTTGATCGTGCGGTAAAACAAATGAAATCGCGGCCAACATTTTTAGCCCAAGGTACTATCTACTCTGACGTCATCGAATCTGCGGCCGCATCGAGCGGCAAAACGGCTCGTGTTATTAAATCTCATCACAATGTTGGTGGACTGCCAAAACATCTTAAATGGAAACTGATTGAACCGTTGCGTGACCTCTACAAAGACGAGGTGCGAGAACTCGGCGAAGCGCTGGGTCTGCCCAGGGCACTCGTCTGGCGACAACCCTTTCCCGGTCCCGGTCTTGCTATCCGTGTTGCTGGCGAGGTAACGCCAGAAAAGTTACGTATTGTACGCGACGCAGACCAAATTGTGCGTGATGAAATTCAACGTATTAAAAAAGAGGATGAGTTCTATCATTATTTCGCGCAAGTCCTCAGCCAAAAAACGGTTGGCCTTACGGGTGACGAGCGTGCCTACGCGTACCCGGTAGTGGTGCGTATTATTACCTCATCAGACATTATGACCGCCGAGTGGGCGCGCCTGCCACACGAATTTCTCGCCCGCCTTTCGTGGCGCATAACAAACGAAGTAAAAGGGGTAACGCGCGTTCTCTACGACATTACCTCCAAGCCGCCAGCAACGACAGAGTGGGAATAATACGTTAAGGAAACCCACCTCGGCTTTCCTTAATACTCCTTTCCGGCCTCATGAGGACGTGCTGATTTCATTTCGCCCGTTCGACAAACCACCCCGCTCAGCCCGATAAAAGGGTGAACGCCTGCCGGCCGTCAGGTGGGAACGTTCTCACAAAATCAGCACTCGCGAGGCTCAGTTGACAAATCCCCAATAGAGCTGCAAATCGGAGTTCCGGCCGTATGGCGTCAAGCGTAGAGCCCATAGCCTAAAGCGTACGGCCTAACTCTAGAGTTAAATATATAACTAATTATATAATTTTCTATAATAGACAAACGGCATCGCGCCGTTGCACAACGCCGTCTTCCTTCCTGTTTATCTTTTGTAACCTCCGTGCCGCCGTATTGGGGCCCTACTTAGGACATTCGCGCCGATGTCAGTACGGTGCTGCTCACCCTCCCAACTAATCGTTGCGGCGCGAGAGTAGATGGCCTAACATGCATCGGCCATGTTTTCCCTAAGGGCAACGATACTAAGTACCCGGCCACCAGCAGTACGGACGATTCGATTTTCCAAATCGAATACTGTGCCGCCATGGAAGACCTCGGTGCCCTCCACGTAAGTGGTGAGTCCACTGATGACGTCACCCTTTCGCGGTGATCCGGGATACCCCTCCGCCGCCATCACGACGCACACTGTGGCCTCTGGGCTGAGACGAACGGTGAGTTCTTTAACGCTCCGTCCTTTGTGGTCGCCAGAAGGATCTCGGCCAAGATCGGGCCGTTCTCCTGATCGAGCCGAGGAAGGAGCACTTGCGCCTCAGGGTCGCCGAAGCGTACGTTGACCTCGAGAAGCGTTGGCCCCTCCGTGGTCAGCATCATCCCGCAGTAGATGATGCTACGGTACGGCGTACCGCGACGCGCCATCTCGGCAACCAGTGGCCGCACCACCTCCACCATTACCTGCTCCTCGAGCTTGGATGACACGAATGGAACAGGGGGCACTGCACCCATGCCACCCGTGTGCGGACCTTGGTCGCCATCCTTGAGACGTTTGTAATCCATGGCCGTTCCGAACAGGATTGCATCCGTCCCCTCTGCAAGAGCGAATAGGAAAAATTCCCGCGCTGTCAGACGCTGCTGAATGATGACCGTCGTTCCGGCGTCGCCAAGTATCTTCTCAGTGAACAATTGACGAAGAACCTGATAGCCTGCTCTCAACGTTTTTTGAGAAAGACGCCCTTGCCCGCCGCCAGGCCGTCGGCCTTAATTATGGGAAGTACCCCGTACTTTTTGCGCAACTCCCTGAGTGCTGCTCGGGCTTCATGCAAATTGTGGCAAACCACGGACTCCGGAGCCGAAATACCAAGCGTCACACAGAGTTCGTCCAAAAAAGCCTTGCTGGCTTCCAGCTGAGCAGCAGCCTTCGTCGGACCGATCGTTGTAATTCCGAGCGTGGTCAACCTGTCGACGATGCCATCGCAGAGCGGGGCCTCAGATCCCACTACGATGAAATCAACATTATGCCTCTTGACAAAGGCGTCGATTGCCGCGTCGTCGTCCACGGAAACCCCGTTAGCGTGGCTGGCAAAGTATCCGCCAGCCATGGGTTTTCCGATTGAGTAAACGTGGCTGGTGCCGCGTTCGTTACGCTTTTCCCGCCGTTATAGAGAACATTTGCAATAACCGCTTCACAGCTGCCCCCCATCAAAAACTCCGCAACGCTGAATATCCATTTCTTGTTACTCCTCGGCTTGAACATGGCGTTTAAGCAAGATTCAATTTTTAAGCTTCTTCCTAAGACTTGAACGGACAGCCCTTATCACGGATAGCACCTTTTTTCAAAAAAACGACGGCACTTTGATGCTGCCGTCTTCTACCGACAAGTTTTCAAAACAATAAGGTTAACTCCGTAATTTGTAGCCGCGGCGGAAAAGACTGACACAAAACCAGAGGGCAACGGTAACGAGTACCAAGACAACAAGCGCGGAAACGTACATTGGCACATCCGCTATACCTATCATGCTCGCCCGAATACCGTTAACCATATAAAACACCGGGTTCGCTTTGCTTAGCGTTTGCATCCAGTCAGGAAGCAATCGAATAGAGTGAAAAACGCCACCAAAAAATGAGAGCGGCAGCAAGATAAAAGTGTTTGGCAAGTTGACGTGATCAAACGTTTCCGCCCAGAGACCAACCATCGCCCCAACAGCACCAAACAGTAGCGAGGTTGCTAGAATGAAAAAGAGGAATGCCCAGAGATGCGCGAACGTTGCGGTGGTGAAGAAGAGGGCAACGGCGTAGACGCCCATTCCCACAATGACGCCACGCGTCGCTGCGGCCAATACAAACCCCATCACAATTTCAACGTAAGAGAGCGGCGCAACGAGTAGCTCGGTGATAGTGTTTTGTAATTTGCCAATGTAGATGACAGACGAGGTGCTGGCGAAACTCGCCGAAATAACGTTCATCATCAGTAACCCTGGGATCATAAAGTCGATATAGGATACCCCTGGAATAATATCTTGAATGCGCGATCCAAGTACGTTTCCAAAGATCAAAATATAGAGAAGCGAAGTAATAATCGGTGGGAATACCGTTTGCATCGACACCTGAAAGGTGCGGCGAATTTCTCGCCAGTAAATGGTGCCAAGTCCAATCCAGTTTATCTTCATACGGCCGGCGCGTTACCGTCTTCGGTAGTATCACTGCCCGTAATCTGGAGATAAATTTCTTCAAGTTTCTTATGCCCACCATAGCGCTTGATGAGGTCAGCCGTATTTTCGATGAGAGCAATTTTCCCATGAGTAATCATCGCTACTCGTTCGCAGAGTTGTTCTGCCTCTTCGAGGTAGTGCGTCGTCAGTAGAATGGTTGTGCCCTGCTTTTGAATAGTTTTAAGTTCTTTCCAGAGCCAATGACGAAGCTCTACGTCAACACCGGCAGTCGGCTCGTCCAAAATGAGAAGCTTTGGCTGATGAATTAATGCCCGTGCCAAAAGTACGCGACGCTTCATCCCCCCAGACAAACTTTGAAATCGTTTAAAGCGGTGCTCCCAAAGCCCGAAGCGTTTCAGGAGTCGTTCGGCGCGTTCTCTGGCGACCGCTCGCTGGACACCAAAGTAACCAGCATTGTTAATAAGCGTCTCCCATGCGTGACGGAACATATCGACGTTAAATTCTTGTGGCGACAAGCCAATAAGCGCGCGTGTTTTCCGGTAGTCTTTAACGACATCGTGACCAAATACTGAAACCGTCCCACTGGTTGGGTTCACCAACCCCACGGCCGCTCCAATCGTCGTCGTCTTGCCAGCGCCGTTAGGTCCCAGAAAACCAAAAAATTCGCCCTCGTGAACCGAGAACGAAATATCATCAACTGCCGTCATACCGTCATACACTTTTTTTAGATGCTGTACGTCAAGTGCTTCCATGGCTTAGCTGATAATTAGTTTGATGAATATGGTCGAGAGACCAAGGAAAAGAAGAAAGCCGCCGACGTCGGTTGCGGTCGTAACAAAAATACTCGAGGCCAATGCCGGGTCCTGTCGTAATTTACGAAGCAGTAGCGGAATGAATGCACCAGCAAGAGCGGCGATAATCAAGTTACCAACCATAGCAAGCACCATTACCATTGCCAAGGTCAAGTTGTGATACCAGAGATAGGTAAGGACGCCGATAACCGCACCGATGATGACGCCATTAAATAAACCGACTGCTAGCTCTTTCCAAATAACCTTAAGAGCGAGACTCCAATCAACTTCACCCAGCGCCAACCCCCGTACTACGACGGTAAGTGATTGTGTCCCCGCGTTACCTCCCATACCCGAAACAATCGGCATAAGCGCCGCCAAAATGACAAACCGCGAAATGGTCTCACTAAAGAGCGAGATAGTGGCAGCCGCCAACACTGCCGTACCAAGGTTGATGAGTAACCACAAAGCTCGCGGTTTTGCTGACGTCCAGACAGGAGTCGAGATGTGATCTTCCTGCGCCAAGTTACCAAGGTGGTAGATATCTTCGGTCGCCTCTTCTTTCAAAACGTCGATAGCGTCATCAACAGTGATGCGACCAATGAGGCGATGGTTCTCGTCAATGACCGGCACGGACAGTAGATTATAGCGGGCAATCATATCGGCTACTAGCTCTTGGTTGGCGTGCGGCCTAACAGCAACCGGATTGCGCTCCATAATATCTTGAAGGGTTTTGTCTGGCGGCGAAAGTACAAGATCGCGGAACGACACCACGCCGACGAGTTGATCGTCGGCGTCGCAAATGTAAATGTTATAAATTTCTTCTTTCTCACCGCTCGCCTTTGCTCGTAGTTGGTCAATGGCTTCTCCGACGGTTAAGGTTTGCTCCATCGAAACAAACTCTGGACTCATGATTCCACCAGCGGTGTCTGGGGCGTAGCCAAGGAGCTTACCAACAGCCTTCTTTTGAGAACCTGAGAGCCGTTCGAAAATTTCTTGCCGCTGTCCCTCTGGTAACCCAGCAATGAGGTCAGCAGCGTCATCGGCGTTAATTTCTTCGAGTACTTTTACAAACTCTTCCTGTGGTACTAGTTCTAAAAATTCAAGTACCTTATTTTCATCAAGCTCACTAATCACCCCGCCAAGCTTTCTGGTTTTAAGCAGTGTTTCTACAAACCACTGCTGCTCACGCTCTTGTAGGTAGGGTAGCAGTTGCGCGAGGTCAGCCGGATGCATCTGCTTCAGCGCATTGTAGGCATGCGAGTAGGCGCGGTTGTGCACCAACCGAAGAAACGCCTCTTGTACTCTGTTGAGTGATTTTTGCATAGCCCTCGCGTTAAAGGTAAAGGAAAGCTCACCCGACGGGTGAGTTTACTCTGCGGTCGAGTTCCTACAGCAATCGTAGTAAATGCCGAAGCTTTTGGCAACCACGGGCGCTGTCCACACTGTTGCCATCTTGACGATTTAACGTCTCCTGCTAGACTGACAGGCAATTCTTATCACTATCCTCTATGAAACAGTACCTCGTTCAAGATTTCATGCACCGCAGTGTTGTTACTATCTCACCGACGGCGACGTTGCGCCAAGCGGTTGAATTGATGATTAAAAAAAAGACGAACGGTATTGTGGTAGTCGACGAAAAAAACTGTGTCTGCGGCATCCTCTCCAGTTGGGATGTTATTAGCTACATCGTCCCTGACTATCTTGAAGGAGATAAGCACCTTGCTTCATTCGCGGCAGAGAGCACTTTTGCCAAACGAACGCAGGCACTTGAGGACCATACGATTGACAAGTTCATGACGAAACACGTTCACACGGTAAAGCCAACGCATTCTCTAATGGCGGCTTCCACCTTACTAGCAAAACACCGTATTCGGCAACTTCCGGTTGTGGACGATGCTGGTGTAGTGGTTGGCTACATCAGTAGAACGAATATTAAACACGCCATTGGAGACGTTTTTGGCATCCCCCTTGAGACTGAACGTTAGTTAAATTTCTATGGAGTATCTCTTCCCACTGGCCGTTGGGATTTTTATCGCCAGTTACGCGCTCATCATTTCAGAAAAAACGCACCGCACCATCATCGCCCTCACCGGGGCGATGGTTATGATAGGTCTTGGTGTTGTTACGCAAGAGGCAGCCATTAAGGGAATAGATTTTAACACTCTCGGCCTCTTAATCGGTATGATGGTGGTCGTTACTATTGCCAAAGACTCTGGCATGTTCGAGTTTATCGCCATGTGGGTATCAAAACTAGGGCGCGGGAAACCGGCGCCTATTTTTATATTGCTTGGCATTACGGTTGCCATCTTCTCTGCCTTTCTGGACAACGTAACAACGGTGCTTTTGATGGTGCCGGTCATTTTTGTTGTCGCCAACAACCTTGAGGTACCACCAAAGCCATTTCTCATTGGCGCTATTCTGCTTTCTAACATTGGTGGTACGGCTACGCTCATCGGTGACCCACCAAACATTCTGGTTGGTAGCGCGGCCGATCTCTCTTTTAACGACTTCCTTATCAACCTTGCCCCGGCGGCACTTCTGGTTGTTGTAGTAACGGTGGGCATGCTCTACTGGCTCTACGGTCGTCGTATGAAATCCACACCAGAGGCAGCGGCACGCATTATGGCTTTTAATCCTAGCAGCGCGATTTCCGACTGGTGGCTGTTAAAAAAATCCCTTCTTGTACTTGGACTTATTTTGATAGGCTTCTTTACCCATGGTGTTACCAATCTTGAGGGGGCAACCATCGCGCTTTCGGGTGCAGCACTTCTTTTGCTGCTTACCACCGACGACCCAGAGCCACATCTTAGAAATGTCGAATGGACGACTATTTTCTTTTTCATCGGGCTCTTCATTTTGGTCGCCGGACTTGAGGCGGTAGGGGCAATTCATTTGCTTGCCGACGCGCTTGTATCGGTTACCGGAGGCCAACTTGCTATCTTAACCATGGCTACCTTGTGGGGCTCGGCAGTATTTTCAGCAATCATCGATAACATTCCGTTCGTGGCAACAATGATTCCACTCATTAAAGATGTTGGCGTGAGCACTGGTTTGCCACTGGCACCACTCTGGTGGGCGCTCCTGTTGGGCGCAGACATTGGCGGCAACGCAACATTGGTTGGCGCCTCGGCAAACGTCGTTATTAGTGGTATGGCAGAAAAAGAAGGTCACCGTATCGGCTTTGGTGAATATATGAAAATAGCCGTCCCTGTCACCTTTGTCGGCCTTGTTGTCTGTAGCGCCTACGTCTACCTACGCTATCTTTTGTAAAGACTAGTGTTGGTACTGACGGCGCAGTTTTCGCTGCGCCTTTTTTTTCTCTACCGCTAGCGCAATGAGTCGATCGAGAAGTTCAGTAAACGGAACGCCAGAAATCTCCCACAATTTTGGATACATACTAATAGTGGTAAACCCCGGTGGGCTATTTACCTCATTACAAATCCACCTACCGTCTTGAGTCAAGAAAAAATCAACCCGCGCCATACCAGAAAGTTCAAGCGTCTTAAATATCCGACAAGCCAGCATCCGTACTTCTTCAGTCTCGCTTGTAGAAAGTTTCGCGGGAAGCGAGAGTGAGGCGCCGTGCTCGTCCACATACTTTGCCTCGTACGAGTAAAACTCATGGTGCGGAAGAATCTCACCCGGAACGGACGCTTCCGGTTTTTCGTTACCTAAAACCGCAACCTCAATCTCTCGCCCTTCAATTGCTTTTTCTATAAGAACCTTTTGGTCAAAGGTAAAAGCGTCGGCTACTGCTACCTCTAACGCCTCACGAATTTTCACTTTGGTAATGCCTACCGAAGAACCTAAATTTGCCGGCTTAACAAATAGCGGATAGTGAAGCGTGGCGACGATAGCATCAAGTTCCGCCTGCCACGAATCAGTAGAGCGAAGCGTGGCATAAGGCGCTACCTCAACCCCAGCATCTCGCAGTAATCGCTTGGTAACATCTTTGTCCATCCCAACAGCAGAACCCAAGACGCCGCACCCGACATAGGGGACATCGAGGAGTTCCAACATCCCTTGTAAGCTACCGTCTTCACCGCCCGCGCCATGAATAATTGGGAAAACAACATCGATTGCTTCAAGCTCGTTGCCTGATTCAGCTGCGACCAACGACATTGCACCTTTGCCGGTGGGAACTACCTGCCGGCTATTGCTTTCAGAAACGGTTGTTTCGGTAAGTAGGTTCGCCGCCTCATCTGCAAGCAACCACCGTCCGCTTTGGCTAACGCCAAGCAGAACGACGTTGTATTTATCTTTGTCGAGCTTCTCATAAATACTGCGTGCCGAGCGCAACGAAACTTCATGCTCGGTACTTTTGCCGCCATAGATAAGGGCAAGGTTAATTTTTTTTTCTGCTGTCATAGTAATTTAACTTTCTCGATATACCTCTTCCGCAATAATAGCGGCGATGTGCGCCGCGTGGGGCGGGAAAATGTCCTCAGGCAATTCGCTTGTCGAAAACCACTGCCAAGTACTGCAGCAATCTGGCTCACAAATTTCCGCTTCTCCCTCAACACCGTCGGCACGAAAGGCAATTTGCAGATAGTGCTTTTCGTCCTGACTGTTATTTGTCAGATTGATGAAGGTAAGCTTCTCTGGCTTTAATCCAGTCTCTTCCGATAACTCCCGACGAGCGGCGTCAACGAGCTTTTCTTTACTCTCAAGATGCCCACCAGGTAAACCCCAGGTGCCGGCACCAGCAACATTCTTCCGCAGCCCCAACAGTAATTTCCCGCCACGAAATAGCGCTACATTGACCCCGACGTAAAATTGCTGTCGCACCTCTTCGTTCATAGTTTAGTGAGTCTAGCAAGCGGGCGCGCGGCGGTCAAAGCATACTCTGGGCCCAGTACCCAGAAAAGTAAGCTATAATGCTGTGCTACTTAGAAAGGGGTAAAACACTTAAGATTGTGGTACTATCTAAATCATGGACGAAAAAGAAAATCAAAATGTACTAGAAGGAATGTGTCCACACGGCAATTTTCCCGATAGCTGCAACGCGTGCGTGACAGATCGCGAGCAGGCGTCGAAAGCAGTTAAGGATGAACGTCAAAAAATCGCTGAGAGGGTTGCTCAATCATTTTCTAGTCGGCTGTGCGAATACCTTACCGGTATGACGCCCGATAATCCGGCCATGGTCGAAAGGCTCCAAGAAGATCAAAAAATATTACGGTCAAAATACAGACTTCCTTCACAGGATTTACCGCCAGCCGAATTTCAAAGAGCTCTAAAAAGGATTGCTAAGAGTATTGCTACGCGAATTAAACCAACTTCTGAGTTCGGAAAATTTTTTAAAGAATACCCAATTGCAGATGCTGTCCATTTCGAGAACGATAGACAAATAGGTGTTGATATTAACAGGGATGATCTCAGAGAATATCGCCGAAGCCTGTCTCGTCTAGAACATGAATTGATACACGGACTACAAAACCAAGGGGCACCCTCAATGCCGATAGAACTGAAGGAATATGAAGCCTATGTTGCAAATATGAACGTAGACTATATGAAAGCTCACCCCGAAGACATAGATGATATATTATTCGGTGCTCTCGTTGGTGCATCGGTTGATTTGTATTATCAGTACGAGAGTCAAAAAATGGGGAAAGAAATACTGCCAGAGTGGAACAACCCGGCTTTTTTCCTCGGGCGTGATGGGATTGATCCGAGTAAAATTAAAAACGTGGGCGCAGAACAAAATTTTGGACAAGAAGATTTCTAAGCTTTGGTGAATCATCGTTTGCTTTTGGATGGCACAGCCGTTCAAAATTTTAGCGAAAAGGCATTCTTTTTCCATGTTCGGTTCACTTCTGCTGTATCAAAAAATAAACAAGCTGGCCACGTGCCAGCTCATTTGTTTTGGTGGTGTTATTTTAGCATTTGCTCGAACTTTTTTCGACCAAGAATGAATCGCCCCGCCACCGCCTCGCAGAGCCTCGGCAACCCCGAAAGAAAAAACACTCCTTTGAAAAAGGAAAGGGTGTTTTTCTTTCGGGGTTCTGCCCTCCAAGTATTCGGGCAGTGTGGCGGGACGAAATGCGGACTCGGTTTTGCCAAAACTATTTTCTGGGGGAAAGGATTTGGCAAAACCTCGGCTGATTTTGTTTTTGCATTTGTCCGCGCGGAGGAGGGGTCTGGGGAGGAATCCGCGCGGGCTTCGGCTTTCTTTTTTTAAAAAATTGGCGGCTCCTGCGAAAGAATTGCTTCCAAAATAACTGGCAATTCTTTCACTCCATCACCTCCGCTAAAGTGTCCTTTGGCGTGTTCCATCGCGGTTTTTGCTCCAAGCCGTTCCTCAAAAAGTTTTTTGTTTTCTTGCGGTACAACCTCGTCATCGTCAGAGAACACCGCAAAAAACTTTTTGGTATGTTGCTTCACTTTATCAAAATCAATCGGAGTTTCGTTTTGTCTTTGAGAGAAGCCGTTATTTTGGAAAAAGGAGAAAACTATTTCGCATGGAAAGAGTTTTTCCAAAAAATCGGCTCGAACCCCACTCTCAAAGACAAAACACTTTCATGCAATTGGGGGGAACTTTGGGAATTCACCGCTTCCGCCGTAGGCGGAAAGGG
>PFET01000014.1 GCA_002793855.1 Candidatus Uhrbacteria bacterium CG10_big_fil_rev_8_21_14_0_10_48_11
TTTTTGAGCCACGCGGAGCGTGGCAAATCCTCTTAAAATCAGGCTTTAGCGCCCGCAGGGCGCGTGCCGAGGCGCTTTGCATCGAGGCAACAAACGCCGAACATACAATTTGGCTCCGGGGGTGGGACTCGAACCCACGACCAATGCGTTAACAGCGCACTGCTCTACCGCTGAGCTACCCCGGAACAAACTTTTTAACGTAAAAGCATCATACTATATTCGGAGAAATTGACAACTTCCCTTGGCTGGGCAGAATGGCCTATTTATAGTACGCTCTTTGAAATACCTATGCTGCACGAATTTATCATCTTACTTCTCGCTCTTGCCGGCCTCTCTGTTGCCGGCTACATCCGCTGGAAGAAAGGTCAGTCGCACCCCTTTGTCTGCCCGATCAAGTTTCACTGCGACGCAGTGGTTAAGAGTGACTACGCGAAGCTGTTCGGCATTCCGGTTGAAGTCTTGGGAATCCTCTACTACGCCGGCATCGCCCTTTCCTATACCCTATTTCTTTTGACTTCACTAGAAGCAACGACAACCTTCGTGATGCTCGTTATGTTCGTCTCTTTTGTCGCCTTTGTTTTTTCTCTCTACCTCACCGCCGTGCAGGCGTTTGTCCTTAAGCAGTGGTGCACCTGGTGCCTTATGTCAGCAACCATTTGTACCCTTATCTTCATCGCTTCTTACATTGGCTGGAGTATAGCATCATAAAAAGAGCGGTCAGGCGACCGCTCTTTTTTGCCGTTATTTTTACTAAGCGACGATCTCGTCCGCTTTCTTTTTTCTTCCCATGGGCGCGTACGATCCGGGTCCCATCAGGGAAAGCGACGCGGCGGCTGCCAGCATAAGAATATCAAGTTCCGCTTTTGATACATTAAGACCTCTCACGTAAGTAACGATAAACAAAAACTCCAGTACAAACAGAAGCCCCACCTTCTCTACGTAAAGGCCAAGCAAAATCGCAATGCCGCCAAACACTTCGAGAAGCGCAATAACCCATGAAAAAAACGTCGGCGCTGGAATTGCCATTGAACCTAAGAACCCCGCAAAACCAGTAATCCCTAACGGCCCAACCAGCTTCGCCCAGCCATGAGTAATAATAATGAGTGCAAACGCCAACCGAACAATGAGAAGCGCCGTTGAGCGCATACATTGTTTCGTACAATTTTCATTGCGACAGATGAGGCATTTTTTCATAGATACGCAGTAAAAAAGTTAGCAAAGCAATTTAGTAATCGCGCAGCCGATCGATGAGTTCGTGCTTCTTAATTTTCTCAAGAGCTTTGGCTTCGATTTGCCGAATACGTTCACGGGTAACGCCAAACTCACTCCCCACTTCTTCAAGGGTATGGGCGACACCGTCCTCTAAACCAAAACGCATCTCTAAAATTTTCTGCTCTCGCGGGGTAAGCTCTTGAATAACCTGCTTGACGTAGTCTTTCAACAGTTGCAACGCCGCGGCGCGATCCGGCGTCATATTCTTTACGTCTTCGATAAAGTCTTCAAGCGTCGAGTCTTCATCGTCTTCACCGACCGAAGTCTCAAGCGAAATAGTATCCTGCGAAATTTTCATGATGTGCCGAATCTTGTCGACCGTCTCCCCCATCTCTGCGGCAATTTCTTCTGGGTACGGCTCGCGACCGAGATCCTGAATGAGCTGACGCTCAATCTGCTGAAACTTGTTGATAGTTTCAACCATATGGACCGGAATACGAATGGTGCGCGACTGGTCAGCCAGCGCGCGGGTAATAGCCTGACGAATCCACCAAGTGGCGTAGGTTGAAAACTTGTAGCCCTTACGGTACTCAAACTTTTCAACGGCACGGAAGAGTCCAATGTTCCCCTCTTGAACGAGATCGAGAAGCGAAAGTTTTTTACCGGTAAACTTTTTTGCAATTGATACAACCAAACGCAGGTTTGCTTCAATGAGCCGCTTCTTCGCCTCTTCGTCGCCTCGCTCTTTTCGCTTAGCAAGCGCCACCTCTTCGTCGGCGGTAAGCAGTGGCACCTTACCAATTTCTCGGAGATACATTTGAATCGAATCGGTTGAAATGTCAGTCAAATCAAGCCGGCGCTTATCAGACGGCGTACCCATACGCTGAGCAAGGACTTCGCGCTTGCCTACATGGTGCATATCAAGAATGCCTGTACCGGTACCGACAGCCTGAATGCCAATGTCTTCCAGCTTATCAAGGAACGCTTCGTAGTCAGTCAAATATTCTTCTACCTCCGGAAAAGTATACAAAATTTCATTCTCGGTAATAAACCCCCTAGACCGTCCTTTGGCAAGCAGGGCCGACACGCGCACTTCGTCTGGTACAATCTTCACACGTTTTTGCGGCTTTGCAGCAACACGAGTTGAGCGCGTACGTTTTACCGCAGCCGCTTTTTTGACGGTCTTCTTCTTTACTACTTTCTTTGTCGGCTTTTTTGCTTTGGCAGTTGTTTTCTTTACGGTGCGCTTGGCTGGTTTCTTCTTACCAGCAGCTTTCATCTTCTTCTTTATAGGCATGCTAAAAATCTAACGTGGTTAATGCAGCGCTATCATTTTGAAATTGTGTAACCAACTCCCTAAGACGGGTTTCATCTCTGGGGGTAGCAGACTCGGCGATCCGGATTTCTTGTTCCAATCGCTGCAGTCGTTCTTGAAGTTTCCGTTTGCGCAAACGGCGAACAGTCTCGTTGAGTTCGCGTTGAATATCAGCTTCTGGGAGAAGCGAAAAATCGCTCTCGGCGCGAAGCGAGAGAACATCGAGCGTTTGTAAAAGCACGCCGGCATTGGGTTCATTGGCGAGCGTCTGACGGAACGCGTCACCCTGCCATGCAGGCGGCTGTTCTGCGCTCTCTCTAGTATAGAAAACGACCATCAGCTTGTACAGGGCACTGAGCTCTGGCGCCAAAAACTCAGGCTCAATTTCGTCAAAAACAAACTTGGCCTCTTTTGGCGCGGCAAAGACTAATGCAATGAGTCGTTCTGACAAGTTGCGCAATACGTCAATCGGACGTGAGGAAGAAACGTTGCTAGCAGCTGCCGGTCTCTGTGTTACCGATTTGGATGCTGGTAAAAGCTGACGCAAATCCCCTTCCGGCACGCCAACCAGTGCAGAGAGTCGCTTAAGGTAATGATTTTTAGCAATTACATCTGGAACGCGGGCAACGACGGGCAATAAACTACGAGCCACTTCGCGTTTGTCCTCTAGCTTAGTGAGGTCGCGATCTTCTGACGCGCGTCGAAAAAGCGTATCAAGCAGCGGTTCGGCTTTTGCTATCGCCGAGCGCCACAATTCTGGATTTTCTCTAATACACTCGTCGGGATCTTTGAACGTTTTACCTTTCGCTCCTGTTGGTAGCCCAATGAGAAGCACCTCCAGTCCATTCTCAAGCGCAGCGATGAGCCCGCGCATAGTCGCCGCTTCGCCAGCACTGTCGGTGTCAAAAGCAAAGGCGACTTTAGGCGTATAGCGTTTAATGAGCCGCACCTGTTCACCAGTAAGCGCCGTACCGGAAGCTGCCACCACATTCTTGATACCAGCTTGGTGAGAGGTAATGACATCTACATTTCCTTCAACCACAATAACGACACCATCGGTACGCACCACGGTTTTCGCCCTGTCCAACCCATAGAGTACCTCTCCTTTTTTATAGAGCAACGTCTCAGGAGTGTTAACGTACTTCGCCTCGGCTTCCGTACCGGGCATGGCGCGACCGGTCGCACCAACTACCTGTCCATGCGCATTGGTGAGCGGAAACATAATGCGATTTCGAAACCGGTCGTAAACGCTGCGTCCTCGGGTCGCCATCTTGTGCGCAGCTACACCGGCGCGAATCATATCTTCGTCCGCCACCCCCTGCTTAGCAAGAAAGGTAACAAGGGCATCCCATGAGTTCGGCGCAAACCCAAGACGCCAATCACGAATGGTGGCTGGTAAAATCTGCCGCGTGTTCTGCAGGTACTCTCTTGCCTCGCGCGCCTCATCGCTGTTCCATAATGTCTCCTGCCAAAATTGTATAGCCATTGCCAACACCCGCCCGACGCGCTCACGCTCGGTTCGCTTTTCTGGCGCTTCCGTGGTTACCCGCACCCCTGCCTTTGTACCCAACAGGCGCAAAGCGTCTGGAAACTCTAACCCTTCCTGCTTCATTACAAAAGAAAAAATATCGCCACCTTCACCGCAACCAAAACAGTGCCACATTTGTTTTGGCTTACTGACCATAAATGATGCCGATTTCTCCTGATGAAAAGGACAGCGTGCCTTGTAGTTTGCGCCAGAAGGTTTAAGTTCGATGTACTCGCCAAGTACATCAACAATATCTAGCCGCGATTTTATTTCTTCTGCCGGTGTCATAGTTTACGGTGCATTTGTTCAAAAAGTGCTAGCGCTGCTTTGACCGCATGGTATCCGCGGTTACCGTTGTCGTCCGCCGCGCGCGCAACTGCTTGTTCAAACGTGTTGGCAGTAATAATGCCAAGACCGATCGGGACTCCGCTCGTTGTTGCAGAAGTGAGAATGCTTTCCGTTACCGCTCGCGCTAAATGTTCGTCGTGCGAAGTCTCTCCTTTGACAATAGCACCAAGTGCAATAATAGCGTCGTAGCGTACCGCTTTTGCTAAATGAGCCGCCAGCTCGGCAACCTCAAACGAACCAGCAACAGGATAGGTATCAATATGCGCCTCCGCCACACCAGCCTCGCTAAGCGCGCGCGTGGCACCACGCTGGAGACCTTCGGTCACCTCAGGGTTAAACTGACCGGCAATAATCGCCACCCGAAAATCACTTCTATTGACGGTCGTAATATTATCGACTGATTTGTGCATTAACGTAGCGCGCTAGCATATCAAATTCGACATTAGCATACCTCCCCTTTTTAAGTAACCCAAGCGTTGTATGCGTAGTAGTATACGGGATAAGAAAAACCGAACACGATACCGAGCTGACGGCAGCAACCGTCAGGCTTACCCCGTCAATGGCAATAGATCCTTTTTCGGCAACCAGCCCTTTTGCTTTTGCTGGCAAGCGAAATACGAGACGCCTTCCACGCGCGTTACTGACGGTCTCCTCTACTCGACAGGCAGCATCAACATGGCCAAACACAAAATGTCCATCAACCGCATCTTTGAGACGAAGAGACGGTTCAATGTTGAGCGCCTCACCGATGTTGATTTTAGAAAGCGTGGTACGCCGCATGGTTTCTGGCATAACGCTAAAGGTATACTCATGTCGCTGCTGTTTTTCGACGGTAAGACAAACACCATTGACCGCAATGCTGTCACCAACTTTTGCCAAAAGCTTCGGTATGGCAACGACAAACTGGTCAGCTATTGTTTTGTGCTGATGCCGCTTTAGTATGCCGCGATGGCGAATGATACCACTAAACATAAGGGCCGAGATGAGTAAGCGTTGTTGTTTTAGCGCGCTCTACATCACGCGCAATTTGCAGGGTAAGCATATCGTCACTGCGATACCGACTAAGCACGCGAAGCTTTTTTACCAGTGTTACTTCAAGCATTGTGCCGTAGAGGTTACCACGATAACCAATGAGATGAACCTCAACCTTATCGTGAACGCCAATGACCACAGCAGCAGAATAACGTCGGGTATTAACGGTGGCGATACCGGCGTAGACGCCATCGTTGACTGGATGACGGTTAAAGTAATGACGGGCAAGGTTTGCCGTCGGGTAACCGAGCTTTCGCCCGACCTTGTCACCGTGAATAACGCGGCCACGAAGTTTACCAAGCGACTTTTGCTCGTAACTCATAAACTAACCGCTACTGCTCTGACCGGTGAACCATCAACGGGTAACCGAAGCGGAAAAGCGTACAAAGTAAAAGCTCCTTCGCGCACCGCGTTAAGGTTTGTCAAATTTTCAAGCAACAATATCCCTCGCTCTAAAAGATAACGATGCTCGATGTACGGCGCGCGGTCGATGCTGCAGCTATCTATACCAACAAGATGCACCTGTTTCTCTGCTAGGTACTCCGCGACCTCGTGTGGCATTTCTGGATACTCATTAAAATACGCCGCTTCGTAATACTCTTTATCACGACCTGTGTGAAATAATACGGCGTCACCTTTTTGTATCGACAAACGTTTAAGGTCGGCGAGAACAAAACCAGATGCCACAGACACATAAACCAACCGACCGACCGTTTTAGCAAGCGGCAACGAGTCAGCATTCTCCCCTCCCGCAATGAGGTGCGAGGGTACATCAAGGTGCGTGCCGGTATGGGTCCCAAGGCAAAGGTAGTGCGCCGCAAACCCATCGTCTTCGATGGTATGGCTTGGGGTCAGCTTTGTTTCTGGGTCCCCTGGGTAAAGCGGTGTTGCGTTGTCGAGCGGTTGTGAGAGGTCTATAAAGTACATATACGAAAACAGTAGCGCGGGTACGGCACTCGGTCAATTTTGTCTGCTATGCTATACTCCCCACTACTATGAAAGCATTGGTAACCGGCGGAGCCGGTTTTATCGGAAGTCACTTGGTCGACGCGCTACTTGATCGCGACGACACGGTGATTGTGCTCGACAATTTCTCTAGCGGCAAAGAAGAAAACTTGGCAGCCCACAAAAACAATAATCGCCTCGTCGTTGTGCGTGGAGATCTTAATGATGACCTCTCGCCTATTTTTGAAACTCACAGCTTTGAGGTTGTTTTTCACCTAGCAGCAATACCGCGAGTTCAATTTTCAATTAAGCACCCGGCGGAGGCGCATCGCGCCAACGTCGACGGTACGGTAAATATACTTGAACACTGCCGGCGCTTTAACGTACCGAGATTTGTTTTCTCCTCAAGTTCGTCCCTCTACGGCAATCAACCAACAATGCCGCTAGTCGAAACAATGACACCAAACCCAATGTCACCCTATGCGCTTCATAAGCTGGTTGGCGAGCAATACTGCCGACTCTACGCCCAACTTTACCAGACAGAAACTATTGCACTCAGGTACTTTAACGTCTTCGGTCCGCGAATGGATCCCAACGGTGAATACGCCTGCCTCATTCCCAAATTTGCCGCTCGCTATCTTGGCAACGAACAGCCGGTCATCAATGGCGACGGCGAACAAACACGCGATTTCACTTTTGTCTCAACGATTGTAGCGGCTAACATTGCTGCTGGAACAACTAGCAACAAAGAAGTACTTGGTTCTGCTGTTAACGTCGGCACTGGCACAGAAACAAGCGTCAATGATGTCGCGGCCATGCTAAAAAAACTCACAGGGTCATCCCTAGAACCAAAAAACGGACCAGCAGTTATAGAACCAAAAAATACTCGGGCGGATACCGACAGGCTGTTGTCGCTACTAAAGGTAAAGCCGACCGTTACCCTCGAAGCAGGCGTACAAAAAACAATAGACGCTTTGCGTTAACATCGTTTGCACTATTTTCAAGAATAACTTTCGGTCACGCGCCACTGCTTACAGAATTCGACGTCCAGTCAAGCTCGCAGCAACGCTTCAATTCGCGGCATTGCGCGTTCGGTTTCTTCTGCGCCAATCTTTATAATCTTAGTACCTATCTCTTGTGTAAAGTAACGTCGCCAACTTGAAAGTCCGGTATAGGGAAGGTACGGCTCAATAATTACGTCAGAAGATGACAGCGAATAACGAGTAAGGGCGTGGCGCATAATTTCGAAACTTCTAGAAGTAACGTTGGTAAGTGTCGTTTCAATTTTCCCAACGTCCGCGCTACTTGGAAGATTGTTTAAGGTAATCGAAATAACGATGTCTGCTCCCATGCCACGCACAATATCATCCGGCACCGGATTGGTGACGCCTCCATCAACCAGCGTTTTACCGGCATACACAACCGGACGGAAAATAGTCGGCACCGCCATACTTGCCCGCACCGCCGGTGCTAGTTTACCTTCGGTAAAAATAACCTGCTTACCTTCGATAAAATCGGTTGCTACAACGCCAAGCGGTACATGAACATCGGCAAACGTTTTGTCGTTGAAAAAAATGGTAAGAAGCTTTTCTACCTTTTCCCCCTTAACGAGCCCACCGCGAAAAGTCGGCTCAAAAAATGCCTGTAATTTTTCTTTGCGCTTGCCGATAGTTTCCGCTGCCAATTTGTCGATGTCTTGATAGAGTGCATAATGAGCACCTACCCACGCGCCAATTGAGCTGCCGGCAATGTAATCAATCGGAATATTATGTTTAACCAGTGTCTTCACGACACCAACGTGAACCATACCGCGAATACCTCCACTGCCTAGCGCCAAGCCAACTTTTTTTCTGGTTTTTTTCATACTGAAACTATAGCTTTTTCTTTACCAAATGGGAACTAGTCAAATCGCATCCCCGCTTGACTGAGAGACAAAAAACCTCTAGATAGTCGCAAAACTACCGTAAACAGACGGTAGCAGCAACAAGAGGGTACAATGAAAAAGGGAAGAGGAGAGGAGCTGCTGCCGGACCTGGCAGGAGCTTCTGAAGAGGTTATTCGCCTCGCGATTGACCAAGAAGCAAAAGGGTTATCTATTCCGACCGAAGAGTGGGTAGGTCTTGTGCCGACGTTTGCCGTACGGACAGTAATGTTTGCTAACCCAATGGAAACGGGTACGCAGCCCTACGCTATTTTCCGTCGCCGTAGGGATAGATGGGTTGTAACGACTCAGCCGCGAATCAAGGCTGTCGACCTTACGGCTGAAATCCCAGAAACCCACTGCCTTTGTGATCGCACTGTCAAAACTGAGATTTGCTACGACTGGGATATTGGTCACCACGTCGTGGCGTTCCATATATTTGGAACCACAGGTCTCACTCAACTGCTCGACTACTTTGAAACAAGATTCGGCAGCAAAATGTGCGTTCCTGAATGGTTCATCATTCCCAGAGATGAACGCTGGGTCTAAATCCCTACGAACCCTGAGCGCCCCCCGTCGATGGATAACATCGGCGGGGGTCAAAACATTTTTAAACAACTTTTTCTTCTTTGCTTTTAAGCCAGCGCACGCCAAGATAGACAAGAGGCGTATCAAGGAGGGCAAAGGCAACTTTAAAACCGTAGTAGGGCAAAGCCAACCCCAAGACAAAAAGCGCGGTAAACTTTTGTGCTGCCTGATAAAACGCCAAATACATAAAAACAAGCGTGTCGATGGCTTGTGAAATAATGGTCGAAACATTGTTTCGCAACCACAAGGCTTTCCCACCAGTCAACTTTTTGATGAGTGCAAACGCCCAAACGTCGTGAAACTGCGCCAACAGAAACGCAACAAAACTTGCCACCATAATGCGAAGCGAGCTGCCAAAAATGAGACGATACTGATCATTGTAGGGGTATCGTTCGTGCGGCGGCAGCGCCACAAAAACCGCGGTATAGATAAACGTAAGCCCGAGAGCGACCGCCCCCGCCATTACAAACTCTCTTGACATTTTCGGACCGTACACGTCTTCTACAATGTCAGTAATAAGAAAAGTCAATGGCGACATAAAGATGCCAACCGATACCGAAATACCGAGAATGGCCATAATCTTACTGCCAAGGACATTCATCCCGATAACGAGAGCAACGAATATCGCAAGAAGTATGACGAGTTTACGAGGCATTTGCATAGACGTAGTGTAGCACAACTGTACCTTGCGCGTTTATTTTTTCTACAGAAACCAAAGATGCGGTACGCTCCCCTTGCGATGCGTTGTGAAGTGGCAATCCCTCACCAAAACTTATTGGCTCAATCGTTAAAAACAGTTCGTCAATTAAACCATTGTTAAAAAAAATACGTGTACGTTTCTGTACCACCTAGCACAGCGACTCGGCTGTAATTTTTTTCTTTACAAAACTGCTCTACCCCAACAACTGCCGGATTAAGATAAGTTACTAGATCGTTTTCTTCTTTGCATACTATGGTGCTTCTAGTAAAAATAATGCAGCGCCGTTTTGAAAGCGCCTCACGTGCGGTTGTGTAGGTTGTCCGCCCAACAACAATCGCATCCGCACTGTCGAGTTCACGATGAAGCTGTGCTTTGTCTTCTGCGCTAGTCCAATTGGTGAACTCCCCTGCCTTTCTGGCAATCCGCCCATCAAGTGTCATTGCGGCGAGTGCGATAAACTTTGACCTACTCATTGCTTTCACTGAAACAATCAAGAAGCGGACGGTAAATATCGTCTTCCGGAGGTACCAGCAAGGCCGCCTCTTCATTTTGCTCGCTAAAAGTTACGTGCGGGACATCACGCAGTACCGCAAGTGGTGTTTGCTCGTTTCCTTCGCCCATATGAAGCACAGCAATAGCAGCAATAGCGTCTACCACATTTGTTCTCGACATATGAAACGGCCGGCCGAATATATCAGCGGTGCCAACGTAACTTTTTACCGGATGAAGACCGGCAAACCCGATAGAAATACCTACCACCCCATAGCGAAGCGGAATGGTATGGCTGTCAGTCAACACAACACCAAGGTTGTTAAGGTTCCATTTTTCTTTAAGGCGCGCTCTGAGCTCTCTAGCAAAAGCGTAGGGCTGCTCTGGCCAAAGAATATAATATCCATGCCCGTTGCTCTCGTCGATACCGGCAGAGGCAATGAGGGTGTGCTCTTTAATAGCTAAAACAGCAAGCGCGTGCGGGACACGGCTACGAGGAATGTAGCGCTCCGCCTCTTTAGTAATGAGCTCGTCCTTATTGACGCTATCGGTAATTTTGATGCAGCGACCTTGATGAATGGCAACAATCTTTGAGCTGACGCAAAGAATATCCCCATCTTTTAACTCGGAGACACTCTCATCGATTAAGCGATAAACATCATCTCGGGGCGGCTCAAAGGCCCGAGTACGAATGGTTCGAATTTCCATTGTTATCGTTTTTTTTGCTGCAGTATAAGTGCTAGCCCACCGTAAATAGCACTCTCGTCTCCAAATTGCGCAGCATTGAGTTGAGGCACTTTTGGATACACTACAAGCAGTCGATTTAATTCAGCGCTCACCTCAGTAAGTCGAATGGCACTTTTTCGTAACAACCCGCCGCCAAGTACTACCACCTCTGGCGACCAATGCACGATGCTGTTATGAATGCCAAGCGCCAACACCTGAGCAGCCTCCTGCCAAACACGCCTACTCTTTATTTCTCGCGCCGGTTTTTTGTAGCGCCGCTCAAAAGCTTTCCCAGACACTACTGCCTCAAGACGCAATGGTTTAATTCGCGTACCGCCAATGATTTGATTTCCGGGTTCAAACCCTTGCATAGATTCGCTGATATGTTTATCGATAACGATAGCCCCACCAACACCGGTACTTACTGTCAGGTAAGCCACGATGCGTTTGTTTTTACCTGCCCCATATACCGCTTCTCCAAGGGCAGCAAGCGCCGCATCGTTCTCTAGATATACCGGTGCCCCAAAACGTTTTGCCAAAGTCAGTCGCAGCGGTTTGCCCACCCAAAGTGGAAAGTGTGGCTGCGCTCGCAATACGCCTCTTTTTTTATCCAGTGACCGAACACCACCCGCAACTGCGCTAATTTCAAAAGGCATGGCACCTAATTGTTTTACGGTGTCAACAAACCCATCGATTGCCCGATCAAAATTTTTCTCAGTCGGCATAATTATCGGTGTACCAATAACACCGTTTCTTGCAATTGCGATTCTGGTTTTTGTACCACCTACATCAAAAAGTAGTTGCGTCATAGTATAAGACTATCCTAAAAATAGTATCAACACTATGTCTGCTCTCCCTTGTATCGATCAAGATAATAAGCACTCATAATGTAGCCAATGTGCGAAAATGCCTGCGGGAAATTGCCGAGGTACTCCCCTGTCTTAGGGTCAATCTCCTCTGCAATAAGTCCGCTTTTAGGTAACTGTTTCTCAAACTTAGTAAGGAGCCGCCTTGCCTCTTTATTGTTTCCGGTGTAGGCAAGCGCTGCTATCAGCCAAAAGGTCGCCAAAACAAATGCCCCTTCTCCTCCGGCTAGTCCGTCATTTTCTCGGTAGCGATAGACAAAAATATCATGGTAGCGCAACTCGCGGCTGGTGGCATCAATGGTTTGCTTGGCACGAACGTCATCCTGTTCAAAAAACTGAAGCAAAACGATAAGATAGTTCACCGCGTCCTGACTGTCGGTTTCAGGGTGCTGCACCAACGTGTTCCGCTTTTCATCAAAACAGTATGTCCAAATCCACGCGGCAATTTCTTCTTCTAATTTCTTCCATGCGGTAATGGTCTTCTTGTTAATGTGAAGGCGCTTTGCCAAACGCAGCGCCCGGCTTACACCAACCCAAGCCATCACTTTGCTGTAAGTGTAGTGCTGCATACCGGTACGCACCTCCCAGATGCCATTGTCGGCATCCTGCCAATGTTCAGCAATATCGTTTACCAGTTCAATAATGATGGCGCGACTAAGGCGAGAGACGCCGATACCACGAGTCGACATAAAGTAGTGAGCGTCAATTAGTGAGCCGTAAATATCAAGCTGGAACTGATCAGTGGCATCGTTTCCAACACGCACCGGATGCGAACCCTTGTAACCAGCAAAGTGATGAAGTGCCTGTTCGCGCGGTACGCGATGCCCCCAAATGGTATAGAAGAGGTGAAGGTCGACTTCGCACATTGAACAGTGCCGAGCAACACGTTCAATGAAGCGAAAGAAACGTTTTGCTTCGTTTCGGTACCCCAAAACGTTAAGCGCATAAAGCACAAACGTCGCGTCGCGAATCCAAACGTAGCGGTAATCCCAGTTACGTAAACCACCAACTTCTTCTGGCAGCGAGGTAGTAGGCGCGGCCACAATGGCACCCGTAGGATAAAACTGCATCAATTTCAGCGTAATAGCGGATCGAATTAGTTGCTCTTGTTCGTCACCAAAAAATTTTCCTTCAGAAACCCAATGCTGCCAAAATTGTTTTGTCGGCTCTTCAAAGTCTTGGCCTTTATAGTGAGAACGCGGTCGCTTGGTATGCTCAAGCACAATCACCTGACTTTCACCCGTCGCCAACGTAAGGGTAATCTGCCACTCGCCCGCTACCTGCTTAACGCGGGCTGACGACGGTACGTGAAGACGAACGTAGTCATTCCCCATCCGAAAACGGAGCATACGTCCTCGATAACTCACCGCCGCCTCTTCTTTTGCATAGTTTGGCTTTGGGCTAAACACAAAACGCACCGTTACCGGACCATGCTCGGCAATAATTTTACGCTCTAAAAAATGCGCCTGCGTATGAATACGGGGCAAGGGCAGCATAAAATCGCGCACCATAAATCGACACTTACCGCGCTTAAACAACGTTTCAACAATAGCTGTGTCTGATACGTAGCGTGCGTCTGCACGATAACCCTTGGCGTCAACAGCGAACGTCCCTCCGCGTTCCGTATCGAGAAGGGCGGCAAATAAACTTGGCGAATCAAAATGCGGCAAGCAGAGCCAGTCAACGGCACCTCGCCGAGAAACTAATGCTGCGGTATGTAAGTTACCAATCAAAAAATAATCTCGGATTGGTGTTCCTCGCCCGATCGGCCGAGGTCGAGACTCGGGCAATTCCGGCAAGGCAAGTCGTTCGTTTGGTACCGTAACCATTACGCAATGTGTTTCTTAAAGGCTTCTACCATTTCTACCAGTTCCGGATCAAAACCATAATATTTAGCAAGATAAAACGCAGCCCAATCAATAACGAGAAGGGTCGCAAAAATTTTGTGCCAGCGATTTGTTCCACTAAGCGCCAACTCCTCAACAGTGAGCCCCCGCTCTTCGTAGAGTGCTTTTGTGACAGCCATCCGTTTTTGAATCCGTGGGTGGTCTTCTGTATCCGTCAAAAATAAAAAGTATAGCTGACCCGAAAGCGCTTCAGTTTTTGGCTGCACGTAAAACCCCTGCATTTCGTTATGGTTCAACTCTGGAAATACATTATTGTAAGACGGTATTTTTGCACCTTCGTTAAATTTAATTTTCGCCACCACGCTGACCGCGCTATTCATCTCTGAACTGTAAATAACAGGGACCCGATTTTGCAATCGAACCGAAAGCGCTTCTCCTTGTGTTTCTGCTTTTTGACTATTTAACAACTGTACCAACTCTGAAGTCTCTTGCAAAATATCCTCGTGCCCCATAAGGGCCAGGGCGGCGCGCAGCGTGTAACCGATTGCGCTACGCGGTTGAATACCAACATTGGGTAACTCTATGTACGGCACGCCATCTTCTTTTGCGGCAGCAATCAACGCCCCGCCAGTTGCGACAACGGCAAGCGACAATCCCCGCTTCTTTGCTTCTTGGTAGGCGTCCAGCGACTCTTCCGTGTTTCCTGAATAAGAAGTAATAAGCACCAAACGGCGCTCAAAGTCCCCTTCTGGTGCAACGGGCAAGCCGTACGAAGCGTGAAGCAAAAGATCAAGTTCTGGATGAACAATAGAAAGCAATTGGTGCTGCTTTATAGAGCCGCCCATACCGCAAGCCAAAAAGGCCTCTTTCTTTACCAATCGGTCAGCGTTAGCAATGACCGGTGTATAGTCAAACTGTGCCGGCAACTCTCTTAGTGCTTTGTCCATCATAAAAATAGAGTACATTCTAACTACTCGTAGTGTAGCATTTTTACTATAAAAAACCAAAAAACGCCGCAGATGCGGCGTCTTAAAAATTCGCTATAAATATCCTCTCTACGTTGTTGTTTGCAAAAGACGATTCCAATCTTCAGCAAATTTTTTCAACCCTGTACCAGTAAGTTCATGATGAATGTCGTACGATTGCCATTCTTTTTTCAAAGAGGTTTCGGTAAAAGGAATCTCTTTCAATTCCACACGCTCCGCATATTGAGCAGTAAGTGCCATTCCTTCTTTTTGCCATGTTTCTAGCACGGACAGCGGAGCGGTAGCGATATCTGTACGTAACGAAAATAGTTCATAAAGGTGTTCGAGAGAGCGAACGCTTGCCGCTAGTACTTCAACGTGGCCATCTCCGGCGGCGTACATCTGTTGAATATTGCGAACCAAGGACATCCCCTTTTCTCCGCGATCGTCCAGCCGGCCAATGAACGGCGAAACAAATACCGAACCACGTTTTGCGCCCCGCGTTGCGGCATAGACCGCCGCGGCCTGCTCCTGACTAAAGCAGAGGGTCATATTGACCCGCATGCCCTCGGCGACAGAACGTTCAGCCGCAGCTAGACCGGGTGAGGTGATGGGATATTTGATGTGAGCGTTCGGAATCCATGAAAACATTTCCTTTCCTTGCTCAAAAAGCTCTTCTACGGTCGAATGCTCGTCCGCATAAACTTCTATCGAAATCGATCCGTCAGGAATCGTCTTCGCGATATCAACCACGATAGTTTTGTAAAATGCTTTAAGGTCATCCGCGGTAAATGGTTTACCGCTCTCAATTCTGCTACGAACCTCCGGGTTCTTTGCTACCAACGATGGGTTCGTTGTCTGCCCGTCAAGAAACCCAAGCGCGGCAAAAATCGCTTCTGTATCTGCGGGGTTTCCGCTGTCGAGAAAAATGTTTGTAGAAAGTTGTTGGGGTCGCATACGGCTATAATTTTAGCATAGCACGTCCACACGTATTATAAAAAACTAGAGAAATCGCTGCAGCTGGTCGTAGCGCAAAAATTGAAAAAAGTTAAACAGTGAACCCATCCAGTAACCAAATTGATTTGTTGCAAGGAAAAACCCAATGATAATGAGAAACACGCCACCAAAAATGGCGACATAACGTAGGTACGGCAAAAGATGCTTAAAAGAAACTCCGGCAGATCCGATAAGCGCGGCAAAAATGAGAAACGGAATGCCAAGGCCCAATGAAAATACGGCAAGCAGCAACGCGCCCTGACCAAGAGTCGCTGCGGTAGATGCCAGTAATAAAACAGAAGCAAGCACCGGCCCAATGCAAGGCGTCCACCCAAAAGCGAATGTCGCTCCAAATAAAAACGAGCTCAGTGGATTACCCGGCCGCAGCGCACCAAATACAGGAAACCGTCTCTCGCTGTTAAGAAACGAAAAGGGCGCAAACCGATTTAGCCCAAGCATTGAAAACCCAAAGAACATAATGAAAATGCCGCCAATGCGAGAAAGCCAAATACGATACTGCACCAAGGCAACGCCGCCAAGTCCAAATAGGCTACCGAGCGCTATAAATACTGTGCTAAAGCCAAGGACGTAAAACACCCCATTCATAAAGACCTTACGCCTAGCCCGCAGGGCTTTCTCTGGCGAATGCAAATCTGCTACCGTGATACCACTAATAAAACTGAGATACCCTGGAAGAAGTGGCAAGGTGCAAGGTGCCAGAAACATTATGAGTCCGGCAATGAATGCCGGAATGATAAGTGTCAGTGGATCAAGCATTGTGACTGCGCGACGTTATAATCGTTTAAGTATAGCAGCCATAACAAAACCGTGCCCGTTAACTAATCGCTAAAAGTTGAGAAAGTTTTGGCTGATTAAACCCAATAACAATTTCGTCGTTAACAAAGATAACCGGAACCCCTAACTGTCCCGACTTCTGAATCATCTCGTCACGAGCCGCTTCGTCAACCGTGACGTCCTTTTCGGTATAGGTAACGCCATGCTCTTGAAAAAAGGCCTTAGCAGCCTTGCAATAGCCGCACGTCGGAGTGGTGTAAATGGTAACGTTTGCCATATTGTTTATTAGTACTTAGTGATTTATTAGCGAAAGAAGAGAGCGAACGATTATTTTTTTTCGGTCAACCTGATAACAAATTTTTTGTCCGATGCGTTCGCGGATAACAAGACCTGAGCGCTCCATGCGTTGTAATTGCTGCGAAGCTGATGGTACCGAAGTCTTAAGCACACTAGCAATTTCACTAACGCAATAGAGGCGCTCCTCTTTGCCGAGAAGGCTAAAGATTCGGAAACGACCGCTGTCCCCAAGAGTTCGAAATACGACCGGAAGTTCATCCTTCCCGCCGCGCTCCAGCATAGAACGCAGTTTTCCCGCCTCACTTTTGGTTAGCATCATTTACGGCGGATAAGTGATTAAATGTTTAATTAACTGCTTAAAGTATAGCAAGCTACTTTTAGGCTGTCAACTCTACATTTTTACAACCTAAGAAACAGCCTCAGCATAAACAACAAGAGATTCTGTTTGAGAGGTCTCGAGATGAATAACCGGACGTTTGCTGTGTACAAAATCAACTGCCTCCTCAGGGCTTCTCCCCTGCTTGATAAGATACGCCGCCACTAATGTCGGCGCGCGTCCGTGACCAAGACGACAGTGAACATACACTTTTTTGTTTAGCCGAACCATTGTTTCTAAAAAATCGACGCCGGTGTGCAGTTGGTCCATAGACGGTGCTGTCCGGTCAACAACCGGCAGCCATAAAAAAAATGAAACACCAAACGGCGCATCAAACCGTTCTTTTTCCAGTGATACGTCAGCGGTGAGTCCACGTTTTAATAATGATTCGTCAAAATGGGTCTGGCAGCACTGATTGGTCCCGATAAAAATATTATCTGTGATTTCGCTGTATTCAAGAACTGTTGCGAGCTGATGTGGATCTGTCGACATCTATTCAGAAGGTTTTTTTTTGGTCTCTTCCAGTAGCCCCTTGGCACGCTGACGGAGTAATTCTTCGTCTACCCGTTCACCATCTCTCTCTAGTTTTCTCTTCATTCCTGCCACAGTTTTTTCAATAAAAAACCTGTCTCGGTTTTCCTGAGCAGCCTCATCGCTGAGACCAGATAAAATTTCTCTCTGTTCCTCGGCGGTAAAATCATTGCTCAATACATCCTTCCAAGCGTCTAACTCCTCCTTTGGGATAGTGAATCGACCCAGACGAAAATTCGCTGGCAACTGTTCTGATGAAGACATAACCATAAAAAACCTATAGCTGCTGCCGAATGACCCCTTCAAATTCGGGGAAAAATTCAGCCACTTGCGCGATATCAAACTCTGGCAAAATGGACTCGTTGCCTTCGCGTTTCAATAAAAAATCAAAGGTCGCCTCTACTAAATCTTGTGCTGAAACCTTACCGCTACCGGTTAACTTCTGCCAATAGGTTTCCTGCAGCCGAACTGTATGCGTCGTTTGCTCCCCTTCTTGAGTGGCAACAGTGACATGGAACATTGCCTCAGGAAAATCCTGCGTCTGACTAATGTCAACGTCAAAGCCGTGATCAAGTTTTAGATAGTCATCAACTAACATAAGATAAGTATACTACATTTCTCGTTCGTCAACAGGGGGCAGGGCTAAATCTGGGTTTGCCAAAAGCGGAATGTTCCTGATCGACCTTGCCGATTTTGATTCGACCAAAATGGCAACGAATAGTCCAAAGAGGGTCGGGATGTACTGATCCGCGGTTGCCGGTGACGTACCGGTCGTTATCTGCCAGACAGTAAAGGTGAAGTATAAACCGCAAGCAACCAGATAAACGTGCGGCACCAGACGACAAAAGATGAGCAACAGACCACCGGTTGTAAAGAGCGCGCCCAGTACAAAGAAATAAGCATAGTTCATTAGCTCGTGCTGCGTTAGTGCAGAGAAATGACTAACGCGCGCTAAGTCATTTGCCAACATCGAGATACCTGCACTAGTGCTATTGATTGCGGCAAAGAGAAACAAGGCGGCAAAAAACAGCCGGAAAAGAAGAGCCCCGATACGGTATCCTGCTTGACCATAAAAGTTTATGTTCGCTAAAGACATGGATTACCCATTGAGCCACCAAACCGTTACGGTAAGATACGTTGCAAACCCCGACCAAAGAGCGTACGGAACTAACAAAAGCGCGGCTAAAGACGAATGCTTCCAAGTAAGCGCGATAAGGATAAGAACGGAGAGACATAATAGTGCTGCCTCGTCAGCCGCAACGGCAACCGTATGTAGGGAAAAAAAGAGGTATGACCCAAAAAGGTTCAGGAACGCGTTGAGAACAAAAAAGCTGACTATCCAAACAAACCGTCGGTCTCGAGGAAAGCGATTCCACGTCAATAGTGCCGATGCCGCCGTCAGTATAAAAATAATAGTCCAGATAAACCCAATAAGTTGCCCCGGTGGCGTCCACGCAGGAAGGTTAATGGTGTGGTACCACTCCATTCCGACACCAGTGATGGCACTCCCTATCGATGCGACAAAAAGCGCAATCATAGGAATGACTACAAAACTGGATCGAAAATGATGCATAGTCTTACTGTACCATTTTTTTTTATAAAAAAAGAATGACGTACTAAAAAGTTTTTCTTGATTCAAAAGTTAGGTACCCATTGTGCATACTACACCAACGCATCACTGCCGCGGGCTATCGCCCTACTTCCTACAATACATCCGCCTCGTAACCCAAAGGTCGACCCGTTACCTAATAGCTATTTACCTTTTTGCAAAATTTTATTTGCTTCCCTCGTAGTTGGCACCACCTTGCGCTTCGCCGCTTTACGCTCAACGCGATTTTCCAACATAGCGAGCAATTTTGTAGGATGCATTTTTAAGTAGTTTCCAGTAAACGACATCGTATACCTAGCACCAACAATCTTTTTTATACCACTTTTTAATTCTGCCATAAGATACTGTGGGGCGTACAAATACACTTCTTTGTACCCAAGCTTACCAAGCTCCGCCGTAACCTCAGCCTTTAACTTTTTCAAAAATTCTTTCTGCTGGGCTATTTTAGGTTCTTCCCGAACCGAACCGCCGGCGCCAGCTTTTCCGCCACTTCCACGAGCTCCAAAAAATCCTTCCTTGTCAGAAAAACGAGGCGGTCGTACCTCAAACGTACCGACTAAACTCATCTCACCATTTTTTGCGCGATAAAATTCTGCTTCCTGCTTGCCGGTTACAATAATAAGCGCCGGGGCATTCGTAAACTGCGGATACTGTTTTCCTATTTTCATATGGCTACCTAGCTAGCAAAGTTAGTAAACTGTTTAAAAACTCATCGGCGTCGAACTCGGCTTTGGTAAGGTACACATCCGCACCAGCATCCAAGCCTTCTTGTCGGTAGCGCTCATTTCCCAGCGAGGTTAGGAGAACAAGCGGAATATGCTTGGTCGCTGTTTGATTTTTGATAAACTTCGCCAACGCAAATCCGTCCATACCTGGCATCACAATATCTGATACCAGTATATCTGGTTTTTCTTTCAACACCAAGGCAGCAACGTCCACGGGCGGATAAGCAAGATGTACTACCGAAAAACCTCGCACAGTTAGTTCGTTCATAAAATAACTTGCAAACGTAAGGTCGTCTTCAAAGTGTAACAATTTTGGCATAGGCCTACAGTATAGTTCTTTTGTTTATAGTTTTCTACAAAAACCGTCCGTATAAACGGACGCGCGAAATACTAGTATGGAAAACTATCTATCGGTCAAGCTAGTTGTTCGTTTGTGCTCTAGGTTGTTGCTGAGTAGAGCAGTGAATAGTGCCAAACCCCCACACGAGATCAGTACAATCGATACCAACAACTTTTCGTTCAGGAAATACTGTTTCAAAAAGCTTTAGCGCAACACCATCTTCCGGACAACGAAACGTAGGTACCAACACCGTTTTGTTCGCAATATAAAAATTGGCATAACTTGCTGGCAATCGATTATTTTCATACACAACCGGTTGTGGTACTGGTAACGGAATAACGGTAATGTTCTTACCGTCTTGGTCCTTCATCTGAGAAAGATCGGTAAAATTTTTCTGCAGCACCGCATAGTCCACATCGTCCGTCCTCTGAGTAACTGGACATACGACGGTTGTTGAGTTTACGAAACGAACCAAGTCGTCGATATGCCCGTCTGTATCATCCCCCTCTATACCTTCCTTAAGCCAGAGAATATTTTGCACACCTAGGTACTGCGACAGTTTTTCTTCAATCTGGCTGCGCGTCATTGATGGGTTTCTATTTTTGTTAAGCAGACACTGTTCAGTAGTAATAAGTGTACCTTGCCCGTTGACCTCAATTGATCCCCCTTCAAGTACCATACCAGATTCAATAAGCGGCACCCTTACAACGGCAGCAATTTGCGGGGGTACCGCATCATCCTTGTCGTACGGACCCCACTTCATTCCATTGGCATTGTACATCCAGTCAAGGGCAACCAAACCGTTTTCGCTCTCGACAAATATTGGACCATGATCGCGCGACCACGAGGCATTCGTCACAATGTGATGAAATGATATTTGCTCAAGTGATACCTTGCCTACTGTTAATATTGCCCGCGCTGCGGCTTCTGCCTTGTTGTCGTTAACGCAAATACGCACCGGCTCACTTACTGAAAGTGCCCGTACTATTTCTACGTAAACAGCGGGAATCGGTTCAAACTTTCCCGGCCAATGATTTTCGTTGTGCGGCCAAGCAATCCAGGTGGCGTCATGCGGCTCCCACTCTGCCGGCATTCGGTAATTCATTGCTTTCTGACACTAAAACGGCGTGCTTTCAAAAACGGCCAATCGCGACGCATTTGGGCAATAAGCGAGAGGTCGCAATTAACAAGCAGGTCTTCCTCTTTTGTTGATGATGCTTTTGCAATAACAGCCCCATAAGGATCTGAAACAAATGAAGTACCCCAAAATTGTAGATGGTCATCTTTACCAACTCGATTAACAGCCACCACAAAGACGTTGTTGGCGATGGCGTGTGCACGTTGAATAGTCTGCCATGCCCCATGCTCAGCTTTGTTTACGCCTCTTGGGTCCTCACGCTGCCAACCAATAGCCGTAGGGTAGAAAATAATTTGTGCGCCCCCGGCCGCCGCTGATCTCGCCCCCTCGGGAAACCACTGATCCCAACAGATCATAGGGCTTACCTCGATACCACCCACGCGAACAGTGACCGTTCCTTGCGTACCTGATGAAAAATAATAAGCTTCGTCATAGTAATTATGCGGGTCATCGGGAATATGCATTTTTCGATACCGCGCGTTAATTTTACCGCTTGGTGAAAGTACTAATGCAGTATTGTAAAATTTATTATTCCTCGCGCGTTCAAATAACGACGTTATAATAGTTACCTTGTTACGACGCGCAATGTCAGCAAGGACGTGACTGGTCGGCCCAGGTATTGGCTCAGCTAAGGCAAAAAAATGCTTATCTCGTCGCTGGCAAAAGTAAGGCGTTAAAAACAACTCTGGCAGACAAATTATTTTTGCGCCCCTCTTGGCAAGAGCAACAATGCGATGCGCGGCAATCGTCAAATTTTCTGCCGGATTTTCACGGCTTCGCATTTGCACGAGTCCGATTAAAACGGTACGTGCCTTTACTTTTTTTGAACGCTCCCGAGCAGCCATTGAGTGCTCTGGCTAAGCCGAAAAGAGTGAGGCAAATTTGCGAGGCTCTCGCTCTTTCCAATTTCCTTTCTGGTACGCGTAAGCAGCAATAAGCGGCACAGCGAGCGTCGCCTCGGCGTAGACCATCTGCTCGTAAACCGTACTCACCTTTCCCCATGAACTAGCTTCTTTAAGCGTTGAAGAAGAACAGGCGCCATCACGAACGTCCGCTACGGTAATTTGTATTGCGTACTTGTGCACTGGTACTTCGTGACCCAATACCTCTGCGCACACCACCGTGTCTTGAGCAAAATTTTTCGGTACGCCACCACCAACCATGAAAAGTCCGCTCTCGCCACTCTTAATTTTAATCTCGGTTAGCTCACGAAAATCTTTAACCGAATCAATGGACATATGCTCGTCCGGATGTTTCACCTGATGAAGCACCAGACCAAAACCGGCTGACGAGTCAGAAAAGGCGGGACAAAAAATTGGTACGCCATGCTCGTAGGCCAGTTGTACCAGCGAATCTTTTTTCTTACTGTGCGTTGTTAAATACTTTCCCATTGCCGCAATGAATTCTCGCGAAGAATGTGGTCGGGGTGGCAAACTCTCTGCAATTTCACCAATGGTTTTGTCGCAAGTTTGCAATTCTTCTTCGTCAATAAACGTGTCGTAGATGCGATCAATGTAGAGCTTTCGCAGTTCACCGTCGTCCACGAACGGTGAACCCTGATAATGCTTGAAACCCAACGCCTCAAAAAAATCCATATCAACAATTGAGGCGCCGGTAGCCACAATGGCATCGATCATATTATGCTTGATAAGATCGGCGTAAACCTGCATGCAGCCTGCAGCACTTGTCGAACCGGCAAGCGTTAGCCACACTGAGCTGCCTTTGTCCCCCAACATTTGGCTATAGATATTGGCAGCACGCGCAAGGTCTCGAGCCGAAAATGACATTTTTCCATAGGCATCAATGAGCTTTTCGGCATCAATTTTCGTGATGTCAATGTGTTCGACGGGTGTTTTGAGTAACTCTTTTTTCGTTAGTTGTGACATAAAATTGGTTAGCTAAGATGTGCTTATCATAGCAGACGTTTCTGTACCAGAAAAGCGCCCTAGCCTCGTCGTTCGTCCGATACAATGTCGCCATCTTGTATGGTAATAATTCGCTTGGCGTGCGACGCATACTCTTCCTCGTGCGTAACCATCACAATCGTCTGCCCCTCTTCGTTTAACGAAATGAACGACTCCATCACTTTACGGGAACTCGCCGTATCAAGATTGGCCGTAGGCTCATCTGCAAAAAGCACCTTTGGATGATGCACAATTGCTCTGGCAATGGAGACCCGCTGCTGCTGCCCGCCTGAGAGCTGGCTCGGCATATTATTTGTCTTGTGCCCGAGTCCTACCCGTTCTAGCGACGCTTGCGCCTCTACGGTTGCCGCGCGAAGCGTTAACCCTTGCATCAAAAGTGGCAGGGTAACATTTTCTACGGCGGTGAGCTCGGGAAGCAATGCATAATCTTGAAAAACAAAACCCATCTGTCGCAAACGGATAGCAGTCTTCTGCACCTGACTTGTCGACGAGGTCTTGGCGTCGCCAAAGTAGACCTCACCGCTCGTCGGCTCATCGAGAAACGACAGCTGATAAAGAAGCGTGGACTTCCCCGCACCCGAAGGACCAATGATGGCAACGAACTCGCCGTCTTTAATCTCAAGGTTAAGCGACTTAAGTACCACCAACTTAAGCTCTCCCTGCCCGTATGCTTTTATTAGCTGTTCCGTTTTAAGCATACTAGCGACCTAGGATTGAATCGAGCGTATTTTTTCGAACAATAATACGCGCGGGAATGAAGCCAGCCAAAATGGTGACTACTAATAATATAAGCACACGAACCGCAGCGCTCTCTGGCGTCGCCACCAAGATACCGTCAGAAAAAGGAAAGTCAATTGGATGCGCTGCAAAGTATGGTTTCAAAACACCAAACGTTAAGAAGAGACCGATTGCCGAACCAATAAGCCCATAGAAGAATGCCTGCAGCACATACGAAAACTGAATTGCCCGCGGCGCAACGCCAATACCTTTCATAATGCCAATAAACTTTCGCTTGGTGAGGGCGTTAATAAAAATGACGATAAAAATAGTGATGGACGCGACCACCAAAGCGATGGAAGAAAGCGCATTACCCAAGATACCAAAGGTCGTCTCTATGTCGCGCAAAAATGAGGGTACGGCGTCTTCGGCTGTTTGCACCCGCGTAGCATACGAACCCTGAAAACGTTCAATCTCCTCCACTAAGGTAGGCGCATAGTTTTTGTCAGTGCGAATAGCAATTTCTTGATAGAGCCCTTGGTTAACAGAGAGCATACGCCGAAATTCACGGTCAGCAATAAACATGCTGGTAGAAATTTGAGCTACCTTACTTTTCAAAATTCCTTTAACAATAAAATCTTGACTGATAACACCGCTTCCAGTCGTTACCGAAACTTTAACACGGCTGCCAACATCGACATCGTTTAAAAGGGTGAGGCCGGGGATGTCAGCGTCGGCAAAAGACGAGTACTTCCTAAGCAGGTTCTGGCCAATAACTATATAGCCGTCTTGCCCTTCTGAGAGCATCGTACCTTTAATGACTGAACGGGAAAGCCCGGTAACGGCTTCCTCGTTCGCAATGGTAAGCCCAACAATTTGTGCCGCCACTTTGTTTGCCTCTTCGTTCTTTTTGGGGAGGTCGTCAAGCGTCCCCAGAACAGAAGCACCAACAACATGTCGCGCGCTCAGTGCGGTTACGTGAGGATGATGTTCTAAAAAGCCAACCAGAGACAAAGAATTTTCAATATAGTCTTCTCCTGTAATAGGGGTCACCAGTACCTGTCCCGCATACTTATCTTGAAACTGATTAAATGAACCAGCAATAATTCCCACCAGTAAACCAGAAACAACCACCAAATTAAGGTACGTAAGCACCATAATAAAAACGATGAGTCCAGTCGTCCAGCGGCTCGATCGTCTAATTTGCCTAAACGCCAAAAACCATCCCACAGACAGCGAGGCAGCAAGGTGTTTTTTTGCTTTCCAAAATTGTTCCATCACACCATCCTAGCGTGCTTTTATGTTTAAGGAAAGGCGCTTATGCTTCCATTAGCCACTGTACCCGACCAACTTCGCCGGTTTCAAGTCGTACCTTAATACCCCGTGGATGCCACGGAGAACTGGTCAGAATTTGCGAGACAAAACCCTGCGTGTAGTTGGACGTGCCATAGTTTGCTTTCTCGATAATCCACACAGCACTTCCCTTGCGGATTTCTTCTCTTCGGGGCGGATTTTCGTTGTCCTGTGATTCGCTCATTTCGCCCTGTGGGTTGGATGAAAAATTTCTCTATATAGCTCCTTTTTTACCGCGCTGTTAAGGCTGGCACGAATAAGTCGTTCGCGAAACTCTGGACAAATCCAAAACTTCTCCTCATCAGCCAACGCCACCAACTCATCAAAACCCACCAGCCGAACCGTAATGTGCTCACCACTATCAAGCTGTTGAGAGCCAGCCAATGTACAATTTAACGATACAAAAAAATGAGTACCGTGCACCATTTTTCCAGATGCATTATAGGTTGCAAAGGTAAACCAATCGGCTGACTCATACCCTGTCTCTTCTCGTAGTTCCCGCTTGGCCGCTGCTAGTATATTCTCTCCTTCATCTACTCTACCACTTGGCAAACTGGTAAAGCGATGATGATCAGGCTGACTTTGCTCTTCGAGTATCAACTTGTCTCCAACAACGGCAAGCATTTCAACGCCAGGGGCTCGCCAAATTTTTTCAAAAGTTTCTTTACTGCCGTCAAACATTTCTTGCTCCCACTGCCACACCTCAAAAATAACACCTTGAAATACTCGCTTTGCCTGTTGAGGAATAGCCGGTCGAGATAACGTCGCAGACATTGTTTTATTTTCCAACATCTGGCATCCGCTCCCACTTGTTAGCGCTCAGGTGCCACGACGCAGGGTCGCTCGACTGCAACTCGTTCCAAAACGTCTTAGCAGCCGAAGGGTAAAGTTTAGTATTTCGCACCATCAGACGATTCTGTTCCCACTTTTTTGGCAACTGCGACCCGCGATTGGCTAACTCTTTGAGCTCGATATCGACATCGAGGTTATTAGCATCTTTGACCAATTTCGCTTCTAAAGAGTCTCTCGCTTCATACCAATTAAGCACATCTTCAAAATCACTAAACAGTGTGCCGGCAAAAAGGTCACGCGCCGCACTCTCCTCGTCGGGCTTTACGTAGACCTTCTGTATGTAGTTCAAATCACTCACCCGCGTCTCGCCAATATCATGAACCATTGCCATTTTAATTATCACATTTTCGTCCGCACCACCTTCCGCCGCGCCAAGAGTAACGCCAGCCAAATAACTCGCATTGTATGTTCTGGCACCGTCGCGCACTTCATCCCGAGCGATTGCCTCCACGTCCGATCAAGGTTGCTGAGCGAACCAATTTCGTATAAAAAATCTGTATTTCGGTCGGTTGCCATAAAGAGAGTGTACAGGAAAAAGGCGAGCAAGAAAACGCTAGCGAACAACGGCCATAACCTCAGCAATGCTGTTACCAACAACTACACTTTTCTTTTTCTTTTTTGCCACAAGCGCCAACGCACGAGGTAGCTTCATTCTTTTATGCGTTGCTGCTTCGACGGTAGCCTTAAACTTCGCTGGGTGTGCTGTTGAGAGCACCACTAACGGCCCCTTTTCAGGATGGGTTCGCCGGTACGTTTTGGCAGCCGCGATGCCAACTGCCGTATGGGGGTCAACAAGATAACCGTACCGTTTGTAAATAGCAGTGATGCTCGCGATTGTCTCCGCATCGCTTACGGCAATTCCTGCTATATCTTTTGCCATGGCGCTTCTCTTGTGTTGATAGAGCGCAAGCATACGAGAAAAATTACTTGGGTTACCAACATCCATCGCGTTTGATAGTGTCGCTTTCGATACGCGCGGTTTAAACCGTCCGGTTTTAAGATAACTCGGCACGACGTTGTTCGCATTGGTTGCGGCAACAAAGCCAGCAATGGGTACACCCATGCGTTTTGCTAACAAACCACCGGTCAGATTGCCAAAGTTGCCGCTCGGCACGACAAAACGCGGTTGCTCCTCAACACCTTGGCGCTTAAGTTCTGCCGTCGCATAAGCATAGTAGACCGATTGCGGTAGCAACCGACCAAGGTTGATAGAGTTAGCAGACGAAAGGTAGGCACCGCTCTTGCTTTGCCTCATGGCAAGCGCCGTCTTGGCGAGTTTTTGACAGTCATCAAATTTTCCCAGCACCTCAAGCGCGGTGATGTTATGCCCATAGGTCGTCAGCTGCTGTTCTTGCAGTTTACTCACGCGCTTCTGCGGGTAAAGCATGTACACATGTATATTCGGAATGTCCAAAAAACCACTCGCTACCGCGCTACCGGTGTCACCAGAGGTTGCCACAATAATGTTAACCTGTGTTTTTTCTTTTTCGATAAATGACTGTAAGAGTCGCGCAAAAAAACGGGCGCCAAAATCTTTAAAAGAAAGCGTTGGCCCATGAAACAGCTCGACAACATAAAGATCGTCTTCAAGTTGTTTCATCGGTACGTCAAAAGTAAATGCCTCTTTGACAATACGTCGTAAGCGTTGCTTCGATACTTCCGCCATAAATGGCTGCAGCATTCCCTCGGCAACCTGCCAATACTTTTTGCTCGGTAGCGCTGTTAAAAATTGCTTCGATAACTTTGGTATTCGGTTCGGTAGATAGAGTCCGCCATCTGGCGCTAACCCTTCAACAATAGCTTGCTCCAAACGTATCGAAGAAACGCCACCTCGAGTACTGTGAAATTTCATGCCAACTTCAAGTCGGCAACAATCCGAGCTGCCAAGTCATCGGCATCTTTCCATGGCCAGACACAAGTGTAGTCAGCGTACTTTTCATACAACGGCTGACGCTGTAAGAGGACGCCAGCCAAACCCCGCTCGTCCATCCCAACAATGCCGCGCATAGCAACATTGTCTCGTGCCGCACGCTCTTCAAGAATAGAAAGCGGCGTCGCAATGTAAATAACGGTTGTCTCTTTTTTTAAACGCTCCATTGCCTTTTCGGCAAAAACCATACTACCCCCGGGAGCCATTACCCTATTTTCAAAACTCGGAAACGCTAAAACATACCCTTTTTCAATGTTCACTAATCCGCCTCCTTTGTTGCCATTATTAATTTCGCCGACCGATGCTTTCTCTCGCTCTTTAATATAAAGGTCAAGATCAATGAACTGCCAATTAACAAGGTGAGCAACCCGTTTACCAACGGCAGATTTACCCGAATACGGCATCCCGACAAAACTTATGCCCTGCATACCATATGCTTAAGAATAAACTGGCTCTAGAGTAACGAAATTTTATTGCTCTGTCTACCACCGTTCTACCGCTCTTTGCCAGTAACGTTATTGCCCTATGACCAACGTTTTTCTTATTGCGTCAAATTGCGCAAGAAGGATGTCACGGTCGTAAGCGGTAACAGTATCAGGGGGGTAGTTCTCCAGGACGGTCGTGTGCAAAAGGTAACGAACCGCAAGACAAGGATTTGTCCCCGGAATAGCATAGACCGTCTCTTCGTAGCGGTTACCAGCGCCGGCGCCAGTGCTTGAGGCCACAGAATAGGTAACGCCATCTTCCGTTGCCTCGTGCAAATTAATCCCCTGCCCACTGTCGGTCAAAAAGAGACCAGCATCGCACGTTTGTGTTTGTGGTATTGCTTCTACGCTCACATACGAATCCTTACTCAGGTTTGTACCCTCGGCAATAGCGGGTGGAATGGTAAAGGAAGCGCCACCAATTTCTTTACCTGGACCAAACGCTTGGTACTGGTAGTCGGTGTTCACGCCATAGTCAGCAGGATAGCGAATAGAAAAACCATCACTACCGTTCTCGAAAACACGGGGCAAACCACCGGAATCCTCGGCGGTAACAATGCAGCCGGTATACGTTTTCTGATTGCCTTCTTCGATAAATGCGCTGTTGCCTTTGCTCCAAAAAATAATGGACTCATCGGCATTTGCGTAGCGAATGCCAGAGGCAGAAAGGGTCTGCGGTAAGCTAAAGGTGCGACCATCATTCAAGCGAATATGAACGCTTCCGTTCGGCGTTGGGGGTTCGTTGGCTATTGGCAGCGCCACCGTATCGTCTTTATAGAAAACTGTGGCAATACTTTTATCGTCGTTACAGAGATACGTCTGCGAACTCACCTCTGATACATTATTCGTCGACGTACTGACCGGCGGCGTCGGTCGCAAGGCGACGTACCACACGTACGCTCCAGCGGCAATGAGCAGTAAAATGAGGCCGGTGAAAGTTAGCTTTTTTGTATCCATCATAGTATGGTATACCCTTTATCCTTTTACTTAAAGTAAATCGTTGACTAACGTTTTTTTCAGTAAGAGCTCAGTAAAAAATATGCCCGCCATTGTGCGTGGGAGACTGCGATGTTCGTCAATAATAACAAAGTCCGACAATAAAGCTTCTACCTCGTTTCTATTTAGAAAGTAAATCGGCGTCTTGCTCTTGACTGCCGTTTCTATAAAATGAGTTTCCGGTCCTTTGGTGCTAAAAAAACGAACCAACAAAAGTGACCCTGACTGCGTATGTTTTGCTACCTGCTGCGCATAAGTAACCCGTGCTGCTGCAGCAAGACAGTGAAGCGCCGCCTAATCAAGTACAACATCAAAACTTTTTTTATCCAGAACGAACGACCAGCTGCAGCGCCGCCGACAACAAACGCGCAGCCGGAAAGTTTTGTTTCTGTTGCCTTCTTTGCTAACGCAATCGCTTTTGGTGAAATATCAAAACCTAAGACTTCATGGGAACCATGCCTTGCTAGGTAGCGCGTCTTTGCGCCGGTACCACAACCAACATCAATAGCCGACTTGCCGACAAGCACTTCTTTATCAACTAGTTCCTGAAACCAATCAGCCTGCGTCCCCTGCCAAGGAATATGCTCGAGTGGCTGATTATAAAACTCGTCCCAAAAATCTTTTGTCATTATTGGTTACCAATTTTTTCCGTCTACTGGTGTTGGAGAAAGTGTTTCTGGGTCAATGCCGTCAAGACAGCGTACGTTAATGGCAATTGTTTTGTTTCCTTCTTTGTCGCTGCCGCGAGCGAACGACTCTATACCACACGTTGTACAAAAAAGATGGTTTATTTTTTTTGTATTAAATAGGTAGCTCGTCAGATTATCTTCACCGGACAACAGCTCAAACTGATTTTGAGGTACAAACGTTAGGATGGCACCGAGTTTACCGCACCGTGAACAATTGCAAGTTAACAGCTTAGCCAGATCGGTAGTCACGCTGTAGCGAACGGCGCCGCATTGACAGCCACCAGTATAGGTTTGCATAAATATAGCTAGCGTAAGTAACAAGTGTAAGTGTAACGCATGGCCTACGGTTTGACCAAAAGAGCTTGTAATTTCCGGCGTACGACTTTGGCCTCTTTTTCATTATCATTATGCACTTCAAAAAAGAGAGTACACCGTTTCGAAGGCGGCAGTTCAGCGTACTTGCGCTGTCGACGATAGGCGTCCTCCCAAGAAGTTGCCGAATAAAAACCTGCTCCGATTTCTTTGTATGGGCTCTGTGCTTTTGAAGCGTTTTCTCTGCCATGTTAAAGTAGACCATTACCTGTTGGTAGCAAAACTTTGTCGCCAGTCGCTTCACTAAGCGACGAATATCTTCGGCAAGAGTACTATTTGTCAGCACGATGGTTACTCCAGCTTTTAGTGAAAACTGAAGCACGGTACGAAAGAGCAAAAATTTTAGATTTGGATTTTTAAAAGACGTCAATAAGCGGTGGCATGGACGGAAAGTAAGAACCGCCTCCGCCACCGCCTGCTGCCGGTGGAGCAACCGATACAATGTCGTCATTAGTGATGGTGCAGGTCTTCACGTCGCCCAGGGCAAGCGTAATCGTGCCGTCCGTGGCGCAATTTCCACCAATGACAGACGTGTAGCCAGAAGTGGAAGTCTCAGAAACCGTGTGTAATCCTACGGTGGTTGTGCCTACCACTCCCGATGTCACACTACCGCCATTGATAAAAAGCGGGAAATCAGAAATGACTTTGGTGGCACCATTGTCGTTGATAACAATTTTATTCACGATGAGCTGAGGCGCCACATCGTCATTGGTGATGGTGCGGCTTTTAGTTTCCCCTGCCGCAATCGTCCCCGAACAATCACCAGAACCAGTTTGGGTATAGCCAACCGGAACGACTGGTTCGGTTACCGCATAAGCACCGGTATCCAACGTTACGTCTACGTCAGCAGCAGAACCGGCAAAAGAACTTGGTGAAACAGCCGTGCTGGTAACCTGAAGAGTAAAGTCAGAAGGAACTGCCGTGCCACCATTATCGTTGATGACCGTCTTGATGACATGCAGCGTAGCGGAAACAGGAGGAGCAGGTGTGTAAGTTGGCCCCAAAATGATCTTGTTAAGCAATGCTACGTCACCACCCAATGTCAAAGCTCTACCATCTAAAGAAACCTCAGATTCAAAATGGACGCCAACGTACTCACTTGCCAATACACATCACCGGCTCTCGCACCGTTGATTAGCGTAATCGGCCCAGAGGATACCAAGTCACTCGATGCTCTAAAAATATATACACCAGACCGTCAAGGATAAATATGCCACCGTTTAATCGTCCGGCCCCAATATCATAGACGCCAGGGGCAAGCACTAAACCATCAAGGACGGGGCCGACACTGCCTGTAGAAATCTGGCCAGACAAATCGCTGTTGGCGGTTGAAAGATCTGCCTGAACACTAGGATTTAAAATTGCTACGCTTGGAGAAACTGCGTCGGTAACCTATATGGCGCCACCAACCATCGCTGCCGTTAAGGCACTAATGCCAGCACCGGTGCTGTTTAAGCCAACCTCTCCAGATACTGTCCCCGTTCCCGTAATTGCTGTTTGGGCAATGATAGAAAATGGTACCGCAGCGCCCAACCCCGGATCGGTAGCGGCAAAGGCGATAGGTCGTCCTGTTATGCCAGGTACGAGAGCAAGCACTACTATAACCGCAAAAACCCTGTTCATCATTTTCATACGTTGTCTGTTAAAAAATAACTCCTTTTTAAACCTTTGCTATAGCTTACTTCCTGACAATGTTTACTATGCTAATACTTCAATTGTCTTTAAGTAGTCCGTCAATATTTGCTTCAAGAACTTTTGTAATTTTTGTTAAAGTATCGAGTCGTGGGTTGATGTTCTCGCCCTGTTCAATCTTAATAATGGTGTTGTTGGCGACATCGGCAAGTTTGGCGAGACGATCTTGTGAGAGCCCTTTCTTTTTTCTCAATCTTTTTAGGTTTTTTGAAAGTGGGTGCTTTTGTTTTTGCATAAGTAAATTATGATAGTACTATTATGTTGCAGTACCTGAGTAGTTGGTCTATAGCGCAAACCCTAATTATACGCAACGGGTGTTAGCGCGAGACGTGAATGGCTCGGCAAACTGTGTCGCGGCGCTCACGGCATTTTTACGTTTTAAAAAAAAGAATACCTTACACGACCAGTTAGCTAATGCCATCGGATGAACTGGTTCGTTAGCTATTTAAAAATAATCTTGCTACACGCAATTCTTCAAAACTGAAACTGTCACCAAGGACTTGGCGCACAGGAGCAAGGCGTGTCTCGCCATCTCGTTTTTTTATTTTTTCAAATGCACGTATCATTTTCTCAAAGCGTTCTGACTTCGGCCTAAGATAGGCAAGGTCAACACGTGGATCAATCTTTTTTGTGGCTACTAGCTTCTCGAGATGGGTAAGAATAGTACCAAGGTTTAATCCCCTTTCTTTGGCCATACCCTCAAGCGAAAGTTTTTTCGAGAGAAGTTCGCGCGTTATAGCATACGTCGAACGTTTACTCTTTTCTTGTCGCACCGCGTGATCCGCTTTGACGCTTCCACCGCAACGACGAATGTATCCGTTTTGTTTTTTTAAAAGGTCAGCTGCCGAAACGCTTAAAAATTGCTCTCGAGCAACTTGGGAGGCGTCGCGAAATTCACTGTCCTTAATACGAATGGCCGGATGCACTTCAAGTGCGCGCTCGTTCAGGCCAGCAAGCGTCAGCCCCGACAAGGTACGAACACGTGAGAGCGCCACGTATCCCTGACCGTACTCAAAGACCTGCGACAAATCCATATGCGCGGCATCAAGCGACATCCCCTGACTTTTATGCACCGTCATCGCCCACGCTAACCGCAGCGGCACTTGCACAATGCGTGCTAAGATAGTGCCGCCATCTTCGATGCTCCACTCAAGTGGTGTGGCTTCCACATTACGACCGGTATTGGTTTTTACCATAGGGTACCCACTTTCTTTTGAGAAGCCGACTACGGTTCCCAGCGTCCCATTTACAAACCGATAGCTGGCGTCATTCTTTGTAAACATCACTCGCGCACCAACTTTGAGTACCAACGTTTCTGGTGACAGACAACCTTTCTTGAGCGTAGCCACAAACTCGGCTGGTCCACGATTGGTCATGACGAATGTTTCCTCTGCGCCCGACAACGTTCGAAGTTCAGCGCTGTTGATATGGTCAACGTCAACATTATGGGAAAAAAGTTGCGTTACGCCAGAACGCGCAACGTCAGCCGAACGCTGTTTTAGTAAGGCGTGGTGAGTATCGTTAATGGTTCCTCGGCGCATGGCAGAAAGTAAATCCAAAAAGGACGAATCTTCTTGTCGGTGTTGTTCCGAAAGATAGCAAACCGTTGGATGCAGCTTGTTCCATGCTGTCGATGAAAAAGCAAAAGAGTGACCATTATCTTCTAAAGAGACTAGCGACGACTGCTTGTTCTCTTCTTGCTCTCTTGTTACTACCGGCGGCAGTTGAAAAAAATCGCCGACCAACACGACCTGTAACCCTCCAAATGGCTCAACGCCACCGCGAACTTTCCTACAGACTGCTTCTACCATGCTCAAAGTGTTTGCTGAAAGCATAGAAATCTCGTCGATAATGAGGATGCGAGTTTCACGCACTCGCTTGGCGATGCGCGTGTTTCCCGCAATCCTGCTAAGGTAGGATGGCGTCATGACGCGCTTCACGCCAACGCCGCTCCATGAATGAATAGTGCGCCCACCAATGTGTGTGGCCGCAATGCCGGTAGAAGCGGTAATCGCTGGCTCAATTCGATGGTCGCGCAACCACTGCACGAAGCGATTGATTGTGTGCGTTTTCCCGCTTCCCGGTTCGCCAGTTATAAACACAGAGGTACCGGTTTTCAAAATAGAAAGAGCTTCGTCTTGAGTCATGAATAAAAGTTTATGTTACGTTGTGCTGTCTTTTGGTTGACGGCCAAACCTATTGGTAAAAATTTCAAAAAATAATTTTAACTCCCTCTCTACCCTAGCATAAGAAAAAGTTTCTGCCACGCGGACAGAAACTTTTTCTCTTAGGAGAAGGAGGGAGTCGACTACAAGTTTCCTCGTCTTCCGCCTCGGAACTCGCGGGCCGCCCCTCGCAGTCTCGCTCGCCAGCAGGCGTCGCGAAACATCGCTGCGGTCTTCGAATCCCTACGCGAATGAAGCAGTTCATTCGCTCCTCTCCTAGGTTATTACAATTGTAATCTATAAAAATGAAACCTAGGTATTTTTTGATTGATGTTCGAACTTTCTTTGAGCAAAGCGAACAATCTCAACGCCAAATGAAACTTCCGCCCGCGAAAGGAAATCGGATGGCCGCGCCAAGGGCGCGATCCCATTTCGGATTCTGATTCCGATTCCCAATTTTGGCGGTGTTTTTTGATTGATGTTCGAACTTTTTTTTGACAAAAATCCTGCAAACTAATTTGGACTCGGCGGGGCAAACTATTTTTCTGGGGGAATG
>PFET01000010.1:0-33445 GCA_002793855.1 Candidatus Uhrbacteria bacterium CG10_big_fil_rev_8_21_14_0_10_48_11
GCGGAAAGGGTTTTGAAAAAATTGACAGCGCGATTTTGGCTCCCGCAAAATCGCTCCATTTTCTTAATTCCGACAATGTTTCGTTTGGTGGACCCGAGGGGAATCGAACCCCTTACCTCTGCAATGCGAATGCAGCGCTCTACCAGATGAGCTACGGGCCCGTACAATAAAGTGCAAATAGCGTATAGCAAATAACGAGAAAAGAAAAGTTGTTTGCGTAGTGATTCGCCGTTTGTTATTTGCTTACATGTGGTTGTCTCTTGCTGAGCCATACGAGTCACTCTTTTTCGAGCACCACAACCGAACGTAGCTCTAGCGGAAGCGAAAAAAAATAAGCACGGCCTTTCTCGTCTAGCTATTTGCGATTAGCTATTTGCAACTGGTGCCCCCGGAGGGAATCGAACCCCCATCTCCCCCTTAGGACGGGGTAGCTCTATCCGTTGAGCTACGGAGGCGTAGTGCAAGAGAATGGTCTGAATGTAGCGCAGCAAAACATTGTTGGCAACTTTTTGACAAAGCGGCAATACCCCGATACGATTACAAAGTAATTCCACTAATTTTTAGGCGCATGTTTACACAGAAAGAAGAGGGGTTCGCTGGGGCAACAGTAATTGCCGAAGGTGTACTCGTTGAGGGAAATTTTAAAGGTGAGGGCCCGATGGTTATCGATGGCACGGTCAAGGGTACGGTCTCGACCAGCCAGTCAGTCGAGGTAGGAAAATCTGCCTCCATTGAAGCAAACATCAAAGCTGACTCGGTCGTGGTTGGTGGTTTTGTAAAAGGAAATATTGTGGCAAAAAGCCGCCTTGAGTTACTAGCCGGCAGCCGTGTTGAAGGTGACATTGCGACGAGCACGCTTGTTGTTGCCGAAGGTGCTACCTTAAACGGCAAGTGCACGACGGGTACCCGATCAAATGATAGTGCTTCGGAAAAAGCAAGCAACAAACTGAAAGAATCAGAGCCAGAACAAAAAGCAAACGGTAAGTCACGAGCCTAGTCGGCGACAATTCGGGCCGTCCAACCTTGTATGCATTTTTACGTCTATGGCGAGTCGCTCTCCAATGCGAAACTGACCCATGCGGTGGCAGAAATAGAAACACGCCTCACCGACCTTGAGCTCCAGGGTCGCATCGGACGACTTGGCCCCCTGAAGAGCGCCAAAGATATGATTCGCCAAGCGATTCGCGCTGGGGCGACAACAGTCGTTGCCGTTGGAAACGACAAAACCGTTGCTGAGGTCATTAACGCCCTTGCTGGTAGCGATATTGCCCTTGGCATCCTTCCGGTAGGCAGTCCAACAACCATAGCGGAGCTGCTTGGCATCCCTGAGGGGGGAGCCGCGGTTGAAGTATTGGCAGCGCGCAAAATTGAAACAGTAGATCTTGGAAAAATTAACAACCACTATTTTTTAACATCGGCAGAACTTACCGTCGAAGACGCGGTAACGCTAGAGTGTGATGAACACTACACCATAAGCTCGCCGGCAGGCTCATCGGTTGTTACTATTGCCAACTTGTCACCAGGAGCTAAGTGCCAAGATGGGTACCTTGAAGCAACGATAGAGTCTTCGCAGCGGCGTTGGCTAAAACGGTCGCTGGTCCGCAGTATCGTTCCCTTCCGCCAAGGTCGTATCGCCAGCGCTGAAGGAGCAACGGCGGTCGTTGAAAATACCTACCTAGTAAAGTTACCGACAACTATAGAAATCATCCCCCGTACCCTTCGTGTCATTGTCGGAAAAGACAGAGTTTTTTAAACTACACTGCCTGTCGGCGCGCCAGCAACTACCATCCCTGGGACTATCGCATCTTCAACAATCATCTTTTCTTTGCTGATACTTAAAACTTGAGCTGGAGGAATAAGCAGAGTGTCGGCAAATGGTTTGGCAAAAGGTGAAGGCTTGACATAGTAACAGGCAATGCCTTGTGTCTCTGTGTCAACAGCAAACGATTGCACCAACCCAAGCGGGGTGCCCGACTTGGTTTCAACTTGCAGCCGTAATAGCTGGCGGTGTTGAATCTTCATTGCTGTTGAGAGGTTTCTTTTTTTTATGAAAGAGATACCACTGCTGCAGTGCCAACAGGAACGTACTTAAAAACCAGTAGATACCAACCCCAGAAGGGAAACGCCAAGCAATGGCAATAGTGGCAATTGGCATAACGTAGGTCATCTGCTGGTTGAGAATTGCAGAAAAATCTTCATCTTTTGCTCCTTTGTCTTTAACTTTTGGTCGATGACGGGTAAGCATATGCCCCTGCCAAAACTGTGCGGCACCGGCAAGGATGGCGATAACGGCACTTGGTGCATTTAGGTTGAGCAGCCCAAAAAATCCTACGGCATTGATGGCTTCCGGCCGCGCCACGAAACTGTAAAGCGTGTCGAGACTGGTTGGATCGGTGACGTTACGAAGTGCGTGAAATAGCGCCAACAAAAAAGGCAGCTGCAACAGAAGCGGTAAACACGAAGAGAGCGGGTTAATTTTTTCTTCACGATAAAGTTTCATTGTTTCCTCGGCTTGCTTCTCGCGTTTCCCCACGTACTGCTTTTTGATAGCGTCCAGTTTTGGTTGCAGCTCTTGTAACCCTTTTTGGGCGCGAATTGATTTTAACGAAAGTGGGTAGAGGACAAGCCGGATAGCAATGGTTAGTAGCACAATCGCAATACCGAGATCGCTTCCCGGAAGGACGTTATAAAGAAAAACGAGTAAGTTAAAAATCGGCTGGTAGAAGAACGTGTTATAGAGTGCAAACATAAAAACGATTAGCAGTTACTAACTTTGTGAAGCGACTCCGGCTGTTGTTTTGTTGGTACGTGGTCAATTCCACCCTTGCTCCACGGGTTACAGCGCAGTACGCGTCCGGTAGCGTAAAACAAGCCGCGGTAGCCATGGGTAGCGGTGGCTTCTAAAAAGTACTCCGAACAGGTTGGGTAGAACTGACACCAGCCATAAGGATGGCGATGCTTAAATAGCCCATGGTCTGGGGAAAGTGTTTTTTGGTAGAGAAGAACCAAATAGCGGAGAAGAGTAAGCATTACGTTACGGTTTTCTTTTGGGGTAAATACGATCGAGGAGTTGAGCAAGCGCTTTCGCTCGTACCTCACTTGGCTCTTTAAGGATGGCCGCTCTTGGGCTCACCATTAAATCCATACCGATGGTGGTAGCATTTCGCTCATTGAGCTGCTGGCGCAGTAAGTGGCGAAGCTGGCGTTTTAGTCGGTTACGTACCGTTGCTCGCTTAGAAACCGCCACCCCAACAACAACGGTCACGCGAGGGGATTTTGTAACCGAAGGCATCGCCCGAAGCATAAGCAGCGGATGCGGGAAACGGCGACCACGCCGCAACACTGCATCAATGTCTTTGCGGCGGCGTAACCGTTGCGCACGGGGAAACATGTGCTAAGAAACAGCAATCCGCTTTCTTCCTTTTGCTTTGCGGCGCTTAAGGACAAGGATACCGCCCGGTGTTTTGCTGCGGGAGCGGAAACCGTGTTTCTTCAGCTTCTTTCTGTTCTTTGGCTGAAACGTTCGCTTTGGCATGTAATTACAAAACAATAATTAACGCACCAAGTATACCTAAGAGTCTACCTATTGGTCAAAGTTTGCGTAGTTTGCCCACCATGTAAACCATTAAAAAAATCGGGAAAATCAATTTGTTGAAAAATTGGCTTGTGCACAAGCTATCCACAAGTTATTAACAAACGATCATCTTTTTGCTTGTTTTGACAGTCCCGCGACTGTGTTATATTGTGGGGTACACCTCGTCTCCCTCTTGTGCGTACCCAAATGAAACAAAATATGACCACCGTTAGCCTTAATGCAGCTTCTCTATGACCAACGATCAGTTATGGCAAGCGGTGCTCGGTGAACTTGAACTAGTGCTGAGCCGTGCAAACTTTACCACTTGGTTTAAGAACACGTTCATTGTTGACACAAACGATGGTCGTCTCATTATAGGAGTACCAAACACCTTTACCAAAACATGGCTGGAGAAGAAATACCATGAAGCCATTGTCTCTGCTATTCAAAACATTACCCAAGAGAGCGTTCGAGAAGTTATTTATAAAGTGGAACCGCGTCGAACTGACATCCCGACCGGCCCCGCCCCGGCCACCACTGAACCAAGACCAATAACAGTCAGCCCTTCTCAGCAACATTTTGGACTTAACGATCGTTACCGTTTTGAAAATTACATCGTCGGCAAGGGGAATGAGCTCGCTCACGCGGCCGCCCTTGCGGTTGCCAGTAACCCCGGCCGCTCTTACAACCCGCTGTTCATCTACGGCGGTGTCGGACTTGGAAAAACGCACCTCCTGCAAGGTATAGGGCTAAACCTTCTTGAGAAAGGAGCGCGCATTCTTTACGTCACCAGTGAACGGTTTACCAATGACTACATCCAATCGGTCCGCGCCGGTAGGGCAAAAGAGTTTAAAGATCAGTACAGGTCGGTTGATGTACTCCTCATTGATGACATTCAGTTTATTGCCGGTAAAGAAGCGACCCAGGAAGAATTCTTCCACACCTTCAACGCACTGCACCAGAACAACAAGCAAATTGTTCTCACTTCCGACCGTCCACCAAAAGCAATCCCCGCTCTTGAACAACGACTACTCTCTCGTTTTGAGTGGGGCATGATTGCAGACATTGCCAACCCAGATCTTGAAACTAGAATTGCTATTTTGCAGTCAAAATGCCGAGAAAAAAACGTCTCTATAGAAAGAGAAGTCCTTAACTTCTTAGCTAGTGTGGTGCAAAACAATGTTCGAGAGCTTGAAGGAGCACTTAACCGTATCCTTGCAGAGCAAGATTTTAGCGGAGGAATACTCTCTATAGAAAGAGTTAAAAAATTGTTTCACGGAATGGAGCAGGCGGTATCTCGAAGAGATTATGTTTCCCCAAAACAGCTCCTAGAAATTGTCTGCAGTTACTATTCTATTAACCACACCGACCTTGTGGGTAAGAGTCGAAAACGAGAACTGGTGGTACCGCGACAAATCAGTATGTATCTTCTTCGTGAAGAAACTCAAGCCTCATTCCCCTCTATTGGACAAGAGGTTGGGAAGCGTGACCACACCACCGTTATGCACGCCTATGAAAAAATTAAGAGAGCAATTGAAACAAATGAAAAAATAAAACGCGACGTACTTTCTCTTCGTCAACAGCTGTACATGTAGGTAACGTGTTCGTAACCCTGTGTGTGCAGTGTGTTCTCTTTGGGGTTAAAAAAGTAAAATGATAAACTTATCCCAAACAGCAAACTTGCCCACTACTTATAAACAACCAATATCCCTTTTTTACCCGCACCACAACAACAAAATAAACCAAAAAAACTCCATTATTAACTCTTTTCCACTATTCTACAACGCTTACTGTTATTACTATTTTTTATATATGAAATTTTCTTGTTTAAAAGAGAACCTAAGTGTGGGGGTAAGCAGTGTTGGGCATGTTGCTTTACGCTCCGGCGGTCTTCCTATTTTACATAATATTTTTTTCTCCTCGGGAGATGCGGGGCTACATCTTTCTGCTACCAATTTAGAAATAGGGATAGAACATACTGTACGAGGAAAGCTTGAAGAAGCGGGTGAATGCTTGGTTTCCGCAAAGTTATTACTCGATTTACTTCCTTTACTTCCTGAAGGACAACTTTATTTAGAAAATACAAAAAACGGATTAGTAATCACCACAAACGATACTACCTCAACACTTCGGGTAACCCCCCCAACAGATTTCCCTTTAATCCCTCGTGTTGAGAACAAAAAAGGTGAATTTTCACTTCCCCAACCAATTATACAAGAGGTTCTAGAGAAGACAGTGCTTGCTATTGGTCGGGTCGAACAACGACCACAGTTTGGAGGTGTCTACTTTTCCTTTAAAGAAAACCTATTAACCGCCGCCGCTACTGACGGTTATCGGCTCGCAGAAGCGGTCGTACCCCTTTCTGGGGGGTCTTATGTAGGTAGTATTATTATTCCAGGACAAACTATTGAGGAGGTTATTCGTTTATTTAGTACAAATACTGACGACGCCGCTATTACCTTCGTTGTTGGGGACAACCAGGTTAATATTACAGTTGGTGCAACCGCCCTTACCTCGCGCTTAATTGAGGGCGACTTTCCTGACTACGAAGCACTGTTTCCCACCGAAACAACACCGCTTACTGTTTCACCTATTGCCCTTACTAAAGCAATAAAAGCGACAACACTTTTTTCTCGGTCAGGGATTGCCGATATTACCCTCAATCCACAAACAGAGGGGAAGATTGAAATTTTTTCGGAGAGCGGTGAAATTGGCTCTCATCATACTAGCGTTACCTCTTCTGGGGAGGTTAAAAATACAAACCCGGTGGTGCTCAATGCAAAATTTTTTATGGATGGGTTGGGTGCGTGTGGGAACGATGCCACTGTCGCTCTCCATGGCCCGGAGCGGCCAGTACTCATTAGTCCAGTAAGCCAAGGTGCCGTTCGTTACCGTTACCTTATAATGCCTATTCGCGAGTAGTAGCCTACGGAATGTAGTTGAAGTTTCGTTCGATTACTTTTTTATTGCCAACATCGTCAGCAGCTTCTACTTTTAAAACATGAAAACCAACACTCGTTCCTGTGGGGAATGGGACACTGGTGTTTCCAGAGCTATTACTAGTGGTGAGCTCTTTGCCGTCGAGGAAATAAGTAATGGCTTTAATACCACGGGGAGCTGTCGCTACGGTTGTAATGGTCAGGTTTGTTCCGCGAACCGTTTGTCCTGGGGCTGGTTCTGTAACAATGAGCTGTGGTTGGTTTTCCGCGGTGTGGACGTCGTCATATTGCGTTGGCGCGGTAACCCCTACCGTTTCTCCGTGCGCCGTTGCCCACGCTTGCACACCTGCCTCCCATGAAACAAAGTTTTGGTCGTCTTCTGGGTGCTCCGGGGAAGGACCAGTTGGGTTTGCCGGGTTGATGTAGTAGAGAATGCTATGAAGTTGTGGGAATGTTTTTGTTTCTCGATACTCTGGAGGGGTAAAATCAGTAGCAAGTTTTCCTGAGGCCTTATCGATAACTACTGTGGTCGTACTGGGCACCTCGCCGTAGAGTGCGGGGTTTCCGGTTTGTTGAATTGGTTGTGGTGCAGGGAATGATTCAACGGGGGTTCCTTTTAGTGCTTGTTGCATGAACGCATGCCAGATAGGTGCGGCGACGACAACACCGTCCGCCCCCTTGTGCATGGATGAGTTGTCGTTGTTGCCGGTCCAGACCCCCGCTACTAGCGAGGGGGTAAATCCGACCGTCCACCCGTCTCGGAAGTCATTGGTTGTCCCTGTTTTTGCAGCTACTGGCCGATCGCTTAAAATAAGCGGGCTAGAAGGGCCAAAGACGTAGCTGCGAGCATTATTATCAGAGAGAACGTTTGCCATCTGTCGGGCGACCTCGGTTGGCAGTGCCTGAGTGCTTTGTGGTTCAAACGATTCAAGTACATTGCCATTGGCATCTTCGACGCGCAGAATGGCAACTGGTGGGTGGTAGACGCCGTTGTTGGCGAACGCTTGGAAGGCTGCTACGTGCTCAAGTAGTTTTACCTCTCCCCCGCCAAGAACCAACGAAAGCCCAAACCTGCTGCGATCCCCAAGCGTGGTGTAACCAAGCCGCTCTGCTTCGTTGAGTACATTATCGATGCCGGTTAGGTAAAGTATTTTGACAGCCGGAATATTTAATGAGCCCGCAAGCGCCTGTCTGATAGTTAGTGGTCCTCGTTCCTTGCCATCATAATCTACTGGTTGGTAAGGTGCGGCACCGCCAACAAAGGTAGTAGCAACATCAAAGAGGACAGTACTTGGTGTAAAGCCACGCATGAAAGCAGTAGCGTAGGCGATTGGTTTAAACGAAGAGCCTGGCTGACGAGGCTGCAGCGCAACATTAACGTTTCCGTCGATAGACTCGTCAAAGTAGTCTCGTGAACCAACCATACTGAGGATTTGGCCAGTCTTAGGATCAAGCGCTACGAGTGCCCCATTGTTCCCGCCGTAGCGTTCGGCGTTTCGCTCCGCTCCTGTTTTGACTGCGTCTTCAGCTGCCGCCTGCATCTTGGCATCTACTGTTGTAATAATTTTTAGCCCGCCTGTTTCTACATACTGGTCTCCGTACTTTTGTCCAAGTAGTGACTGCACATAGAAAACAAAGTGCGGGGCAACAATCGTATCACGAAGCGGTGCGAACGTGAGTGCTTCTGCCTCATCCGTTTTTTTTTGTTCATCGGTCAAGTACCCAAGCCGAGCCATTTCGTCCAAAATGTAGTGCTGGCGCTCTATGAGGCGATTCTTGTTGCCACCATAAGGAGAGAGAGATGAAGGTGCTTTAAGAAGAGACGCCAGTACTGCCGACTCGGCAACCGTCAGGTCTTTAGCACTTTTAGCAAAGTAGCGGTTGGCAGCCGCCTCCACCCCATAAGCGCTACCGCCATAAGGCACGGAGTTGAGGTACATTTCCAAAATTTGGTCTTTGCTAAATTGTTGCTCGATACGATAGGCAAGAATGAGCTCTTTAATTTTTCTCGAATATTTTTTTTCACCACCAACGATGGTATTTTTGACCAGTTGTTGCGTGATGGTTGATCCGCCTTGGGTGCCACTACTGAAAATGTTTAACAGCGCCGCACGGACGATGCCTGTGATGTCGAATCCATTGTGGTGGTAGAAGTCGCGATCTTCGGCGACAATGGTGGCATTCTTTACGCTGTCGGGAAGTGAGCCCAGGGATACTGGTGTGCGCTTTTGGTCACCATGTATTTGGTAGAGGAGTGTTTTGCCGGTACGGTCGTAGATTCTGGTGGTTGCTTCGGTGGCACGGTGGGTTAGGTTGCTTGGGTCTGGCAGATCTCTTGAGTACCAAGCAAAGAGGCCGAGCCCAAGAAGAAAGGCCACAACAGCACCCACACCAAAAACAGCAAAAAGTTTTGGTACTATGTTTTGAAATCGGCCCGAAGAGCGGCGCCGACGCCGAGGGTGGCGCAGCGGCAAGCGAGGACCTCGCGAACGCGAGGGCGGTGTATAGGCAATACGTTTAAAATGGGGGTGAGGCATGGAAATAATTGCTTGTATCATAGCAGAAGCGGCACCCTTGCAAAAGTGTGAGCATTACCGTATAGTGTCAGAACCTATGATGACAACCCAAGTAAAAACCCCAAACAAAATCACTCAGAGCGAGCTCCAGCAGCTTCTGGAGGATCGGCAATTTTTGGCTATGCCAAAGGTTGGCGACGTCGTTCGTGGAGTGGTAACCAATGCCTCCAAGAATGAGGTTCATCTCGATTTAGGCGGCTGTTCCGGTGTTATCCGTGGACGCGAGCTCTATAACGAATCAGACGAGTACGGAAAACTCATTCTCGGGGATGAAGTTGAGGCAACGGTTCTAGATTTAGAGAACGAGCTCGGCGAGGTAGAGCTTTCGTTCCGCTATGCCGGTCAGCAGCGTTCGTGGGAGCATTTGGCAGAACTGCAGTCGAGCGGCGAAGTGGTCACCGCCACCGTCAAAGAGGCAAATAAGGGCGGGCTTATTATTGACCTCAACTATCTCGAAGGGTTCCTTCCGGTTTCCCAGCTTTCACAAGAGCACTATCCTAGAATTCCTGGTGGCGACAAAGCGCGCATTCTTGAGAAGCTCAAAAGCTTTGTCGGGCTGAAGCTTCCTGTAAAAGTGCTTGACGCAAACCAGCGCGAAGAGAAGCTCATCGTTTCCGAAAAACGGATTGAAGAAGATCAGCAGCTCAAAGAAATTGCCGGTCACAATATTGGTGAGGTTTGCGAAGGAGCGATAACCGCCATTGCTGATTTTGGCGCCTTTATGGAGTTTAGCGAAGGGCTCACCGGGCTCATTCATATTTCAGAGCTTGCTTGGCAGCGAGTCGAACATCCATCAGAGGTGGTAAAGATTGGGCAGAAAGTAAAAGCTGAAATCATCAACATCAACGGGCCTAAAGTATTCCTTTCAATGAAGCGATTACTCCCCGATCCGTGGCAGCGTGTTGCCGAACACTATGCGGTGGGTCAGCGAGTGAAGGGGAGCGTTAAGAAAATTAATACTTTCGGGTTGTTTGTTGAGCTCGACCCTGAAATCCACGGGCTTGCTCACATCTCAGAACTGGATATGAAACCGGAAGAAGTTACCAAAAAGGTAAAAATTGGCGATGTTCTTGAATTCACCATTGTTTCCCTAAAACCAGAAGAGTATCGTCTTGGGTTATCGTTGACTAAGACCCCAGAAGAGGCATTGGCCGAAGGGTCTGCTACTGACAAAAAAGACATTGACGCAACCAACGAAGACACCAAAGAAAAGGCCGCAAACTAAGAGCGGCACCAGAAAGCGACTATAGAAAATGCCGACGCGTTGGCGGGTCGGCATTTTCCTGTTACACTAAGATTTACTTTTTACCTCTATGAGAAACCTCATCAAAAATTTTCTTCTCTTCACCTTGCTCTTCTTTGCTATTGCCGGAGCAGTTTCTACTTTTTCGAGTTTAAACCAGAAACCCACCGAGGTCGGGCTGGAAGCCTTTGTTGCCGCGGTGGAGACCAGTAAGGTGCAGTCGGTTAGTATCAAAGACGATACAACCATCACCTTTACTTTGACGGATGGTACCAAAGAGGTGTCCTACAAAGAACCCACCGAATCTTTGCCGACCTTGCTTATTCATTACGGCATTGACCCCGAGGTTGTTCGTCGCCTTCCTATTACTGTTGAACAACAGGGTGGCTTGAGCTTTTGGTTAACCACCATTTTACCATTCCTTTTACCATTCTTGTTAATTGGGGTGCTCATCTACTTCATGATGCGCCAAGTGCAAGGGATGAATAATAAGGCGATGATGTTCGGGCAGAGCGGTGCCCGTGAATTTGGTGATCAACGTCGCGAGACCACTACCTTCCGTGACATTGCCGGCGCAACAGAGGCCAAAATTGAGCTTGAAGAGGTGGTTGAATTTTTGAAAGAACCAACAAAGTTTCAAGCGATGGGGGCTAAAATACCGCGCGGTGTTCTCTTGATGGGTGCCCCTGGTACCGGTAAGACGTTGCTCGCGCGCGCGGTTGCCGGAGAAGCTGGTGTCCCCTTCTTTCACATTTCCGGTTCAGAGTTTGTAGAGATGTTTGTTGGGGTCGGCGCCTCTCGGGTTCGTGACCTTTTTCGCCGTGCTAAAAAGGTATCGCCGGCAATTATCTTTATTGATGAAATTGACGCCGTTGGTCGGCAGCGAGGGTCAGGGCTTGGCGGTTCGCATGACGAGCGCGAGCAAACATTAAACCAGATTTTGGTTGAGATGGACGGTTTCGAACCCTCGACGAACGTTATTGTGATGGCGGCAACCAACCGTCCAGACGTGCTGGATGCGGCGCTACTTCGTCCCGGCCGTTTTGATCGACGCGTTACCATAGACTTACCCGACATTAACGACCGTGAAGCAATTTTGAAAATTCACGCCCGCAAAAAACCCATCAGTCCCGAGGTGTCGCTGCGCGCTATTGCCGAGCGCACCCCAGGTCTCGCTGGGGCGGATCTGGCTAACGTTATGAACGAGGCGGCAATTTTTGCCACCCGCCAAGGGAAGAAAATTATCGACCAACGTGATTTATTGGAAAGTGTGGAAAAGGTCATTCTTGGGCCAGAGCGGCGTAGTCGAGTGATATCGGATAAAGAAAAGAAGATTACCGCATACCACGAGGCGGGGCATGCGCTGGTGGCGCATCTGTTGCCAAACGCTGACCCTGTCCACAAGATTTCCATCGTTTCCCGTGGACACGCTGCTGGTTACACGCTAAAGTTGCCGACCGAGGACAGGAACTTTCATACTAAGAGTGAGTTCATTGACGATCTTGCGGTTATGCTTGGTGGTTATACGGTAGAGCAAGAGGTACTAGGAGAGCTAACCACCGGTGCTTCAAACGATTTGCAGCAGGCAACCAAACTGGTGCGACGGCTCATTAAAGAATACGGTATGAGCGAGCTCGGTCCTCGTACTTTTGGTCAAAAAGAAGAACTTATTTTTCTTGGTCGAGAAATTCACGAACAGCGTGACTACAGTGAGAAGGCGGCCGAACATATTGACGAAGAAGTCGCGGCGTTCCTCCAGCGAGCACAGGCAACCGCCAAGCGTCTAGTGAAGCAGCATACCGCTAGTCTAGAGCGCATCGTGGCAGCGCTTCTTAAGAAAGAAGTACTAGAGCGACAAGAGTTTGAAGCAATTATGAGTGCCGTATAAAATAAATAATGACCGCAGCTCATTGCTGCGGTCATTAGTATCTGGTATACTGTGAGCACGTAGGAGGAATATGAAAAATATAACACCCGTGTATCGAACCGTTTTACAGCAGGCACTCAAATTAACCAAAGAACGCAAAGCGCTTTGGTTTTGGGGACTCTTTGCTGCTCTTCTTGGGGATGCTGGAGAGTACCGCTTTCTTTCCACTGCGTTTACCAGTGCGGTAAGCGGTGCCGAGCCACCATCTCTCCTGACGTTTACTGCCCCGCCACTGTCAGTGTTATCTGGTCTCTGGCAAGCGACGACAACCGATCCCTTTTCTGTTTTTATTTTGCTACTCTTGAGTGCGTTCGGGGCTGGTCTCGTTGCGTTTTTTGTTTGGTTAATCACCGTTTCGGTTATTGGGCTCATTCGTGGCGCCGCGGCACGCAATTGGAAATCACAAGGGCTTGTTGCTGAGCTGAACGAAACGGTTCGCGAATCAAAAAAACCATTCGGGGCAGTTCTCGTGACCTACTTTTTTGGTCGTACCTTGCTTTGGTTAATCGTGGGGCTGGTTACACTTTTTGGCACGCTTGTGTTCGTCGACTTTTATCTAGGCCTAGCTCTATTTATTGTTGCCTTCGTTGTCCTTGTTCCCGTTCTCTTTTTTGTTTCTTTTGTAGTTCGCTTTGCTATTATGGCCGAGGTGTTAAAAGGGAAAGGCATTATTGAAAGTGTTGAAATGGCAATACATCTCGTACGGAAAAATTGGATGGTAGCAACCGAGCTGGCACTGCTGCTAGTGCTCATTAACTTTATCGCAGGCCTTCTCTTGCTGGTATTTATCTATGTCGGTGTCCTGCCATTTCTTGTTACCGCATCAGTATTCTGGCAGTCGAACATTGCCGGCTGGGCGGTTTTATTGGCGACGCTTTCGGTTGTTGGTTTTCTGGCAACAGTTTTTGTGTTTGGTGCGTTACTAAGCACTTTCCAGTGGGCGGCGTGGACGGTACTTTTTGTGTACCTTCAGCAACGCAGCCGCGCTCTTCCTAAAATTGTTCGTTTTCTCGGTCGTTTTATTTCGAATCGTCCAGTACGGTTGTCAGGCCGTTCGTAGCTATGGCCGCCTCCGGATTTGGCGGTGGACAAAAACTTTCCGACCTTTCGTCGGCCAATGCTGCGCAGAAGCTTACCGATAAGCTGCGCAGTTTGCGCTTTCAAAGTAAAGAAGTAGAGGTGCAGGCAGAAGCGAGTAGTTCTGGTCTACCTTATTTTAATCTCGAGGGGTTCCCAATTAACCCGGAAAGTTTAGGGCTTATTACCGAAGAAGAAGCTAGATCCTTAGGGCTGGTTTGTTTTTGGTTTTCCATTGATGATATGCGCCTCGGGAGCGTTAACCCAATGTCTTCCGCTGTACAAAAAAAGGTTGCTGAGCTTGCGGCCGCTCATCACACAACACCAAAACTCTATTTCATTTCTTTTGAGAGTTTGCGCATTGCCCTTGCGGCCTACAGCCGCGTACCTAAGGTGCGAAACCACCACGCAGGGGTCGAGGTGACCGCCAAAGATATTGCTAAGCACACCGCAGAGATTGCAACATTAAAAGAACTTGGTCCACAGCTGGAGAACGTGTCAACAACAGAGGTGGTAACAACGGCCATTGCAGGTGCTCTCCAAACTAAGGCAAGCGATATACACGTCGAAGCAGAAGAAAAATCGGTAGCACTTCGTTATCGCATCGATGGTGTCCTCTATCCTGTTGCCACCATTAAGCGCGAGGTGTACAAGAAATTGGTAGCGCGCATTAAGTTGTTAGCTGGACTTAAAATTAACGTTTCTGACAAACCACAGGATGGTCGCTTTACCATACGGCAGACCAAAGGCAAGGTTGATGTCCGTGTTTCAACCCTGCCAACAGCGCATGGCGAGAGTATTGTTATGCGCCTACTTACCTGGGACGAGAAGCGGGTCAGTTTTGAAGAGTTGGGTCTTACCGGCGAGGCATATGAGGCACTAGCTAAAGAATTGGCAAAACCAAACGGGATGATTCTCTCGACCGGTCCAACTGGTTCCGGTAAGACGACAACCCTGTACGCTATTTTGATTAAACTTAAAAAAACGCAGAACAAAATTATCACCCTCGAAGACCCAATAGAGTATGAGCTGCCGGGGGTGAACCAAAGTCAGGTAGAAGAAGAGCGCAGTTATACGTTTGCGGCGGGTCTACGTTCAATTCTTCGCCAAGACCCAAATATTATTATGCTTGGAGAAATTCGAGACCGTGAGACGGCAGACATTGCGGCAAACGCCGCGCTCACTGGCCACCTTGTACTTTCCACTCTGCACACCAATAATGCCGCCGGCGCTATTCCAAGGCTATTGAATATTGGGCTTAGACGATTTCTTATTCCACCGGCGCTGAATGCTGTTATTGGTCAACGATTGGTGCGACGACTTTGCCCTTCTTGTAAAAAACCAGCAACGTTTGAAGCCGATGTACAAAAACGACTCGATGCCGTCATTGCCGGGCTGCCAGACAAAGAGAAGCAGCGCCTACCTAAAAAGGTTTCGTTTTTCACCGGTAGCGGTTGTGACAAATGCCAAGGACTTGGCTACAAAGGACAGATTGGTATTTTCGAAATTCTTGTTATGAATCACGCTATCGCAGACTCGATACTAGGCCCAGACGAGGTATCCGAATCTAACATTTCGGCGCTTGCCAGAAAAAATGGGATGCTTACCATGATTGAAGATGGGGTGCTTAAGGCTATTTCTGGTATCACCAGCATCGAAGAAGTGTTCCGAGTAACGAAAGAGGAGTAAGTCTACAGACTTAGGGTTACCGTTCGTTTGGTCGCAGTAAAAGAGAAGGTCAGCCAGCGCGTTGTTTTTGGCAACGCTTTTTTTATCGTGTCGGCCCACTCAATGATAACTACCGTGTTGGGGTCGCCAATATAATCAGCAAGACCGACAGCTGAAAGATCTTCGGCACCTCGCAGGCGGTAGGCATCAACATGACAGAGTGAAAAATCATAGGGCTTCGCGGTTTGGTAGAGCTGCAAAATGGTAAAGGTCGGGCTCTTAACGGCTTGCTTAACACCGAGCGTTTTAGCGAGCGCTTGCACAAAGTTTGTTTTGCCGGTGCCGAGTTCGCCGACAAGGCCAACGACGTCGCCACCACGAAGGGTCGCCGCAAGTTCTTTGGCGAGCGCGGTAGTGTCGTCAAGGGTGCGCAGAGAGTATTTTTTGGCGTTAGTTTTTCCTAAATGCTTTTTCATTTGAGTGGAAGGTGAGGGTTTACCCGCAGCGTGGCTGGTTGACTCTTTGTGCCATTAAGGTAGCGAATAACACCGGCCGCACCAATCATCGCGCCGTTGTCTGTTGTGTAGGCAAGGAGTGGCGTAAAAAATTTGGTCTTCGGTGCCGTTTGTTTAAGTGCTTTTTCGAGCTCACTTCGTAGTAATCGGTTTGCGGCTACCCCACCGGCAATGACAACACCTGCTGGGCGGTAGCGTTCTACTGCGCGTATCGTTTTACCAACCAACGCGTCAACAATAGCGAGCTCAATACTTGCTGCGACGTCTCGTCTATTGATACGCTTTTGCTTTTTAAGGTAAGTCGCGACCGCAGTTTTAAGTCCAGAAAAACTAAACTCTAAGTTATCGCTCTTGAGCATCGGCCGCGGGAAAGTGATTGCCGTTGGGTCGCCCGTGCGCGCAAGTGTTGAGAGCGCCGGCCCTCCTGGATAAGGAAGACCCAAAAGTTTTGCCGTTTTATCAAACGCTTCCCCTGCCGCGTCATCTCTCGTTGTGCCGAGTATGCGGTAATTGAGGTGCTGCTTCATTAGTACAAGTTCAGTATGTCCACCGGATACAATAAGCACCAAAAGCGGGAACACAAAATCCCTCTGTTTGTGCCTTTCCCCTTTGTTTGGTTTTAGTAGGCTCGCATAAACGTGTCCCTCCAAATGGTTGACTGGTACAAGCGGTTTTTCCCAAGCAAGCGCAATTGTTTTTGTTACCTCAACCCCAACCAGAAGGGAGGTGACGAGACCCGGACCCGCAGTAACCGCAATCGCATCAACCTCTTGCATGAGTGCGGCAAGCGGTATTTTTTTACTCAATGCCACTAGGAGCCGCGGGAGCTGAACAGCGTGTTCGCGCGCGGCGACTTCAGGTACAACACCACCTGTTTTTTTGTGCGTGGCAATCTGTGAATGTAGCAGGTGTTCACGAACCGTCAGCTCATAGCGGTTGCCGGATTTTTTGCCCGTGACGACAGCAACGCCGGTTTCATCGCAGGATGTTTCAATGGCAAGTACTGTTGCGGATTTACCCATAGTACTCGAGAGTATACGGTTTGGCTGTCTTTTCTGCAATTCTATTTGGTTGACTTACCAGTCAAAAGAAGGTAAAAACCATAAGTTTTTATGGAGGGAGCGCATTATGAAGAAGTATGGAATGTTGCTAGCAGTAGTGGTGGTTGTGGGAGTGCTTATGACGCGCCCCGTTCTCGGAGCAGAGCAGTACGCGGCGGGAAGCATTTTTGCCGCCAACGCCGCGGAGTGCGAGCAGGTGAACGGGAAAGATAGCGTTCCGAATCCTTGTTGCTACTTTCTGCATCGGATGGAGGAGGGTCTCTCTTCCCTCTATCCGAAACACGAAGCCATAACCTCGGAGCTTTTGGCGGTGGAGGGCTTCGGTCAAGCATGGGAGCACTGCGCCGGCGTCGCTATCAGTGCGACCAATAGGCTCACCGAGTATCTGTGCACTTATCTCGTGGGAGACGATCCCGACGAAGCGGCACAGAGATTTGCACCGCAGGGGTACGACGAACGTACCCTGGCGCCGCAGAGGGGCTCTAGTAGTGCGGGGCGGTTGCCAACAGCAACCGCCCCCCCCGATCCCCTTCTACCTTGATTCAAACGCAAAACAACGCTACTATCTTCAAACAATCTTCTTTGTTTACGGCAACGAGATTGACAAAAGGGTATCGCCCATGGATGTTGGCATATAGAGAAAAGTATGATACGAAAACAGAAACGAGAAATCGAGAAGTTGAATTGAAAAAGAACAGCAAGAAATGCAGAGATCTTTTTGCCTCGCTTGGCCTTAATGAGGCCCCATCGTCTAATGGTTAGGACGTCAGGTTTTCATCCTGGAAATAGGGGTTCGATTCCCCTTGGGGCTAAAAGAAAAAACCCGACTTCTTGTCGGGTTTTTTCTTTTACTGTGATGGGGTTGAACCCAGGAAAGGGCGTTGGGAAAACTCTAGTTTTCTCGTGGCGGAATTATTCAAACCTAGGGGTTTGATGGAACTTTAGCGACGAGGGTTCTAGCGAAGCGGATTCCCTTTGGGTAATCAAATCGTTCGCGGTATAATAAATGACTCAAACTACTTTTTCATAACCAAATCAAAACACGCAAAACGTGTACCACATCGACTGCGCCAGCAGGAGAATTTGCGGTGCTATCTCAATTGGCGCTGAATGAGTACGATGCGAACCTCACATTAAGGGATACTAAAAATATGAACATTTTAGTTTCGATTCCACGCGGGGATATGTATCGTTTAGAAGTAAAGACAAGCGTTAACAAACCAAGTAGAGCAAACGATTTTGGGTATTGCTTAAGTTGGAGAATGGATATCAAGCATGAAACAATTAAAGACAAATTTCCCTCTCGCCCTCCTTTGTTGTGCCCGAATTTGCCTCGGGCGTTGATCATATTTTGGCCACAGACGTCGGACTGACCGTGTGTCGGTGGTCCTTCAACTTGAGCCGGAAGTTCGCGGTGATGCCAACGACTTCTCGTCTCCCGAGTTGTCGGTGAAGAACTGTGTCGCCGATCTTGACATCGAGCTCCTTCAGCGCGGCACGAGGCTCGAGGTAGCGGATCATCGCCTCGGCGATCGCCAGTATCTGATTGGCGCTGTCGCGTGCATCTCGCGGTAGCCAACAAGCATCGGCCACGGCGTATACACGCGCAAGATACGCGACCCTATCCGTCGCGTCGGTCGTCTTGACCTGTGTCAATCCCGCCTTGATCGTCTCGGCGACCGTGGAGCTGACCAGCTGCGGGTTATCACCAATATGCTGTTGGTGAGAAAACTTGTCCCTCATCTTTTTCCATACCTCCTCGTTGTTACTTGAAGGTGCCTCAGTTGGTAACGGTTACACGATGATGATGTTGCCGCTCGGTCCGAAGACCATAACACTGAACATCGTCATCTTCATGGGACCGCATGTAGTGCTCATGCTCGATATCGCGGGACAACCGTCATACCCGAGCTCGCCCTTGATGCGGGTTCTGCCTTGTTCGTCGTCGTGACACCGGGCGCAGATGTCTCGAATGGCTTTCCGCACTTCTTCATTGCTCGTCAGTTTCCAGCTCACTGCTTTACTCCTCGCGTTCCGCATGCAGTTGCACGAGCTCGTTGAAATTGCATTCTTCGGTGTGGATGATGTCGCCATCAATCCCTGCCGTTAGGATTCGAGTGTCGCTACGCATCTCAGGAAACGCGGAGAGTGTTCGTCTGCAGACGCCACAGGGAGGTAACGTCCGATGAGTCAGACCGCTGTCGTGATCGGCTTGCGGTATGCCGACCACCGCAAGCCCAAGGATGCGCGTGTAGCCAGCCATACGAGCTGCCGACACTGCACCCTGCTCCGCACAGACCGGACGAATGTTCTCAGCTGTTTTCAGGTTTGCTCCGACGAACGTAGTCCACCGGACACCCATGTAATCAGCAACATCTTCGTCGACCCGCCAAGGTTCCTTCGCTTCTCAGTATGGTCGCCATGCGTAGACGGCGCAACCGACCTTGAAGCTACGATACGAGATCGCCTTGTTCGGGCTGCATATGCCAGCCAAAGAAGCGTTTCTCGGTTCGCGATCCATCTACGGAAGTGTTCCTCTTCGTCGATTTTTTGATGGGGGTCCAGCACCTCCGGATTATCTCGGAGGAACTGCGTCATTACACATACGCTATTCATGGTTCCTCTTGTAATCTTCTATTGTCGGCGAGCATTCCTTACTATTTATCGCGGTTGCTCATGGCGATTACATAGATCCCCTACGGTTGTAGGCGACCAAATAAGTTACTACTTTTATTGCAAAAGTTAACCCTATTTTATTCTGAAGCGATGCCCTCCTTGCTAGGAGTACCTTTCTTTCAACATTAAAAAACTCGCGTAAGCAATCAATCAAAGGGTTTGAGTTTTATCCTTTTAAAGTGTAAGATGGGTAAAACCATGAAAAGCAGGGAAAGAGTTAATCAAGAAGAGACCGCCGAATCTTTACGTCCCCAACAACGGATGGAGATTTTTTTAGGCATCATGGGAAGCGATGAAGCCCGAGAGCACTTCCTTGAACTTGGTCGCCAGTATCTACGTGAGCGCAGGAGAACAACAGCGAACACAGATAGCGAAAACTTTTTTCGGCAGATTAGGTACTCTCCTCCTCAGCGGGCAGCGCTGCATAACGCGATTATGGAGATCATTGGACGTGTAGCTATTCAAAAGAGAAACCCTACCAAGATAGAACGTAGAGTAATGAACGATTTTGCAAGTCGAGAAGAGGTCGTCGCGTCTCTTGAGGCTTATCTTGAGGACAAGAAGACGTTAGTATCTGAAGATGAACCGGATGACGATAAGCCGCACACGAGACCTGGGCCCTCAAAAGCTGCTTTTTGGCACCGTAAAGGGAGAGAGCACTAATTTAAAGATAATTTTTTAAAAAAAGCCCTCCAAACAATCAATCAAAGGGTTTGCGTTAGGACAACTTGTATCTAAAATATACCATTCACTATACGTGGGTTTTGTTGTAAAATGGAGGTGTGAGTTGAGCACCGCTTAGTATTTTTATGTTATGGTATAGCTATGGAAAAAGAAGTTGGAGAACAAGGAGAAAAAAATAGTCAAAAAACGCGAGAGATGAATTTTGCGGATGCACTCGGGCTCGATCTTAGTACCCCAGGAGGCAAAAAACTCTATGACGAAGCAATGCGGTTAATGGAAGAGGAAGCACCAGAAACCGCTGCCGCACGAGTTGCAAGAGAAAAAAGGGGGCCTTTAAAAGAAAAGCTTCCGCCTATTTCTCCAGAAGCTAACGAAGGGAAACCTGAGCGAGTCTATACATGGGATGCGGGAGGGAGAGAGCAGCACAGGACGGCATTACTAGATTTTGCTAAAAAGAATGGCATAGATGTTGATGTCGAAACAGAAGGATGGGAGAAGCGAGTTGAAGATGCCATAGCTAAACTAACGGGTTAAAGTTTTTATAGGGTTGACCAGCTGTGTGGCGAGGATTAGGCTTCTTGTATGGAGGCAAAGCAAGAGGGACACTCCATGTTTAGCGTCGAATGGACCCGGCGCTTCTCTAATGGAGTGCTCCATCAGCCGGACAGGTGGTACCCCCCCTGCCACCCGTCCGGCGCCTTTTAATAAACAGATAGATGCAAAAACTCTTGGTAGGCTATCAGGGGTTTTTATTTTGGTTTTTAATAAATGTTTTAATTTAAATTTTCTATACTGACTTAATATTGTACCGACTAAGCATCGGGGCTGAGGTTTGTCATTTCTTTGTGCGGGCAAAGAAATGGTGGTGGAAAGTCCGTCGAAGGCCGATCCGTCTCTGGCGGAAAAACCAGCCCCACGCAGACACTAGAAGTCAGTGGGCGATCCTAAGACTCACCGGTGACGGTGAACTCCCCAGCCCTTTCTGTGCCGTCGCGTCTCAAGAAAGGGCTGGATCAAACAGTACCGTCGCTACTCGGCTCGTCAGTCGTCCGCACACTCTCCTAGGGCGGCGAAGGGGTAGGGAGGTAGCAAATGGCCACGACGCTATATTAGCAAGCTAATGAATCGGGGCTCCGATTACTCGTCGGAGCAAATAGCTAATAGTGAAGTGGAAAGAACCTTAGGGAAATTATATACTTAAATAAGTAATTAATTATGTAATTCTTTTGGTCTTGTTTTTCCCAAGAAGTGGAAGATGTACTTTGGTTTAAAGTTTGAACAGTTGTTTTTTAAAAAAGCAAAGGAGTAAAAATACGTGATCAAAATTGTTGAGCCGTCGAGGTTAATGTTCCTCGACGGCTCTCTGTTGTCCTCTGCGCGGCGTCGTCGTTCAAAACGACGGCGCGCAGAAAAAAAGGTAATAGAGAAGGGCGGTGGTAAGGGGTACCCCCATCACCAATACCAGCGTCAGCCCTATGGCAGACCGCAGCGTCTCGCACCACGCCGTTTTTTTAACCACCTCTACCTCCTTCTGTTTTTGTAGAATCATCCTGATGGATGCTTCTACTTGACCCATGTAAACTGGTTGCTGCACCGACCGGTCCGCCCATTTCTGCGGATTCCAGTCGTGATGATACCAGTAGATCACGCAGATCTTCTGGTTATTCGCACGAGCTAGCTCGGCGAGCGTTTGGCCGTCGGTGTCGATGGGCCGGTTGCATTCAGCCTGTTCACCAATGACGGCGACGTCGACGCCGTTTAGACGCTCGAGGACCTTGTGCGCTTCCTCGTACGAGATTGCTACCCCCGCAACCCTAATGCCGAGTTCGGCGCAGACTTCTCGAACCGCATCAACGACCCTCTGGTCCGGGTCGTAAATAAAAACCTTCATCCTCTTGTTTCCCCTTGCTTGTATTTGTCCGCGCTGTTACGTGGACATTGCACTATAGCTACAATACCACAACCAGTCCATGGTGGGGCTTGCCTGCATAAACCAGCAAAGCTACACTTATGCCCATGCAAGAACATCAAGTTGTGCTGAGCGGCGACAATACTATAGAAATTACACTCTATGCCGAGGACAGCCCCGAAAAGGCGGCTCGTTTGGTGGCACAGTTGCTTAGTCTTGTAGAAGAACACGCCAACCAGACCTTTGGCGTTGTGGTAAACCTATCAGCAGCTAGTCACTCTGCCGAGCCGGCGACCCTTAAGGCCTACAAGCCAGCCATTGAGCACCCACGCATTCGTAAAATTGCTTTTGTCGGTGCTATTGATGAGACGCAGAAAATTTTTGTGGACTTCGCCATCAAGTTTGCGCAGAAAGATAGCGTAACTTTTTTTGAAACGGTTACCGAAGCTAAAGCCTGGTTGGCGATATAATTTGATTAGACAGCAATGCCAAGATTAAAACTTTCACTTTCCGACCAAACGTTTCATCGCTTTGGCGTCATCGGTCATTCGCTTGACCGTGTTTTTAAATTTGCTAAAGAGGCAGGGTTTGACGGCATCGAGCTTTCAGAAACCATTACCACGCGTCTGCTTCAACCAAAGCGCATCAAAGCTATTGCTGACCATTTTGCGCTACCAGTAACTAGCGTTCATCAGTCACCCTTGCGAATGTTGTGGAGCTCGCTTGGTTCTATTGAGCACGTCGCCGGTCGGGCGAGTCGAATGGGGGCGCAAGCTGCAACCATACATTTTGCTTCGGTGCATCGTCGGGCAACCAACAACCGTTTCTTTGGAAAAATTCGTGCCCTCGAAGAACGCTATCAGCTATCGATTGGTCTTGAAAATGCAATGGCGCAGTTCGCTTTTTTTAAATTGAACGCCCTTGGGTATACACACGATCCGGTTCGGTTTCGTGAAACAATTAAACGGCATAACCTTCACGCCACCTACGACATTGGTCATATGGCATCTTTGGTTAAAGATCCGGCAACCTACTTCGATACCATCAAAGAGCGACTCGTCAACATTCACATTCAAGATTATCGTGCCGGCTTTGATCACCTGTCACTTGGTAAGGGCACCCTTCCGATTGCGAAATTTCTCCGCCATCTTGTAGAGAGTAATTACCAAGGGCTAATCACGTTAGAGGTTTTCCCTTTGAATCATCACCTCTTTATGTCACTTGCCGAAGTAGAACGGACGATGCGCGAGAATCTTGCTTTTTTTCGGGAGCATAGCGAAACCACACAACCAGCTACCACCTAAGTTGTCGGTTTGGTGTATACTAATGATATATGCCAAGCAAAAAACAAATAGAACAAAAAGCGTGGGTCGCTTCGGTCGATATGGGATACGGCCATGAGCGCGCTGCCTACGCCCTTAAAGATCTTGCTTTTGGTCGCATTGTCATTGCCAACAACTATCCGGGCATTTCAAAAAAAGACAGAGAGTTGTGGGAGAAGAGTCGTACGTTTTACGAAACAATCTCGCGACTCAAGTCGGTTCCGGTTGTCGGTAACTACATTTTTGAAACGTACGACAAACTGCAAGAGATTAAACCTTTCTACCCACGTCGGGACCTTTCAGCCCCGTCCTTGCAAGTGCGACAACTGTATTATCTTATAGAACATCATGGGTTTGGCAGAGACCTCATCGACCGTTTACGTCGACGCAACCTGCCAATGGTCACGACGTTCTTTATGCCCGCTTTCGCGGCCGAGGTATTTGGTTTTCCGGGCGAAATCTACTGTGTGGCTACTGATGCTGACATTAGTCGTGCTTGGGCACCACTCGATCCCAAAAAGAGTCGCATCAAATACTTTGCTCCAAATGGGCGCGTTGTTGAGCGGCTCAAACTGTACGGCGTTCGCCCTGAAAATATTTTCTTGACCGGTTTTCCGTTACCCAAAGAACTCGTAGATGGTCCAGGCGCTATCGAGTTAAAACAGGACATTGCCCGACGACTCAATAATTTGGATCCAAACGGTATCTTCCGCCGTGAATACGACCGGACGCTACATCAAAATTTGGGAAAGCACTGGCACACTCGTCCGCCAAAGAAACGAACTCTCACGCTTACCTTTTCGATCGGTGGCGCCGGCGCTCAGTGGAAACTAGCCCTACAGATATTAAAATCACTTCGCGTTCGTATTGCCCGTGGCGAGATTGTATTTAATATGGAAGCCGGTACGCACACAGCTGTAAAAAAAGCATTCTTGCAAGGGGTCAGAGAAAATCGCCTACAGCGCTACCTCGGCACCTTCGTCCACGTTCGTCACAGTAAAACACGTGCCGAATATTTTCGGTCTTACACTCGCCTGCTCAAAAAAACCGATATTCTCTGGACGAAGCCCTCGGAGCAGTCATTCTACACGGGCGCCGGTATTCCTATTATCATCGCACCGCCAGTTGGGTCACAAGAAGATTTTAATGCTCGCTGGTTGCAGACGGTTGGTGGAGGCGTACCGCAGAATGATCCCCGCTACACTAACGAATGGTTGTTTGATTGGGTGGAGAGTGGCGGGCTTGCCCGCATGGCATGGAGTGGCTACGCCGAAGCGCCAACACACGGAGCCTACCGTATTCAAAGCGTTATTACCGACGAGCAGTTCCCCCTTCGTAAAGTACCGCTAATTGTTTAAGCATGGTTGAAAATAAAACGATTGAAATAGTAAAAGCTTTTTGCAGACAGAATATTTGGATCATCCTCGCACTCGTTGTCCTTACGCTTAATATTATTTTAGTGTACGTAAATTTTTTGGCGCCGTCTTCGCCTCCCCCTGTTGTTCCAGCAGTGCCCGAACCAGTTGTTGTCGAACAGGCGCCCGAGGGTATGGTTCGCTCTTCGCTAATCGGCGAGTACATAGCCGAAATGTCGGCAGCGAGGCGACCCTTTGCCGTAATGCTTGATGATTTCCCAAGCGCTCGTCCAGAGTCTGGCGTGAGCAATGCCGACTGGGTCTGGGAGACACTGGTCGAGGGCGGGGTTACCAGAGTGATGGCGGTGTTTCAATCAGCCGACAGTGCAACTATTGGCCCGGTCCGTTCTGCTAGGGAGTATTTTTTGCCGCTAGCAAGTGAGCTAAATGCCATTTACGTTCATTCTGGCGGTAGCCCGGCAGCGTTACAACAACTAGCTACCACAAAAATGCTCACCAACGCCGATGAGTTTGCCAATGGTTCAGCGTTTTATCGTCGAGCAAATTTGGTTGCGCCTCATAACCTTTTTACCTCGATAGAAAAGTTGACAACACTTAGTCTGGCGAAAAAATGGAACACTCCAGCCGAAGTTAGCGCGCGGCAATTTTCTGATGACGTACCAGCGGGTGGCGAAGCGGCCAAAACAGCGACCATAGATTTTTCTCTGCCGAGTTATCGGGTTACTTGGCGTTGGGACGATGTACATGGTCGCTACCTTCGTTTTGTAGGCGGCGTGGAGGCAACCGATCGTGAAAATGCAAACAAGGTTGGCGCGGCAACGGTGGTGGTAGAGCTGACTAAGGTTGCTCCTGCCCCACGGGTAAACGTTCCTGCCGCAGTTAGTGTAAGCACTGTTGGCGAAGGGGATGCGTGGTTTTTTAGAAATGGCAAGGCGTTTACTGGTCGCTGGCAGAAAAAGTCAGCAAGTTCTGCTACTGCATTTCTTGATGCCAATGGTCAGCCGTTTACGTTTGCTCGCGGTTCGGTTTGGGTTGAGGTTGCATCGGCTTCGCGGAAGAATGTGGTTTCTTTTAGCGCAGAGTAAACCTTGCCCCGCCCTGTTACCTCTTCTATACTAGTCGTATACGTAGCAATTTATGTCTTTATTCAAAAAACAAAATGAAAAGCAAAACCTTTCTGTGCCAATAGCAGATGAAGCCGAAGCTGCGTGGCAGGGCAGCGACGTGGTGGCGGTGTCGCCTGCTGGCAACTGGGTTGAGCAAGAGGGGGAGCTTTCTCTTGACGTTTACGTTACAGATGCTACGGTGGTCGTTCGAACCGTAGTGGCTGGTGTTAAACCAGAGGTAGTAAGCGTGGCGTTTCACAATGATCTCCTAACTATTCGCGGGCGACGTGAAGAAGAACGCACTGAAGAAAATCGTCACTACGTTTTGCAAGAATGTCATTGGGGAGCGTTTTCTCGGTCCGTTGTGTTACCGGTATCGGTGCAGGCGGATAGCGCAGAAGCCGTTATGAAAAATGGTGTTCTAACTGTTACCTTAGCGCGCGGCGAACCAACCTCTGTTTCCATCCGTGAAATCGAAGACTAATTATGCAGCACACACAGAAAGCAACCATAGCACAAATAACTACCGAGGCGGCGGTGTTAAAACTAACGAGCGGTGCAACGCTGCCGTGGCCGATTAAAGAATTACCCTCCGAGGTTAAGGTTGGTGATACCGTTTTTGTGAGCTTGCGATCAGAAGCTAAGGCAGCGGATGATGAACAGGCAGAAGCCCGCCGGCTGTTGAATGAAATTTTACAGAGTGAATAACACAACCCCGACATAGCGTCGGTGTGTATTGTTTTGAAGAAGGGGAAGTGCATCCAAGGAATCCTGCATGGGGAAGTCCCGAGTAAAAAACCGAGGACTCCTTCGCGCCAGGACACCACGCTTGTCGTGGATGCACTTCCTCTTTCGCAAAACAGATTACCCTATCACAGGTAGCCATTCCTGTCAAGCACACCGTATGCTCCAGCACCGGGCACTCACCCACAACACCGTCGTCCAAACGCTAGGAAAAATCCTGAGCGTTATCATTGGCTGGGCGACAGTGCTCGCTATGACAAACTATCTTGGCGCGGCAGGGTTTGGTTCGTACACCATCATGACCGCGTACCTACAGTTTTTTGGCGTAGCGGCAGATCTCGGTTTAGTATTGGTAAGTTCCCAACTTTTTGCCGAACGTGCTAACGACCGAGAACGTATCTTTGCCAACCTCTTGGGTTTTCGACTTACAACAAGTGCAATCATTCTCGTTTTTGCTCCTTTCTTCATTTGGCTCTTTCCCTATTCTGCCGTTATAAAAACCGGCGTCGTTATTTTGACGCTATCGTTTCTGTTCGTCGCGTTGCTGCAAGTGTTCACCGGCTTGTTTCAGCAGGCACTTACGATGTGGCGTTCGGTTGCCGGAGAGCTACTTGGTCGAGCGGCACTGCTGGCATTTGTTCTAGCTGCGATTTTTGAACAGCGAGGTATTTTGTTCGTCGTTATCGGCGTTACTGTCGGCAGTTTTCTCAATCTTGGTCTCGCGGCGCTGTTGAGTCGTGGTCTGGTACGTTTGCGAGTGGCGTTTGAGAAAGAGTACTGGCAGTTAATTTGGCAGCGGTCGTGGCCGATTGCTCTAGGTGTCGTATTCAATCTTGTCTACCTTAAAGCGGACACTATTATTCTGTCGTTTGTGCGACCGGAAGCCGAAGTAGGTGTGTATGGGGCGATGTATCGGGTACTTGAGGTGCTTATTGCCTTCCCTACTATGTTTGCCGGTATCTTGCTGCCGGTTCTTGCTGGTGCTTGGGCGGCTGAGCGGTACGAAGAGTTCCGCCATACCGTTAGCGAATCGTTTACTGCAATTGTGTCGGTTGCTTTACCGCTGGCAGTCGGCATCGCAATGACCGCCCCGCGCATCGTCGGTTTTTTGGGAGAAGATTTTGTTCGGCTTGGTACTGACGTGTTGCGCCTACTTGGGGTTGCAACCGCCATTATTTTTGTTGGTACGTTTTTTGGTCACGTCATTGTGGCGATGAACAGACAGCGCTCGATATTGTGGGCATATGCCCTTACCGCCCTCCTTAGTCTTGTTGGGTACCTCGTTGTCATTCCAGTTGCCGGCGCCGTCGGTGCGGCTGCAGTTACGGTGGCGGTCGAATTATTTATTGCGCTGCTGCTTTATTACTATGTTCGTCGCTACAGTTTGGTATCACTTCTTTTCCGTTCCCTTGTTCCTGCATTTGCTGCCAGTTGTGGGATGGCAACGTGGTTACTGGTTGCCAGTTTTTTACCTACTCTATTTTTTATCCTCTCAGCGATGCTTATCTATGGTGCGCTGCTTTACCTTTTTGGCGGTTTCCCTCGTGCCCTTGTTGAAGAGATTTTTTCTTTTTCTCGCCGAGGTGACAACAACCGTGTCGAGTAGGCAATCAGGGCTTTTCAGCGCTATACTATTTATATGCTGTCAGCCCTCATAAGTAGCTATCTTGTTCTCTTCGCTTACCTTACCTACCGTTCGCCACGGTTGGCCCTCGCTACTTTGGTAGCAGTACTGCCGTCGTATCTAATTCGTTTTACTGTTTTTGGAGTGCCAGCAACATTACTCGAGGTAACCATTTGGACTTTTGCGTTTATATGGTTTTTGACGGCGTACCGTCAGCGAGGTGGATTTCGTCTGCTAAAACCTGCACAAGCAGTTTCAAAAAACAATCCGTTTCATCCTTATTTTTTTCCAATCCTCCTCTGGCTGACGGTTGCAACGGTGGCGGCAGTCGTTTCACCAAACCCAGTAGCGGCACTTGGGGTATGGAAGGCGTACTTTGTAGAGCCACTACTTATTTTTTCAATCGCGATAGTTGAGTTTGTGGAGGCAAAAGAACGACGTTGGCTCGTCTATGGGCTTGGCGTGGCTGCGTTAGCAATTGCGCTTGGCGCGTGGTTTCAAAAAATTACCGGACTTTTCATCCCGGAGCCGTATGCAAGCGCGCTTCCTTTAAAAGTAACAAGCTTCTTTGCCTACCCAAACGCCGTTGGTCTTTTCTTGGCGCCGGTTATCGCTCTGTACGCGACATGGGCGTTCTACAACGCGCGTAATAGTTTGCGACTTCTCTGGCAAGCGATTGTTGTCATTTTTGGCATTGGTGCCATTGTATTTTCTATGACCAAAGGCGCGTGGATTGGTGTTGTTACTGGTATTTTGTTTGGTGCCTTTTTTGCACTACGCGGTCGTCATCGCATCGCTCTCTTTGCTGTTGGCGTTATCGCGTTACTCGCGGTGTTAGTGCTTCCGGTTACTCGTCAGACAATTATCGAACAGGCAACCCTTCACTCTCCATCAGGCAAAATGCGTGTGGCGGTTTGGCAAGAAACGATGGCGATGCTCACCGCTCACCCTGTTGTGGGGGCTGGTCTAGCAGGATATCAAATAGCCGTTGCGCCATACCATCAAGACTGGCGGCCGGAAGTTACCCCCTACAAAATAGAAATTTTTCTCTACCCGCACAATGCCTTTTTAAATGTCTGGGCAGAACTCGGCATTGCCGGGCTGCTTGTTTTTTTCTGGTTACTCTTTGCGTTCTTTCGTCTAGCGTGGGATAGGCGCGGGCAAGCGTTAAGTGTCGCGGCAATGGCAGCAATGGTGGCACTGCTCGTTCATGGGTTGGTTGACGTGCCGTACTTCAAAAACGATCTTGCGTTTCTGTTTTGGATACTCATGGCAATTTCGCTTTTAGAGAGTCTTCGTGTCCATGTTCTCCATGTTGGTGAAGATTCTTTTTCGGCAATTTCACGTGGCGCTCGGCAGGTTGAAGCGCGACTCCTCGACCGACGTCATCGCGCAATTAATGTTGGCGATATATTGCTTTGCTACCCACACGAAAATTCGTACGAGTGCGTACGCGCCGAAGTGGTAGAGCTCACCCCAAAAGAAACATTTTCAGAGCTCTTGGCAACCTATCATCCGGCTGAACTAGGGTTTGAAACAGAAGCACACGGTCTGGCAACGTTGCGTCAGCGCTATAGCGAAGAAGACGAGCAGTATTTGGGCGTTGTGGGTATTCGTTTGCGCGTCGTTCGCTAGATTCGGGCTTGTCTAGCCGGCGTTGGCGTGCTAGCGTGCGACTATTCACTCTATGGGGAGACGCTTAGCGGTCAAATGGGCCGCTCTCGCCCCGCACGTTTATAGAGGGTTTGTTAATTTTTCTGGGTTCACGGTAGGGGAAGGGTGGCTGAGTGGTCGAAGGCGCCGCTCTCGAAAAGCGGTAGATCCGCAAGGGTCTCGAGGGTTCGAATCCCTCCCCTTCCGTGAGCTCAGGAGAAAACGTGCTGGATCATGAAAAAACGGTAGACCGGTGAGAATCCAAGGGTGTAGACTTGTGGCAAGTCCTATGAACCAATCCCTCCTTCTTAGAAGAAAAAAGTTTCTGCCCATGTGGCAGGAATTTTTTTATGGTAAAGTTTAAGAGTTATGATCACTTCCAACTACTTTAAGTTCGTACTTTTACTCGTAAAAAATCTCAGGCGTACATTCTACGTCAGCAACAAAAGGGTTTTATTTTTCAACAGAAAGTCGACTATGTACGAGTCATATAAAGCGTTAGCTTTTTAATATGTTCAAAATTGTCGGTCATCGCGGCGCTGCAGGATGTGAGGCAGAAAACACCCTTTCCTCTTTTCAGAAAGCCATTGATCTTGGTTGTGACCGGACAGAACTTGATGTTCATCTCTCTAAAGATAACGAGCTCATCGTTATTCACGACGCCACGCTTTCTCGGACGACAACAAGTCGGGAACGAGTGAAGAATAAAACACTTGCAGAACTCAAACAGTTGCATTGTGTAAATGGTGAGCAGTTGCCGACCCTGCAAGAGGTTGTCACTTTTTGCAAAAATAAAGTCAGCCTTCTCATAGAGCTAAAAGCCGCCGGGACACCCGCAGCCGTTACTGCACTCGTAAAAGAAAATGATATTACTGACGACGTCATTGTTATCTCATTTGACGACACGCTATTAAAGGAAATGGAAGCGTTAAATCCGAAAATAAAAAGAGGACTTCTCTTTGGGCGTTACTCTAAAAAAATAGAGCGACTCATCGAGAGTATGCCTCTCGATTACCTTGGCCCAAAATATAGTGCCGTGACCCCAGCGCTCGTAGAGCGTGCTCACACCAATAGTCAGCTCGTCTATGCTTACCATGTTAACGACAAAAAAACCGGTGAGCGGCTACTGGCTCTTGGCGTTGACGAAATTGGTACTGACTTTCCTGAGTTATTCATCAAATAAGTATCCAGTGGTGTCAATTAGTTGCACATATATAGGAAACACTCAAAATTTTTTCAAGACGCAGTTAGTTTAACCCCATACTTACAGCGGGGTGATTTTACCGTCGGTTTTTCTTGATTATTGACACCTTAGGGCGTAGGTTAACCGCGTAAATATTATATTATTATTGTTTCATGAACTCTGTATGGGTAGGAATTATTGGGATTGCTGGATTGTGTGGCCGTTGGTTTGAGCGGGTATTTTACGAATTTGGCTGTATCGTCGACGGGTCTGACCCACAATTTGACAGCAGCATCACTCAGCGAAACCGCGAGGTGGTAGAAAATGCTGACGTCGTTATTTTTGCTGTACCCCCACATCTTTTACCGGACATTGTACGGAGCGTCGTTGAGGTATCTCGCGCGGACCAACTTTGGATAGATTGCAGCTGTCTCCAGAGTGAACCGGTTCGAGCCGTGCTTGAATCGCGAGCCGAGGTTGTTGGGTTGCACCCCATGTGCGCACCAACAAAAAGACTTTGGGAAGGACAAACCGTAATTGTTTGTCAGGCACGTTTACGGCAGTGGCGGACATGGTTCGAGGACTTTATGAAAAAGACTGGCGCTCACAGTAAAGTAAGTACGCCAGAAGAGCAGGATAAAAATATGGTGATCATCGAAGGGTTAATTCATGCCAATGTACTTATCATGGCGGGACTCCTGCGGCGCTTGAAGGTGAACGTGACGGATGTCATGGAACATATGAGTCCTATCTATAAACTATCTTTCAGTTTTCTTGGCCGTATTCTTCGTTAAGATCCCCATCTCTACGCTGACATCCAAATGATGAACCCTGAGACGAAAGAGGTTCTTGACGGTCTTAGTGAAGAAGTAAATGTTTTTCGTCAGGTGGTTGAAAAACGCGACGTCGAAGCGTTTGCTGATTCGTTTCGGTTGTCGGCAGAACATTACGCAATAAAAACCTTTTCTCTTCATACTACCTATATGACGAGATGAGCCAAATGTTAACCGATCGCGCTAGCGAAAATCAGATTCTCTTGGCCATTGAAGATAAGCCGGGTTTGCTTCATCAGCTATCACGGTACTTTAGGGACGAAGGTATCAATCTGACTTCACTGCATACCTTCCGTACACCGAATGGTTATTACATGCGTATCAATCTTGGTTGCAAGCGCAGTGCACCGGAAGCAGAACATACCATTCGGGCAATTATCGCGGATGGCCTGGCAACACTCATCTCGTAACATTGTTATCCGGGCAGTAGTAAAAGGTTTCGTTGCGCAGCGTACACGTTCAACAAATTTGTACTAGTACATAGAAAGACTGCATAGCAGAAAGGAGCGATCGCTTAGCAGCACCTCACCTTGTTTTTTTGGCTTTATTTGCTATTATGGAGAGGTCATTTACTAAGTTTTTCTATGAATACCGCATCGAAATATCTTACTGGTGTCGTGGTTGCCTTGGTTGTTGTCTGGTCTGGGTACACCATTTATCAGCAACAGTTGTTGCCAAAACAAACAGTACCCGCTGGTCCGGTTAAAATTGGTTGGATTGGTCCCTTGTCTGGTGGAGCCGCCAGTTACGGTGAGAGCATTAAACGTGGCGTAGAGATGGCAGCCAAAGAAGTTAATCCGGGTACGGTAGAAATCGTGTACGAGGACACTAAATGTGAAGCGGCTGATGCCGTTAATGCAATGACTAAGCTTGTCACTGTTGACCATGTGTCTGCTATCGTTGGCGAAGTTTGTTCAGGTGCTACGCTTGCAGCCGCACCAATTGCGAATCAGAACAAAGTGGTGATGATTAGTCCCTCGTCGACAAGCCCAAAGCTGTCCGACGCCGGCGCATACATTTTTAGAACCATACCGTCGGATACACTGCAAGGTTCGTTTGGCGCCCAGATTGTCTACGATCACGGATTACGTAAATTGGCTGTTCTCTATAGTAACGAAGAGTATGGCATTGGTTTTAACGACGTCGTGACCGCAAAGTTTAAAGACTTGGGTGGCGAGGTTGTCGCCAACGAAGCGTTTGGGCGAGACGACGTAGATATGCGTACGCAGATTACTAAAATTAGGGATACCAAACCAGACGCCATTTATATTATCGTGAATAACCCGGACAGTGCCGTTGCTGCACTAAAACAATTGAAAGAGCTTGGTCTAAATGCGGCTCTGTTTGGCTCCGAAGGATTAAAGAGCCCCGATGTTCTAAAAGCTGGCAGTGCCGCTGAAGGGTTAACGGTTACTTCGGTAAGTTCTGGGTCTAGTGGTTTTGTCGACCGTCATCGTGCAGAGTACGATGGTGCAGATCCGGGTCCATTCGCGGCGCAAGGGTACGATGCAATGCGCGCTATCAATTTGACTATTCTTGGCGGGGCACGCACTGGCGAAGAAATTGAGAAAGCACTTCGCACTACCTCATTTGATGGCGCTTCAGGGCATATCTCCTTTGATGAACAGGGTGATGTCTCAGGTGGGTACAACGTGTTGACCGTGAAGAACGGAGCCTACGTTCCTGTAAACTAGTAGTTGTTTCATGCGCTGATTAATTCCACCCCGGCATTGCGCTGGGGCGGTTTGCATTGCT
>PFET01000010.1:33537-34166 GCA_002793855.1 Candidatus Uhrbacteria bacterium CG10_big_fil_rev_8_21_14_0_10_48_11
TACGGCACCCTCGGCATTTTTAACTTGGCACTGGGGCAAATGGTGCTTGTGGGCGGTTACATTACGTGGTGGCTGCACCAATCATTGGGGTTGCCGCTGTACGCAAGTATCATCGGAGGAATCATCGGGGGAACGATAGTGACATACCTGATATTCGAGCTCTTCGTAAAACCGTTCTACAGGAATCACCGATTCTTACCGCTCGTAACTACAATTGCACTGAGCATGATCCTGGATGGTATCCTCCTCCTGCTTTTTGGCAGTAGCCCAAAAAGCATTATCCCCGGTACAAAACACATAATGCACATAGCAAATGTGTATCTCAGTATTGAACAAATCATCATGGTGCTGCTTACCGCAGCAATTCTCTGCGCATTCGCATACGTACTCCATTCCACATCAATGGGGAGAAAAATTCGTGCGGTCGTGCAGAACGAACACGCCGCAATGAGCCTGGGTATCAAGGCCCCCCTCCTGCACCTTTGTATTTTCTTAGTAAGCGGAATTTTCGCGACACTCGGTGGAATTTATATTGGTATTGATACAAACCTGTCTCCTACGCTGGGGTTTGCAATTACCATTAAGGCATATGCCGCCATCATCGCAGGCGGCAAAGGGAATTTTTGGGG